>JBCCXO010000023.1:0-51359 GCA_039191645.1 Pseudomonadota bacterium | reverse complement strand
GGCGCTGGTCTTGTGGGGCCAAAACGATCCAGATATATGGCTCCTTGGCTCTCTGTCAGCATCAAAGGAGCAGTCAAATCGTTTATGGTGCCTGGTATGAACTCAAAGGAATGATCTGCACAACGAACGATCATGTGGCGACGAGACTGGCCGGGATTGTTGTCCCAATCGAAGTTAATCGTGGCAGCGCTCCCATCTGCTGATAGAGCTGTGTTTATTGCCGTTTCAATCGCTGTTGCCAGAGGGGTCATTGCCATGGTGTCATTTAGTGTCACGGAGACGCCTACCGGCTGGCTTTGATCAATGCGTATCTGAAAATCAAAGGTGGCGGTTGTAACCGCGCCTTCAAGACCCAAACGGGCATACATATCATCGCGAGCATCGTTGGCGGTATTGGGGTAAATTAAGCCTGTATAAAGGACACTCTCGGCGCCTGCAGCAGGCGCAGCTGCGAGGTTTTCTACCGTAACCAACTCAGATTGGACGTCCACGACGCTTTTTATATAAGATGGATCGTCGGGGTTCATCGAGAGATTCGTGAATACCTCTGCGTTTTCTTCAGAAACCGATCCAGTGGTCGATACTATGCGGCGATAAAGCCTTAAATTGAAACGGCTTTCAGGCGAGATGGAGTCGTAGGAGATTTCTGCACGGACGCGATTTCCCGAAACGCCATGTTCCTTTGCAACAAACTCCAGTGTGTCGGTGCCTGATTCATCTCTTACGGTGATTGTTGCTTGCTGGGCGCCATTCGCAATCCGGGTTACAAAAGCTTCACCACCCCCATTGTCGAAAAAGAGTTTTACCTGAGGCAGCATTTCACCTCCGGCAGAACCAGAACCAAAATTTCGTTCATAGTCTGGAAGGTTGAAAATCTGTTTGGGTGTATCGAGAGGTCCTCTCTCAGTCATGCCTACAAAAGCAGTTACTGAGGTGGCTACTCCCGCCACCGCGCGCGCTCCCGAACTTTCTTCGCGCACATAAACACCGGGATATGTCGGATTAATCATGAAAGACCTCTCTAATGCGGTTTGGCAGGTGGAACAGAAGATGCTTCCAGCTCAGTAAGGGTTCGACTGATAGCTAGAAATGCATCTGCTAAGGAATTGAAATGAATCGATTCATCCCGGGCGACATCTTCCAGTCGGACTCGTCGCATCTTATCGTGCCAACCCCGCGGTGCTTGTACACGTAGAACAAAAGACCGCGATTCCGGTTGTGAATGCGTTTCGTGATTTTGCGTCACAGTTCACCCGTTGATCAGATCATGTTCAATTCGAACACGGTCTCACCCTAGGAGGTATCATTTTCAAAAAAATCACCTGTGTTGCACACCAAAGGCACACCCGACTTTTGGCTGACTCTTTGTCCGGTCACAGTTGGATCACAAAATGTCTGCTGAACGCAAACAAGGAAATCGTCTTCATCAAGCGATTTGAAATAGAATTAGGTTAAAGCTCAGGGGGTTGTTCTGAGAGCGGGGCCAATGGGTTCTGTGCGAACCTGGAACGTATGGTTATCGAAAGGCTTTACGCCGCATAATCTATTTGCCAATGCAACGGTTTCCGGAAGTGGTTCAATGCCAAGTTCTCTGCGCAGCAATTCCCGTAATCCCTTGTATTGAAGAATTGCTTTTGCCCGTTGTCCATTGAGTGCATAAAGTCTCATGACATCTTGCTGGATGTTTTCCCGAAACGGATCGGCGTTGAGGATTTCACGGCCCCAAATCAGTGCTTTTGTGTAGTCTGCGCGGCTGGAGGCAAATCCCATTAAACGACGCAAGGCCTGTACCCAGATCTCATGATATCGTTCGCGTAAAGGCAAAATCCAGTCAGACGAAAAACCTTCCATAAAGGGTCCTCTGCATACCTCAAGCGCTTTAGTTATCTTAGCTTCTGAGTTGCCTATATTCGAATTTGTTGAGATCTGTCCTTCGTCGGCCATGACAGCTTCTTCCAACTGATGTGAATCGATGGCGGAAGGCGCGCTTATGTTTAGTTTTATGAGGCCGTCGAAAGTTTGAATTTCAAGTCCATCATAACACGCAATAGCACGCTTAACCCGCCACACTGCTGTATTGAGTGCTGAATTCGCACGCTGGTCAGCTGTGTCAGGCCATAAATGTTCTGCAATACGTTCACGCCTTACGCCGCGGTTAGCATAAGCAGACAACATGAATAGAAGTATCTGAGTTTGTTTCGATAAAGAAAGACGTTGCCTAACACCACCCAGCCTTATTGCTGGAGTACCCGTAAGGGAAATAAGAACATTTTTCGAAATATGTTCCAAGGTCGCTCCAAACTCTTAATAGCAATGCGCCCCCAGTACTCTTTCGACTGATCCCGCATAGTAAGCCATAATCCCAAATCTCACAATATGGTGAACTGAAAAAATCTCGATCTTTTCATGTATTAATCAATCATATTTTAAAATTGTATTTGCTGAAATTTTTTATGTTTTCTGATCCGTAATATTATACAATAGACTTTGCCTTATTATTTTTGCTTCTTGCCGATTTTCCTGTTTATCATTTTCAGGCTCAAAAATTTTAGTCGAATAAATAAATTAAGATTTCAATGAGGGGTTGATTACTTTCATGCAATGAACCTTGATATGCTTCCTCATGTGATATGCGATTGCAATCGACCTGCGAATAAAGCTGATCGTGTTTTATCATGCCTCTTGAAAGCACAGAGGTGGTGCGGATTCTGACACCAATTTCCTTACTTTGAGTGTTTTGTAGATGAGAATTTGCGGTTGATTTCTCAAATTCATGCACACAATAATGAGCGGATAGCAAAACCAATTGGACACTGTGATGGATCAACTATGCGCACATTAGCAAGCCAACGTGACATCATAAATTATGCGCGATATCCCATCGACTTGTTAGAAGATCCAAAGCGACGCGCTGTTGTTACCCAAGTTCGCGAAGATCTGGCAAAGGATGGCTGTGCCGTCATTCGGAACTTTTTTAGTGATGAAGGTCTCAGAATTCTCACTGACGAAGCCGTTGCGCGTAAATCGGAAGCTTATTATTCGCCGCTGAAAAACAACAATGTTTATCTCAACAACGGTGATAAGAGCCTGCCAATGGATCATCCACTCAATATATTGATGCCGCGAACCAATGGTTTCGTTACGGCGGATCTTTTTGGCGAAGAAACCACTGCACGCCAGCTTTACTATTGGGAACCTTTAAAGACATTTCTTGCAGACTGTCTGGGAAAAGATGAGCTACACATCTACGAAGACCCAATCTCGAACATGATTGTAAATGTTGGTAAACCCGGGCAGGAGTTTAACTGGCACTTCGATACCAATGAATTTACAATCACGATGCTGCTGAGGCCTGCGAGTTCTGGTGGCGTTTTTGAGTATGTTCCCAATCTGAGAACCGCAGAAGATGAATGTTACGATGATGTAAGCCGGGTTTTAAACGGTGACCGTGAACGGGTTCGTCAGCTCGAGCTCAACGCGGGCGATCTGCAGTTTTTTCTTGGACGATTTGCGCTGCATCAGGTGACTAAAAATACTGGCAAAACTGACCGTCTCGTTTTGATTATGTCCTTTGCAGACGCGCCGGGCATGATCGGTAGCAAAGAACGCGTGCGAAATCTTTACGGGAAAACCACTGAAGAACACAATAAACGTCAAGCATTTACGGACGGGCTTGCAGACTGACCTAGTCCTAAAAAGAACCATTGCGAGCCGCATAATATGCATCTTGTATCCATAGAGTTTTGTTAAGAAGCAACTCTGGCAACCTCTTATCCTTGGCATTGACTTTCCAAACTCAATGAGTGGCAAGACCGTTGATGGCTCTTGGAAACCAACCAGGGATTGGATGCGGCTGCTCCACGCTAGTCACTGGAGGCAACAGGTCCCTTTCCACTCAGGTTTTGGTGGTCAAAAGTAATCTCAATTTCCTGAGTGTTTTCAGGTGGCTTATACTCATATTCAATGGTTTTGTCTCCCTCAATTGGCTCAACTTCTTTGTCGGAAAACAGATTGGGAAACCACTCCTTCAAACTGAGCTTAGAAACTCTGAGAGCATGAGGTTTATACTTAATGTCATCTTTGCCACAGACTTTTTCTGCATTCTCGACGTAAAACCAGGCTTCCTGTGCTCGATCGTTTCGTAGCTCACGGTTCATTGGATCAGTAAGACGTGCACGATGACTTGCAGCATAGGCAAAAATTTGAAGTTCATGACAATTGGTAGCGTTTTCTTTGTTGCCCAACCTGATTTTTGCAAGATCAAAAGCCCGTTGCGCCGCATCAAAATCGTCGCACAAATTAGCCATGTTGTTTAACCCTACCACAAACTCACTTTGCAGATGATCTGTCCGAGTAGGAAATTTTCCAGAATACCTTAAAATCGCTTCTTCTACACGGTCTAGGAGGTCTTTACCCACTTCTGGAGATCTGGATGTTTTTTCTGCGTGTTCAAGAACAAAATCGGACAGACTTGGGAACGCCTGAACACACTGAAGATAGAAAAAGTCGCCCATGTCGGGCTTGATTACATCTGCTGATTTTAAAGATTCTTTTGCAACTTCCAGTAAACGGTGGTTTATCCTTTCCGCCTCGATATGTTGTAGTCTCACCAATCCATCTTCGCATTTGTGAAGCATCGAAAAACGTTTCAAATTTGCGAGGTGAATAAGATTGCCGCTGATATGGCCATTAAACAATTGACCAAAGAATTCCTGTGACTTCAAGATTGGCACTGGGTGACTTTTTTTCAAACCATGGTCCATGATTTTTTGAGAAGTTTCAGCAGTAGCAAGATATAGCGCTTCGGGGTCGAGAAACTTAAAGCCTCTGCTCATCCACTCATAAAAGCTTGAAGGATCGAGGATGTTAACGCCATGGTCACTGAGTAGTTCCAATTGTTTGCTCTGCATTGAGAGAAGGGCAAAAAACTGAACGTCTTGTTTGCTAGGGCTACCTATAGTTTCAAAATTATAGACTTTTTCTGCCGTTTTCGTGAGTGAAACAAATTCACTCACTGCTTCTGCTAATTGTCTGTCAAACTCTTGGGTTTGAATGCTTTTTTTGTCTCCAACCTGCATGCATAAGTAAAGGCATTCAGCGATTTCGAACAGACTGTCTGCTTGGCTGCCAACAGTGCCAGCCTTTTCATATATTGAGCAGGCTCTTCTCAGTCTGTTGACGGCAAAATGTAATGCTTCGTGCTCTAGGTTGTAAAAGTTATCGCGCCGCTCTGCTCTCGCTATTGCACATGCCGTGTCTGCCCAAAGGAGAGCCTCATTTGGATTCTCCAAGTCGAGTTTCCGGAGAAATTGTTCGTTCTTGAGCCTGAAGTCAGTGCGTTCTTTTTGTTCTTCCAAGCGGCTTACGATGGCATTTCGCATTCGTTGCGCATCTTTGGCTCTCGCTTCTCGCCATTCATCCGGAATCGCTTTTGATGATGATTCAGCTAATGCTTCATATTTATCGCATATGTTCTTCAGCAAATACATTTTTACTTTGTGGGGTTCACGGTAAGCTAAATCTCTTACAGCCGTCAGCTCGTGGTCTATTACATCTAAGAAGGCATCGAGGAACGCTTCTTTTTGCGAAATCACATCCAGAGTTTGTGTTGTAAACGTTTCCTGCTCGCGATTCCGACCGAGAAAAAAGACCCTTCCAACCGACCCCTGCCCTTCGCGTAAATCGTCCCCCCAAATCAGGATATCGCCATTGACTTTCTTCAGCCATGCTTGCGCTTTGTGTTTAGCTCTTTGATGGGGACGCCCTTCGCCAACGGAAGATAATTTCTGTGGGAGCAAATAGCTCTGCACTGCTATGTTCCCATGTTGGTTGAGATGGTCGCGAATATGACCTTGAATCAATTTTTGAAATGTACTGCGTTTGTCATTGTGGAAGCGCGCTATCAAGATAACAATTTTATCACCCGCAGCTTTGCGTATCGTTGATATTTTGATCCAAGCCGAAATCCAATGATACAGATACACCAAAGCAGAGACTACAAAAGCGATTGCTGCAATCGCTTCCCACGTAATGAGATTGCCCAACAAGGGGTATTGGTCAATCAAATCATTCAATTGAAAAAAGTAGTTTTGCACCGGTTCCCAAACGCTGGAGAACCAACCCGAACTCTCTGAATTTGCTGATTCCGTTGCCGCCAACTTTTCACCCTGTTTCACACAACATTATTTTCAGAGTTGCCGATTGGTCAACCTTGTTTGCGTGTAACCCTACGGCAAGATGCTCAAAATTACCTCAGGACGGGCATTTAACCCATGAATCCATTTAAATTAATGTGCTGTGTGACTTTCAAAATGGATTCACGCCTGTCTTGGAAAAAAAGGGTCAGTCTGATTGTTTGCAACGATACTTAAAAACATCACCGGTTTACTGAGGCTGCGGGTTTGGGGTCTTTTGTATACCTATGTTTCCCAATTGCGGCTGTCGTTACATGGTACAACGGAACCAATCACAGAAGACTGGAGCAACCTGACCGGCATAACGGGAATAGCCCCATGGCAAGCTTTTCCTGGTTTTTACCAACAGCGAACACGTTTGACCCAAACATGGCTTTACTCGAAATCAAATGCATTGGCGTGCCATGCAAGTAGAAATTCTGGATGCTGAATGAGATAAAATGCTGTGTTTGGTGTTGTATCAGTGATCGGTACAGAAAGTGAAAAACTCTCTTTTGGATCCACATGACCCATATAAAACTTGATCCGGTCTGATGGTTCGAAAATTCGTTGCTTCTTGGTGAAGCGGTTTGATGAAACATCATCACTTAGCTGCCCAATCTGATCAAATGACAGGCCATCTTCTAATGTACTGGGTAAGTTAAGGATTTGGCGCAGTTCCAAGTGGAAGCCGGACCACACCTTTCCAGTTTTATTCGCGACTGACTTGGTAATGTAAATTCGCAGACGTCTCGCATTGGGGTGCCATCCTTTGTGGTCTTCTTGGGAAAAGATACGCCTAATCAGAAGGGTTGCCGGTCCCACTTCCAATATCTCTTCTTCAATCACGAAGGGATTGCTGCGTGTACCATTGCCGGAAACGCCAAGCAGGCGAAACCCACCTAATTCATCACTAAAAGAAAACCCGGCAATCCTGATTTCCGCTGCCTTTGTAGTGGGGATGCAAAGGGCAAACATTGCACAAAGCAAAGAAATTGAGATCAGTATGAAACGCGCCTTCAGTGCCAAATCTTTTCATCCTTGTTCTCAGATGTCAGATCACCAGTTTAACCTAAACGCAGAGAATTAGAAAACAAGATACGCCTTATTCGCGTAGTGCCTGCCCCTAGCATCCGCTATGTGGACGAAGCCATCCAATACAGGTCGCACTATGCGCACCGTTTACGTTAGCCGATAATGCGGGTCGCACTCACATAGACAGCATCACGGGTGCGGTTTTCAAAGTCGGCAACAAAGTCTTCCCATTCCGGTCCACGCATCTCCTCATCGACTTCTTTGCCCAGCTTAGACTTGATAGCGACTACGTATTTGAAGGGTGGTGTTTCTCCTTCGAGCGTCTCTTCTGCGCGGTAGTAAACGGGTTCGCTCATGGTTGAGACCTTCTCATATCCAGGAAGATCAATATCATGCAGCCACTTCTCGAACTCAGCCTGGTCTTGTTCGGGCGCGAGGTTGTACATGACAATCATCGTGTCATTGGGTGTTGGTGCCATGGTTTCGTTCCTTTTTGGCGAGGGTTTCTTGATACTTTGTCATCCCCGGGATTTGTGATCGAAGGATGCGCACATGTCACTTTGAGATGGCTTAATCAGCGCTTCCCAACAGGATTTCTGCAACAGTTGATGCGAAGCCCCATAGTCCATGATGGCTAAGAATCCGGCATCATCGTTTTGTTCCCATTCGCTGCGATAAGCGTTGCATGTCTATGGCCCTTCCATTAACATACGGCTTGTATGTGAATTAATTACATACATAACGTATGTCAAGTGGAGATATGCATGAAGTTGCGCGAGCAGAAAAAGGTGGAGACATCCGCGCGACTGATTGCTACGGCGAGAAGACGTTTTGTTGAACGTGGCTACGTAAGCACATCTATGGATGGGTTGTGCGCAGAAGCCGGCGTTACACGTGGCGCGCTCTACCATAACTTTGGCGGTAAAGAAGGCCTGTTCGAAGCAGTCGTTCGACAAATGGATCGTGAGATTGGAGAGCGGCTTCTCACTGTCTCAGGAGACGATGATAGCCTTGCAGGATTCATCAAGACTTGTGTTACATATTTGGAAATCGCTATTGAGCCAGACGTGCAGCAGATCATGTTCAAAGATGGACCTGCTGTTCTTGGACAGCGGCTACGGCAAATCGACCAGGAGGGCAGTATTGAACCTCTCCGGGAAGCGATCAATGTCCTACAGACGACTAATGTTTGGAAATCAGGCGATACGATGGCCTATGCGGTCCTTATCAACGGTGCAATGATTGATGCAGCGCTATGGATTGCCAACGGTGACAATAACGCACGAAGATTCAACAAGGCCTCTGAGGCACTTACCAACCTGATTGAAGGTTTGTCGGTCTGATTTTACATGTTTATTTCAGGTTCTAAGCGGCCGTTGATCGTATCAAATTGATCATTTTCTTCGGAACTCTTTTTATGCGGCATTCGCATAGAAATGCATTTTCGCGAATTCGTTATTTAGTGACAATGGCGCGCGACAGCTTAGTAGAAACACGCAGATCAGGATGAAAATTGATGGTCTTTGTGCATCTGAGGGTATACCTGGACGACTGATAACATAGGATAACGTCAGTTATTCAACATGTTAGATTGCACCAGTGGCGGAGAGGGTGGGATTCGAACCCACGGTACGCTTGCACGCACGCCGGTTTTCAAGACCGGTGCATTCAACCACTCTGCCACCTCTCCCAGGTTACCGTGGTTAGCCTGAAGGCTATGCGACATTCGAAAACGATTTTCAAGAGATAAAACAAAAAAGGGGGGCGAATGCCCCCTTCCCTGTACAAAAATTCTGTTTTCTTAGTTTGGCAACTGATCATCCACGCCTTGAACATAAAAATTCATGCCAAGCAAAGTCCCAATATCGGCTTTTTCGCCCTCTTTTAGCCAGTCTGAACCGTCTTGCTTCTTGATTGGGCCGGTAAAGGGTTCAAATTCATTCGATTTAATCTTGGCTTCGGTTTCAGCGGCCATTTTTGCGACATCTTCCGGCATGTTTGTATAAGGCGCCATTACAACACTCCCGTGATCCATACCATGCCAGACATCTTGGCTTTCCCAATTTCCGTCCATGATCGCTTTTACGCGCTCGACATAATATGGCGCCCAGTCATCAATGATTGCCGTCAACTGTGCATTTGGTGCAAACTTTATCATATCAGATGCTTGCCCGAAGGCTTTGATGCCTCGCTCTTCTGCAACCTGAACCGCTGCTGTTGAGTCGGTGTGCTGGGTGATAATGTCCACGCCTTGGTCAATCAGAGTTTTGGCGGCATCAGCTTCTTTACCTGGGTCAAACCAAGTGTTCACCCAAACGACTTTTAATTTAAAATCCGGATTTACGGATTGTGCACCTAAAATGAATGCGTTGATCCCTCGAACCACTTCTGGGATAGGGAATGAAGCGATGTAACCTGCAACGCCGGTTGTCGACATTCTTGCGGCGATTTGACCTTGGATATACCTGCCCTGATAGAATTTCGAGGAGTAAGTCGAAACATTGCCACTTTCGCGCTTGTATCCCGTTGCATGTTCAAATTTTACATCTGCAAACTTTTTGGCGACCTTATTGGTTGGATCCATGTAACCAAAGGATGTTGTGAAGATAATGTTGCAGCCTGATCTGGCAAACCGTTCAATCGCGCGCTCCGCGTCCGCTCCCTCTTCGACACTCTCTTGGTATGCAGTAGCGGCACCAAGCTCGCTTTCTACGGCTAAGCGTCCCTGGTCATGCTGATAAGACCAACCAAAATCACCAATCGGTCCAACGTAAACAAAACAAGCTTTCGTCTCTGCGGCCTGTGCAGATCCTCCCATGATAAAAGAGCCCAAAGCGAGCCCCATCATTGCAGTTATAATTTTTTTCATAGACTTTCCCTCTGTCTTTCCCCAATCACGCATACTATCTGTCCGGCACAAAACCCTTGCCAAGCGATGCCGGTGTATTGATCATCGTCAGCCTCCGGTTTTGCGATATAATGACAAGAACTAAGATAGTCGCAAGATAAGGCAAGGCTGACAAAAATTGAGATGGTATTTTGAAGCCTAGTGCTTGAATGTGCAATTGCGCAATACCGACAGCGCCAAACAAATATGCACCTATCAACAACCTATTGGGACGCCACGACGCAAAGACAACCAAAGCCAGTGCAATCCAGCCGCGGCCCGCTGTCATATTTTCGATCCATTGGGTTGTGTAAACCAGAGACATAAACGCACCGGCAAGTCCAGAACACGCCCCGCCAAACATCGTTGCCAAGTAACGAGTGCGCACAACTGAAACTCCTAGGGCATGAGCAGAATTGTGGTTATCACCCACTGCTCTCAACGTTAAACCAGCCCGGGTTTTGAACAAGAACCAGTTGATTCCAATCAGCAAGACGATCGATGTGTAAAATATAATATCCTGTGAAAATAAGATCCGGCCGACAAATGGAATTTCGGAAAGGATTGGTATGATGATCGGTTGTAGTTTAACGCCCGGAATTCCGACAAACGCTTCACCCCATAAACCGGAAATGCCAAGCCCTAAAATCGTCAGCGAAAGTCCTGTTGCAACCTGATTGCTCACCATCGTGATAACAAGGAATGCAAACAGTAGCGAAAACAAACTACCGGTTATGATGGCGCCCAAAACACCCACATATGGGTTTCCGCTCATGTAAGCAAAAGCAAATCCTGATATTGCGCCCATAATCATCATGCCCTCAACGCCCAGGTTGAGCACCCCTGCCCGCTCGGTAACCAGTTCGCCTAAAGAGGCAATGAGCAAAGGTGTTGCAGCGCCTATAATTGTGAGTATGACTGCTTCTGCAAACCCCATCACACCCCTCCAGTGCCGTGCTCAGCACTTGTCTGAGGAAGTGACCGGGCAATCTTTATTTTATTGTGTATAAGCGTGTCACAAGCCAAGACGAAGAAAAGAAGCAACCCTTGGAAAACACTTGCGATCTTGTCCGAAATATTGAGAGAAACCTGAGCAGCCTCTCCTCCTAAATATGACAATGCCAATATCAATCCTGCCAGGAGTATGCCTAGAGGGTTCAGACGGCCCAGAAAAGCAACGATGATCGCAGTGAATCCGTATCCTGGCGAGATTGAAGGCCGCAGCTGCTGAATGGCGCCCGAAACCTCTGAAATGCCCGCTAAGCCGGCAAAGGCGCCCGAGACCAGGAACACGAACAGGGTTGTTCTTTTTGGGTTAAATCCGGCGAACCTGCCCGCTTTTGATGTTTGTCCGATCACTTCAACTTCAAATCCCTTCATGGTCTTTGAAATCAAAACCCACATTAAAAGCACGCCAATCAACGCAAAAAGTGCGCCGTAATGCGTCCGACCACCGTCAAGTATTTCGGGAAGAATTTGCCAATCCGAGAACCCTCTGGTCTCCGGGAAGTTAAACCCTTCCGGATTTCGCCAGGGGCCGCGCACAATCCAATCTAAAAAGAGTTCCGCGATGTATACCAACATCAAGCTGGTCAGGATTTCATTGGCACCATACCGGTTCTTCAAAACTGCGGGAATTGACGCCCAAAACATGCCGCCAAGCATTCCAAATACGAGCATTGCGGGAAGAACAGCAAATCCCGTAAACTGTGGGAACAATACCGGAAATACCGATCCGGCAATCCCACCCATAATAAATTGCCCCTCTGCGCCAATGTTCCAGTTGCCAGACCTGAAACATAGGCTCAGTCCCGTTGCGATGAGAATGAGCGGAATGGCTTTGATAGCCAGTTCATGCAAGGACCAAATTTCGGTCAAGGGCTCAACAAAATAGATATATAAAGCCTTAAAGGGATTGTGCCCAAGCATTGTGAACAAGACTGCACCAACCACTAAGGTGATCGCCAAGGCGATCAAAGGTGAAAAAATCGAATACAGTTTTGAGACGTTTGGTCTTCTCTCAAGCTGAATGGTAAAATCAGGCAGCATGTTCACCGTCCGTCTTGTGATGCTGGGGCTTCACACCGGCCATCAGCAACCCAATTTCTTCCCGACTGATTTCTTTGGTATTCACCGCGTCAGAAAGCGTTCCATCAAACATAACGGCTACCCGATCAGAAATCTCAAAAATCTCATCAAGGTCTTGCGAGATCACCAAAACACCCGACCCTGAATTGGCAAGGTCAATGATGGCTTGTCGAATTCCCGAAGCTGCGCCAGCATCAACGCCCCAGCTCGGTTGATTTACAACCAACAAAGTCGGCTGACGGTCCAATTCTCTCCCTACAATAAATTTTTGCAGGTTTCCTCCAGAAAGCGATGCTGCGATCGGGTCTTCACCGCTCTTGCGTACATCCATTGTCGCGACGACGCGTTTGGTGGCTTTTTCTACCATCTCAGACCAAATCAAACCCAAAGACTTCCCCCATTGAAAGGCAACGCGGTCTGAAGCATGTCGTGCCAACAGCATGTTCTGAGATAACCTGAAAGATGAGATGGCGCCGTGGCCCACCCGTTCCTCTGGTACGAAGGCTGCACCGGATAGACGGCGATCGGTAATGGATTTTGTCCCAACTGGCTTTCCAAGAATTTCGACTTTATCGTTTTCTTTTGCCAGTTTTTCCCCACTGATGACTTCAAATAGTTCAGTTTGGCCGTTCCCTGCTACGCCAGCAATTCCCAGTACCTCCCCTTGTTTCACCGACAGATTAAGGTGTTTCAGCGGAACAGAGAATGGCGACGTGCTTTCAAGATTCAAGTTATTCAACTTCAGTACGTCTTTATTTTTATTTCTGTCTTTTGAGGCTTTTGAAACTGCGGATACGTCCGCGCCTACCATCAGTTTAGCAATTGATGCTGCGGTTTCTTTTTTGGGGTCACAGGTGGTGACGATTTCCCCGAACCTGAGGATGGTCGCGGTATCACAATGCTGCTTCACTTCCTCTAACCGATGAGAAATAAACAGGATCGAGCGACCTTCGTTTCGAAAGGTTTCGAGGGTTTTGAACAAGTTTTCGGCTTCTTGCGGCGTAAGCACGGATGTTGGTTCGTCAAGTATGATGATTTTGGGATCTTGTAACAGGCACCGAATGATTTCCACCCTCTGCCGTTCACCGACGGAGAGGTCTCCGATCAAGGCATTTGGATTAAGAGGAAGGCCGTAGCGCTCTCCCAGAACTCCAGCATTTTGAGATACTTCGCGTATTGATTGCCCCGCGGGCATCGACAACGCTATGTTTTCCGCAACGCTCAGCGCCTCAAACAATGAGAAGTGCTGAAACACCATCCCGATACCTTGCTTCCTTGCGTGAAACGGCGATGTGATTGATATCGGGGATCCATCTTTTAAAATCACACCGGAAGTGGGCTGTAGAGATCCGTAAAGCATCTTCACGAGTGTAGATTTACCCGCGCCATTTTCGCCCAAGAGTGCGTGAACTTCGCCCGCATGAAGGTCGAAGCTTATGCTTTTGTTTGCATAAAACTCGCCAAATTTTTTCGTTAAGTTCCGAACGGATAGAATAGCGCTGGTTTGCGCCACTTGATCCTCAGCCTCAGGAATTTTCATGCGGACAGAATATGACTGAATTCATGCGAAAATCCATATGGCTATTTAAGTTTCCCCATCAACTGCAAAATAAATCCAATGCAAAAGAGGTAAAGGCTGCAGACAATGAAAATAGCATCGAGGAAAATCGGGTTATCGAGGTTAAAGAATACGGCTATGAGACCGCTCACTCCCCACAGAACAAAGGCTGCCAAGTTTACCGGTCGTAATATTTTTACACGTGCTGGATGAATGAAGGTTACCGGCACGAATGTTAAAATAGCGGTGAGCAAGATAAATCCCATTGAGAAATTCGGAGAAGGCGAAACGATAAAGAGAGCAAACACCACCATGTTCCAGCACACTGGAAATCCCTTGAAGCCATAATCCTCTGTTTTCATACGCGTGTCTGCATAGTAAATCGCGCTGGTGATAACGATCGCTGCAGCCGCAGTGAAAGAATAAAACTTGCTGATGAGCTCTTCTTTTCGCCCCAAGGCGTCCATGTGGTCGAGAAGGCCGCTTTGATAGAGAATGAACGCAGGGATCATTACATAGGTTGTATAATCAATGACATTGTCGAGTGTATCGCCAGACCAGTGGGGCCACCATTTTTTAACTTCAAGTTTGCGTGCTAAAGGTCCATCAATACCGTCGACAACAAGGGCAAGACCCAACCAAAAGAAAGCAGCCGGAAAATCATGTTCCGCTGCTGCAACAATTGATAAAAATGCGAGAAATGCACCAGAAGCAGTTAAAATATGAACGCCAAAGGCCCAAAGTGCATTACGTGAGATACCAAACATACAAGATTCCAATTGGATCAGCTCAGGAAAGTCACTAGCATTCATGCGATGAAGTGTCATCTTTGATGTGGTTTCTTCTCCATTATTTCTTTATGGAGACGTCACTCGGGTGTCCTGACAATGCAGAAACATAAATCGTTTGATATTTTAATCTCTGGAGGCGGCCTGGCGGGCTTAACGGCAGCACTTGCTCTGTCAAATGCTGGAAGTCACGTTGGGATTTGCGTCAAAGGCAGTCCATCGTCGGATAACCGCACGACGGCTCTTTTAAGCGATTCTATCGACTATCTGGCAAAGCTTGGTGTTTGGGAGGGAGTATCGGATTTGGCCTATCCTCTTAAAACCATGCGATTGGTAGATGCAACGGACAGGCTTTTCCGTTTTCAACAGGCTGATTTTAACGCAAGCGAAATTGGTATCGAAGCATTTGGTTATAATGTCCTGAACCGCGACCTCGCAGCATCAATTACTTCTCAGTTGAAAAAAGCAGATTTGGTCGAGTTTATTTCTGCTGAACTTGAGGCAGTTGAACCTGTTGAGGGAAAAATAACTGCACAACTCCGTGAAGAAAACGACGACCTTACAGATGTTCAAGCGGGATTTATCGTCGGTGCAGATGGAAGAAACTCTGTTGTTCGCAAGTCTTTTGGTTTTGGCCAATCAGAATGGTCCTACCCGCAAAAAGCGATTGTTCTGGACTTTGAACATCAATATTCCAGCCATTTTACAAGCACAGAATTTCATACCGAGAGTGGTCCCTTCACGATCGTACCTCACAGTCGGAACAAAGCCGGCCTTGTTTGGTTGGAAAAGCCAGAAAAAGCCGACGCAATAAAGGAAATGAATGCCGCTGATCTTAACTTGGTCCTAGAAGAGAAGATGGATTCCTATCTTGGGAAAGTTTCTGTGGTCAATCAGGTTCAGCTTTTTCCTATTTCGGGTTTGACTGCAAAACGTTTTGGCGATGGAAATCATGCGCTCATTGGCGAAGCAGCACATGTTTTTCCACCAATCGGCGCGCAGGGTTTCAATCTAGGGATTCGAGATGTAGCGGAACTTGCTAGGGTTTTATCGCGTTTCACAGATACCGAAAACAGAGGGCGAAAGTACCACCAAGCCAGATTGGCTGATGTCAAAACAAGAACCATTGGCGTGGATTTGCTCAACCGGAGTCTCATTTATTCATTTTTGCCGGTTCAGATGATTCGCAGTGCTGGCATTTTTGCACTCAATACCTTTCAACCGTTAAGAAAACAGGCGATGAAAATGGGAATGTCGCCAATTTTCAACGGTTAACTGGTTTACTCGACTAATATCTTATTGAAATTTATGCTTGCTGATTTATCATTTGGGAAAGAGTTTTCGGGTATTGTAGGGTGTCATGATCAAATCTGCTAAATACACAATCGGACAAGTCGTGAAGCATCGGGTTTATCCGTTTCGTGGCGTCATCTTTGATGTAGATGCTGAATTCGATAATACCGAAGAATGGTATGAGTCTATTCCAGAGGAAATCAGACCTGCGAAAAACCAGCCTTTTTATCATCTCTTTGCGGAAAACGATGAAACAGAGTACGTCGCTTATGTATCTGAACAAAATCTTCTGGCGGATTCATCCGGCGAACCGCTTCGTCATCCGGAAATCGAAGAGATTTTCGTAAAGAATGAAGACGGTTCATACTCCACGCGAGAGTTTTATCGCCACTAATCTCTCAAAACAAAAAAACCCCGCCACTTGGACGGGGTTAATTCTAGCATGATCAGGGAATTATTCGCTTGCTGCTTCACCTTGTGTAGCTTGCTTTTGAGCGTCTTCCAGTTTCTTTCTTGCATCTTCAGCTTTTTTCTTGAGCTCTTTTGCCAGTTTTTGTTGTCTATCCCCCAATTCCTCTTGAGTGATTGGAGGACCGTCATAGGCCGCGGTGAAACCCTTTAGGGTGATCGGGATCGGGTTCTTTTTATTCTGAAAGTTGGTCGATGTGACCAGCATCTCGCCTCCGGCTTTTAAAACAGCAACCAATTGGTCATTCAATGCTACTTCAGCTGCGCAAATTCTGGGCGTACAGAAGGAATAAGGTACGGAGTTCGCCTTTTTTCCATCAACCTGCAATTCAATGCCCGGGGGGATCAGTCTACCAGTTGGAACCGTGATTTGGAAAATTCTCCGTGACACTTCACCGCTGATTTCCGCAAGATTAATAGAAGTTACAACTTGTCCGGTGGAGGCGACAGCCTGGTACTGAACATTGCAAATTTTGTTGTTGCCCTGGTCTGAGCAAGCTTTGTACCAGCCGTTGGATCTTAATCCTTGAGCATCGGCCGTTCCAACAGCCAGAGTGGAGAGTGAACTGAAGCCAGTTACAGCGGCTACTGCACTTGCCATCAAAATTCTCTTCATAGGTATCCCCTCATGGTTCGATTTCCTTGTTTGTGTCCATCGACAACAAAACTTGGCCGAAATTTGGACATACGATTCACATTTTTCTGAAGGTCAAATAGCTTGAAACCTAGCGGATTTCCAGCCTTCAATCTGTAAATGTTATGATTTGTGGTAACTTGGTAAAATGAAGATTCGCTACATTTTGCTTTTGATATGTACATTTTTCCCGTTTGTGGTTTCTGCAAGCGCGAAATCCGAGCCTGTGCATGCCATTGCAATGCATGGAAGTCCGCAATTGCCGGCGGATTTCAAACACTTCCCCTATGTCAATCCAAATGCACCGAAGGGTGGTAAAATCGTCTATGGGGTGAAGGGGACGTTTGATTCCGTCAACCCCTTTATTCTCAAAAGCATGCGGACCAATGCTCGAGGAAGCTGGGATCATCAGTTTGGAAAGCTGGTGTTTGAAAGCTTGATGTTCCGTTCTCGCGATGAACCTTTTACGATGTACGGTTTGCTGGCAGAAAAGGCAGAATGGCCTGAAGACCGCCGATGGATAGAATTTACGCTCAATCCTAAAGCGGCATGGTCTGATGGTACGCCCGTTACTGTTGAAGATGTCTTGTTCACGTATGAGTTGCTCACGGAAAAAGGTCGTCCGCCTTATAGTTCCAGAACAAAAAAGATTGAACGGATAGAAAAAACAGGTCCGCGAACTGTTAGATTTACCTTTAATGACGAGGCAGACCGGGAATTTCCCATGATTATTGCGCTCAGTCCCGTCTTGCCCAAACATGCCATTGACCCGGATACGTTTGATCAATCTACCCTGGCTCCAATGATCGGGAGCGGTCCGTATATCATGGACAAAGTAAATCCTGGCAAGTCCATTGTTTATCGGCGCAATCCAGACTATTGGGCAAAAGACCTTCCATCTCGTATCGGGTTTTCGAATTTTGATGAGGTAAAGATCGAATACTTCCGCGACAGCAATACTCTTTTTGAGGCATTCAGAAAGGGTTTGATCGATGTGTTTCCAGAAAATGACCCATCTGCCTGGCTGCGTAACTTCTCATTTCCAGCCGTTCAGGACGGTCGCATCATAAAAGATGAGTTTGAAACGGGCACACCGGCAAAAATGCTTGGCTTTGTTTTCAACACGCGCCGTGAGAAGTTCCAAAACCGCGATGTGCGGACAGCGCTAAACACGCTTTTTGATTTTGAATGGACCAATCGTAATCTGTTTTTTAATGCCTACAAGAGAACTGTGAGTTTTTGGCACGGCTCAAACTTGTCATCTTTTGGCATACCCGCAAGCCCGGACGAATTGGTGTTATTGCGCCCTTATGTTGATCGGATAAAACCTTCTGTATTAGACGGGACGTACGCCCCACCTGCAACAGATGGTAGTGGGCGAGACAGGAGTGTAATGCGGACGGCCTTTAACTTGTTGAAACAGGCAGGTTTTAAGCGTCGTGGATCACAACTGCTTGATCAATTGGGTCAACCGTTTGCCTTTGAAATCCTAGTTCGCTCCTTTAGACAGCAAAAACTAGCTGTCGCTTACAAGCGCAGTCTGGCGAAGCTTGGCATCGGGGTGACAATTCGATTGGTTGATGAGGCACAATATCAACGTCGCGTCCAAAATTACGACTACGACATGGTCATACAGACCTACACTGCATCCCTATCTCCTGGTATCGAGCAAATATGGCGGTGGGACAGTCGCTCCGCTAACGTTCCGGGCACGTTTAATTTCGCAGGGGCCAACGATCCGGCAATCGATGAAATGATTACCCATCTGCTGCAAGCCCGAACGCGTGAGGACTTTGTTACCGCGGTTCGTGCTTATGACAGGCTTTTGATTTCAGGTGATTATGTTGTTCCACTATTTCATATAAATAAACAATGGGTTGCGCGCTGGAACTATATCAATCGCCCGAGCGAGACGGCGCTGTATGGATATCGCTTTGAAACCTGGTGGGATGGTCGTGTGCAAAAACAGGATACACAAACTCAATGACCGATAAACAGAAACTCGAAATTGATGTGATTTCTGATGTAATGTGCCCATGGTGTTACATCGGCAAAACAAACCTCGATGCCGCCACCAAGCAACTGGGTGAAGTGGACTTTGAAATCAGATGGCGGCCTTACCAATTGGATGCTTCCCTACCTAAGGAAGGCATGAGCCGCTCCGAATACTTGAATAACAAGTTCGGCGGCGAAGACGGGGCTAAACAAGTCTACGGTCGCATCAAAGAAGCGGGAAAAGCACTTGGAATTGATTTCAATTTTGACGCAATGAAAGTCTCACCCAATACGTTGGACGCGCACCGCGTTATTTTGTGGGCGGGTGGTCAGAGTCCAGAAATTCAAAACAAGCTTGTTGAGCGTCTCTTTGAAATTTTCTTTCTTGAGGGTGGCCATATCGGGTTGGATGAAGTTCTCATTGAAGCAGCTGAGCATGCGGGTATGGATGGTTCCATTGTTTCCTCGCTGCTTAAAACTGACAATGACAAAGATCGTGTAAATGCTGAAATCGACCACGCGCGACAAATGGGTGTGCAGGGTGTCCCCTGCTTTATTGTCGACAACAAGTTTGCCGTTATGGGCGCACAACCCCCTGAACAGCTGGTAGAAGCGATGCGTCATGCCTTGTCGCAGAGAGATGTGTGATTTAGCCCGCTACTTTTTCGAAGCCATATTCGCTAACACATATAAAAACAGGCCTAAGACAGCTAAGCCTATCAGAAACGTCAATACCGTATCATACCCTCCAGCCTGCCATATTAGCGATCCGGAAAATGGTGCTATTGCCCCGCCCATAAAGAACAGCGACGCCAGATATCCGGATTTTGATCCAAAGTTTTCTTTCCCGAGGATTTCATATGCCAAACCTGGTCGAATGATGCTTACGACCCCATGTGCGGCACCAAACAGGATTGCATATGCGGCAATAAATCCGACGGCGGTTCCTGAAAACATAAGCATCAGGATAGAAGTACCCATCGCTGTAAAAGACAAAATTGCAACGACATGGTTTGAAGCACGACTGCCTGCGGCTACCATTGCAAGCCGCCCGGCAACCTGCATAGGTCCGATGAAGGAGGCTGCTAAAATCGCCACATCCCTCGATACGTTTCTGTCTTCAAAAATTGCCAATTGATGATGAATCGTAATCTGCTGCAACAGAGAACCACAAGCAAATGCGAGGCCGAGAAACCAAAACTCCGGTCGTGTTAAAAATTGGCGGTTCAAACTGCTGACGGGCGCATTTTGTTTTTTAGGTGTGGGTTCTGTTTTGGTTGCTTCGATCTCCCTCGCCCCGATATACATGAGCGGTGCAGCTATTAGCGTGGCGATAACGCAAAATACCTGAACAGCGCTACGCCATCCATATGCTTCAGCCAAGGCATTTGCCAGAGGGAAGCTAATGGTGCTGGCAAACCCTGCGACTAGTGTGATCGCCACGATGTCCGGTCTTCCCCTCAACCCCCTTGCTCTCGTTATCAGGGCAAAGCATGGTTCATATAAACAACCGCTGATCATAATGCCGATGAAAATCCAAACCAGATAAAACTGCCAAATCTGTTCAACCAATGAGAGGGAGCCGACGAACATTCCAGCAAGGAATGTTGATGCTCCCATCAATGCCGCACCATGACCTCGATCAATCAATTGGCCAGCAATAGGTGAGCATGCTGCGGATACGAGAAGCGCTACTGTTATTGCCCCTGTTAACTCTCCGCGGGTCCAACCCAGATCTGCTTCCCACCATAGAAGCAAAGCAGGAAAGATGTAGGATGCGGATGCCCATATGAGTGTTTGCGCCAGTGCCAGAAAGATGATGGCGCGCTCGGGCATCTCAAGCAGCCTTGTCCAATTCTTTTACAAATCCCGCTAATTTTGAAAGTATTACCGCGGACCCTTTAAGACGTTTCTCGGCGCTTCCCCAATCTCGCGAAAGAAAGATGCTTTGATCAGGTCTGATCTTCGCGAGACTTCCTTGTTCTCCAAGCCAAGACACGAGTTGCGTAGCCGCGGGGAAATTATTGTGTCTAAAAGAAATCACTGCTCCTTTTGGTCCGGCGTCCAACTTCTCAACGTTTGCAGTCATGCATAGGCCTTTGATGAAAACAATTTTCAAAAGGTAGTCCATTTCTTCCGGCATCGGTCCAAATCGGTCGATCATTTCCGCACCAAATGCATCAATCTCTTCTGCATCCCGTATACCCGAAAGCCGGCGGTAAAGTCCAAGGCGGACCTGAAGATCCGGCACATACGATTCTGGAATCAAAACCGCGGTTCCAATCGCAATTTGCGGAGACCATTTTTCATCTGCTACAAAATGATCGCCTTCACGCAATTCTGCAACGGCTTCCTCAAGCATTTGCTGATAAAGTTCATAACCGACTTCTCTTATTTGACCGGATTGCTCTTCCCCTAACAAATTACCCGAACCCCGGATATCAAGATCGTGGCTTGCAAGTTCAAAACCCGCCCCTATTGCGTTGAGCGATTGCAAGACGCGAAGCCTTCGTTCTGCGGTAGGCGTTAGTGATTTGTTCACGGGCAACGTAAAAATAGCATAGGCTCTTGTCTTGGAGCGCCCTACCCGACCGCGCAATTGATAAAGTTGTGCAAGGCCAAACATATCTGAACGATGAACAATCAAAGTATTTGCAGTGGGAATATCCAAACCTGACTCTACAATAGTGGTCGATAGCAGCACATCATACTGTCCGTCATAAAAGGCGTTCATTACATCATCGAGTTCGCCGGGAGCCATCTGACCATGGGCAACGGCTACCTTCAATTCGGGTACCTGTTCTTCAAGAAACCGCCTGCGCTCCTCAATATCGCTCACTCTGGGGCAAACATAAAAGCTTTGCCCACCCCGATACCGTTCACGCAACAAAGCTTCACGAACCGTTAGCGTGTCGAACGGGGTAATGAACGTTCGAACTGCCATCCGATCAACTGGCGCGGTTGTGATGAGGGAGAGCTCACGCACACCTGTTAACGCCAATTGAAGCGTTCTGGGGATTGGTGTTGCAGAAAGGGTTAGCACATGAACATCGGATTTGAGTTCTTTTAAGCGTTCCTTGTGTTTCACGCCAAACCGTTGCTCTTCATCGATCACCAGAAGCCCGAGCCGGTCAAAATGAATCGAACTGCCTAAAAGCGCATGTGTTCCAACCACTATATCAACAGTCCCATCCGTTAACCCAGCCTTGGTAGCGGCGAGCTCTTTACTGCCAACCAGTCGTGAAGCATGTCTGATATTGACCGGCAAGCCTTTGAAACGTTCTGAAAACGTTTTGAAATGTTGACGGGCAAGCAAAGTGGTTGGCACGACGACGGCGACCTGTGTGCCAGCCATCACAGCGATGAATGCAGCACGCAATGCGACTTCTGTCTTTCCGAAGCCTACATCGCCACATATCAGTCGGTCCATGGGTTTGCCGGATCCTAAGTCTTCAAAAACGGCTTCGATTGCCCGAAGTTGATCTTCGGTTTCTTCGTAAGGAAATCTGGCCGCAAATTCATCGTATAATCCTGCGGGTGGCACAATCCTTTCTGAAGACTTTAAGGCACGCTCAGCAGCAATTTTTATCAATTGGTCAGCCATCTCAAGGAGGCGCTTTTTCAACTTCGCCTTACGAGCCTGCCAAGCAACGCCACCAAGTTTATCCAGCACAACTTCCGTATCTGAACTGCCATAACGGGAGAGCAATTCTATGTTTTCAACCGGAAGGAATAGTTTGTCCTCACCTGCATATCGCAACTCCAGGCAATCATGGGGCGCGCCTGCTGCTTCAATGGTTCTTAAGCCAGCAAATCGTGCGATGCCATGATCGACATGTACGACAATATCCCCCTCTGCCAAGCTTGAAGCTTCTGAGACAAAGTCTTTGTCCTTTCGCTTGCGACCTGATTTACGGACCAATCTATCGCCAAGGATATCCTGTTCGGCAAGAACCACGACATCCGTTGTTTCAAACCCAGATTCCACAGGCAAAACGGCAATATGAGGATTGGCAGAGGTTGACGCTTTAAACTCTCCGAAGTTCTCCACTTTGCTCATTGAGCCAAGCCCATGCTCTTCAAGCACTTGCGATATTCGATCTCCGGACCCTTCGGTCCAAGCCGCGAACAAAACCTTTTTGTTTTCGCTTAATAGCGATTTTACGTGGTTCGCCACCGCATCAAAGACGTTAAGCCCTGCGGATCGTTCTGCGGCAAAGTTTTTACCAACACGTCCTTTTAGATCAATTGCTTGCGTTTCACGGGTTTCAGGTTGGTCAAACGGTGAAATTGCAATCGCGTCATACTCTTTTAGAAGCTCTAAGGCTTCTGCATATCCTAGATAGAGCAAATCCGGCGGAACCGGTTTGTATGGCGTTCCACCCTCTATTTTTTGATCGATCGATTGGAGCCGGGCTTCATAGTGGTCCTTAATTTGCTCATCCCTTCCGTTGAGGGCTTCCGGCAAATCGATTGCGTAGGTAAACTGAAAATCCTTTGCATATTCGAAAACAGTTTCTAAATCTTGGTAGAACAACGGCAGCCAATGCTCCATACCGGCAAACCGTCTGTTTTCGCTGACCGCCTTATAAAGTGCATCGTCGCGCGTAGCCGCTCCGAACATTTCTAGGTAGCCTGCTCTGAACCGCTGAATCATTTCACCTGTTAGGCTAATTTCACTCATCGGTTGCAGTAACAAGGATTGTCTTTGCGACGTGGTTCTTTGTGTTACTGGATCAAAATTCCTGATTGATTCCAACGTATCGCCGAAGAAATCCAATCGTAGCGGCTGCTCATCACCGGGAACAAACAAATCAAGGATCCCACCTCTTACCGCGAATTCCCCTTTTTCACGAACGGTGGAGGTCCGGTCAAACCCCTCACCCACAAGCCGATTTATCAATGAATCCATATCCACGCGATTGCCTGGCGTGAACCGTGTCTGTTGGCCTTTGACCACCTGCGCTGATATGTTTTTTTGTAACAATGCGTTTGCAGTGGTTACGACTAAGAGTGGTTTACCGTCTTTGCCTGCTGTGCAAATTTTTGAAAGCGCTTCAATACGATCTGCAATAACATGCGTACTTGGAGAAACCCGATCATAGGGTAGACAGTCCCAAGCAGGCAATGAAACGACGTCTAACCAGGGCGCAAAAAAGGACACATTGTCCATAATGCCTGCGACTTGTTGAGGATTTGCACATACATGCACAACGCCCTTCTTTGCATTGGCTTTGCCGCAAATCTCTGACAGTACCAAAGACTCAAGGCCAGAGGCTACATTGGTTAGGACTGTCGAGCGTCCAACTTCGAAGGCACTATCGAGATTCTTTATTTCAAGCATGATGCGTGTCGGCGTTCATGTGTTTGCTGACTGAATCAAAAATCTCTTCCAGCTGCACAATTGGAAATTCTGCTTCTTTTGTGAACCAAACCAGCAAGTCACGGTCATTTTCAAGCAAAAGTGCTTCAAAATCATCGAGTTCCTTTTGGGTAAGGCTTTCGAGCATTTCATCAGCGAACTTACCCAAAATGATATCCATTTCTTTGATCCCGCGATGGTTTGCCCGGTATTTCAGTCGCTTCAAACGCTTATCATTTTCTGTGTCATTCATCGGAGGAGTATTGCTGCTTTATGAAAACCATGCTGCTCTGGGTTATAGTGTTCCCGGAATTATTTGTCAGCATTTCTAACCGCTTTATTGCTATAATTTTTACATGCGCCCTGATGTTTTAAATCCTTACTTCGCTCCTGTATCATCGTTGGAGGGCATTGGACCGAAATTGTCCAAGGCGCTAGCGAGGCTGTTTCGCGGCACTGAGGCTGGCGAGCAGGCGTATGTATCGGATTTGCTTTTTCACATCCCCCACTCGATCATCGACCGACGACACAGACCGACCATTCGTGAAGCTGAACCTGGGAAAATTTCCACATTTGAAGTTGTTGTTGACAAGCACTTGGTTCCGCCTCGGGGCAATAAGCGTGTCCCTTATCGCATTGAGGTGCATGATGAGACCGGCGAGATGACGCTTGTCTTTTTCCGGGGGCATACCGATTGGCTAAGCAAGACCATGCCCGTTGGTGAAGTTCGTTATGTAAGTGGCAACACAGAATCCTTCAACGGCAAACTCAATATGGTTCATCCAGACCATATGGTGACCCTTGAAGATTTTGAAAAAATGCCGTTGGTGGAACCGGTTTACCCGTTGGTCGCGGGCGTTTCCGCCAAAGTGTTGGCACGGTCAATTCGTACATCATTGAGTACGGTTTCTAAATTACCAGAATGGGCTGATCATAGCTTGGTTCAGCAGCAGCATTGGCCCACTTTCAAAGAGGCCCTTGAGCGCGTTCATTATCCAAGGGATGACGTTGACCTTAATCCAGTCTCACCTGCACGACGCAGACTTGCATATGACGAATTGTTTTCCGGGCAACTTGCTTTGGCTTTGCTACGGGAAAGGTTGCGAAAGTCGTCCGGTAAATCCAGGATAGCGAGCGGTAAACTTGGTGCTCACCTGTTGAGAATACTCCCATTTGAAATGACAGGTGCGCAAAAAAGATCCATCCAAGAGATCCAGCAGGATTTAGCCAAACCTGAACGCATGATCCGGCTACTTCAGGGAGATGTAGGGTCCGGTAAAACGATTGTTGCGCTTGCTTCAGCTCTGGACGTGATTGAGGTAGGAGATCAGGCCGCGTTCATGGCACCAACTGAAATTCTAGCTCGGCAACACTTTGCAAGTATGCTCCCATTTTGCGAAGAACTTGGGGTTAACATCCGACTTTTGACGGGCAAGGATAAGGCCGCTGAGCGGCGTGAAACACTTCGTGCCCTTCAAGATGGGGAAATTGATTTGGTTGTTGGAACGCATGCCTTGTTCCAATCGAAAATTGAGTTTGCAAAACTTGGACTGGCAATCATTGACGAGCAGCACAGATTTGGGGTTCATCAACGTTTGACATTGGGTGACAAAGGGCATGCCACGGACATTCTTGTCATGACTGCCACTCCTATACCGCGTACCTTGGTTTTGACGGCTTATGGTGACATGGATGTCTCCAGATTGGATGAAAAACCTCCGGGCAGGCTGCCTATCCAAACAAATGCGGTGGCATCAGATCGCATCAAGGAGTTGATCCATCGGGTCATACAAGCTGCGCAAAGCGAACAAAAGATTTACTGGATTTGTCCTCTTGTCGAAGAGAGCGAAGCCATCGAGGCCATCTCTGCTGAACAAAGATATGCGGTTCTTAAGGATGAAATGCCAGGAATGGTCAGCCTCATGCATGGTCGGATGACAACCGAGGAAAAAAACGCTGCTATGGCTCAATTTAAGAACGGAGATACCAAAATTCTGGTTGCAACGACCGTTGTTGAAGTGGGCGTTGATGTGCCCGATGCAACCATCATCGTCATTGAACATGCCGAGCGATTTGGGCTTGCCCAGCTGCACCAACTGCGTGGACGTGTCGGACGAGGAACAGCATCTTCAACGTGTATCTTGCTATATTATGGCCCACTTTCAGAGATGGCCCATGCACGATTAAACATTATGCGGGAAACCGAAGATGGTTTCAAAATCGCTGAAGAGGATCTGCGTCTGCGCGGGCAAGGTGAAATTCTTGGGACCAGGCAGTCCGGTACGCCCGGATTTAACCTGGCACAATTGGAAAGCCATTCATCCATCCTCGAACTGGCCAGAGACAGCGCCAAAATGGTGATGCATTCCAATCCGGATCTGAAGGGCGAACAAGGCGAAGCTTTGCGCGTTTTGCTATACTTATTCGGCCAGGATCAGGCTGTCCGATTGCTACGTGCTGGCTAAAACTTGTATTCCGGCAAGGAATCAAATGCTGCTTTCAAAGCCTCACCCCAACCGGATGAAATTGTGTTGAAATAGTCGTCGTCATTTTCAATGCGACGTTCTTCTGTGATCTCCAGATCGCCTTTCCGATGAACCTGGATATCCAGCGGAAGTCCGACGGATAAATTTGCCTTTATTGTTGAATCAAAAGAAACCATCAGGAGTTTAACAGCATCATTGAACGACATGTCAGGATCGTAGGCTCGCACGATAATTGGCTTGCCGTATTTGGTCTCTCCAATCTGAAAGAAAGGCGTATCGTTTGATGCCTCTAAAAAGTTACCCTCGGGGTAGACCAGAAACAATTGTTGCTCTCCCCCCTTAATCTGTCCGCCGACGATAATGGTGGCGTTGAAGGTTGAATCCGCTTTCTGTCCGCTGGATGCATTGGATTGCACGACTTCACGCAGTGTTTCTCCCACCAACTGGGCAACCCTGAATAAAGAGGGAACTTCCAGTACAGATGGACTGCGTTCTTCGGGGGCTTTTGTGCGTTCATCCAAAATGCTCACCACAGACTGAGTAGTAGCAAGGTTACCTGCTGTGAGAAGTGTGATTACTCTTTCGCCGGGATTTGACCAGGTGAACATTTTTCGAAACACGGAGATGTTGTCTACGCCAGCATTGGTTCTGGTGTCAGACATGAACACCAAGCCCTTGTTCAACCGCAGCCCCACACAGTATGTCATAAAACGAATCCCCAAATTTGTTGTCTGAATTTACTGCTGGACTTGCAGGGTGACAATCATGGATTCGTTACTATCACCAAATCGCATGCCAGAAATTGGGGCAGTTTCCTGATAGTCCAAGCCTGTTGCGATTGGAACATACCGCTCGTCTGGGCAAATCCCATTTGAAATATCAAAACCAACCCAACCCAAACCGTCTACATAAACTTCTGCCCAAGCATGGGTAGCATCTTGTTCAACGCGATCATTGAGCATGAGATAGCCGCTGACATATCGGGCCGGATATCCCAATAATTTAACAGCGCTCAAGAATACATGTGCGTGGTCCTGACAAACGCCTTTGCCTTTTTCGAGAATCTCTTCAACAGTACTTTTTGTATTTGTGTGTCCCAGTTGATACGCAACTAAGGTATTGATACTTGCCGATAACGCGTGGAGTTTTGCCACGTCATCGGGGAAATCACTCCCCAACTCTTTGACAAGTTTACGCAATTGCGGACCGGGTTTTGTCAAAGAAGTTGTTCGTTTGAAGTACCACAAGGCCGCATAGCCTCCGTGTCTGCCGATAATGCCAGCACTATCGCTTGTCAAAACAGTGCCGTGCGCCTCGATGTTCACTTCCTGACAATCAGGCAGCAGGCTAATCAGCAAGACTTTATTGTTATGCTGATCTTCAAACTCCAACTCCTTTTTGCCGCCTGAGATATCGATGTGCCACTCTTCAACTTGCTGGTTTTCCCGGGATTTTGGCGACAACCGAACCTGCTGAAGGGCATATTCTACAGGTTCATCATAGGCGTAGGTTGTGGAATGGGTGATATCTAACTTCATCATCTATCCGTTAAAGCGGTAGTCTTTTTCTATCTGATTGCCCAAAGCGTTGTTTTTCCTGATAAACTCCTGAATAAACTCGTGAAGTCCGACTTCGAAAACAGTATCGATCGTATTGTCTTTCAACCGCTTCATCAATGCATCAGACAATTCATGGCACGTGTGTCTCGTTTTATAATCCTCTTCAAGATATCCTAAGTTGTCGACGATCTTTGCAAAACAAAAGGCCAGCGAGCGTGGCATTCGTCTGTCAAGAATTAGAAAATCTGCAATTGCTCTTGGGTTTGCGTCACCATGGTGCAACCACCGGAATGATCGTTGAGCTGAAACCGAGCGGAGAATCATCTCCCACTGAACGTTATCCAGTTTTGATCCCACTTGAGAGGCCGAAGGCAACAAAACATAATACTTCACATCGAGAATACGCGCTGTATTGTCTGCGCGTTCTAGAAATGTCCCGATCCGCGCAAAGTCAAAAATATCTGTCCTGAGCATGGTGCCATGCATTGCTGCGCGGACAAGCGCTGCATGTTGGCGTATCGTTCCCAAAACACCAGGAAGTTCCCGTTCTTTTACTGGTCGGCGAAGCAGCTCTTTCAATACTATCCAGCACTCGTTGGTTGCTTCCCATACTTCACGTGTCAATGCAGTGCGGACCAAACGAGCATTGTTGCGCGCATTTTCTATGACCGAAATAACACTCGATGGATTGGTGCGATCACGAAGTAGAAAATCTACAACTGTCTCTGCGCTAGCCACTTCATGTTTCTTTGAAAAAGCAGCCTGAACACCAGCGGTTGCAATGACTGAATTCCAGTCGTCAGAGGAAGAAGATGGACGCGTTAAAGCGATACGAAATCCTGCATCAACCAAACGTGCTGTGTTCTCGGCGCGCTCCAAATATCGAAACATCCAAAACAATCCACCCGCGGTTTTGCCCAACATGGTGTTAGTCCTCCAAAACCCAGGTATCTTTGGTACCGCCACCTTGGCTCGAGTTAACTACCAGGGAACCGCTTTTGAGCGCGACACGGGTTAGTCCCCCCGGCGTAATGTAAACCTGTTCAGGCGAGACAAGCACAAAAGGGCGTAAATCAACATGTCTCGGCGCCAATCCCTTCCGTGTGAATATTGGAACCGTAGACAGAGATAAAGTGGGTTGAGCGATATAGTTGTCCGGCTTTGATTTGAGTTTTTCGGTGAATTGCGCAATTTCCCGCTTATTGGCAGTGGGGCCCACCAGCATGCCATAGCCACCGGAGCCATGTACCTCTTTCACCACCAATTCTGATAAGTTGTCTAAGACATAAGAAAGCGAATCTGCTTCTGAACAGCGCCACGTTGGTACGTTCTGGAGTATCGCTTTTTCACCTGTATAAAACTCAACAATATCCGGCATGTAGGAATAAATGGCCTTGTCGTCCGATATGCCTGTGCCGGGAGCGTTGGCTAGGGTTATCCCGCCGGAGCGATAGACATCCATTACACCAGGTACTCCCAAAAGGGATTCCGGTTTGAAGTTTAAGGGATCAAGAAAGTCATCGTCTACACGACGGTACAATACATCGATTGGCGTATAACCGCGTGTTGTTCGCATTGCTATCCTGCCGTTTTCGACCCGTAAATCATGCCCTTCTACCAGTTCAGCCCCCATCTGATCTGCCAGAAAAGAGTGTTCATAATAGGCTGAATTGTGGATCCCCGGTGTTAAAACGGCAACTACAGGGTCTCCATCGCATGCCCTTGGTGCACAGGCAGATAACGAACGACGCAGGCTTGCAGGATAGTTGCTGACATTTCGAACTTTGTTCTGCGAAAAGAGTTCAGGAAACATATGAAGCATCGTTTCCCGGTTCTCTAGCATATAAGACACCCCTGACGGAGTTCTGGCATTATCTTCCAGAACAAAAAACTCGTTTTCGCCTGTCCTAACCAAGTCAATGCCAACGATGTGGGTGTAAATATCTCCGGGTGGTTTTACGCCAACCATCTGAGGCAGAAACGCCTCGTTTCTTGCAATCAATTCTACAGGCACCCGCCCTGCCCGTAAAATTTCCTGGCGATGATAAATGTCATGTAGAAATGCATTGATCGCTCGAACGCGTTGTTCAATGCCGCGCTCCAATGTTGACCATTCCCGTGACGAAATAATTCTAGGTACAATATCAAATGGTATCAGGCGTTCTGCTGCTTCTTCATCACCGTAGACGTTAAACGTTATTCCAGTTCTACGAAAAAAGGTTTCCGCCTCTTTTGCTTTTTGCGATAACCTGCTGGTTTCTTCACCTCTCACCCAATTACAATAATTGGAATAAGGTGATCGGGTTTCATTTTCGTACCCGTACATCTCATCGAATGAAGGTGTCCCACTAACCATGAAGCAAGCTTAGTCAATTAAGCTTTGAACGCAAGTGGTCTTGGCTTAAGCGCCTATCTTAACCTTTTTGCCTTTAGCCAGTTTCTTGACGACTGGCTCATATTCCGGCGCGACCAACCCTGCCGAAATAACAAGTTTAGCACCATCCTCCACGCTCATATCCAAGATGGTAACATCCTCCTTGGGAACAAAAAGAAGGAAGCCGGATGTTGGGTTTGGCGTTGTAGGCAAGAAAACACTGACGGTATCATGCCCCATGTCCACCAGGCGTGTTCCGACCTCGCCCCGCGTATCGGTGGCGATGAATACGATGGCAAATAGGCCTTTACGCGGATACTCGATTATCCCGATTTTCTCAAAAGAGGTCTCTTGTTGTGAGAAAACTGTCTGAAAAATCTGTTTAAGGCCAGAATAGAGATTGCGTACCAGCGGCATGCGACCCAAAACATGTTCGCCGTACGATACAATCGACTTGCCGACATAATTCGCGGTTAGAAACCCGATCATCGTAATCATAAAAAATGCAACGATCAGGCCAAAACCGGGAATGGTGAATGGTAGATAATTATCAGGATTATATATGTCCGGAATGTAAGGCTTTACCCAGCTATCAACCCACTGAATAAATCCCCATACAAGGTATGCGGTTATCGCGAGTGGAGCGCAGATTATAAAACCAGTAAGAAAGTAGTTGCGTAAACGCGTAAACCCACCAATCCTCTTGGGTTTGCCTTCGTTGTGTTCCATCAAACCTTATTCCGTATACCGGTAGAAATGTGGGTCTTAACAGCCATCATTCAAGACCAATGGCAAGTTAATTATTCGACCGTAACGGATTTAGCGAGGTTTCTGGGTTGGTCTACATCTGTTCCCATCAAAACTGCTGTGTGATAGGCGAGTAGCTGGATAGGAAGCGCATAGACAAGTGGTGTTAGAATATCGGGTACTTCCGGCATGACAATTGTATGTTCCGCGTTGATGGATGCAGCATTTGCGCCTTTCTCATCTGTAAACAGGATAATACGCCCCCCCCGTGCAGCCACTTCCTGCATATTGGACACTGTCTTATCGAAAATATTGTCATGCGGTGCAATTACAACTACAGGCATGTCTTCATCAATCAGCGCAATGGGGCCATGTTTTAGCTCGCCGGCAGCGTAGCCCTCTGCGTGAATGTATGAGATCTCTTTGAGTTTGAGCGCACCTTCCATTGCCAACGGGTAGCTCGTATCTCGTCCGAGATATAGCACATGACGCACCTTCTGGAGATCTTGTGCCACCTTTTCTATTTCTGTTTCATTTTTCAAAACCTGATTGATAAACCGTGGCGCCTCGGTAATATCTCTCACTAATTGGTTTTCTTCTTTAATTGTCAGTGTATTACGACGTTTTCCTGCTAATATACTTAAAGCAGCGAGCGTTGATAATTGGCATGTAAATGCTTTTGTTGATGCTACACCAATTTCTGGTCCTGCCAATGTTGGAAAAACGACGTCTGATTCCCGCGCAATGGTCGACTCGCGTACGTTGACGACAGCGCCAATATGCTGACCCTGTTCGCGGCAGTATCTCAAAGAAGCAAGCGTATCGGCCGTCTCTCCAGATTGGGAAATAAACAATGACAAGCCATTGTTAGCCATAGGCATTTCGCGATATCGAAACTCCGAGGCTATATCAATATCGACGGGTAGTCTGGCGTATCGCTCAAACCAGTACTTTCCGACCAGTCCCGCGAGGTATGCAGTTCCGCAAGCAGATATCGCAATGCGATCCAAGTCTGCAAAATCAAACGGTAAATTTTCTGGCAAGCGTGCCTCACACTTCCCAAAATCAAGGTAATGAGAGAGCGTATGAGCGATCACCTCCGGCTGTTCAAATATTTCTTTTTGCATAAAGTGCCGATGATTGCCCTTGTCTACCAAGAGGCTCGATCCGACAGAAAGCTGCATGGCCCTTTGAACGGCGTTGCCATTCAAATCCAAAATCTCAACCTTATTCTTAGTTAATACGCACCAATCCCCATCTTCCAGATACGTCACTTTATTCGTGAAAGGTGCGAGTGCAATTGCATCCGACCCGATATACATGCTGTCTTCGCCGTGGCCAATCGCAAGTGGCGGACCATTTCTTGCACCAACAATCAGATCTGGCTCGTCCTTAAACATAATCGCAAGGGCAAATGCGCCTTCAAGACGCTTCAACGCATGAAGGGCTGCGGTTCGGGGGTCAAGTCCAGCTTTAAGGTTTCTGGCTACAAGGTGTGCCACAACTTCCGTATCGGTCTCCGACAAGAAGGTATATCCATCAGCTTCCAGTTCATCGCGAAGCTCTCGGAAATTTTCAATAATTCCATTGTGTACGAGGGCCACATTTTCGGAAAAATGAGGATGTGCATTGACTTCGTTAGGGACCCCATGCGTTGCCCAGCGGGTGTGTCCTATTCCGGTTGTACCAGCGAGCGGAGACGTTTCAATTCTCTCGGCCAGGTTTACGAGCTTTCCTTCGGCACGCCTGCGATCAAGCCCAAACTCTTCTTGAGTCGCCACGCCCGCAGAATCATATCCCCGGTATTCGAGTCTTTTAAGCGCATCAACTAAGAGTGGCGCGACTGCCTCATTGCCTACGATTCCTACGATACCGCACATTTTTCAGACCCCTAAATCCCTTGATACTTTGGCTGATTAGCGTTTTTCTGTTCAACATGAAACTCAATTCAGGTTTCAATACATTTCCATGCAAGTTCGATGCCAGAATTCATCCAATGTGCTCAGTCGAGTAACTGCTGGAGACTATTTCTTTGTTCGTTCTTTCTTGATCCGGATGTTTTCCTCACGGATTTGCCTTCCACGCCCTGCTTTATTCACCTGTCGTCCTCGCGCGATCGCCAAATCTTGGGCCGGAACATCCTCAACGATCACACTTCCGGAGGCAACATATGCCCCATCCCCAATTGTCACAGGTGCGACCAGAGCACTGTTTGAACCGATAAACGTCTCAGCACCGATGATGGTCTTATGTTTGTTGGCTCCGTCATAATTACAGGTGATCGTTCCTGCTCCAATGTTCGCCCGCTCGCCAATCTCGGCATCTCCGACATATGTGAGATGGTTGATCTTTGCGCCGCTGGCCAGAACAGCGTTTTTTACCTCGACAAAATTACCCACTTTTGTGTTTTCCGCCAAATCAGTCCCGGGCCTCAGGCGGGCAAAAGGACCAACTTCAGCGCCTGCTCCCACTGTAGCCCCCTCCAAATGGCTGAAAGCCCGAATTTTGGCGCCTTTTCTAACGACAACGCCCGATCCGAAAACAACGTTTGGTTCCACATTCACGTCAGACTCGACCACGGTATCTGCGTGAAAAAACACTGTCTGAGGGGCTTGTAGGCTAACACCAGCCTCCATCATTCTCCTGCGGGTGTTTTGCTGCCAAATAGCTTCCACATCTGCTAGGCCTTCTCGCGTGTTTACGCCCATTACCTCTGTTTCTTCGGCTTCGATTGCTTTTACAGGCAGATCATTTGCGTTTGCCACTTCCACAATGTCAGTCAAATAGTATTCGCCCTTTGAATTGTCGTTTTTAATGCTGTCCAGAAGTTGCAATGCATGTTCGCCAGACAGTCCCATAATCCCGCCATTGCAAAACTTTATTTGGCGCTCCACATCGCTCGCATCGCGCTCTTCACGGATAGCCCGCAGTTTCCCGTCCTTTTGGAGTAGACGTCCATATCCCGTTGGATCGTCTGCGTGAAACCCTAGCACAATGACAGCTGCACCGGAGGCGAGTTCAGCGCGCATTTTAATCAGAGTCTCCGGCGTAAGAAGCGGAGTGTCCCCAAACAATACGAGGATATCATCATACCCTGCTTCAATGGATTGCCTGGCTGCCAAGACAGCATGTGCGGTGCCAAGACGTTGCGTTTGTTCAAAGACCATCGCGGATGGATTTTCATCCTTCACGATCTTGTCGACTTTTTCTGCGCTTTTCCCGGTTACAATCGATATTGTATCGCATTTCGCCTTTTGAGAAACCCGCATGACGTGCAGGACCATCGGTAGACCGGCTACCGAATGCAGCACTTTAGGGAGGGTGGAATTCATACGCGTTCCCTCACCTGCTGCAAGTATGACTGCCAGACACGTTCTAGCCATTACAGTTCCTCGACCTTGATTCGTCTAATCCTGTATTGCCGACATAGCGAATCCGATTAGAATTGAACAGTCCGCGAAGGTGGACATCCTTAATTCTTGAAATGAAATCTCATTGAATCGTCCCAATTCAGATCTTATTGCCTATGTGGTGCTTTTTGTGGCGCCAGCGCTGTTCACCACGAATGTGATCTTCGGCAAAATGCTTTTGTCTGTGGAGCCGTTTACGCTTGCGTTTCTTAGATGGTCCCTCGCGTCCTTGATTTTGGTTTTGTTCTGCTACAGCGACCTGGGGCGCATGTGGCAGGTATTTCGGGCAAATCCAACTACGTGCTTGTTTTCGGGCTTCTTGGGATTTTGGGTTTGCGGTGGACTTGTCTATTTTGCGTTGCACTATACCTCCGCAACCAACGGCACGCTTATTTATACCACGCCTCCCGTTCTCATTTTGACCATCGAAGCGATATGGCGCGGGCGGGCGATATCACTGCGTGAAGTTACTGGTATTTTCCTTGCTGTCATTGGTGCGCTTGCGATTATTCTTCGGGCCTCAAGCGAAAATCTTTTTTCGCTGGAATTCAATACCGGTGATTTGATTTTCGTCGCAGCAGCGATCAGCTGGGCGATCTACTCAGTTTTACTGAAATCCTCACAATTTGAGCAGCTATCAAATCTGCCTTTGCTCGCTTTGTTTGCCATTTGCGGCAGTATTCTTCTTTTTCCATTTGCGCTTTATGAGGTCACCGTTTTTGACCGTTTTCCCACAACACAATTCCAGTGGTCAGTGATAACAGCGATTGTTTTCCTCTCCTCATTGCTATCCTTCGTTTCGTTTCAGTTTGGGGTAAGGGTTTTAGGCGCATCTATTGCTGGCGTTTTCATGTATCTTCTACCGCCGTGGGGCCTTTTCTTTGCCTGGTTTTTCCTTGGTGAAAGACTTGAACTGTATCACTATGTCGGGACATTGCTTATTATGACCGGTATTGTCGTCGCAACGTTTCCGCGTGGATTGTTCAAGAGGTAAAATCAGCCAATCCGGCCTAGAATCGGGAATAGCTCGATCATCCATGTGTTAAACAACTGCATGTGTCCAGTGATAAACACGATGCCTGTCAACACCAACATACCGCCCATTGCTTTTTCCACTAGTCCCAAATGCTTTTTGAATCTGGAGAGGAAATTCATAAATGGATCTACGAACATTGCCGCTAACAAAAACGGTATTCCCAACCCCGCAGAGTAAACTGCGAGCATAAATGCACCAGCTGTAGCATCTTCGCGTGTTGCTGCTGCACTCAGGATTACAGCCAGGATGGGGCCGATGCAGGGTGTCCAGCCGAATGCAAATGCCAACCCCATGACAAAAGCGCCAGAAGGCCCAGTTCCTGATGTCTGAAATCGTGCTTCTTTGTACAATAGCGCAATCCGGAACAAGCCAAGGAAATGCAGGCCCATAATGATGATCACGATTCCCGCTAGAGCGCTGAGTGGGTTGAAGATAACGAATTGCGGCAAGAAACTGAAGTTTGCTGCTAACACATCCGAAAGGCCCAGCTGAAATTCCCGAAGCTTGGTCCCGACGATGGATGCGGAGGCACCTAACGAAACAAAAACGACAGAAAAACCGAGCACAAACAACGCGGAAGATAAAAGTACCCTCCGTCTTACACCAGATTCAACAACCGTACCGGAAGTCGAAGTAAGCTGACCCATTGAGGACCCTGCCATATAGCACAAGTATGGGGGTACTAACGGCAATACGCAGGGTGACAAGAAGGATATCGCACCTGCGAGCAGAGCATAATAAATTGGAATATCCATTTGTTTCTTATCAGCCTAAAAAATACGATGCGTTTTTGTTATTTGAAAAAAAGCTAACATGGAAGTCACACTTACGGGAGTATCCGTGCACTTCGCTTTGCATAGTGGTGAGCCGTCAGGGATTCGAACCCTGGACCTACTGATTAAAAGTCAGTTGCTCTACCAACTGAGCTAACGGCTCCCGAGCCAGAAACGATTTCTGGGGAATGCGGGGATACATATGCGCCATGACTGTTCTGGTCAACCTAAATCAACACGAATCCATTAAATTTCTACTAGCAAATTAACATTGTCATACACATACATCACATTGATTCCCCATTTAAACTGTGACATTTTGGAATGTGAGTTTTGGCACAGCTTCTGCTGAATTGATTGCCTAAGTTCAATCCGGGGCAGATGTTTTTAGATTCCAGGGGATTAAAATGCGTTTTACTGCAAAAATTGCTGTTGTTTCAGCGTTATCCGTTTTGCTTTCTGGTGCTTCAGTGCAGGCTCAAACCACGATTGGAACGGCGGTTTCGGTAGATGACACGGTCGTCGGCAACAATGCACGCAGGATATCTACCTCTTCGCCTGTCTTTGCAAATGAACGCATTCGCGCAAATGCAACCGGATTGGGTCATTTTGAATTTACAGATGGAACGAAAATGGTCGTTGGGCCAGGAACCAACCTTGTTCTTGACGAGTTGGTGTATAATCCGGGCGGCTCGACTTTCAATAAATTCGTACTTCGGACCACTTCCGGTGCAGCCCGGTTTATCAGTGGATCGAGCAACTCATCCGCCTATGAGATTCAAACACCAGTCGGAACCCTCGGCATCAGGGGAACCGCCTTTGATTTGAACCATTTTCGGGGCCGTACCTATATCATGCTTGTAAGCGGTCGTTTGGAATTCTGCTCAAATTCCGGTCAATGTCAGGAGATACGCAGGAAATGCGATTTTGTTGTTATCAACGCAAACGGCCAGATCAGCTCTCCATCGCAACCACGCAACGGTATTTTCGGCGGTGGCGATATGGGGCAATTCTTTCCCTTCATCAACAACCAATCTCGCATTGAGCAAGGTTTTCGCCTTCGGACTAACACCTGCAAAGGTGGCGCAAGAGCTGGCGGTGGTGGCGGCGGTGACGATGGGAACCAGGACCGTGATCTGGATGGTGGCGGAAGAGGAAACACGACCTAGGCTGACAAGGACAGCAGGTTTGGTAATGGTCTTTTGACGACAATGGCGTTGCAACGACCGTTCGCCAACAACCATATATTCTGCGATATTGGCCGGGTTGGGTTTGCCGTTTGATCAGCGGCGATGAAAATACCAACGACCTTGCTCTGTGTGCGAACCTAATGTCGAGCAACTCGCAATTTTACTGTGTGAATGGCAAGTCAAGGTAACTCAGTGCGAGAGCAAGGCGAGCCTTTGGTGTTTTCACTTGATGAGACAGTTAAACCATTCCTGCAGTTTTCGGCTCTGTTTTTCGCGGGCATTCAATTCTTTTCGGAGTTGCATTCGTTCCCGTGCAGGTATGCGCCAACTTTTCGAAAAACAAATACAAATCAGTATTGAACCGAGATGTGCTTGTTCACTCTTTTGACCAGTAGGATCCGATATATCTGTTTTCCTTTTTGACGCCTTTATCATTGGCTAGTTTTTTCGTGGCAATGACATCCTGCTTTTCACCTGCATACCAAAAGTAAGCGTCACCGATGTTATCGATTATCTCGTTAGTCAGCGTATTGAAGTTACCCTTATTGTCTCTGGTAACCCATTTTATACTGAAGCTGGACGGAACATTAAAATCGTAGTCACCCACATGGTTCCTGTCCGTCAGCAACGTCAGAGAGCCCGTGGCGTTTCGGTCGAGGGTCTCAGAAATTCTGGCAACAGCAGGATAGGCCGTTTCATCTGCAAATAAATGAATTTCTTTCGTGTCAGGCACACCACCGCCACCCGGTCCAATAATCGCGACCTGTCCACCCACTTTGAGGTTTTGCACCCATTGCGTAACCCGGCCGCCTTCATGCAGAAAAACATCCAAATCAAAGGTGCCATTATCCGTGTTGACGCTTCGTGCAGTGTATACTGGCCTGTGTAAGAGCTTATCACCTTCAGGCCACCCTACTGAACCATTCGCTTTTACAGTTGGCCATTCGATATCCGTCGCATTCAATGCCGGCAATACCAGACGAAAATGAATAGAGTGATCCGTGTATTCTGATAAGTCGGGAACCGATAAACACACCCGGATGAAACGTCTTCCTACGCGTTTGACTGATTCTACCGTAGTGAATTGAAAGTTAGGAGGAAACTGCCCAACGTTTTTCTGATCTGACCATTGAATTGTTGGCATTGAACCCGGTGAGAAATGGGCAAGATTTTGGACAAAGGCGTCTTTGAGTACGAACACTGAATTTTCCGCATTGGAATGAATTGATACCCGAACACCAGAATTCAATTGAATGAATTCATAGGCCCCATAGATGGTATCCACGACCAGATTGCTCTCGGTATCAACGAGGATGTCAAGATCGTGCTCTTTTGCCTCATACAAAGAAATAGACCGTATGGCTGAAAACGCCAAATCATGCAGTTCAGCGGATGCCGTCAATGTATATTCTTTTTTGATTGCCACGTTTCACCTTTTAAACTGGAATAATATGTGGCTTTCCATGCACGGGATCTGAAATAATCTCACACTTAAGATCGAAAACCATTTTGATTGTTTGTTTTGAAATTACAGATGCTGGCTTGCCTGATTTATGGACACGACCGTCCTTCAACGCGATGATATTGTCTGCAAATCTCGCAGCCAGATTTATGTCATGCAGAACGGCAACGACAGTTTTTCCAAACGTAACGCTGAGTTCTTTAATCAAAGTCAACAATTCAATTTGATGTTGAAGGTCTAAGAATGTTGTGGGCTCATCGAGCAACAGAATGTCTGTATTCTGGGCAAGTATCATGGCTATCCATACGCGTTGTTGTTGACCTCCTGACAGATTGATAACAGGACGATATGCGTGCTCCGCCATGCCGGTCTTGATCAACGCATCTTCAACGATCTTCTCATCCTGATGCGACCATTGTTTAAATGGTGTCTGATAGGGTGTTCTGCCTCTCGCGACGAGCTCGTGAACCGTAATGGCGTCCGGCGCTGAAAGCCCTTGAGGTAATACGGCAAGCTTTTGTGCAATTGAACGATTCTTCTGTTTGTTGAGGGGTATCCCGTCCAGTGTAATCTGGCCTGTATTCGGTTTGAGTAACCTGCTCAATGCGCGTAAAAGCGTGGATTTTCCTGAACCATTCGGACCGATAATAACCGTAAAAGCTGCGTCTGGAACATCAACCTTTAACCCGTCCAGTACGTTCATACGCGAGTATCGCACTGTTGTATTTTCTGCTTTCAATCGGGTACCCGTAGTCATTGGAACCTTCCATTTCTGGTTTGAAGAACAAGCAACCAAATTAAGATTGGCGCGCCGATAAGCGCGGTAAAAACACCTGTTGGTAATTGTATGATTGGCGTAAATCGCGATATGAAATCGGCAAGCAGAACAATTATGCCGCCGACTAAAGCCGCTGACAAAAACGCAGGTGCATAGCCACCCTCAAGTCGTTTTGCAATGGGTGCAGAAACAAAAGCAACAAATGGCAATGGCCCTGCTACGCTAACAGCCAGCGCTACAAGAACAACCGCAACTACGGATGTGCAAATGCGGACATTAAAGATATTCAGCCCAAGTCCGGTCGCAGTGTTGTCACCGAGCATAAGTCGCTTGAGCGGAAACTCCAATGCAAATACAGCGGGGCTAAGGATTAATATTCCCAGCCAAATCAATTGAACATCCGTCCAATCGCGACTGTTGAGTGAGCCGACTAGCCACCTGGCCATATCAGCCGCCGTCATAAGATCGACCCTCGACAGGAGAAGATCAGCGGCAGCACCAATTGTGAGGTTTGCACCAATACCGATGATGATCAGTTTCCTGATGTTAAGTCCGTTGTCCAATGCCAGAGCAATAACTGCAACTGATGTAACTACAACTCCAATTAATGCCCCGAAAACCAGATAGCCGCCAAAAAAATATATTGCCATCAACGCGCCGAAACTCGCTCCGGATGTAAACCCAATCCAATCTGGAGATGCCAGTGGATTACGCAACATGGTTTGAAACAACGCGCCTGCTATACCAAATGCGATGCCACTGCCTATCGCGGTTAATATCCGTGGCATACGGTTTTCCATGACAATCATGTGGCGTATCGGATCACTGTCATCAAAAATAAGAGAGACAACTTCTCCCAATGACAATGGATATGTACCCAGCAGAAGTGTCAAAACGAAACCGCTAGCAAGCAGGACTGATAGCGATAAGCGGACAATCAGGGATCGGTAGGTTAATCTGAAAGAAAGAAATGGAAGCCGTATTATCAATTTCTGACGAGCCCCTTGTTTCTTATTATCCAGATCAAAACAGGGCCGCCGATTATGGCAGACATAACACCAGCCTGCATGTTGCCACCAAACAATGGGGTTCGACCAACCAAATCAGCGGCGATCAACAAAACAACCCCCACTAGTGAAGATAGGACAAGCATCCATCTAACATCTGCACCTGCAAATCGGCGCGCGATATGTGCGCTTACCAGTCCAACAAATGAAATTGGACCAGCCATGGCAACAGTTGCAGCACAGAGAATTACGATTGAGATTCCGGTCATAATCTGCACAACGGCAACGCGTAAACCCAACCCCTTTGCAGTATCAGTTCCAAGGACAAGTGCGTTCAACCAGAGGCTACAAATCGCAGCTATTATTGTTCCCATCAGAAAGAGAGGGGACAACACAACCAACGTCTCAATTTGAACCCCGTCAAAACCGCCAAGCACCCAAAAACGATACGTATCTAATGTTTGCCTGCTTACAAGAAGCAATGCTTGTATGATGGCGATGCATACCGCCATGATGGCCGCCCCGGCGATGATTAAACGTGTTGGGCTTACAGTCTGGTTCGCCCCGATTGAGAACACAATGACAGAGACAAGAAAAGCAAAACCAAGCGAGGTCCAGACATATTGCGATGGGTCCGTCATGCCCAGCACCAGAATTGATATAACAACGCCTAAGGATGCCCCCGCATTCACCCCCAACAATCCCGGATCTGCAAGTGGATTCCGGGTAAGCACCTGCATCAGTGTCCCGGCAGTCCCCAAAGCAATGCCCGCAATGCAGGCTGCATATAGTCTGGGAACTCTTATTTCTGCAAAAAGGACGTGTTGTGCATTGCTCGCATCATATTGAACTATTGCTTCCAATATCTGATCAAAATCCAACGATTGGTAGCCAAACTTCAATGACAGTCCAACCAAAACCAATATAAGAACGCCCGTCATAGCCAGGATACTTTTTCTTTGGTCGAACACGTTATTTTTGCTGGTGGCTGTTTTCATTTCGGTTCTTCAATTTTCCGGCACCAGCCCGACTTCCATTGAGGAAGCAACTGGAGTATCAGGATCTCCGTCCATAGCCGATTCCAGCAATGGCACGAGACGATCAATTGCGTATTCGATGCTTAGTGGACTTGAGTGGGAAAGTGCTGATGAAAGCAGAGGATCAGCATATATTTCACGGCCTTCTTTGTAAGCCTGCATCGTGAAACGAAGTGGCGTTTTTTTAAGTTTAGAAACTGAACCGCCAGTATCCAGCCAGATCAGAGCATCTACATCCAGTGGCGAAAAATCTTCATCTGGTATTGGTGAAAAGTATGGATTGCCACCTTTTAAATTGTTGACCGCATCCGGAATTATAAACCCCAGCTGTTCTATAAACTGTCCTCTAATGTCACGGCTGGTATAGGCACCTATTGTTCCGGCCCAGGACATCGTTGCTGTTGCTCCTTGCCATTCTGGATGTGCGGCACGAAGTTCTGCAAAACGTTTGTCGATACCGGAAACAATGCTTTCAGCCAACTGGGTTGATCCTGTTGCCAAACCAAGTCGTCGCAGCATCTCTACCCATGAAGTCTCGTAGTCACCTGCCCCTTTTTGGGGGCCAATGGTCGGCGCTATCGAAGAGAGAAGTCGATATTCTTTCTCTGTCATTCCAGACCACTGTGCTTCTATGAGATCTGGTTTCAATAGAGCAATTCGCTCAACGTCAATTTCGCCCTGCATGACGAACGGCTTTGCATCACCCAATGCATCCTGCGCCCATGCCCATACACCGTATGGGTCAGTGCCGTACCAGCGACGTAAAGCAATGGGCTTCACACCAAGTGACAAAAGAAAATCATGCCCGATGTAGCTAATTGAAACCACACGTTCGGGCTTTGCCTCAATCAGAGCGGTACCGTATTTATGTTCAATCGAGACCGGAAAACCGGATGCGAGCGACAACCCGCAACCGGTCAAATTTAAGAGTGCAAGAAGCACCAATACTTTGATGTTTTGAAACACCGTCCGAGGCCTAGAACTCTATCGTATATCGAAAGCTTGCCGTTGTTCCAGGCCCTCGAAACTCTGAGAACTGAGAATTAAACGCCTGATTAATCAGCGGCACGTATTCTTCATTAAACAGATTTTTAATGCCAACATCCAACGTACCGGCACCGACATCGAAAGAAGAGTAGAAGTCTACCAGAAAATAACTTTCAATATCCCGAGCACCGCCAAAAACAAGCGGTTCAGTCTGTGTTTTAGAACCTACATAGAGCCCTTGAATGCGCGCTTTCCACCAATCAGTAGGGTCAAACTCCGCATAGGCGGTGATCTTGGTTGGTGGAATTCTAGTGGCTGGCAAACCTTGATCAAGTATACCATCACCATTGGTATCAACCCGACCATCAAGATAAGCAAAAGTACCGCCAATTAGCAGATTGTCGTTCACCTGCGCATTTGCCGCTATTTCCACGCCCCGAATAAGCTCTGGTTGAACAAGGATGTTCAGGTTCTGATCAAACGTTTCACCACCCGTCGATTCACTTGCAAACGCAACGACAGTTGCGTCCCAAGCATCGCCATTCATGCGGAGGCCTACCTCAACATTGTTTGTGAGTTGAGCTTCTGATTCCAAATCTCCAAATGCGAATGTCTGATCCGTCAATGATCTACCGATATCACCGATCGTAAAGCCTTGGGAAAATCCACCATATATCTGCAAATAGTCATTTGCATCATAAGAAAAATTTACGTTGTAAACCGTTTGACTGAAGTCAACTGTGCCACCAACACCGGGTGTAAACGCAAATGTAGTCATAAAATTAGGGTCAATTAAAAAACTTCCGACATCGACTTCGATTTCTTCATGTCTCACACCCGCAGAAACTTTTAAACGCTCATCAATTGGAACTTCAATCTGAGCAAATCCTGCATAGGCAAATTGATCCAACGTGGGATCGGTTTGACCACCATTGGCTGCCAATTGTGCCAGTAGTCCGTTCAAGAGTGGTCCCGGCCCTACTAACTGCGTAAGTGTTTCGACGTTATCTGTGCCAATTTGAATCGTTTCGTCGTTGAGAACATCAACGCCCCAGATAAGACTGGCACCTTCAATGAAATTGTCCAAAGGCGTATTGATCGTTACACGTCCGCCCAATTTTTCGCTTTGAATTTGTGTTTGCGCAAAACCCGGAAACTTGTCGAACGTTATTTCAAGATCCGTATAATAAAAACGCGCATCAACGCTTGAGCCAAAAAAATCCTCATGCGTATAGTTGGCCGTTAAGTTCAAATTCATGGTTCCCGCATTCACAGGATCTGCATTGCCTGGTAATGCAGGTTGTATCCCGGTTGGAGGAGCAAACGCCCCCGGTCCCACAAACAGCCCACCAAAATCCGGATCTTGTTCCAGATCGTAATAAAGTACGCCGAGCTCCAGTCTTTGCAGTTCATCCTCGGAGTTAAAGCCAATCTTACCAAGCAGGTTGATTGTTTCAGCTTCTGCCAAACCACCTTGGGCCCCAAGAGGTTTCGATGAAATTCGCTGTCCTTCAGAATCAAAAAACGAGTCGGTATCCTCAAAAAAAGCATCAAAAACATAATCGACATTGCCTTCGCGACCGGATGTGCCAGCCTGAAGCTCATATCGTAAAGAATCATCAAAATTTGTTGCAGAAAAGCCGACGCCTGCTGAAACAAAACTCTTTGTTTCACCTTCTTGTGGACGCTTAGTAATGATGTTGATGGTACCGCCTGTTGCTCCAAAACCAAACGCAGCATTGCCGCCCCGGACGACTTCTATTCGTTCGATGCTTGCAGGATTAATTGAATTCAGAGAACGTCGACCATCACGCAGTGGTGTCGATTGTGGCACCCCATCAATCAGGGTTAAAAATGTTCGCCCGCGCAACGTCTGACCAAAATCAGAATTTCCTTCTGTACTCGGACTGAAACCGGGCACTGTATTTGCAAGAATATCAGCTACGGATTGCGTTGTTGCGGTCTGCTCTTCAATCTCTTCTTGAGTAACCACCGTAACCGAGCGAGTTGCTTCATCAACAGGCGTTGCAATCCTGTTATCTGCTTCAATTAGTATTCTTTCCAGAACACTCACTTCGTCATCTGTGTTTTGTGCCAATGCTGAACTGTTCAGCAGTGTAGCAAACAAAGCACCACAGACCGCCGTCTTCGAACTCATCATCCGAAACTCCCCTGTATTATTTTAATTTTCGGCTGGTTTGGAGCGGCGGGTCCCACGCCTGACTGGCTGCTATGTCGCAAAATAGTCAGAAACATCAACAGGTCAATAATAATATGATATTTTTTATCATGTTTATGTCTTGGCAGTGTGTTTATCGCTATAGTCAATCATCGACCATTCGGTAAAGAATAGGGTTCTCAAGCGAACCGAATGACCGATCTGTGTGCAAAACGAATTTTGATAGCCGATCGCCGTCAGACCCTGATCAAACAACAATCGAACTAGGCCATTACGTCAGCACTAGAATCGTGGAGATTTCCGTAAAGTGTCTAAGCTTCTCGGTTATAGCGCTCTTGAACTGTGTCCCGGAATTCCGCGTTTCCAATATGCAACGCTAAGCTGAGTTTTCTTATTCAGCGCAAATGTCTTTTTAAATACCGATCTTACATCTTGGGCAGCGCCAAATTCACCGCCAAACCATCCAAAAGAAACTGGTTCATTCGTGCAAGTTCGGATCATTTCAGCGACTTCCTGGGAAAACTTTTCTGGTGCTACCGCTATGACCTTCATTTTTGAGGGTGGAAGATATTCTTCCAGTGTTTTCTGCGATGGGGCCGCTGCAAATAAATGGCCCGTGACCTCCCCGTTTACACTCTCCATAAGACGAGCGATACCAGGTAGCCCTGTGTAATCTGCTGCTAATACAACATTATCATTATGCTCCAGATATGGATCACCAAATGGCCCCATTACCCCTACTTCTTGCTCATCTCCGTCCATCGCAGCCCAGTCGGAGATTAACCCGCCATCGTGATGAGCAATGTCAACGTCTATTTCACGCTGGTCGATTCTAATATCCCTGATGGTCACGTGACGTGTGTGAAGTTTGTCTTTTCCCTCGGGCCACGTCGTGCTGCCGTTCTCTGCAATGACGGGCCATACAGGTTTCCGGCCCCGTTCTTCTGGCATCATGAGTCGAATATGAATGCCGTCTTTTGTTAACGCTTCAACATCAATACCTTCCAAAGTAACACGAATTAAGCCAGGAAAGATTTCACGTCTCCGTTTTGCACGAAGAATTCGAAAGTTGGATGGTATCTCGCCAACTTTTAGACCGCCTGTCCAAGAAATGTTTTTGACTGCATCAGCATCGAATTCATGCAGGTGTTCCACAATTTCATCTCTGACGAAAATGAGAAAGTTTTCAGTTGGTGTATCAACCAGAATGTCGATGGCGCCATCTTCTGCTTTCATTTCTACAAGGCATCCCATTTCTTCCATCCGTAGAAGGTTGGGTTGTGGCCAAGTGCACGTGATTCCGTGTTCTGTAAACTCTGTCTCACAAAACGCCAAGAGTTGCTTAGGGTTCTTGGTTGGCATTATACCTGTCGATATTGCACGATCTCCATCCAAACCTCTCGAGGAAGAACCAAACTTAGCGACCGCAAAATAGAGAATCAGGAGCGGAACAAAGGCAAATGGAATACAAGCAAGAAACGCTGGAAAATAACCTTGAGTATCGATCACATACCCAATAATGGGATCAGATAGCCCCGGCAAAAGCATGTAAACTGCTATTTGCAGAGAAAAGTCAAAGCCAGGTATTTCTGGCCTGACTTTATCCATCGCTCCACGAAACATGACGATATCTGTCGCAGCGATTGCGGCCCATGCAATTACGATCGCATATCTTATTTCATTCGGAAATGCTCCCGCAATATACGTTACACCCAACAGTACGGGAATGTTGATTAACCCAACAATGTAGATGGCGCGAACTCTCGGCAAGTTTCTTAACAAAGGGCCAAATAATACGGTTGCACCACCGCCAGCGCTCATCGCAAATAAGCCAAACCAAACCGCAATCTCTTGAGTGCTCATTCCTTGATCCACCATCATGAGCCGCATTGGGAGCATCGTAGCGATCAACGGTAAGCGCATGGTTCCCAGAATTGCTAACCAACGCCCCATTTGCGGTTGTGTGAAGAAGCGCAAAGCGTTGCGCATGTTCACAGGAGGCACGCCTCGCAACCTGACTGGTTCTTTGATTAGAAATAAAGTGAGCAATGGTGTAGCGAACAATATGGCTTGCACCAGAAGTGCGATTGTCCATCCAATTTCCCCGTAAATGTATAAAAAGCCAAATCCGCCGATTATTGCACCCGCGTAAGCGCCAGCATTCTGGAACGTTGCCCCCATTGTGCGCTCAGAAGGACGCATGAGCGAAATTGCAAGTGCATCGACGGCAACATCCTGCGTACTAACCGTAAGCGCAGCGATAAAGAGCATTACAAAGATGGGAACCAGCGAGCCCGATGGCTCAAACATGGATAAGACAACAATCGAAGCCACATGAACAATTGACAGTATTGTTATCCAGGACTTGTACCGATCTTTTCCAAGCTTGTACTTATCAATCAATGGTGCCCATAAAAATTTGAATATGTAAGGGAGACCAACAAGCTGAACCAATCCAATGGTAGTGGCATCATAGCCCTCCTGACGCATAATAATTGGCAGAGCAAGCACCACGAAAAAGAACGGAATGAATTGCACCGCATACAAAACACCGATAACTGAAAGAATCCGCCATCTCATGAGTGAAGACTTACTTTACATGGTGTAAACTGTTTCATTTTAGTCCCATGCTTCTTGTTCACCATTTAGCGGTAAGCGCTGCGCCAAAGGTGCGCGGGCGGCCAACGGCTGTAAGCGGTACGCCATTGTTTTCCGAGAATGTTACATTGCGTTCATCAAAGAGGTTTTTGACAAATCCTTCTATTTGCAAGACCGTTGATCCAGTCTCAATTGTATAGGCCAAGGATGCATCGGCAATGAAGTAGCTGTCTATCTCTGGTTGGTTTAGACCCGTGATGGTTTCTGAAACATACCGAACATCGAAATCAGCAGAAAAATTTTCAAATGGTGACCAGGTCAAGCCACCTGAAGCCGTGACTTCTGGAGCACGGGGTAATGTGGCACCATCCAGTCCTGCTGCTGCAAATGCTGCACCTGGCTCAGTTATCTCGGTCTCAAGAAGTCCTAAAGCGCCCCTAATCGCAAACTCAGGAGACACTTGGTATGAGGCTGTGAACTCCGCACCAAACCCGATTGCCTCAGGCACATTCCCAATCAAACCAACGGGCACGGCCGCGCCACCCATGAATGGCGTTACCAGATTGACAGCAGCGCCATCCACTTGCGCGTCTTCCCAAATATAATAGAACCCGGTTGCAGTTAGATCTAAACGACCCTCCATGAAGCTGCCTCGAGCATAGACCTCATGCTGATCTATGAATTCGGATGCAAACGTGGATGTCGTTATTGGTAACCCCCCAAAGGGAGCAGCCAAGTCCACATCTACTCCACCAGCTCTGAATCCGCGCGAATAGGTGTAACCGTAGGCTGTATTTTCATTTGGCTCATACCGAATACCGAGCTTTGGAAGAAACTCCGTTTCATCACCGTCGAAGGAGTTGATCAAGGTTCCCATGCCATCATGAACGTCTCTGAAGCGATCATCGATTTCTAGCCTGCCGCCTGCGATAAATGTAAGCCCTTCCATGAACTCATCGGCGGATAGTTCTATTTCTCCGTAAATGCCTGTGTTTTGGACCTCGCCTTCAAGAATGAACGGGAGAAGATTGCCGTTGTTAAAACCTTCTTCGTCTTCGGTATTGTGAATAACACCTACAAGGCCTCTCCTGATCAATCCAAAGTCTTCGAATTGAAGGAATACCTCGCCTTCGATCTGCCGCTTGTTGAAACCGGTGGCTCCAAAGTCAAACCCAAAGAAACTTTCACCCGTGTTTCTAAACACCAAATCATTATCGAGATGAGCAATTCTGCTAACCAAGGTTAAACGATCACTGATGTCATAGGTGGACTTTGCCTGATAAACTGTTTGCTCAACGTCTTCATAGGAGGATGCAAAAGCAAAGATGCCCGGCATTGCCGGCGTACCGATTTGTATGTTCTCTACGTCAGTTACAAATCCTTCGATCGGTTCTTCGTTTTCAAAATGATCAACACTAAACAGCACACTCAATTCAGGCATTTCGCTGGGTTCGTAAAGCAATTTTCCCCTCACCCGGCCACTGCGTTCATCTTCAGGATTAAATCCCGCAGGTAAGACAGGAAAAATCTCTACATAGCTTTGACCCAAACTGCCTTCCCCGGTCACCCTAATTGCGAGTTCATCGTCAATGATCGGGGCGTTGAGCATAAACGCGCCAGAAACGGTGCCTTGTTCATCAAAATATCCAATGCGGGCTGAAGCTTCGCGTTCGAACGTGGGATCATTGGTGAAAACGCGAATAGCCCCGCCAATGGCATTCCGACCGGTGCTCGTTGGTTGTGGACCACGAGCAACCTCGACTGTGCTTACGTCCCATACAGAAATTTGCGAGATTGCGGAAGACTCGTTGGAAGGAACAGCCACATTGTCAATAACTATCGGTGTTCTTGGTTGAGAACCTGCAGAAATACTTGGTCTACCGCCGCTCGTCGAATCGACACCGCGAATAGACGGTAAGGAAAAACCCTCATTGGCTAGAACATTTGCTTCTGCATTTACAACATCGTCAATTTCTTCATTGTCAGGTCGACTGGCTACTTCTCCATCGATAACCGTTGTGCCAGCAGTCGTTTCTTTTAATTCGCGGTTTATCTTGTCACCTTCTACAACGATCCGATCCAGTATGGTTGGATCGATTTCGAGATCTGCATCCTGTGCCAATGCCGCAGTCGAAAGTGCAAGAGTTGCTGTTGTTGCAAAGAGCATCGAACGTGTTCGGAGTCTCATTGTACTGCCCCTGATTGTATATTTTCCCCTCTCATTCTACGATGTTAAACAATGAGCATTCTAACTCATTCGTGCGGCCACATGGTTCATTCGTGCTAATTTGACAAATTCTGTCAAGTTTTATTAGATTCGATCAGGGAGCGAGTCATGCTAATACCGTCCAGCGAAATGGTCCGTGAAGAATTAGTGAACAATGGCGCTGAAGTGCACAGCGTCCATGTCAGCGCAAACAGATCAATCGTTGTCTATGACGCTTCCTACGGTGCGCATAAGGGAGAAGTTCCCAATATTCCTGTGCTTTTTGCAATGCTTTGTGTCGGAGGCGGCGGACGCGTGGTTCAAAAGACGAATTTGCAGCACATCGATGCACAGATTGATCAGGGGAGCATTGGAATTGTGCCCCCCAATTCGGCTGGATTTGGACAATGGCCGGAAATTCGGGTCATAGGATTAGGGATTGAAGTTAGCACCATTAAAGAAGGTTTCGGCGAAAAATGGCCTCAACGCCTTAGCTACGACGTGATTTCAAAGCCGTTTAGAGATCCCCTTGTAGAAGCGACCATGATGCAGATCGGTTATACGCAAGCCGGGAGAGTATCGGATAATGTATTAAAATATGCAGCCCAGATGATTGTTCATCAACTCCTGGACGAACCATTTCAAAAAAACTTTCAAGAACTGGATTTGGAGAATATAAAACCCCTCGCAGACTCCGCATTAAGGTCGATCGAACAATATATTTTGGAAAATATTGATAGGCAAATTCAAGTGCAGGAATTGGCGGAGTTGTGCAACATCAGTCAGCATCACTTCTCGCGGCGGTTCAAAGCGGCTGCTGGCATTTCTCCGTATCAGTATGTCTTGCAGAAAAAGCTGGATGTTGGCGCCGATGCATTGCTTGCTGATGATTCAAAGAGCATCATAGATGTCGCCCAAAGTGTGGGATTTGAAAACCCGGCGCAGTTTGCAAAAGCCTTTCGACGACGTTTCGGCCAACCCCCGCGTTTTTGGCGTTCAGCACGGAGTTAGCCTACCTTTTTCCTGCGCAAAGCTTCGTGTTTCCAGGCAAGCCGTATCGTCAGCATTAGACTATGTTTTTAGACTGCGGCAATGTTTACCACATAGCGGATCAGCGCCCCTCGTTTCATTTTGAAAAAACTCAGGTGTGGTTGTTCTGAGAACTGCAAACAGAAGAACTTTTGAGCCTAAGCTGGGCGTAAGAATAAGAAATTCGGATTCAATCCTAGCTTAGTCATCGATGTCTTTG
>JBCCXO010000022.1:0-51505 GCA_039191645.1 Pseudomonadota bacterium | reverse complement strand
GCCAGCGCCCGCATAAATATAATCGCGACGGTCCGTACCCTGTATGACATCGTCCCCATCTGTTCCGATCAAACGGTTTGCATAAAAATTACTGTATACCGTGGGGTTAAGCCTGGCGAGAAAATTGGCTTCAAATGTTGACCCGTCCGCGAACTCGTAAGACTCAATATGCCGGCCGTCTTGAGCCACCCACAGTTCGCCATTGTTTGTGCCATCATTCCAGGTGAGCCGAAGCGTATTGCCCTGGGCAGCATTAGCCGTGCCAGTATAATCGTAGGTATCAAAGACGATATCCGTAAGACCCAAGTCTGAGAAAATCACTTTGTCATTTGTGCCGGAGGATTCGGTTTCAGCGTTGGCCAAAATAAAGATTCTGCCATCCTCTTTGCTGATCCGATAGGTATCATCTCCAGCTTGACCAAACAGATACTGAAAGGCAGCGTCTGAGTTACCGCCTGCGGAAAGATCATCATTGCCAGCGCCCGCATAAATGTAATCGCGACGGCCTGTGCCCTGTATGAAGTCGTCCCCATCTGTTCCAGTAAGACGGTTTGCATAAAAATTACTGTAAACTGTAGGGTTGAGTCTGGCGAGAAAATCACCTTCGATTTCTGACAGTGTTGTACCATCACCAAACTCAAATATTTCTATATGCTGTCCCTCTTGTTCAATTTGAAGCTCGCTGGTCCCAGCCCCGTTTTCCCAGATCAGACGAAGCGCGTCGTTTGACTCAGCGTCGTAACCGATCGTGAAATCAACAAGACTTAAATCTGTGAAAACTACCTTATCTTCAACGCCGGAATTTGCTGTTTCTGATTGAGTAGCATCTATTTTCGTGTTTCCGTTGGTTCTCTCAAAAGTGTAGGTATCATTGCCTGCTTCACCGTTCAAAAAATCCCAACCATTGTTTGATTGGCTGCCAAACAGAGAATCGTCCCCGTCACCAGCATCAATAACATTTGAACCATCACCGCCGGTAAGAATGTCATTGCCTGAAGAGCCAACCAGATTTTCAATGCTTATGAGGCTATCCCCGGCAGCGTCACCAGCTGAACCAGTACCGGTTGCCAGTGAAACAGAAACACCCCCAGTCGCACCCGCATAGGAGGCTGTATCATTTCCATCGCCACCATCAAGAATGTCAGCGCCAGCACCCCCATTGAGGGTGTCATCACCTGTTCGGCCCACAAGGCGGTCTTCGCCTGCAAAGCCGTTCAAGATGTCATTGCCGCCGCGCCCGTCTATCAGGTCCCGAACGGCACTTCCGTTCAGGCTGTTATTAAACTCGTTACCTTGAGCCACATTATCGACGACGCGATCGTAGCCCACGACATCGAACGCAAGCAGATCAAGATTGGAGACATTGTTTAAGTTTCCGGATGGATTCGCGGTTGGGTCCAAGATTCCCAATCCCAGCCCATCTTTCCAATGCGATGCTTGCCGCCCGTCACCTTGGAAAGACCCGGTCGAAAACGTTGCGCCCAATTCTGCTGTGTTACCACCATCAATTGAAAAGTATGGGTTGCCGCCGATGGCATAGTTAAGTTGCCCAGAGCCACTGTATCTGAATAGATCAAGTACGTTGAATATGGCAAATCCATTGAGATCAAGCTGCCCGCCAGGTCCAGAACCTGTGTACTGATCAACGATATCCACGCCACTGGTAAATCCGAGTGCATGGCCGATTTCATGGAAAGCAACGCCAACAAAGTCCTGGGCGCCTGCATCAATGCCATCGGTTGGATCAAAATCCCAGTTAAACGAGCTACTAAACCTTACCGAACCATCGCTTTGGTTAGGATTGATTGCATTTCCATTCGCATCGACCGTAATGCCCAAAGCTTTGGCGTTGGCACTGTTTATGGCGAGAACTCGATTGTTTACGCTCCCATCTGAGTCAACAATCTGTGTGCCGTTAGTGTCGTTTGTAACAAAGGAAAGCGAATTGCCTGCAGCCAAGTTACTTGCCGCAGAAGCATCTTCCGCAGAAGTCTGATCGTTCACAAGCGCAGTCCGGACATCGTCATAGTAGACAATTGCTTTTGTCGAACCCGTAGAACCCAGGATTCCCGGATCGAGTGCAGAAAAACCGACATCCAAATTGATATTGATGTTATCGCCAAGCAGGTAGGTCCAAAGTTCAGCCGCCGCCTGGAAACCAGCCAGTGCTTGGGTGCCAGCGCCAACACCGCCCGTATCATTGAGAGTAAAGCCAAGATTACCGGATGCGAGGTCCTGGGATGTAGGGTTCGGAATGCTTTGAAAAACTACACCCGTACCCTCAGCGCTCGAACCTGCCGTTGCAGATGCCTCAGAACCCAACGTGGCAGCTGCAACAATGCCTTTGCCATTCTCGCCACCGATCTGGGTGGAAAAGCGTTCGATCATATCATGAGCGTGTCCACCACAACCGCCGTGATCATGGCCATCACCATGATAGTGACCGCCGTTTGAATCATCATTGTCATGTTCGCAGGGGACGCCTTGCTCGCAACCGCAACCTTTGACGGCTGTTGCCTCGTCATTCGATCTGTTTTCGTTATCTGATGTCCCTGACGCCGCGTTTATATCCAGTCCCAGAGTTGCGTAGTTGGACATTTTGCGCTCTCCCTGCAAATTGTCTTATCCGACAGAACCCGCCCGCTTGTCGGAAATCCATCAACATAAATGAGTTTGGCCGCTAATATTGCCGATCATCGGTTGATTTTTGGTGAATTGATTCGCGTAAACTTTACCGAAATGCGGGATTTTCTTGTCTGAAATTGGGATTTTTTGGTAACTTGTGGCTGCATATTGTAACAGCTGCACCAAAATCCCCTGCATTTGGGCAAGTCATCCATTCGCAGATTGGGCATCCAGGATAGAAATTTCAGAGAAGGATTTCGATTAAATCAAGACTGACTGTTGCCTTGTTTACCAGTCCGCAATAAACAAATGGGCAATCGTAAAACCCACTACAGGTAAAATCCCCCATGAATATACATGAATATCAGGCAAAAGCTCTTCTGAAAGAATATGGAGCACCCGTCGCACTCGGTATGCCAATTCTTTCACATGATGATGTGGAGGCCGCAATTGATGCGCTCCCAGGGCCGCTTTACGTGGTGAAAAGTCAAATTCATGCGGGTGGCCGGGGAAAAGGAAAATTCAAAGAGCTTTCAGAAGATGCAAAAGGCGGTGTCCGTTTGGCATTTTCTCCTGATGAAGTACGAGCCCATGTCAAGGAAATGCTTGGAAATACGCTGGTCACCAAACAAACTGGTCCGGATGGGAAACAGGTAAACCGATTGTATCTGGAAGATGGTGCAGACATAGATCGTGAACTCTATCTCTCCATTCTTGTTGACCGTGAAACGAGCAGGGTTTCTTTCGTAGCGTCTACAGAAGGCGGCATGGATATTGAGGCAGTTGCAGAGGAGACACCTGAAAAAATCCATACCATTGCGATTGATCCTGATACTGGATGTACGCAGGATGATGCCAAGAAACTCTGTGAAGCTTTTCAGTTGAGTGGCGATGCTTTGAACGATGGGATGAGCCTCTTTCCACTGCTTTACAATGTCTTCATCGAAAAAGACATGAGCCTGTTAGAAGTTAATCCTCTTATTGTGATGAAGGACGGGCATTTGCGTGTTTTGGATGCCAAAGTCTCTTTCGAAGGGAACTCCGAGTTTCGCCATCCGGAATTGGCAGAGCTTCGCGATCTGACCGAGGAAGATGCAAAAGAAATTGAGGCGTCAAAATACGATCTTGCCTACATTGCTCTGGACGGAGATATCGGCTGCATGGTCAATGGGGCAGGGCTCGCCATGGCAACAATGGATATCATCAAGCTATACGGGGCAGAGCCAGCAAACTTTCTGGATGTTGGCGGCGGCGCTTCGGTCGATAAAGTGACAGCAGCATTCAAAATCATCACCTCCGACCCAAATGTGAAGGGTATTCTGGTCAATATTTTTGGTGGTATCATGCGTTGCGACGTGATCGCTGAAGGTGTTTTGACCGCTGTCAAAGAAGTTGGTCTGGAAGTGCCCCTGGTTGTAAGACTTGAAGGAACAAAGGTCGAAGAAGGAAAGCGTATGATCAACGAAAGCGATCTTGATGTGATTGCCGCAGACGACCTCGATGATGCTGCTCAGAAAATTGTAAAAGCAGTGAAGGGATAGAAACTGAAAGAGAGGGCGCTTGTGCCACCTGCCAAACTGAACATACTTCGGTCAGCGGAAAATCAGATCGATCAAACGTTCGATCCACATGTCGTCGGAGACATCAACGATTACCAAGTAAAGGTTGCGAAGTTTGGTGAGGTGTTTGACTGGCATGCCCACGAAAATGAAGATGAAGGGTTCCTTGTTCTTAAGGGTCAAATTGCCATCGACTTTCGGGATGGAACCGTGGAAATGGGGGAGGGCGAATTCATGGTTGTACCCAAGAAGGTCGAGCACAGGCCAAGATCGCTTTCAGATAAACCCATTGTGTTGATGTTTGAACCAGCAACAACGTTAAACACAGGTAACGTTGACAGCGATTTAACGGTCCACAACTTGAAAAGGCTATTCTAGTTTATGAAACTGATCAGAAACGGTTTTTGCGGTGCTTCTTTGTTTTTCTTGAGCCTTGTTCCGGCTTTGGGTCAGTCAGATGCACCGACACCAGACGCTGACCCCGTACTGGTTTTCAATCGTCTTTGCTATGCACAAGTCCCCGTTGTTAGAAACATTGAAGACATGGCGACACGGTTTGCCTGGGAGCGGATGGGTGGAGATGATTTAAAGCAATTCACGACCATAGATAATCCCTCCTATCTTAAAGGTTGGGATGCCAGAATTGCGAAAAGGCTCTATCGTCTCGGCGTGGTTCAATCCTCTTTAACCGAGAGCTTCAAGAATGCTTTTCCTGAATTTGCAGATGGTAAAGCCACGGGCTGCACGCTCATTCTGGATGGTCGAGATTCTGCGGAGGTCGTCTTAGAAAGAATGAACGCGTTGGCGCGTAAACAACCCGACAGCACAGATGTACCCGATGGGAAATTACTCACAACAACCTGGTCTGGTGGGAATGAAGATTTCAAAGTTTTTTTGATATTTAAGTCTGGTGAAAATGGGAAAGCCAACCTTTTGAATGTGACGATCCTATCAAAGGACACAGGTTAATCGGATGTATTGTATAGCTGGCTGTTGAAAAAGCTGCACGACCCTGCCATTAAGACATCGAAATCCTTCCAATAAATTGATGGTAACAACTAAATGTCTATTTTGATTGACCGCAACACCAAAGTCCTCGTTCAAGGTTTAACCGGAAAAACAGGTTCCTTCCACACAGAGCAATCTCTTGCATATTACGGAACACAGATGGTGGGTGGGACGCACCCAAAAAAAGGCGGGCAAAACTGGACCGGTGCAAACGGTGAAACACTCCCGATTTTTGCGACCGTTGCGGAAGGCAAAGAAGCCACAGGCGCAAATGCTTCAGTTGTTTATGTGCCGCCTGCGGGCGCTGCAGCTGCAATCATGGAAGCGATTGATGCGGAAATACCCTTGATTATTTGCATCACCGAAGGCGTGCCAGTTCTTGATATGGTGAAAGTCAAAGCTAGGCTCGAGAAGTCAAATTCACGATTGGTCGGCCCAAATTGTCCGGGGATTTTAACGCCGGAGGAGTGCAAAATCGGCATCATGCCTGGTTCGATTTTCAAAAAAGGGTCTGTTGGTGTTGTCTCACGCTCAGGCACATTGACCTATGAGGCGGTGTTTCAAACATCCAATGCCGGATTAGGCCAAACAACGGCAGTTGGGATTGGCGGCGACCCTGTAAAAGGAACCGAATTTATCGATGTATTGGAAATGTTTCTTGCAGACGAAGATACCCAATCCATTATTATGATCGGCGAAATCGGTGGATCAGCGGAAGAGGATGCAGCACAGTTTATTGCTGATGAAGCCAAAAAGGGGCGTTCAAAACCCATGGCCGGTTTCATCGCCGGACGCACAGCACCTCCTGGCCGGACCATGGGGCATGCGGGCGCTGTGATTTCTGGCGGAAAAGGCGGCGCTGAGGACAAGATAGCTGCTATGGAAGCTGCAGGGATCAAAGTCTCTCCATCACCTGCCAAACTTGGTGAAACACTATTAGACGCAATTAAGGGATAAACAGAGGAGAAATTCTTCAGTTTAAACCAAAATTGGAGAATTACCGCATTTCTGCTGATTGTATCCCGATGCGGGTTTGATTATCAGAGGAGCGAATCCGCCTTTATTGGAGAAATCAAACGATGGACAAATGGGTTTACACCTTTGGCAATGGTAGCGCTGAAGGAAAATCAGGCATGAAAGAGCTGTTAGGTGGCAAAGGCGCTAACCTGGCTGAAATGAGCTCCTTGGGATTGCCTGTACCACCAGGGTTTACGATCACAACAGAGGCTTGCAACTGGTATTATGCAAATAGCGAGACTTATCCGTCTGAATTGGCAGATCAGATTACGCAAGCCCTAAAAACGATTGAAAATTCTACGGATCGTAGATTTGGCGATCCGAATTCTCCATTATTGGTTTCTGTTAGATCTGGTGCGCGTGCATCAATGCCTGGCATGATGGATACGGTTCTTAACCTTGGGTTGAACAACGAGACGGTTGAAGCACTTGCCGTGGAAGCCGGAGATGCGCGTTTTGCCTATGACAGTTATCGTCGGTTTATCCAGATGTATTCCGATGTTGTATTAGGTGTAGATCATTCTGAGTTTGAGGAAATTCTTGAGGAGGCTAAAGCCTCAAACGGCTATGACCAAGATACCGATTTGAGCGCTGAGGATTGGAAGGAAGTTGTCCAGCGATACCTTGCGCGGGTTGAAGAAGTGCTCGAAAAACCGTTTCCGCAGGATGTCGATCAGCAGCTATGGGGAGCCGTCGGCGCGGTTTTTGCTTCTTGGATGAACGCGCGAGCCATCACATATCGAAAACTTCACCACATTCCGCAAGAATGGGGCACTGCGGTAAACGTTCAGGCAATGGTTTTCGGCAATATGGGCGATACCTCAGCGACGGGCGTGGCTTTCACAAGAAATCCATCGACGGGCGAAAACAAACTCTATGGAGAATTCCTGGTCAACGCCCAAGGCGAAGATGTGGTCGCCGGAATTCGAACACCACAGGATTTGACGGAAGAAGCGAGAAAAGATGCCGGCTCGGATGCCCCGTCACTTGAGGCGTTAATGCCGGCTGCTTTTAAAGAGTTTGTCGATACCGCCAACAAGTTAGAACAGCACTATCGAGATATGCAGGATCTTGAGTTTACCATAGAAAAAGGAAAGCTCTGGATGTTGCAGACTCGCTCCGGCAAAAGAACTGCTAAGGCGGCTTTGCGCATTGCGGTTGAGATGGCCGGTGAAGGCTTGATCGATGAAGAGGAAGCAGTCTTGCGTGTTGAACCCTCATCGCTTGATCAGTTGCTTCATCCCACAATCGATCCCAATGCAGAAAAAACGATCATTGCCAATGGCCTGCCTGCTTCACCAGGCGCTGCAACAGGGCAGATCGTGTTCAACTCGGAAGAGGCTGAACGGCTGAAAAACGAATCTAAACCTTGTATTTTGGTCCGGGTGGAGACTTCACCGGAGGATATCCACGGGATGCATGCTGCCGAGGGAATTTTAACTGCCCGCGGTGGAATGACGAGCCATGCCGCGGTTGTCGCCAGAGGAATGGGCAAGCCTTGCGTATCAGGAGCAGGGGGGATCCGTATTGATTATCAAAACCAACAGTTGCGCGTTCCCGGCCATACGTTTGAAAAAGGCGATGTCATCACGATAGACGGTTCGACCGGGCAAGTCTTGCTGGGAGCGGTGCCAATGCAACGGCCCGAATTATCAGGTTCTTTTGGAACGTTAATGGAATGGGCAGATAAACTACGCAGAATGAAGGTCCGCACCAATGCTGAAACCCCAGCCGATGCAAAATCTGCACGCTCGTTTGGTGCAGAAGGGATCGGTCTGTGCCGCACAGAGCATATGTTCTTTGAAGGTGAACGCATTATTGCGGCGCGCGAGATGATCCTTTCAGAAACAGAAGAAGATCGTCGAAAAGCCTTGGAAAAACTGTTGCCGATGCAGCGCTCAGATTTCACTGAACTCTTTGAAATCATGAAAGGATTGCCGGTAACGATCCGATTGTTGGATCCTCCACTGCATGAATTTTTGCCACACAGCGAGAAAGAGATTGATGAAGTCGCCGCAGGTATGGGGATCGATAGGGAGAAACTGAGGGCCCGAAATCTGGCATTGCAGGAAGCAAATCCTATGCTTGGTCACCGCGGTTGCCGTTTGGCAATTTCATATCCGGAAATAGCCGAAATGCAGACACGCGCGATCGTTGAAGCAGCCATAGAAGCTGGCAAGAAAACGGGAGAAAAAGTAGTCCCGGAAATCATGGTTCCTCTTGTAGGTATGCGTGAGGAACTGGATTTCGTCAAAGAACGGGTCTTGAAAGTCATCGAAGCAGTGAAAGTCGAAACTGGCGAGACAATCGAGTGCATGATTGGGACAATGATCGAGTTGCCCCGCGCTTGTTTGAGGGCACAGCAGATTGCAGAAGCCGCAGAATTCTTTTCGTTTGGGACAAACGATCTTACACAGACGACGTTCGGTATCTCAAGAGATGACGCCGCAAATTTCCTGACACCGTATGAAGTCAAAGGTATCATTGATCGGGACCCCTTCGTTTCGCTGGATACGGATGGTGTTGGTGAACTGGTTTCTATCGCAACGGAGCGGGGCCGCAAAACACGCCCGGAGATAAAACTTGGAATTTGTGGAGAGCACGGGGGTGATCCGGATTCAATCTCATTTTGCGAAACCATCCACCTTGATTATGTCTCGTGTTCACCCTTCCGGGTTCCAATCGCCAGACTGGCCGCAGCGCAAGCCGCCGTCAACGCAAAACGGACTTAACGCAACTGGGGTTAAACCAAACCCAATTCGCTGGCGATGCGAAAGAGTTCTGCCGCATTGCCGCCACCGGTTTTCTCGCGAAGCGTCAGCCGATGACTTTCGACGGTTCGCACTGAAATATTTAGTTTCTCAGCGATGGTTCTGTTTTTTGAACCCTTTGCAATTTCAATAAGAACCTGTCGCTCACGATCAGATAAATTGTATCGACATGTTTCTTCTCTTGGCGAATTGGTTACTTTGTGGAAGGCCTGACCAATTTTGGATCCAAGATACGTCCCGCCATTATGAATGGCTTGAACTGCGGTGCTCATTTCTTCTTTCGATACATCTTTAAGCAAATAGCCTTTCGCACCCACTCTAAGCGCTTCCGACACATATTCTGGGTTGTCGTAAATTGAGAGAAAGACAATTTTTCGATGGGGTGATTGATCAAGGATTTTTTCTGCCGCTTCCAAACCGGTCATACCGGGCATCGAAATATCAAGAAACGTAATGTCTGGATTGAGTTGCCGATCGAGTTCTACGACTTCTGCTCCAGAACTCGCTTCGCCACAGATCTCCATCGTACCAGAAATGCTCAGGCGCGCTTTCAAACCCTCACGGACCAATTCGTGGTCATCAGCGATCAGAATCTGTATTTTCTCTGGCATGATCTTATTCTGCTGCCTGGAGCTTCTGCTCCGGAATCACACTGTCCACGCTCGCCGGAATGAAGAAGCTCAGTTTCAATCCATGTTTTCGATTTTCGATTAGATCAAAAGTTCCATTGTGACTTTCCAGTCTCTCTTTCATATTCCTTAGCCCCATACCACCGACAAAGGCCTCTCTCCCGGTTTTAGGTATTCCAACACCGTTGTCCGCCACTTCGATTAGAACACCTCTTGAACTTTTTGTCAGTCGAATGCTGGCACGTGTTGCTTCCGAATGTTTTGCAATATTGGCTAAGGCTTCTTGGGTAACTCTGTAAAGCGTGGTTTTTTCGCGGTCATCGAGAACACTACCGACATTTTCTGCAGCAACATCTACCGTAATGCCGGTTTGTTCCTCAAAATCATTCCCAAGGCTCTTCATAGCAGCAGCCAATCCCATGTCGTCAAGAATGGAAGGTCTCAGTGCCATTGAAATACGCCGGATTTCGGAGATCGCCGTTGAAATCGCATCTATGGATTTGGACACTGGCTCAGAGATTTTTTTGTTTCCCTTGGCATTTTCATGGGCGATATCCAAGCCGTATCGCGCAGACACCAAAACCTGCGAGATACCGTCATGCAATTCAGTTGAAACCCGTTTACGTTCGTTTTCCTGAGCATCTACAATCTCTGATGTGAGTGCTTTAAGACGCTCATCAGCAAATTTTTGCTCCGTAAAACGCACCAAAGCCAGCAACATGCTGGTGAGCGCGACGGCACCAATAGCCAAACCAACCAAAACCCATCGTGTTTGTTGTGCGTTCTCTTCCAGTTGGAGCTGCACCTGACCAATCTGGGCTGCTACATCATCCATGTAAATGCCGGACCCGATTACCCAATCCCATTTGTCCAGATAAACGGATTGCCCAAGCTTCTCAGCCTTTTGGGATGTAGAGGGTTTATCCCATATATATTGATACAGTTCGCCATGACGTCTATCGCTATCCAGAAAGCCATTTGCAAGCAGGGAGGCTTCAGCCGCATATGTCTCGAATTTCAGGTGACCTTCCAACTCTGAAAGCAATGGATTTTCTAAAGCACCACCGTTTGATCTGGATATAAAGAAGTAACCATCTTCGCCAAAGGTCATGTTCGTGACCACATCAGCAACCTGTTTTTGCGCCTGCAATCTGGAGACGTTATCCCACTGATAGAACGGTTCCACTGCTGCGCGCGCTAACTTCACGTAATTTTGTAGTTCGACACGCTTTGCCTCACGGATCATGCTTTCGACAACTTCTCCCTGCTTTTCCGCAAGTCTTCGTGATTGGGAGTCAATGAGCCAAAGAGCTGCCATAGAAATAAACACCACCGGAAGAATAGTGATGGTCAGAAGTTTGGTGCGAAAAGTCATAGTAATCAACCTGTTCCTCAATAGGAGCACGTATACACTGGTAAGCCGATGATGCAAAATTGAGACCAGACCGGTTGGTGGGGAGGTACGGAAAAAATTCAGTAGTAATACTGAGCAACTGGGTACTTGCGCCTATTGATAAAGTCTTGTCTATTGCGTACCAGAACACCGAGAGGGAGGAACTCTCTACAGTTCTGATTTCTTTAGCCCATGTACAAGACCGGCGGGTTCTGTGCATGATATTGTTTTTTAATGGAGGAGAATTCCCACATGGACAGACGCAAGTTTCTAACAGGTGCTGCTGTAACAGGTGCCGCAACCGCCACACTTGCCGCACCAGCAGTCGCACAAGCTTCAAAGGATATGGTGATTGTATCAACATGGCCGCGCGACTTCCCGGGCCTTGGCTTGCCGGCGCAGCGCCTCGCTGCTCGCATTGGCGAACTTACAGAAGGCCGTTTGAACGTTCAGTACTTTGCCGCTGGTGAGCGGGTTGGTGCTTTCGACTCATTCGACGAAGTGGCATCTGGCAACGCACAAGCTTACATCGCAGCCGACTATTACTGGAAAGGCAAACACCCAGGTTGGGCGCCATTCACAGCCATTCCTTTCGGCTTCACATACACAGAAATGGACGCATGGATCAAATATGCAGGCGGCCAAGAGTTGTGGGATGAGATTGCTGGCGAGTTTGGTCTTAAAAACTTTGCATGTGGTAACACAGGCGTACAAATGGGCGGTTGGTTCAACAAAGAAATCGAGTCCGCTGATGATCTGAAAGGTCTGAAGATGCGTATTCCTGGCCTTGGCGGTGACGTTATGTCCAAGCTAGGTGCTTCTCCGGTTTCGCTACCAGGCGGACAGATTTACGAAAACCTTGTTTCCGGTGCCATTGACGCTACGGAATGGGTCGGGCCATACAACGACTTCTTCATGAAGTTCTATGAGGCCGCTAAGTATTACTACTTCCCGGGCATGCATGAGCCAGGCGCACAGATTGCTTTCGGAATGAACGGCGAGTTCTGGGGTTCACTCTCCAAAACAGATCAGGCGATTATTCAAGCAGCTTGTAACGAAGAAAACGCACGCACGATGGCGGAGACTAACGCGTTTAATGGCGAATACCTCAACCGGTTGATCAACGATCACGGTGTAGAACTTCGCGAGTTTAACGATGATGTGTACGACAGCTTCGGTGAAGCAGCGAACGAAGTCATCGAAGAAGCCCGTGATCACAGTGCCTTGTCTAAGAAAATCTATGACAGCGTTCTTGAGAAACGCGCTGAAATCGGTAAGTGGAACGCTCTTTCAGACGTTTCCTACGTTGCAAAACGTAACCGGGTCATCGATCTCTAATCGGTTTTTCGATTACAATTCAGAGTGGGGCAGGTTTGCCCCACTCCTTTCTCGCACCAGGAATACTGTGTGCACCCTGAAAGAATTCGGGAAAATACAACCGGCGATATGACCGGTTGATTTTGGGAGGAGTGATACGGGGATGGCTGGAGCAGAAACAAGCTCGAGCGGGGCTTACCTGATCAGGCTTTTTGGATGGCTGATGTTGGCTGTAATGCTGGCATTTGTCCTCAACAATTTTCTGACATTTGGATTCGGATTTCCGGGCGCAAATTCCGCGTTGAGCGAGGGGAGCAGCATCCTTGGATGGGTTCAGTTGGCGCTGTACCCGCTTCTAATGGGCGCGTCATTTCTATTCCTCAATCGTCGGCGCGATAAAACGCTAAGAGAAGACAGTGCGGTGATCTCGAACATTAACGAGACATTCATCCGTTGTGCCTTCTGGGTGGTTTTGATCGTTGGAATAGGCGATATGATCGTCTCGTTCCTCAGAGTTGAGGGATTATTGGCCTCGATTGTCGGGGAAGAGTTGACCCGTGATCTGGGGAAATCTCAGTTCAGAGGCGTGTATTTCCACATTACCATGATCGTGGTCGGCATAGGTCTTGGGCTCCTCACACGGACCCTCGGCTTTATTTGGCTCGCACTTTTGATTGTTGCAGCCGAACTTTTAATCGTGATTACGCGATTTATCTTCTCTTACGAGCAAGCGTTCATGGCGGATCTAGTCCGATTTTGGTATGGGGCTCTATTTTTGTTTGCAAGCGCCTACACGCTGCTCGAGGAAGGGCATGTCCGTGTTGATGTCTTCTATGCTGGATTTAAAGACAAAACAAAAGGACTGGTGAATGCGCTCGGATCCATTTTCTTGGGCATGAGCCTGTGTTGGGTTATTCTGATCGTCGGAATGGGCAGCAAGTCATCGGTTATAAACAGTCCGGTCATCAGCTTTGAGGTCACACAATCCGGATTTGGCATGTATGTGAAATATATGATGGCCGGATTTCTTGGTGTTTTTGCCATCTCTATGCTGATCCAGTTCGTTAGCTATTTGTTGGATGCGGTAGCGGATTATCGGGGTGATCCCGGCAAACGGAAACCCGCTGCACCTGGGGCGCATTAAGATGGAACTTCTTTTTCTTTTGATTTTGGTTGTGTTGATGGCCTACGCGTTGGGGTCTGGCTATCCGGTAGCATTTGCTCTGCCAGGTTCGTCAATCATTGCAATTCTCCTGGCGGCGCTATGCGGGTACTTGTTTGCTGGTGATATGGATGCCTATTTTGCACAGGGCGGTCCTGGACAATGGCTCAGCGCTGGGGTCACCAATCTGCGCGGCGTATACTGGGAACCGGAACGCGACACCTTGATTGCGATTCCGCTCTTCATCTTTATGGGCATCATGCTTCAACGGTCCAAAATCGCTGAGGATCTTCTCATCACGATGGCCCAACTGTTTGGACCAGTGCCCGGTGGACTTGGTATTTCAGTGGTGTTTGTTGGCGCACTTTTGGCAGCGACCACAGGAATTGTTGGTGCAACCGTTGTGGCAATGGGGTTGATATCGCTCCCTGCGATGCTTCGCAACAACTACTCGCCGTCTCTGGCAACAGGAACGATCGCCGCGTCGGGAACATTGGGTCAAATCATTCCGCCTTCAATTGTGTTGATTATCTTGGCAGACCAGCTGGCAAGTGCCGCTGATCAGGCGGGAACCGCTAGAAAGGCGTTGTTTAAAGACAACACAGGCGAATTGTCGATGCCGTCCATGTTTGACGTAGGATCCACAAGTGCCGGCGAGATGTTCTTGGGTGCCTTCGTTCCCGGTTTGGTGCTAGTCGCACTGTATATGATTTACATCCTGGTGTTCGCATTCTTCAATCCTAAATCCGCCCCTGCAGTGCGTCATGAGGGATCCTTTGATGCGGCTTTCTGGAAAAAGGTCTTTTTGATCCTTATCCCACCTCTTGCGCTTATCTTTCTCGTACTGGGTTCAATCATCTCTGGTATCGCCACGGTAAACCAAGCTGGTGCGATAGGTGCCAGTGGTGCACTCGTAATGGCCGGATATCGATTGAAGGAGGGGCATTCACGGGCATACTGGCCCGCAATTCTGGCGATTGGTTCGCTGATTTTGATCGCATACGTTGTTTCCAACTTCGATACAAACATCAAAAACATCAGTTCTGCTGAAGATCAGCTTGGAATTACCCTTGCCACCATTGGCGTTGCCGGCTTACTCACTGCCCTGGCTTGGAGTGCATGGAGAGCATTTGTAATTGAAGACACCTTAAGAGGGGTCATGATCGAAACTGCCAAGACCACATCTTTGGTGTTCATCATTCTCTTAGGGGCGGCGATGTTAACGGCAGCGTTCAGAGCTTTTGGCGGCGAAGAACTGGTAAAACACTTTCTTGAAGGTTTGCCGGGTGGGTTCTGGACAAAGTTCGTTATTGTAATGGCAGTAATATTTGTATTGGGATTCTTTCTTGATTTCATCGAAATTGCTGTTGTCGTAGTTCCAATTGTCGCGCCAATCCTGTTGGCAGACCCGTCCGCAAACGTCACAGCAGTCTGGCTTGGTGTGATGATCGGGTTGAATATTCAAACGTCATTTTTGACGCCACCGTTTGGATTCGCGTTGTTTTATCTAAGAGGCGTAGCGCCCGCCGCTGTTAAAACCCTTCAAATGTACAAGGGTGTCATCTCATTCATTGGTCTGCAATTGTTAGCGCTGGTGATTGTTGGCCTGTATCCGGCGCTTGTGAACTACCTGCCCAACCGTTCGCTTCTTCTCTCGGAAACTGCGCCACCACCCAGAAACCCACAACTTCAGTATTGTGTAGAAAAATATGTTGGCGAGCAGTTTGACAACAACAGTCAGCAGATTTTGGCGGCCATTGGTCAAGCCAGACAAATAGATATGAGCGTTCTGCCAAGCAAAATTGCGAAAGACTTCGAAAAAAGCACAGAACAGGCAGAAGGGTCGATAGAATTGCTAAGGCAAGTCTTTGAAGCCGAAAATGCCGTTTTGGCAGCCGCACCAGCTTATCGGCCACTCCATACGGTAACGCGCGATCTTCAGCGTGACATTCGTGTGATCGATGCTGAAATCAAGGAGTTGACCGACGACATCGGCAGACTTCGGGGGCGTGACGACGCGGACGTTCAACGTGAAGCAATCAATGCAAAAATTGAAGAGCTTGAAGTTGCAAAAACGGCCATTGCAGAAAAAATACCCGCTGAATGGGAAGATGCGAATTCAAACTTCACCGGTCTACTAAAAGAAGAAACAAAGCTCCGCACGCAATATCGACGAGCGGTGGACAATGCTTATGAACCTGTCGTTGAAATTAAGGCTATGTTGGAAGATACAGGTGCCTTTGTCGAACTTGGTGAGGAACTGAAAACGATCATACCTCGTATTGAAGCTGAAGAACCTGCGGCCATGGTTGAAGTCCTGAAGGTCATCGAATCGAAGTTTGGAGATATTGAAGGCCCCGATGACGTGAAAAAGGCACTGTCAAAAGCAAGGCGTGCATTAAGATCGAAAACGCCTGACAAGGAAGAAGCGGTTGAGGAAGCACAAAAGGCCATTACTGCATATGACGAAGAAGTTGAATGGAGATCAGCTGCCGCCAGTCAAAACTTAATCGCAGATGTTCAACGGTATGATGATGCAATTAAAGGCACCATTGGCATAAGACAGCAAGAAAACATGCCACGCGCACTCGGCCTATACATTGCAAGCTGCAATTCGGGGCATCGTGATATCAGCTTGAGCTTCTAATTGAGCAGGTAGGGTCATCGTTCGATTTGGCTTCTGACCGCAGCGCTCAGTTAAGCTGGGTTCACTCGCGCGGCGATTCGATTGTTTTCAGATTACTTTAATCTTCACGCCACCTTTTGATCCCATATTCGCCGGACTTTCTCCCAAACCGCGGGTTAGGCATGACGAAACCTAATGAGGGAGACCCCAATGCCTGAACACCTTTTCATGGACGCAGTCCGCTTTTGCCATTTTGTTGGATTGGCCCTCGGGATAGGGGCGGGGTGTTTTGCTGACTATTCCATCATCAGAAACTTGAATGCAAAAATCACAAACACGGACATTTCCAATCTTGAAATTGTGCATGGCATTGTTTGGACTGGCTTATTGCTGCTTTGGGCGAGTGGGCTCTGGTTGTTATACGCAAGAACCGGCTTTGTCATTGAAGAATTTACTCCAAAATTGATCATTAAACTGCTTGTGGTATCGATCCTGACGTTAAATGCAGTCTTGCTTGGCGTTATCGCGATGCCGACCCTGCGAAAAAATGTGAATCGTTCTTTCTTTGCGTTTTCCCTGAGTGACAAGCTGAATCTCGGAATTTTAGCTGGGATTTCAACATGTTCATGGTTTTCTGGGCTGACGCTCGGTATATTCACCGCCTTGAAACCTGCTGACTTCAGTTTCATGCTTCCTGCCTTTGGCATGGTATACCTCACAGCGCTTGCTGGCGCGCTTTTGTTCTCGACCATGATGCATGTGTTGTGGGAGCGTAGAATTGAGAAATCCAAGCTACATTTGACCGAGAGGAACGCTGATATGAACATTTGCTTTGATGAAACGGTTACAAGGCCGGGAGAGAGGACATTCAGCCATCTTTTAAGGGTCAATAAGCAGCTTTAAGGTTTATCCGGAAGACTGAGCCAAGGGTTGGTGAAATGGTGGGCGGTGACGGGATCGAACCGCCGACCTACTGGGTGTAAACCAGTTGCTCTCCCAGCTGAGCTAACCGCCCTGAACCTTTGGCTATACATAAGGCCATCTCTCACATCTGGAATGTGAAAGTGGCGCGAGTGACGGGGCTCGAACCCGCGACCTCCGGCGTGACAGGCCGGCACTCTAACCATCTGAGCTACACCCGCTTGGTCCAAAAAAGCTTCTGAACAGGCGCATGGATTACGGTTTTGCTGAAGGGAAGTCAAGCGGCTTCGGTCTACTGCCGATAAAAAGTTTTGATCAATCATCACATTGGCGAATATTAGGCGTTTATATACTTGCGCAACAATGCATGGTGCGTTACCCCGTCACTGGTCAAAAGGATCGGATATCCGTATGATGGGCATTCGGAAACCTTCAAGGAGACGACACGTTGGACCTTATCCTTCAGGAATATTTGCCGGTCGCAATATTCATTGGGCTATGTATCGTAATAGGCATCGCTTTGGCAGCCGCTCCGTTTTTTGTTGCTTATCAGGCTCCAGATGCCGAAAAACTCTCTGCATACGAATGCGGGTTCAATGCGTTTGATGATTCTCGCATGAAGTTTGATGTGCGTTTTTACCTGGTAGCGATACTCTTCATCATTTTCGATTTGGAAGTCGCATTTTTGTTCCCATGGGCAGTGAGTTTCGGAAGCCTGGGTTGGTTTGGCTTCATTTCCATGATGATTTTCCTGGCAGTGCTTACGATTGGTTTCATTTACGAATGGAGAAAAGGCGCTTTGGAGTGGGATTAATTCTCCAAAGATCGACCAGTTTCAAACGACGGAAAAAGTTCCATGAGCAACACAACTCTTATTGCCCCTCAACCAAAAGGTATTATTGATCCGCGGACTGGGTCTCCCATCGGCAGTGACGACACGTATTTTGGTGAGATAAACAATGAGTTAGCCGATAAAGGATTTCTGGTCACTTCAACAGATGATTTGATCAACTGGGCTCGGACCGGCTCTCTCATGTGGATGACCTTTGGTCTGGCATGCTGTGCAGTAGAGATGATGCAAATGTCTATGCCGCGTTACGATGCAGAGCGGTTCGGTTTTGCGCCGCGTGCATCGCCACGGCAATCTGACGTCATGATTGTTGCCGGTACATTGACCAACAAAATGGCTCCGGCTTTGCGCAAAGTCTACGATCAAATGCCTGAGCCTCGCTACGTGATTTCCATGGGATCATGCGCAAATGGTGGCGGCTACTATCATTATTCATATTCCGTGGTGCGCGGATGCGATCGGGTTGTTCCTGTTGATATCTATGTCCCAGGATGCCCACCAACGGCAGAGGCTCTCCTTTACGGGGTAATGCTTTTGCAAAAGAAGATTCGTCGTACAGGAACCATAGAGCGGTAGGGTGTTGGATGTCAGACGCAGCTGAAAATTCCACTCAAGACGAATTGGCGGATTTGGTTTCGAGCGAACTTTCCGGCCACGTCGACCAGATATTACGAGGATACAATGAGCTCACGTTGGTGATCAAAAGGGATTCCATCGTGCCCGTATTGCGTTTTCTGCACGATGATAAGCGATCTCAATTCATTTCAATGATTGATATCTGTGGCGTAGACTATCCTGGAGATACAGAACGCTTTGAAGTCGTTTATCACCTCTTGAGTCCGAAACTAAACGAGAGAATCCGGGTTAAACTGCGCACTGATGCGGAAACACCCGTTTCAAGTGTCACTGGCATCTTTCCTGGCGCAGATTGGTTCGAACGCGAAGCTTACGATATGTACGGAATCTTGTTCGTCGGACATCCCGATCTAAGGCGAATTCTGACTGACTACGGATTTGATGGCTATCCGCTGCGAAAAGACTTCCCTTTAACAGGTTATGTCGAAGTCCGCTACGATGATGAGGCAAAACGCGTTGTTTACGAACCCGTAGAACTTCGACAAGAATTCCGGGACTTCGATTATGAAAGCCCCTGGGAAGGAACGGATTATGTTCTTCCAGGTGATGAGAAGGCCGAGTAATGACAGAACATAACGTTCGAAATTTTAACATCAATTTTGGCCCGCAACACCCGGCCGCGCATGGTGTTTTACGCTTGGTCCTAGAATTGGACGGAGAAGTCGTTGAGCGCGTTGATCCGCATATTGGTTTGCTGCACCGCGGGACCGAAAAACTAATTGAACACAAGACATACCTCCAAGCTGTTCCGTATTTTGATCGCTTAGATTACGTAGCGCCAATGAATCAAGAGCATGCATTCGCCATGGCGGTTGAAAAGCTTGCGAATATCGAAGTGCCACGACGGGCGCAACTCATTCGTGTCTTGTATTCCGAGATTGGCAGAATTCTCTCACATTTGCTGAATGTAACCACTCAGGCAATGGATGTGGGCGCATTAACGCCGCCGCTTTGGGGGTTTGAAGAACGCGAAAAACTTATGGTGTTTTATGAGCGTGCCTGCGGAGCTAGGATGCACGCTGCGTATTTTCGTCCGGGAGGGGTTCACCAGGACCTTCCAGAGGATTTAGTCAATGACATTGAAGACTGGTGCGATCCTTTTTTGAAGGTAGTGGATGATATCGATCGTCTTTTGACAGAGAACCGGATTTTCAAGCAACGCAACGTGGATATTGGCATTGTTTCTTTGGAAGACGCTTGGTCTTGGGGGTTTTCAGGCGTCATGGTGCGAGGGTCAGGTGCCGTCTGGGACTTGCGTAAAAATCAACCATACGAATGCTATGCAGAGATGGAATTTGACATACCAGTCGGGAAGAATTGCGATAACTACGATCGCTATCTGATCCGCATGGAAGAGATGCGACAATCTGTTGGAATCATGAAACAGTGCATCAAAAAAATGCGGGTTCCTGACGGGAAAGGCCCGATTGCATCCAAAGACGGAAAATTTGTACCCCCAAAACGCGATGAAATGAAGCGTTCTATGGAAGCGCTTATTCATCATTTCAAACTTTATACCGAAGGCTATCATGTGCCAGCGGGTGAGGTGTATTGCGCGGTTGAGGCGCCAAAAGGGGAGTTTGGTGTTTATCTTGTAGCGGATGGCTCTAACAAGCCTTACCGCTGCAAACTCAGAGCGCCCGGTTACGCGCATTTGCAAGCCATGGATTTCATGTGCCGCGGGCATCTCTTGGCAGATGTTTCGGCTATCCTTGGTTCCCTGGATATCGTTTTTGGGGAGGTAGACCGATGATCAATCGAATGTTCATTGTTCTTATCTCCTGCGTTCTGGTTGCTTGTACGTCTCGTGATGTCGGGCCTTATGCACCGACATCGGATGATAAACGCAATGAGGCGTTGGCGGTGAAAAATGCCATGTGCACGTTTGAAAACCAGGAGAGATGTGCGCATGTGATTGAAAACCGAACCTTGATGTCGAAGTTTTTTCTTCCAGAAACTTTAGGCGGAATTGATGAGACAGAAAAATTCCGCGGGCGTAGGATCACGACTAAATTTGTCGTTGAAGCTGCCGCAGCAATTGCGCAATGTGTCCCGGTAACACAAGAATCAATTGTAATTTTGCGCGATGTAAAAATAGCGGGCGGTACCTACCAGATGCGGGCTACCAAACCCGTAAATCAATCTTCCGCTTGTTTTATAACTCCTGATCCGGAGGCATCGTAAATGTCCGTTCGCCGTCTAGCAGACGAAACACTTCAGCCAGACAGATTTGCGTTCAATAAATCCAACGCAGCCACGGCAAAGGGTTGGATAAAAAAGTATCCAAAAGGCAGGCAGGCTTCTGCTGTAATTCCGCTCCTGATGATCGCACAGGAGCAAGATGGATGGGTTACTAAAGCTTCCATCGAACATATCGCTGAGATGTTAGAAATGCCCTACATCCGCGTTTTGGAGGTGGCAACTTTTTACACGCAATTCATGCTACAGCCGGTAGGAACCAAGGCGCATATCCAAGTCTGTGGAACAACACCTTGCATGCTTCGTGGCTCAGAAGACCTAATGAAGGTCTGCAAAAGCAAAATCAACGAAAAGCAATTCGATACGAACAGTTCGGGAACGCTGTCTTGGGAAGAGGTTGAATGCCAGGGCGCATGTGTCAACGCTCCAATGGTGATGATATTCAAAGATACATACGAGGACCTGACACCAAAAAGACTGGAAGAAATCATTGATGCGTTCGAAGCCGGCAACGGCAGCACCATCAATCCCGGCCCACAAATTGACCGGATTTTTTCTGCCCCAATTGGTGGTGCTACAACACTGTTAGAAGATCCCACCGCAAAAAAAACCTCAACTCCGCCTGGTAAAACGTCAAAAACTTCCAAAGCAAAGTCAAAGTCGGCTTCTGGAAAACCGGTAAAATCCAATGCCCCTACCGCCAAAACTGTGAATCTTGATGACAAGAACCGTCCGCCAGCACTTTCTAAACCGGATCAAATCGATGATTTAAAACTTATATCCGGTGTTGGGCCAAAGCTGGAAGATACCTTGCATGAGTTGGGCATCTATCAATTTGGGCAAATTTCAAAATGGAAAAAAGCAGAACGGGATTGGGTGGATGGATACTTGAAATTCAAAGGTCGAATCGAGCGTGATAACTGGGTGAAACAGGCCAAAGCCCTCGCTAAAGGTGGAGTCGAGGAATACGTCAAAGTATTTGGCAAGAAGCCGAGGTAATCAAGATGGCATTACAGGACAAAGATCGAATTTTTACAAATATTTACGGCATACATGATAAGTCCTTAAAAGGGGCCATGAGTCGAGGGCATTGGTCGGGTACCAAGGGGTTCATCAACAACGGCGCCGACTGGGTGATTGACCAGGTAAAGGCGTCGGGATTGCGTGGACGAGGGGGCGCCGGGTTCCCGACGGGTCTTAAATGGTCCTTTATGCCTAAGCCAGAACGGTCTGATGGTCGCCCTTCCTATCTTGTTATCAATGCGGATGAATCAGAGCCAGGTACCTGCAAAGATCGCGATATCATGCGTCATGATCCCCATACGCTGATCGAAGGGTGTTTGATTGCAGGATTTTCGATGAATGCGCATACCTGTTACATTTATATTCGTGGTGAATATATCAGGGAACGTGAGGCTCTTCAGGCTGCAATCGACGAGTGCTACGACGCCGGGCTAATTGGAAAAAACAATAAGCATGGCTGGGACTATGACATCTATCTGCATCATGGTGCCGGTGCATACATATGCGGTGAAGAGACAGCATTGCTTGAGTCCCTTGAAGGAAAAAAAGGCCAACCGCGCCTGAAGCCACCATTTCCTGCAAACGTTGGATTGTATGGATGCCCGACCACGGTAAACAATGTAGAATCTGTGGCGGTTGTACCAACCATACTACGCCGGGGCGCCGAATGGTTCGCTTCGTTTGGGGAGGAACGCAATTCGGGTACAAAACTTTTTTGTGTTTCAGGTCATGTTGAAAAACCCTGCACATTTGAAGAGGAAATGTCGATCCCGTTCCATGAGATGATAGACCGTCATTGCGGAGGAATTCTGGGCGGATGGGATAACCTGCTTGCGGTGATTCCGGGTGGATCCTCAGTTCGTTGTGTGCCTGCTGATGACATTAAAGATTGCAAGATGGATTTCGACAGTTTGATGGCACTCAAATCAGGGCTCGGAACTGCAGCGGTGATCGTGATGAACCGGGATACTGATATCATCCGTGCAATCGCAAGGCTTGCATATTTTTACAAACATGAGAGCTGCGGGCAATGTACTCCTTGTCGAGAAGGTACCGGATGGATGTGGCGCGTATTGACACGCATGGCTGAAGGAAGAGCGCAAAAACGTGAAATAGATATGCTTCTGGAGGTCACAAAGCAGGTAGAAGGCCACACCATATGTGCCTTGGGTGATGCGGCTGCATGGCCGATACAAGGCCTAATTACACATTTTCGTGACGAGATTGAAATGCGAATCGATGCCTATACTGCTAGATCGACCGCTGAAGGCGCTGTGACCGACAAGGTATTGGAGGCCGCTCAATGACAAAGCATCTGGCTCAACTGAACGTAGCCGCGCCAAAATATCCGAACAACGACCCGAGGTTTGCCGATTTTATGGATAATCTGGAGCGCATAAACGAGCTTGGCTCCACCATGCCTGGGTTCATATGGATTCACAAAGACGAATCTGGCCACGCGATGGACATGCCAACCCCTTGGCCAGACAAAGCTGCAAACTTAACCGTTTGGGCTTCACCTGAGGATCTTGAGCATTTCGTTTGGAATACAGTCCATAAACAGTTTTACAATCGTAAAGCTGAATGGTTTGAAGATATGAAAACCCATCACTTTGTTATGTGGTGGATCGAGGAAGGACATCGGCCAACATTGGAAGAGGCCAAAGAGCGGCTTGAACACCTCGACAAGCATGGCAACACCGATTACGCGTTTGAATGGTCGCATCTGCCACATGTGAAACTCTGGCAAACGCAACGTTGTGCATAGGGAGAGAACTTACCGATGACTAAACTGATCATCGACGGAAAACAGATTGAGGTCCCAGACCACTACACAGTCCTTCAGGCGTGTGAAGAGGCCGGAGCGGAGATACCACGCTTTTGTTTTCATGAGCGGCTGTCGATTGCAGGCAATTGCCGCATGTGCCTGGTTGAAGTGAAGGGTGGACCACCAAAACCTCAAGCCTCTTGTGCGCTTGGCGTTCGGGATTGCAGACCTGGCCCGAACGGTGAGCCGCCGGTCATTGAAACCCGCTCTCCAATGGTTAAAAAAGCGCGTGAAGGCGTAATGGAGTTCCTGTTAATCAATCATCCGCTGGATTGTCCCATCTGCGATCAGGGTGGTGAGTGTGACCTTCAAGATCAGGCAATGGCCTACGGCATGGATAACAACCGCTTCGTGGAAAACAAGCGTGCGGTTGAAGACAAATATATTGGCCCTCTGGTTCGGACAAAAATGACGCGATGCATTCACTGCACACGTTGTGTCCGATTTACAACCGAAGTCGCAGGTATCTCCGAGTTGGGCTTGCTTGGCCGTGGAGAAGATGCGGAAATCACGACGTATCTGGAAACGGCAATGACGTCCGAAATGCAGGGCAATGTGATAGACTTATGTCCCGTCGGCGCCTTAACATCTCGGCCCTACCAGGATACTGCCCGTCCTTGGGAATTGCGCAAGACCGAATCGGTCGATGTCATGGATGCTGTCGGATCAAACATCAGGATCGATGCGCGCGGTCGAGAAGTGATGCGGATTCTCCCACGTCTTCACGAGGATGTAAATGAAGAGTGGATTTCAGATAAATCACGTTTCATCTGGGATGGCTTGAGGACCCAGCGGCTCGATCGCCCATATGTAAGAAAATCCGGGAAATTGAAACCAACAACTTGGGAGGAAGCGTTTTCAGCAATCGCAAATAAGTTGAAAACAACCAAATCGGACAAAATTGGAGCAATATCCGGGGCGCTCTCCGCCGTTGAGGAATTGTTTGCAATGAAAATATTGCTGACCTCACTCGGTACAACGAATATAGATTGCCGCCCACCAAACAGCGTTCTGGATCCTGCAAAAGGCCGCGAAACGTATCTCTTCAATGCAACCATTGCTGGAATAGAGGATTCAGATGCTTTGCTCATTGTTGGTGCTAAGCCGCGGTATGAAGCAGCCGTGCTCAATAGCCGTATCCTGAAACGCGTCAAAATGGGGAGTTATCCGGTCGGTGTTGTCGGCAACGTCGGGGATCTTCGGTATCCCTACGAAGAACTGGGTGAAAACCCGGCGGTTCTTAAAGACTTGGCTTCCGGAAAAAACAAGTTTGCTGCGAAGTTAAAGTCAGCCAGAAAACCGCTTATTATCATTGGTCAGGGGGCTTTGGATCGTTCTGACAGTGAAGCAATTCTTGGCCTAACAGCACAGATTGCCAAAAATACAGGTGCGATATCTGAGGAATGGAATGGGCTTTCAATGTTGCACACCGATGCAAGCCTTGTAGGGGGGCTTGATATAGGATTTGTGCCAGGTGCCGGTAGTCAAGGGACTCAAGAAATCATAGAATCCTCCGAACTGCTGTTTTTGATGGGTGCAGATGAGTTCGAGATGTCCAACGTGAGAGGCTTCACCGTATACATCGGCACACACGGAGATGCAGGTGCTCATCGAGCAGATGTAATCTTGCCGGCATCAGCCTATTCTGAAAAATCTGTAACATACGTAAACACGGAAGGCCGTGTGCAAATGACTAGTCGGGCAGCGTTTGCACCAGGTGAGGCAAAGGAAGATTGGGCGATCTTGCGTGCTTTTTCCGCAGTGATAGGAAAAACGCTTCCCTTTGACAGCTTGTCTGAACTGCGTTCAAAGCTGTACTCTGAATTTCCACATTTTGCAGAACTCGATGTGGTCACACAGAGAGGCGTGATAGATACAAATGCATTCGTAACTGCATTGGGCGGCACGAAGAGTGGCGAACTTTCTTCTGATCCTTTAACCAGTCCGGTCACGGATTATTTTATGACAAATCCGATTGCACGGGCTTCTAAAGTAATGGCAGAGTGTTCTGCACTTCGTTCTGGTGCGATGAAGCACGCGGCGGAATAGGACGGAAGAGATAACATGGAAGCGCTGATCTCATATCTGTGGCCTGCCATCATCATATTTGCAAAAAGCCTGTTACTCTTGGTCGGGTTGCTGCTGCTGACGGCTTACATTCTGTATGCTGATAGGAAAATCTTTGCCGCAGTACAGATGCGTCGTGGTCCCAATGTAGTTGGCCCCTGGGGCTTGCTGCAATCCTTTGCGGATCTGCTCAAATTTGTGCTGAAAGAGCCTGTGATCCCAGCAAGCGCCAGTAAAGCGGTATTCATTCTGGCGCCTATGGTTTCGGCCGTATTGGCTTTGGCAGCGTGGGCTGTGATTCCGATTGATGAGGGCTGGGCTATAGCCGACCTAAACCTTGGGATATTGTTTGTGTTTGCGATTTCCTCCCTCGAAGTCTACGGCATTATTATGGGTGGATGGGCTTCCAATTCAAAATATGCGTTTCTTGCCTCTTTGCGATCAGCCGCACAGATGGTTTCCTATGAAGTCTCAATCGGATTTGTGATTATTACGGTTCTGCTCTGTGTAGGGTCCCTTCGAATGGATGACATTGTCCTGGCACAACAGACGGGTCTGGGAACATACTATCTTGGAATGCCAAGTTCGTTTCTGGATTGGCATTGGTTACCGTTATTCCCAATGTTCATCGTCTTTTACATTTCCGCCATTGCTGAAACAAACCGCCCGCCATTTGATTTACCCGAGGCAGAATCCGAATTGGTTGCTGGCCACATGGTCGAGTATTCATCGACACTTTTCCTACTATTTTTCTTAGGTGAATTCGTTGCAATCCAGCTCATGTGCGCGCTTGTTACGATTCTCTTTTTGGGTGGATGGCTGCCACCATTCGATGTCTGGTTCCTAAACTGGATTCCGGGAGCATTCTGGTTCTTTCTTAAAATGCTCCTGGTGTTCTTCTCTATGGCGATGGTGCGAGCCGTTGTGCCACGTTATCGATACGACCAGCTGATGCGTCTTGGTTGGAAAGTATTCCTGCCTCTGTCGCTGTTTATGGTTTTCGCAGTCGCACTTGTTCTCCAAATCACAGGGTGGGTCGCAGCATGAGTACACTCGGTCAGGCAGCAAAATCACTTCTCTTAAAAGAATTTATCAGTGCACTTGGTTTGGCATTGCGCTACTTTTTCGCGCCGAAAGCAACCATCAACTACCCCTATGAAAAAGGTCCGGTCTCACCGCGCTTTCGCGGTGAGCATGCGTTACGCAGATATCCAAACGGTGAAGAAAGATGCATCGCGTGTAAGTTATGCGAAGCGATATGTCCGGCCCAGGCAATTACCATTGAAGCCGGCCCACGCGGGAACGATGGGACTCGCCGTACCGTTCGTTACGATATAGATATGGTAAAATGTATTTATTGCGGTTTTTGCCAGGAGGCGTGTCCGGTCGATGCAATCGTTGAGGGTCCGAACTTTGAATTCGCCACTGAAAATCGGGAAGAGCTTTATTATGACAAAGATAAGTTGCTCGAAAATGGCGATCGATGGGAGCGCGAAATCGCCCAGAACCTCCACATAGATGCACCCTACAGATAGGTAAAAGCGATGATTGTGTCAGCTTTCTTTTTCTACCTTTTTTCGATTGTCATGGTCGGTGCGGCATTCATGGTGATTTCGAGCCGGAACCCCGTGCATTCTGTCCTTTTCTTAATTCTGACTTTCGTCAATGCGTCTGGCTTGTTCATTTTGGCCGGGGCTGAATTCCTGGGGTTACTGCTGATCGTGGTTTATGTTGGTGCAGTGGCGGTCTTGTTTTTGTTTGTGGTGATGATGCTTGATGTGGATTTCGCGGAATTACGCGAGGGTTATCTGCAATATATGCCAGTGGGGACGTTGGTGGGTCTCATCGTTTTGGGAGAGCTGCTCATGGTGATCGGTAGCTGGGTGGCTGCTCCTAGCGCGAGCAATACCGGTGCGGCTCCAATCCCCGATCCAAACGTGACACGAAACATAGAAGCAATTGGCAACATTCTTTACACCGATTATTTCTTTTTCTTCCAACTTTCAGGCATGATCCTGCTCGTTGCAATGGTCGGAGCAATTGTTTTAACACTGCGCCATAAAGAGAGCGTCCGCCGCCAAAATATTGCCGCTCAAGTCGCGCGGGATTCAAAAATAGCAATTGAATTGAGAAAGGTGAAGCCAGGGCGGGGTTTATAAACCTTGTCTTCAGATACAACATGGAAATCGGTCTTTCACATTACTTGTCGGTAAGCGCGATCCTATTCTCGATCGGAATGCTTGGTATTTTTCTTAACCGTAAGAACATCCTGATTATTTTGATGTCTATCGAAATTATCTTGCTTTCCGTCAATCTCAATCTGGTTGCATTTTCCCAGCACCTTAATGATTTGATGGGGCAGATTTTTGCACTCTTTGTACTTACTGTTGCCGCAGCTGAGGCAGCTATTGGTTTGGCCATACTTGTGGTCTTCTTCCGCAACAAAGGATCAATCGCGGTAGAAGATGTAAGCACAATGAAAGGCTAGACGGAAAACGACCATGTTTCACGCAATTGTATTTCTTCCGCTGATCGGATTCCTGCTTGCCGGGTTGTTTGCGAAGTCCCTCGGCGCAAAGGGCTGTGAATACATCACGACCGGCTTGATGATGATATCTGCCGTCCTGTCCTGGATTGCCTTCCTCACATTTGCTTATTCAGATCGCATCCCGGAGACAATAACAGTGTTGCAGTGGGTCGGGTCGGGTGATTTGAACGTCAATTGGGCGTTCAGAATAGACACGCTAACAGTCGTTATGCTTGTGGTGGTGAATACCGTTTCCGCTCTGGTTCATATGTATTCCATAGGATACATGCATCATGATCCACATCGGCCACGTTTCTTTGCCTACCTTTCCCTATTCACTTTTGCCATGTTGATGTTGGTGACTTCTGACAATTTGCTGCAAATGTTCTTTGGTTGGGAGGGAGTTGGCCTTGCGTCCTATTTGTTGATCGGTTTCTGGTTCAAAAAACCAATGGCAAACGCGGCAGCGATTAAAGCATTCGTGGTCAACCGTGTGGGTGACTTTGGTTTCGCGCTCGGAATTTTTGGCGTTTTCTATCTTTTCAACACAATCGAATTCTCGACCATTTTTGCTAATGCAGAAGGCGTCGCAAAATCAGAAAACGTGGTGATGAGTTTTCTGGGGTATCAGCTCAATGGTCAGGAGGCAGTCACCGTCGTCTGCATCCTTTTGTTTATGGGCGCTATGGGTAAATCTGCGCAGTTCTTGCTACATACGTGGCTACCAGATGCAATGGAGGGACCGACGCCGGTTTCAGCTCTGATCCACGCTGCTACCATGGTAACCGCCGGTGTATTTTTGGTCGCCAGAATGTCTCCATTGTTTGAGTATTCGCATACTGCCCTGGCATTGGTCACATTGTTCGGCGCAACAACTGCTTTTTTTGCTGCAACGGTGGGGCTTGTGCAAAACGATATTAAAAGGGTCGTTGCCTATTCTACGTGCTCGCAGTTGGGCTACATGTTTGCTGCCCTAGGCGTAGGAGCCTATGGTGCCGCCATCTTTCATTTGTTCACGCATGCATTCTTCAAGGCACTCTTGTTCCTTGGAGCAGGATCTGTGATCCATGCTGTTTCAGATGAACAAGATATGCGCAGAATGGGCGGGCTCCATAAGCTGATTCCCAAAACCTATTGGATGATGGTGATTGGAACAATCGCACTCACCGGACTGGGAATACCCGGAACCTACCTTGGAACGGCGGGATTTTTCTCAAAAGACGCGATAATCGAAAGTGTGTTTGTGGGGCAAAACCAGTTTGCGGGATATGCCTTTGTCATGTTGGTCGTCGCGGCCCTTTTCACCAGTTTTTATTCTTGGCGTCTGATTTTCATGACGTTCCACGGTAAACCGCGGGCATCCGCCGATGTTATGAGTCATGTTCATGAATCACCCAATGTGATGTTGATGCCGCTGTATGTGCTTGCTGCCGGTGCTCTGTTTGCAGGCTTTGTGTTTTACGGTTCTTTTTTGGGGCATGAGACCGGCGGACATCATGAAGGATGGTACAATGCGTTTTGGCGCGAAGCACTGTTTGCAGGGCCAACCAACACCATTTTGGATGAATTCCATCAAGTGCCGAAGCTTGTGAAATGGTCGCCTTTCATCGTGATGGCAATTGGCTTTGTCCTTGCTTGGTATATGTACATTCGCTCACCGGACATGCCCAAAGAATTGGCACGACAGCATCCCGCGTTGTACCGCTTCCTTCTCAACAAATGGTACTTTGATGAGATTTATGACTTTTTGTTTGTAAAACCGGCGATGTGGATCGGTCGTTTTTTCTGGAAACGCGGGGATGGCTGGCTAATTGACGGGTTTGGGCCTGATGGGGTTTCAGCCAGGGTCCTCACCATAACCGAACGCGTCGTCAAACTTCAGTCTGGATACTTGTATCACTATGCGTTTGCGATGATGATTGGGCTTGCAGCAATCATCACTTGGTCAATGTTCGCAGGAGCAGGTTGATGACGGACTGGCCAATTCTTTCAACGATTACATTCTTGCCTCTATTAGGGGCATTCCTGATTATGCTCATACCCACGGATGGACCAGTGGCAGAGCGAAACGTAAAGAACGTTGCCTTTTTCACCACGGTTTTCACCTTTGCAGCATCTCTGCTGATATGGATAAACTTTGATAACTCTGTAGTTGGTTTCCAGTTCGTTGAGCGTCACGAATGGGTAGGCGAATTTATGGCGTACCACATGGGCGTGGACGGGATATCCATGTTGTTCGTCATTCTGACAACATTTCTGATGCCGTTTTGCGTTCTCGCAAGCTGGAAAAGCGTCAAAACCGGCATAAAGGAATACATGATCGCATTTCTCGTGCTAGAAACCTTCATGATTGGAGTGTTCTGTGCGCTCGATCTGGTGTTGTTTTACATATTCTTCGAAGCAGGCTTGATACCCATGTTTTTGATCATCGGGATATGGGGCGGTAAAAGAAGGGTATATGCCAGCTTTAAATTCTTCCTTTATACGCTCGTTGGTTCCGTACTGATGCTGCTCGCCATGATGGCAATGTATTGGGTCTCCGGAACAACGGACATTCCGGAATTGCTGGCTTACGATTTCCCGGCAACAATGCAAACTTGGCTTTGGCTGGCATTCTTTGCATCCTTCGCGGTTAAGATGCCAATGTGGCCTGTGCACACCTGGCTTCCTGACGCCCACGTAGAAGCGCCCACAGCCGGGTCCGTCATTCTTGCAGCAGTGCTTCTAAAAATGGGTGGCTATGGGTTCCTCCGGTTTTCATTGCCAATGTTCCCGCTAGCAAGTGCGGAGTTTACAACCTTCGTATTTGTCTTGTCTGTTGTAGCGATCATTTACACGTCGTTGGTTGCATTGATGCAAGAAGACATCAAAAAGCTCATCGCTTACTCATCTGTGGCACATATGGGATATGTGACGATGGGAATTTTTGCTGCCAATGCCAATGGGATCCAAGGCGGTATCTATCAGATGCTATCGCATGGGCTGGTTTCAGGGGCGTTGTTTTTGTGTGTCGGTGTCGTCTACGACCGGATGCACACCCGCGAAATTGCTGCCTATGGCGGCCTTGTCAACCGAATGCCGAACTATGCCGTCGTATTTCTGATTTTCACGATGGCGAATGTTGGCTTGCCTGGGACATCCGGATTTGTGGGTGAATTTCTTACGTTGTTAGGTGTTTTCCAGGTCAACACCTGGGTGGCGTTGTTTGCAACAACTGGCGTCATTCTCTCAGCAGCCTATGCGCTTTGGCTCTATCGACGAGTGATATTTGGCCCGCTGGACAAGGAAAGCCTAAAGGCAATTCTTGACTTGGATAAAAGAGAAAAAGCCATCATTTACCCGCTTGTCGTTCTGGTAATCTTTTATGGCGTCTACCCGATGCCAGTGTTTGATGCGACCAATGCTTCGGTAGACGCGCTCATACAGGATTACCAGGCATCGATTGAAGCTGCAAAAACAACCGCCCAAGCTGGGTTGGTGAACCAGGAATAGAGAAGTCTCATGAATGAAGCGTTTACTGAAATCATGGTGACCCAGAATTTGGGGCTTCTAGGCGCTGAGTTATGGCTGGCTTTGGGCGCTATGGCGATGCTCATGTATGGGGTTTTCGCCGGAGAACGGTCATCTTCTCAGGTAACCGGGTTGTCGATAGCTGTTCTCGTTGCCGCCGCTATTTGGCTGTTCGCGACCAGTGATCGCGGTGAGGCGATGAACGGGGCTTTCATCCTCGATGATTTTGCATGGTTTATGAAACTGCTGACTCTGTTGGGATCCGGCTTGGCGGTAATCATGTCCGTAAATTACATGAAACGGGAAGGGGTGATGGATTTCGAATACCCCGTGCTGGTAATCACGGCAACGCTCGGCATGATGATCATGATCTCTGCAAATGATCTCATTGCGCTTTATCTGGGTCTCGAATTGCAGTCGCTTTCTTTGTATGTGTTGGCATCAATAAATCGCGATTCGGTCCGGTCAACCGAAGCAGGTTTGAAGTATTTTGTTTTGGGCGCCTTATCTTCAGGCATGCTGCTTTATGGTGCTTCTCTGATTTACGGATTTACCGGGCATACAGACTTTGAAGGCATTGCAACAGCAATGGCTGGCAGCGATCGTTCGATTGGACTAATCTTCGGCTTGGTTTTTCTAATGGCTGGTATCGCGTTCAAGATTTCGGCCGTTCCGTTTCACATGTGGACACCGGATGTATACGAGGGGTCGCCAACTCCTGTGACCGCGTTTTTTGCAGCAGCGCCGAAAATTGCGGCGATGTCGATGTTGATCCGCGTCGTGGTCGGCGCGTTTGAACCTGTAACGCCTGATTGGCAGCAGATAATTGCATTTATTTCGATCGCATCTATGGCGCTTGGAGCGTTTGCCGCGATTGGACAAAACAATATCAAGAGACTGATGGCCTACTCCTCCATTGGTCATATGGGATATGCACTGGTCGGTCTCGCTGCCGGGACCCAAGCAGGTGTAACCGGTGTGATCTTATACATGTTGATTTATATGGTGATGACTGTTGGAACTTTTGCATGCATCATTGCCATGCGCAGAAAAGACGGAGTCGTAGAAGAAATTTCCGACTTGGCAGGTCTGTCTAAACGCAACCCTTTGATGGCTTTAACCCTAACATTGTTGATGTTTAGTCTGGCTGGCATTCCACCTCTTGCGGGTTTCTTTGCCAAGTACTTCGTTTTTGTGGCAGCGATTCAATCCGGTCTGTATGCTCTGGCCATTATTGGTGTCCTGGCAAGTGTGGTTGGCGCATATTATTATCTGCGTATCATCAAAATCATGTGGTTTGACGAGCCTGCAGATGACTTTGTTCCAATGCCAGCAGAATTGCGTTTTGTTCTCCTGTGTAGCGGAATCTTCGTAACGTTTTATGTTGTCATTGCAGGACCGCTTTCAGAGGCAAGCACAATAGCCGCGGCTTCGTTCTTTTGACTTGTAACCGGTTAAGTGGGTCTGCCATAGACTATCGCCATCTGGCGCTTCAATCCTGCGGATCAACCAATGATGAGTGTATGAAAGCCGCGAGTGTTGGTGATCCCGGCAGGCTGTGGGTTACGACCGAAGTCCAAACCTCAGGGAAGGGTAGCCGCGGTAGGCAATGGGAAAGCCAATTTGGAAACCTTTTTGCGTCTCTTTTGTTGGTCGATCCATGCAAAAACGATAATTTATCAGAACTTACGTTTGTAGCTGCTGTGGCAGTTGGGAGAACGCTTGTAGCCTGCATGGGCGAGACAACTCAAGCCGACATCCGGTACAAATGGCCAAATGATGTGCTTATCAATGGTAAAAAAGTCTCAGGAATTTTGTTGGAAACCCGTCATCAAGAAAACCCCTATGTGGTGATTGGAATTGGTATTAACTGCACGCACCATCCAAAAAACACAAGCTATCCAGCAACAAGTCTATTGACGGAGGGAATCTCTGTCGCACCAGAGAAAATTTTTAAAACCCTTGCCAATCAAATGGCTGACACCATAACAAAGTGGCAGAGAGGAGCCAATTTCGACTGGGTGAGAGAAGCGTGGCTTGAAAAAGCGGGAGGCCTTGGAGAAACCATTTCAGTCCGTTTGGAAAACAGGGCTCCGGTTGTGGGAAAATTTGAGAATATTGATGATAAGGGGTTCTTACTGCTAAGGCTTGCGGGCGGTAATTTGACGAAAATTTCAGTTGGGGATGTCTTCTTCAGGGAGAAGCATATTTAGGAGTTGGTTTTGACTAAACCAGAATTGTTGTTTGTACCTTTGGGGGGTGTGGGCGAAATTGGTATGAATTTGGCCCTCTATGGCATCGGAAACGATGCGAACAGAAAATGGATCATGGTGGACTGCGGGGTCACGTTCCCGGGGGCAAACCTTCCGGGAGTTGATCTCATACTGCCAGATGTCAGGTATGCTGAAAGTCTGGGCGAAGATCTCCTGGCATTGATCATTACCCACGCGCATGAGGACCATTACGGCGCGGTACTGAGCCTCCATTCGCGGCTAAATGTTCCTGTATACTGCACAGCATTTGCTGCCGGTATGTTGGAAGCAAAAGCCACTTATGAAGATACGATCGAGCCATTTCATCCAATCCTTTATCGGCAGAGCGAAAAATTGGAGATCGGCCCATTTGAAATCGAGCCAATATACGTTACGCATTCCATTCCCGAGCCGATGGCGCTTGCCATCAATACCGAACTTGGCCGCGTGATACACACGGGTGACTGGAAACTGGATGAAAATCCCACCTTGGGGGAAAACACAGATAAACAGGCTTTTCAGAGACTTGGAAAGGAAGGTGTGCTTGCTTTGGTCTGTGATTCGACCAACGCGATGCGCGAGGGCATTTCACCATCTGAACTCGATGTGACGGAAAGCCTTGCCGATCTGATAAAAAATGCGACGGGTCGCGTAGCCATAACAACGTTTTCTTCTAATGTTGGGCGTATCCGCTCAATTGCGCAAGCTGCAGAAAAAGCAGGCCGAAAGGTAATGCTGGTCGGAAGTTCTATCCGAAGAGTAGTCGAAGTTGCCTCGGGCCTTGGGATGTTTGATGATATTCTGGACTTTGTTGAGGATGAGAACTTCAATTCTATTCCAGCAAATGAACTCGTGATAATTCTGACAGGTAGCCAAGGAGAATCCAGAGCAGCGCTGGCTAAAATAGCTAATGGCGAACATAGGCATATTGAGTTAAATGCCGGCGACAAGGTGATTTTTTCTTCGCGCACCATACCAGGCAATGAAAAACCCATAATTGAGGTGAAAAATGGCCTGATAGAGCAAGGCATAGAAGTCATAGAAGATGGCGAGCATTTGGTTCACGTTTCAGGTCATCCAAGAAGGCATGAGCTTAAACAGATGTATCAATGGACAAAGCCGGAAATTCTCGTGCCTGTCCACGGAGAAGCAGCGCATTTAAGCGCTCATGCTAAGCTGGCTGCCGATGAAGGCATCCCGCAGGTAGTCCCCATTAGAAACGGCGATCTTGTAAAGTTTGCACCTGGAACTGCTGAAGTAATTGATCAAGTCCCTTTTGGCCGCATCTTTAAAGATGGAAACATCATCGGCACGGATGAAGGGGTAGGCGTGAAAGAGCGCTGGAAACTTGCCCATGTCGGCCATGTTTCAATTTCCATCATCTTGGATCGAAATGGTGAAATGGCCGATGACATGGATATTGCTGTATTTGGTGTACCGGAAGTCACCAATAGCGGGGCTTATTTCGATGATGTCTTATATAAAGCTGCAATGAGTGCTTTAGCGGGGATCCCGAAAAAAAGACGGCGTGACGAAGACGTCGTCCGGGAGGCCGTGCGTAGCGCTGTTCGGCGCGAAGCAAGAAATGAATGGGGCAAAAAGCCAGTGACAACCGTATTTGTAGCAAGGGTTTGAACAATGATAGGTCGGTTAAACCACGTAGCAATTGCAGTTCCCAATCTTGAAGAAGGGATCAGAACATACAAAGCAGTTCTCGGAGCCAAAGTCAGTGAGCCGCAACCCTTACCAGAACATGGCGTAACGGTGGTGTTTGTAGAGTTGCCAAACACAAAAGTAGAGCTTCTCGAAGCATTGGGAGAAGATTCGCCGATTGCCGCATTTCTTGAAAAAAATCCCGCGGGCGGAATCCATCATATGTGCTACGAAGTCGACGACATCAACCTCGCCAAAAACAAAATGCTGGAAGAAGGTGCCAGGGTTTTGGGCGACGGCGAGCCGAAGATTGGCGCCCATGGGAAACCGGTATTGTTCCTGCATCCTAAGGATTTTTGCGGTACGTTGGTCGAGTTGGAACAGGTGTAAAAAGCATGAGTTTATTTACTGGATTTGCGATTTATTTCATCATTTGGTGGGTTACGCTGTTTATCGTCCTGCCACATGGAAACCGATCACAAGCCGAGGAAGGAGAGGTTGTGATGGGCACCGATCCGGGTGCTCCGACAATTTCTCGGCTCCCTCAAAAATTACTCCTGAATTCGCTGGTTGCAGGAATTGTATTTGGCCTGTACTGGCTTTTGACGAGTTATTTTGGCTGGGAATTTTCCGACATTCCCAGCGTGTTCCCAGAACATCTCAAACCGAGAGGGTAAACGCGAAATACATTTTGCGGACACAAAAAAGCAAGGCACAAGGCCTTGCCTAAGTTTGCATGTCCCGATCGTGACTTCCTTAAACGGAAGCGGCTGCACAAAAAGGCGCCTTGATCACATCCTCCCAAGACTAAAGACAGCTAAGCGTTTGGTAGACCCAAATCTTGGATGCGATAATAATCACAACGCTTTTGTGTTGTCATGCGAAATTTTGGATTTTGTGACATTTTTTTAACAGTGTTATTTGGACGTTGTTCTATGAAATCAAAATTACTGTAGGGCTTGTTAATAAACGCAAATAAGGCTTTAACCTTAGACATCATTAATTGATTCAGGCATCCAAAATGCGCCTTTCACGCTACTTCCTTCCTGTGTTGAAAGAAACACCAAAAGAAGCTGAGATCGTCTCGCACCGGCTCATGTTAAGGTCTGGCATGATACGTCAACAATCAGCGGGTATTTACTCCTGGTTGCCCCTTGGATTGAAAGTCTTGAACAAGATTTCGAACATCGTTCGTGAAGAGCAAGATCGTGCAGGCGCCATTGAGATTCTGATGCCTACAATTCAATCTGCAGATCTTTGGCGGGAAAGCGGAAGATACGACGACTACGGCAAGGAGATGTTACGCATCGAGGACAGACATGAACGCGATATGCTGTTTGGTCCAACAAACGAAGAAATGGTCACTGAGATATTCAGATCGTACATCAAGAGCTATAAGGATCTACCAATCAACCTCTATCACATCCAATGGAAATTCCGGGATGAAGTGCGCCCAAGATTTGGCGTGATGCGGGGCAGGGAGTTTCTCATGAAGGATGCCTACTCGTTTGATTTGGATGCAGAAGCCTCACGAGCAGCATACTACCGAATGTTTGTTTCTTATCTCAGGACATTTGATCGACTTGGCGTGAAGGCAATACCGATGCGCGCTGATACTGGACCGATTGGCGGAGATCTCTCTCACGAGTTCTTGATTTTAGCCGATACCGGCGAGAGTGAAGTCTTCTGCCACGCAGATGTGATGAAACTGGATGTGCCGGATGAGAATATAGACTACCAAAACGATCAGTTGATTGCGGGTATCGTTAAAGACTGGACGTCGCGATATGCCCGCACGGATGAACTGCATGATGAAAACCTCTGGTCTGAGGTGCCATCCAATGATCGCATGAGCGCTCGCGGAATAGAAGTAGGACACATTTTCCATTTTGGTACAAAATACTCTGAACCCATGAAGGCAAGCGTCACTGGTCCAGATGGAAAAGAACATTTTGTTCACATGGGATCTTATGGAATCGGCCCAAGTCGCCTTGTTGCCGCGATCATTGAAGCATTCCATGATGATAAGGGTATTATTTGGCCGGAGGCGATTACACCATTTGATATTGGCATCGTAAACATGAAGCCAAACGATGAAAACTGTACACGCGAGAGTGAAAAAATATATCAAGGACTGACAAATTCCGGCCTTGAAGTTCTGTATGACGATACCGACAAGCAGGCTGGAGCAAAGTTCGCAACGATGGATTTGATTGGGGTGCCCTGGCAGATCGTCGTGGGACCAAGAGGGCTGGCTAACAATGAAATTGAGCTTAAGCGTCGCGCAGATGGTGAACGTACAATGATGTCACCAAATGAAGTTATAAATCGCTTTGCAACGTGAACGGACGCACATGGCTAATGTTACGATAAACAATCCGGAGAGCTCGCCTTCGGCATTCTCACCTTTTGAATGGATGCTGGCAGGCAGGTATCTACGGTCGCGCCGGAAAGAAGCGTTTATCTCGGTGATCGCCGGTTTCTCGTTTTTGGGAATAACACTTGGTGTGGCGACATTGATCATCGTCATGGCTGTAATGAACGGGTTTCGTACAGAGCTGTTGGATCGAATCCTGGGCCTCAATGGGCACATCATTGTTAATCCGATTGATGGACCACTGACAGACTATGCTCAGTTGTCTGAACGGTTGAAACTGGCTGATGGAGTGGAATTGGCCATTCCACTGGTTGAGGGGCAGGCCTTAGTAAGCGGTAATGTTTCAAGCGGTGGGGGTGCTTTGGTGCGTGGGATGCGCGAAGAAGACATCAAAAGTGTTGAAACGATTGCAAATGGGGTAAAAGACGAACGATTTGGTCAGGGCACGCTGGATGGTTTCGATCAATCAGAAGGCGTCGCGATCGGTTACCGATTGGCCAACAACCTGGGACTGGCACTCGGCGATGAAATCACATTGATTTCGCCAAATGGCGATGTCACTGCGTTTGGCACGACGCCAAGAGTTAAGTCCTACCCGGTAAATGCTATCTTCCATGTTGGCATGTCTGAATACGATTCAACCTTTGTATTTATGCCCTTGGAAGAATCGCAGCTCTATTTTAACAAAGAGGGTCGGGTAGATGTTATAGACATTTATGTGGATGATCCAGATGCCGTTGAAACCTACAGAAAAAACGTTGAAGAGGCTGCCGGAAGGCTCATCTTTCTATCCGATTGGCGAAACCGAAACCTTTCACTGACCCAAGCGCTGGACGTTGAGCGCAATGTGATGTTCATGATTCTCACACTGATTGTTCTCGTCGCAGCTCTCAATATCATTTCTGGTTTGATCATGCTGGTCAAAGACAAAAGCCACGATATAGCAATCCTGCGGACCATGGGCATAACCCGCGCGGCCATTATGCGGATCTTTATGATTACCGGCTCCGCGATCGGGATCGTTGGAACGCTTGTTGGGTTTGTTTTGGGCGTGGTGTTTTGTTTGAATATTAAAGCAATTCAGGATTTTGTGACTTGGTTGACGGGCAGCAATCCCTGGGATCCTACGGTCAGGTTTTTGAGCGATATCCCTGCTCAGATGGATACCGGTGAGACGCTTTCAATTCTGGTGATGGCGTTGATGCTCTCCTTTCTAGCGACCCTTTTCCCGGCTTGGCGAGCTGCAAGCCTCGATCCGGTAGAGGCTTTGCGTTATGAATAAGCTGGAGGAACCTGAAGTACTCAAGATTGAAAATCTGGAGCGTACTTATGGCGAAGGTCCCCACGCATTGACGGTTTTGAGTGGCGCAAATCTATCCATCAGACCCGGTGAAATGGTTGCACTTGTAGCGCCTTCAGGAACAGGAAAATCAACGCTTTTGCATTCTGCGGGGTTGCTTGAAAGGCCAAATGCCGGAGATGTTTTCATCGGCGGTTTGGCGACCCGGGAAATGCCCGATCGCGCCAGAACCAACCTGCGTCGCTCGTCCGTTGGCTTTGTGTATCAATTTCATCACTTACTGCCCGAATTCACCGCAGAAGAAAACCTGATGATCCCCCAGATGCTGGCAGGAACAGCCAAAAATGTTGCGCGGGAACGGGCGATCGAATTACTCAGATATGTCAACGTCGAACATCGGGCAACGCATCGTCCAGCGGAATTGTCGGGCGGTGAGCAGCAAAGGGTAGCGATCGTACGCGCTGTAGCCAATGCACCCGAATTGTTGTTGGCAGATGAGCCGACGGGCAATCTCGATCCGGAAACATCAGCGCATGTTTTTAACATGCTTAGCACTTTGGTGAAACAGACAGGGCTTGCGGCGTTGATTGCAACCCACAATCACGAGCTTGCTGCTCAGATGGATCGATGCGTCACACTAGCCGGTGGAGAGGTGGTTGAAATTGAACGGAATTAGCATCTAAAAAAATTTGTTGACATACGGAACAAAAATAGAACATAATATGTACATAGCGAATATATTGTGCAGGAGTTTCCTATGTATATCTCAATGAAAGACGTTGCTTCACTCACAACCATGGTTGTTTTTCTTGCCGCTTTCGTCACTTGGGGCGAAATTCTCTCTGTTGCCGCTTAGGATTAGAGAATTTGGTGTTATCCAAAGGTTCTTGGTAAGCAGCTCTTGATGTCGCGAAGAACCTCTAGGAAACTGCCTTCAGTTGACCGTGTTTGGTCCTGATAAGTATGGGCAGTTATGAATACCATCTCCAACAATGTACATACGGCCCTTAAAACGGGAGCCTCCGACGCGCAGGCAGATACATCCGACAACCAGGATTACTTCGTCCATTTGCATGTTCATTCTGCATTTTCGTTGCTTGAAGGTGCCTTGCCGCTGAAGGAAATCATTGATTTGGCGGTGGCGGACTGCCAACCGGCAATCGCCATTACAGATCGGAACAATCTGTTCGGAGCGCTCGAGTTTTCAGAAAAAGCATCACAACATGGCCTCCAGCCCATCATGGGATGCAAACTCGCCATCGATTTTGCAGATGAAGTAGATGCACGGCCACGCTCTGGTGTAGAGGCCTTTCCGTTTCTGGTTTTGTTAGCCTGTAGCGAACAAGGCTTTGCGAATTTGCGGATATTGGTAAGTAAGGCGCACTTGGAAAGTGGCGACAAAGATGTAGCGCATATTAAGTTAGAAGATCTCAAGGAATTGGCGGATGGACTGATTTGTTTAACGGGTGCACGAGAAGGGCCCTTGAACAAGCTAATTCTGGAGGGGCGCACCAAAGATGCAGAAAATCGATTTTTGAGCCTAAAAAGTGCTTTTGGTGACCGATTGTACGTCGAACTTCAAAGGCACACGCCGCAAGATCGTATCATCGAAAAGTCTTTGTTGAACTTTGCCTATGAGCATAAAGTGCCGTTAGTTGCTACCAACCAACCCTTTTTTAAGAAACGTGCAGACTTTGAGGCGCATGACGCGCTGTTATGCATTGCGCAAGGCGAGGTCGTGGCAGTTGAGGATCGGCGACGACTGACCGAAGAGCACTACTTTAAATCAGCCTCAGAGATGAAGCAATTGTTTAAAGAATTGCCAGAAGCAATTGATAATACGTTAATAATAGCAAAAAGATGTGCGTTCAAAGATCACCTTCGTGACCCAATTTTACCGCAATACTCAGAAGCATCCAAAACAGCCTCTGGTGAAGCTGCCTTAAGGGCTGAGGCGGATGAATTGAAAGATCAGGCACGCAAAGGCCTTGATGCCCGTTTGGCGCGGTATCCAATTGCCGAAGGATATACACGCAAAGACTATGATGAGCGTTTGGAGTTTGAGCTGAACGTGATTGAACAAATGAAGTATCCTGGTTACTTCTTGATTGTTGCAGACTTCATAAAATGGGCGAAAGAACAGGGAATTCCCGTCGGACCTGGAAGGGGCTCCGGAGCGGGGTCACTGGTTGCATGGGCATTGACGATAACCGACATAGACCCAATGCAATTTTCGCTACTTTTCGAGCGGTTTCTAAATCCTGAGCGGGTATCAATGCCCGACTTCGATATTGATTTTTGTCAGGAGAGGCGTGAGGAGGTAATCCGGTACGTTCAAAAGAAATATGGATCAGATCAAGTTGCGCAGATCATAACGTTTGGAACCCTTCAGGCTCGTGCGGTCTTACGGGACGTCGGTCGGGTTTTACAAATGCCGTATGGCCAAGTTGACCGGCTCTGCAAAATGGTACCCAACAATCCGGCGAACCCCACGACGCTGGGAGAGGCGATCGAAGGTGAGCCGCGATTGCAGGAAGCGGCACAAGAAGAAGATGTGGTCGCCCAATTGTTTGACATTTCCAGGAAACTTGAGGGCTTATATCGCCATGCCTCAACCCACGCGGCAGGAATTGTGATTGGTGACCGCAAACTCGATCAGCTTGTCCCTCTATATCGCGACCCTCGTTCCGAAATGCCTGTGACCCAATACAACATGAAATGGGTAGAACAGGCGGGTTTGGTTAAGTTCGATTTTCTTGGCCTTAAAACGCTGACAGTTCTGGAAAAAGCGTTGGACTTTGTTGAGCAATCCGCACCCAGGATAGATCTTGCGCATATCCCGCTTGATGATGAAAAGACCTATCAGATGCTCACGAAAGGCGAAACCGTTGGGGTTTTCCAATTGGAAAGTCAGGGGATGCGGAAAGCCCTCGTTGGTATGCGACCTGACCGGTTCGAAGACATCATCGCGCTTGTCGCGCTCTATCGTCCCGGTCCCATGGACAACATTCCAACCTATAACCGGCGCAAACATAAAGAGGAGATGCCTGATTATTATCATGAGAAAATCGAAAGCATTCTGAAAGAAACCTACGGCGTTATTATATATCAGGAACAGGTGATGCAGATTGCCCAAATCCTATCGGGTTACAGTCTTGGTGAAGCAGATCTGCTAAGGCGCGCGATGGGTAAGAAAATCGCGTCTGAAATGGAAGCACAGCGTGTGCGTTTTGTTGAAGGTGCGGTGGAGCGGGGCGTCAAAAAATCAGAAGCAGACGCAATTTTTGATCTTCTGGCGAAGTTTGCAAACTACGGGTTCAACAAGTCGCACGCGGCAGCTTATGCGCTTGTCTCTTATCAAACGGCTTATCTTAAGGCCAACCACCCAGTGGAGTTTCTAGCAGGTTCAATGCAGCTTGACTTGGGTAATACCGACAAGCTTGGTATTTTCTATCAGGAAGCCGAAGCACAGGACATAACAGTGGTCTCTCCTTCGGTGCAAACATCTGGCATCGGTTTTGAGGTTGGCGATGGGAGGATTTTCTATGCACTAGCAGCGATTAAGGGAGTGGGCGAGGGAGCGGTCGCACAGATAGTAAGCGAACGCGAAGAAAATGGTCCTTTCAGTTCAATTGAAAACTTTTTTTCGAGGATAGACATCAGGCAGGTAAACAAAAGAACTCTAGAGAACCTCATTTGTGCCGGAGCTATGGATTGTTTCGAATATCCAAGAGAGCGCATGATAGCCGGCCTTGATCGCCTGGTTGCATTTTCGAGCCGCAGTGCAGAGAACCGCGAAACCGGTCAGGATGATATGTTTGGAAGTGCTGCCGGTGTCGAAGAAAAAATCGAGCTCCCCCTTTGCGAAGCGTGGAGTACAGCAGAGAAACTCAACCGTGAAATGCTGGCAGTCGGGTTCTACTTGAGCGCACATCCGCTGGATGAGTATCGCCCCATATTGGAAAAGATGCGGGTCCAGCTTTTCTCAGAATTTGAAGTTTCAGTACGCAATGGAGCAACAGCTGGCAGATTGGCCGGTACTGTCGTAGCAAAACAAGAGCGTAAAACCCGTCAAGGAAAATCGATGGGTATAATCATGATGTCTGACCCTTCCGGTCAGTATGAAGCTGTCATTTTCGAAGAAGGACTAATCCAATTTAGGGATCTGTTGAATGTTGGAGATTCGATCATCCTTCAGGCAGGCGCCGATATGCGTGACGAAGGCGTATCAATTCGTATCAACAGTGTTGAAGCGCTCGAAAAGGCAGCATCGCGTGAAGGGAGGGATATGACAATTTTCCTCCGCGATGAAGAGCCTGTGAAGATGCTCTCTCCTTTATTGGACCGGAACGGAAATGGGCGGGTATCGTTTGTGATCCTTCAAGAAGCTGGTGCCAGAGAAATTGAAGTTCAGCTAAAAGACAAGTTCAAAGTCACCTCCAAGATACAAAGTGCCATAAAAGCAGTACCAGGCGTGGTGGACGTATCGATAGCATAATGGCAAAGACGCTTTGAGCATCCACAAATTTGTTACTTCAATGTGCAGTTGTCTATTTGCTAGTAAAGAATGTTTTCCAAACGAAGAGCATTTTTTATGAGCACATTGTTTTCCCCTTTTTCACTTCGCAACATTACGTTCAAAAACCGTATTGCTGTCTCGCCGATGAGCCAGTACCGCGCCATAGACGGCGTAGCAAACCATTGGCATCTGGTGCATCTAGGCAGGTTTGCGCTTGGTGGTGCCGGTCTGGTGTACGCAGAAGCCACAGCCGTTGAGAAAGATGGCAGGAGAACGCCGGGCGACCTTGGTTTATGGAGTGATGCACATATCGAAACGTTAAAACCGATTTCAGACTTCCTCACGCAAGAAGGTGCGGTTCCGGGTATTCAACTCGGACACGCGGGACGAAAAGCATCAGAAAGGCGTCCCTGGCATAACGAAACCCCTCTGGATGCAGAGGATATCAAAGAAAGAGGGGAGAGCCCATGGCCTGCGATTGGCCCCTCAGCATTGCCCTATGCAGAGGGTTGGCCCGAACCAAAAGAAATGACGGAAGATGAGATCAAACGCGTAATAACGGCGTTTGGAGAAGCAGCCGGGCGGGCAAAGGATGCCGGATTTAAGGTAATTGAAGTCTACGCGGCTCACGGTTTTTTGGTCCACCAGTTCCTTTCTCCCATTGCCAATCAAAGGACCGATGCTTGGGGTGGCAGTCTGGAAAACAGAACACGGTTTGCCGTTGAAGTGGCAAAATCAATCAGGACTTATTGGCCAGATAGTCTACCGTTGGCTTTCCGGCTTTCCGCGACCGATTGGTTGGACGGTGGTCTTGAAATTGAAGATACAATTTTCGCAACAAAGGCATTGAAAGAAGCAGGCGTAGATATGATTGACTGTTCAACCGGGGGTATTGGCGGCAAGGAACGCCCCCGTAGAATGGAGATCAAACAGGGATTCCAGACGCCTTTTGCAGCAGAAATCCGAAAAACCGCAGACGTAGCGACCATGGGGGTTGGGTTCATTTGGGATCCCGAATACTGCGAAACTCTGATCGCTTCTGGAAAGCTGGACATGATTGCGCTTGCCCGCGAGCTGTTGGATGATCCCAACTGGCCACTTCACGCCGCTAAAACGCTTAAATTTGATGAAAACCATACATGCGCACCAATCGAGGCGGGATGGTGGTTGATGAAACGTGATCGCTTGATTCAAAAACTCGGACTAAGATAGGGCTACGGCCAGTCAGGGGTTAAGAGATACAATCGCCGCTCTTGTGGTTTTTCTGTTCGCAGCGCTTTCGTTTTGAATTGGTGCTCCAAACACGTAATCTGAACCCACGTCGTAAAGTTCGTACGCTACACCACCCTTAATCTCTTCAAGTAAAATTTGGCGCATGGCAGAGAGATGGAAGGAAAACCAGAAAACAATGCCCGCAAACTTACTGCCATCTTCAAGGATAACAACGCCAGGATCGGTGCTGTGCAAGATGGTGTCAATTCCCAGACTTGCGGCAAGACAAGCGCCAGCGGCAATAAAAAGTTGCCAATCACATCTGCGGATTATGCGCCAGCCCGCAAGTGTATAACCCGCTGCTAAAGCACAATAAACAAGAAGGACTAGCTCCTGAGGCATCCCTATTTTGGGTGCGATGTTCTCATGGAAAAGGAATGCGTCGTCAAAACCAAGCCAACCTGTAAACCCGAAGGCAAACAATGCAAAGATCAGGCGCCAACGCGCAGCACTCACCGCAAACAAAATAAGGGCTGCAAACCCGCAGATTGCAGTCGTAAACATCCAGAAAATCACCCCAAGAGTGGAGAAAAAGCCATAGTAAGTCTGACAGCAATCGCCTGAAACTTCAGCGGCAATCATAGGATCGAGCAGCAAAAGCCTCGGATCAACAGCGTCCTGAAAGTTTAAATACACAATTGGCAAAAATGCGAACAAACAAGTGCCAATCCAGAAAACCAAACGTGCCAAACGAATTCCCCCAGTTGGATCACGCCATGGTTGGCCCATAAGATTAATATTTTGTTATGTCGCACGTTTGCAAAATTTGGCAGTTTACGGCTTTACATTGCAGGAATTTAAGGTATAAGCCCGCTCATTCCACACGCAGGATAGCGCTTTTGCCTTCAGCCTCTGTTTGGCATCGGTAAATAAAAGCGGTCCGGTGACACACTTGTTTGTGTTCATTCCCTGCGGAGGTTGAACCGGTAAAGGAGAAACTACCATGGCGCTGCCAGATTACAGCATGCGTCAGCTTTTGGAAGCTGGCGCGCACTTTGGTCATCAGACACATCGTTGGAACCCAAAAATGGACCGTTATATTTACGGCTCCCGCAACAATATTCATATCATCGACCTGTCACAGACAGTTCCGCTCTTGGATCAAGCACTAAAGACCGTTTCTGATACAGTCGCAGGCGGTGGACGTCTGCTGTTTGTAGGGACAAAACGGCAGGCATCTGAAATCATCGCAGACGCCGCGAAACGCTCAGCTCAGTATTATGTAAACTCAAGATGGTTGGGTGGCATGCTGACCAATTGGCAAACCATTTCAAACTCGATCAAAAGATTGCGGGAACTGGAAGAACTCCTTGATGGGGGAGAGGCTGAAGGTCTAACCAAGAAAGAGCGTCTTATGCTTACGCGTGAGCGCGATAAGTTGGAACGCGCTCTTGGTGGCATTAAAGATATGGGTGGCACACCTGATATTCTTTTTATCGTGGACACCAACAAGGAAAGCATCGCACTGCAAGAAGCTAAAAAGCTAAAGATTCCAGTGGTCGCAGTTTTGGATTCGAACAGCGATCCTGACAATGTTGATTTTCCGGTGCCCGGAAATGACGATGCATCTCGTGCGATTTCGCTGTATTGCGATTTGATTGCAAAAGCAGCCTTGGATGGAATCGCACTCCAGCAAGGGTCTGCTGGCGTTGATTTGGGTGCTGCCGAGGAGGCCCCAGTCGAAGAAGTTCTGGTTGAAGAAGTGGAAGCGGCACAACCTGCCGATGAAGCCAATCCGGAACCCGTTGCAGAAGAACCGGCACCCGCTGAAGAAACCAGCGCAGAACCTGTTGCAGAAGAACCGGCTCCCGCACCCACAGAAGAAGAAGGGGCAGAAACGCCACTCTTTACTGCGCCTGAGGGTGAGGCAGATGATCTGAAGAAAATCTCAGGCGTTGGCCCGGTTTTGGAACAAAAGCTACATGCGCTTGGCATTAAGACGTTTGCACAAATTGCGGCTTTCTCAGCAGATGACATCGCAAAAGTTGATGAAGTACTCAATTTCAAAGGCCGTATCGAGCGCGATGAATGGCTGAAACAAGCTTCCGAATTTATGCAAAGCTGATCAAAGTTTATCGGGGCTTACATAAGCCCCGCATACTTTTAAACATTCACATACAAAAACAGGGCTTAGTTCCTGAAAACTCCTAAAATGGCACACCGTGCCGGAAAGAGAAAAAAATGGCTATTACAGCTGCTCTTGTGAAAGAACTCCGCGAGAAATCTGGCGCAGGCATGATGGATTGCAAGAATGCTTTGGCAGAGACCAATGGAGATGTCGAAGCTGCAATGGATTGGCTAAGATCAAAAGGCATCGCCAAAGCTGAGAAGAAATCAGGCCGCGTGGCGGCTGAAGGATTGATAGGAATCGCTGGATCCGGTTCTTCAGCTTCTGTTGTTGAAGTGAATTCAGAAACCGATTTTGTTGCGCGTAACGAGCAATTTCAAGATTTGGTCCGCAGTGTTTCAGCAACGGCACTCTCAACCGATGGCTCTGTTGAAGCAGTTGCAGCTGCAACCATAAGCGGCGGAAGCAAACCGGTAGCTGAGGCGATCACAGATGCCGTTGCGACCATCGGTGAAAACATGAACCTCAGACGGTCTTCCAAACTGGAGGTTGGCGAGGGAATTGTTGCAACTTACATGCACAATGCCGCAGGCGAGGGCATTGGTAAGATCGGGGTACTGGTTGGATTGGAATCATCCGGCAATCCGGAAGCACTGGCAACCATCGGCAAACAGGTTGCGATGCATGTCGCGGCAACAAACCCGCTGGCGGCAACCAAAGATGAAGTCCCTGCAGAGGTGGCAGACAGAGAACGTTCAGTTTATCTTGAAGAGGCCAAAGAATCGGGCAAGCCACAAGAGATTGCCGAGAAAATGGTTGAAGGAAAGATGCGCAAGTTCTACCAGGAAAGCGTTCTCCTTTCACAAGCCTTTGTGATTAATCCTGACTTGAGTGTTGAACAAGCACTTAAAGAAGCCGAAAAAGACGCGGGCGCACCAATCACGTTGAAGGGATTTGTTCGCTTGGCGCTCGGTGAAGGCATCGAAAAGGAAGAAGAGGATTTTGCAGCGGAAGTGGCTGCTGCTGTCCAAGGAAGCTAATAACGGCTAGTTCTCCTGAATTTATGCAAGAAATCTATGAAGGGCGTTCCGTGACAAGGGAACGCCCTTCGTGTATCCAGAGCAAGTGATTCAGGAAAAGGCGATTCATGACGGATAAGCTTGTTTACAACAAAGTTCTGCTGAAAGTCTCCGGTGAAGCATTAATGGGAGATCAAGGCTTTGGAATTGACCCCAAAACAGTGAATAGGGTCTGCAAAGACATCAAGGAAGGGTGTGCCCTTGGCGCCAAAGTTGCTTTGGTCGTTGGCGGAGGCAATATCTTCCGCGGAGTAGCGTTGGCAGCCTCAGGAGCTGATCGCGTGTCTGGTGATCACATGGGGATGCTCGCAACGGTCATGAATGCAATCGCCCTCCGAATGGCTTTAGAAACTTTGGATGTAAAAGCAGTGGTGTTGTCTGCTATTGATATGCCGGAAGTTTGCGAGACGTTTACACAAAGAGCAGCTGAAAAATACATGCAGGATGGGGTTGTCGTCATCTTTGCTGGTGGAACGGGCAATCCGTATTTCACAACCGACACCGCAGCCGCACTTCGGGCCTGTGAAATGCAGTGTGGTGCTTTGATGAAAGCAACGCAAGTTGACGGCGTGTATTCGGCAGATCCAAACAAAGTAAAGGACGCGACACGTTTTGACACAATTTCTCATGCAGAGGTGTTAGAACGTGGTTTGGAAGTCATGGATGCAGCTGCGGTAAGCCTTACAAAACAGGCTAACATACCGGTAGTTGTATTTTCGCTTGCGGATGAAGGTGGCTTTGCAAAAATATTGAAAGGTGAAGGACGTTCGACTACGGTCACTTCCTGAAGCTGGTTAGATTAGAGAGTTTAGTTAAAATGAGCGATGGTGTGTTAGATTTTGGAGACTTAAACCGCAGGATGGAGGGAGCGCTGAATTCCCTAAAGGGCGATTTGGCAGGATTGAGAACCGGTCGCGCTTCTGCAGGGATTTTGGATCCAATCACGGTCGAAGCTTATGGTCAGCACATGCCCATGAATCAGGTAGGAACAGTATCAGTTCCAGAGCCGCGCATGATCTCCGTACAAGTTTGGGATAAATCCATGGTCGCAGCAGTTGAAAAGGCGATCAGAGAGTCTGATCTTGGATTAAACCCGGTTACAGACGGCACAACGCTGAGGATTCCGTTACCGGAACTCAATGAAGAACGCAGAAAAGAAATTGTTAAGGTCGCACACCAATATGCTGAACAGGCAAGAGTTGCCATTCGTCACGTTCGCAGGGATGGTATGGATGAATTGAAAAAGGCGGAAAAAGATGGCGATATTGGCCAGGACGAAGCCCGGACGCTTTCAGACAAGGTTCAAAAAGCAACAGACGATATGATCTCTGAAGTCGATGGAATTGTAACAGCAAAAGAAACTGAGATTATGCAGGTCTGACGGGACAAATGAGCGGCGTTGAACAAACAAGGCAGTTTCTGGATCAAGGAAACGTTCCCAAACATGTTGCCATCATCATGGATGGCAACGGAAGATGGGCGCAACGTCGTGGATTACCTCGTACCGCTGGGCATCGTCAGGGCGTTGAAACGGTAAGGGAAGCGGTGAGAACCGCCTCTGATCTTGGGATTGAATATCTCACACTTTATTCTTTTTCCTCTGAAAACTGGAATCGCCCGGAAACGGAAATAACCGAACTCTTCTCTTTACTGCGATATTTTGTGCGTCGTGATCTTGCGGAGCTGCATGAAAACAATGTCCGGATAAAAGTGATCGGCGAAAGAGCAGGCGTTCCGGATGATATTTTGTCTCTTCTTGATGAGGCGCAGGCCTTAACCCGATACAACGATTCACAGACCCTTGTCATCGCATTCAATTATGGGTCTAGAACGGAAATTACAAACGCCGCACGGACCCTCGCACAAAGAGTTTCTGAAGGAGAGATTTCTCCATCACAAATTAATGAAGAGCTTCTCGCCAGTTATCTCAATACCAGCGACATCCCTGATCCAGATTTGCTGATACGGACAAGTGGAGAACTAAGGGTTTCAAATTTCCTGCTCTGGCAGATTGCCTACAGTGAATTCGTCTTTGTTGATTGCCTTTGGCCGGACTTTACCCGGTCTGATTTCTACGCGGCGATCGAAGAATATAACCGTCGCACCCGAAAATTTGGCGGCTTGGTGAGGGAAACCGGATCGTGAATGCTTCCGGTGAAAAACACCACATTTTCAATCACGAGCTTAAGTTACGCGTAATTTCAGGATTAATTCTCGCTGCATTGGTCCTGTCGATGACTTGGATTGGTGGATTAACATTTACCTTACTATGGGCCGTCGCAGCGTTCGCAATTTTTTATGAATTCACCCGCATATGCAAAACCAACATTGAGCAAACCAAGGTTTTTGCGGGTTACGGTTTTATCCTTCTGACGATGTCTGCATGGATCTTCGAAAATCAAGCACTCGCGTATCAGATATTCCTCGTTGCAGTAGTATTGAATTTGTTTTGGGAACGAGTCTCACAACAGCCGCACTGGGTATCTCTGGGCGTTGCATATGCCTTATTGCCTTTTTTTGCCATGAGCGAATTAAGGGATGCTGGCGACCTTGGTTTGTTTTTCATTTTTCTGCTGTTTGCCTGCGTGTGGGGCGCAGATATATTGGCTTACTTTTTCGGAAAGGGGATTGGCGGCCCAAAACTCGCTCCCAGAATCTCCCCGAAAAAAACCTGGTCAGGGTTCATCGGGGGCATCTTGGGAGCTGTTGGATTATGTTTTGTTGTCACAAAATTTTTTGGGTTTTCGTTCACATCAAACTTAATGCTCTTGACAGTCTTGCTTGCAATTTTCTCACAGGTAGGAGATCTGATGGAGTCGCTCCTTAAACGCCTTTTTGACGTCAAAGACTCAGGGAACTTGATCCCCGGCCATGGCGGCGTTCTGGATCGGATCGATGGCTTGATCGTTGCAGGCGTGACACTTTGGGGCGTTATGAAATTAATGCAAATTCAAGATGGATCGGATATAACCCTTTCAGAATTGTTTCGCCGCGTCATTTTAATGCCTTGAATGCAAGCAATTGAACTTCAAACACAACCAACGGAAAAATTAGCATGGATTTCTTGATGGGACTGGGAGCTGGTGGATTATCTATTTTTGGATATATCCTGCCATTTTTAATCGTGCTCACGATTGTTGTTTTCTTCCATGAGCTTGGCCATTTTCTGGTCGCCCGTTGGAACAAAGTTGATGTTGAGGCATTTGCGGTTGGATTTGGGCCGGAATTGCTGGGCTTCAACGATAAAAATGGAACGCGTTGGAAACTGTGTGCGGTTCCTTTGGGCGGTTATGTCAAATTTTTGGGTGATGCAAACG
>JBCCXO010000021.1:0-55760 GCA_039191645.1 Pseudomonadota bacterium | reverse complement strand
TCCAACCTTTGTTTTCCTCTCCGACAAGATTGCCTGCGGGAACCTTGACGTTGTCGAAGAAAATCTCGTTTACCTCGTGTTCGCCATCCAACAGAATGATCGGACGCACCTCAACACCGGGTGTATTCATGTCAATGAGCATAAACGAAATACCTTCCTGTGGTTTTCCCTCGTTGGAGGTTCTCACGAGGCAGAAAATCCAGTCTGCGAATTGTCCAAGGGTAGTCCAAGTTTTTTGGCCATTGACGACGTAGTGATCGCCTTCCCGAACGGCTTTGGTTTTCAGAGAGGCAAGATCAGATCCCGCACCAGGTTCTGAATATCCCTGACACCACCAATCGGTCCCGTCCAGAATTCTTGGCAGGTAATGCGCTTTTTGTTGCTCACTGCCAAATTTCAATAAAACCGGCGCCAGCATGCTAATGCCAAATGGCACTGTTCTAGGAGCACCTGCTGCCCAGCATTCTTCGTCAAATATATGCTTTTGCACAGCTGTCCAGCCCGTTCCGCCCCATTCCTGAGGCCAATTGGGCGCGAGCCATCCTTGAGCATTTAAGATTGCATGCCACTCAACCATATCCTCACGATTGAGCCTTTTCCCAAGTGCTACTTTCTGGGAAATTCTACCTGGCAATTTTTGCGATAAAAACTGCCTCACTTCCGAACGGAAATTTTCTTCCTGTTTAGAATATGCAAGATCCATCATGTTTCTCCTCACTTAAGCATAACTTTAGGAACGCGAGCTGAAATTGCAATGCGGAAAACACGACGGCTATCGATTAGGTGGGATAGAATAGGTTGCCGTTGCATGGGCAACCAATTTCTTCTCTTTCACAGAAAAGATTGAGACCTCACACACGGCAAGTCTTTTACCGAGTTTTAGAAAGCCTGCTTCTGCAATCAGGTCACCTTCGGGTTTTGAAACAAAATTTATGTTGAGGTTTGTCGTCACGGCCAACGCGACTTTGCCAATGTGCGAAAGAATCAAAAGATAGGTCGCGCAATCTGCAAGCGTAAACATGGAAGGGCCTGAAACCGTACCTCCCGGGCGTAAATGCATGTCCGATACGGCCATTGCAACTTTTATCTTTCCAGGCTCCAGATGGTCTACTTCCATTCCATACATTTTAGATTGAGGAAAGACTTCTGCGACAAAACCGCTAACTTCGTTTTTGTCCATTAACAATTTGTAAGACACAAACTTTTCCTCCCCACACGTTTTTATCTTCACTTATGCTACTTAGCCAATAGTCAATCTTGTCCATGCAGGAAACCCAAATATGCACAATGCAAAAAAAGACTCTCCTTCATTTCACCGAAACATTGGACCGATAACCGGAAAACTTGATGAGATACTGGATACAGTACCCCTGAGAGTTTTGGAGATTGGAAGTGGCAGTGGTCAACATGCTGTTAGTTTGGCAACAGCCTTTCCGAATTTTCATGTTCAGCCAACTGACATTGACGACGAGAGCATCGAAAGCATCAGGGCCTGGATTAAAGAAACCGGTGTTGACAATGTCCATGATCCCCTGAAGCTGGATGTAACCCAAGAGCATTCCCCGTTCACCAAAGACACCATGTTTGACTTGATTGTCTGCTTCAATGTGATTCACATAACGCCGTGGGATGTCACTGACCATCTTTTTGATTTGGGAGACAAAGTGATCTCACCCAACGGACGATTGTTGCTTTACGGGCCATTCAAGATTGAAGGAAGGCACACCAGTGAAAGCAATGTTCAGTTTGAACAATGGCTAAAATCCAAAGATCCGTCTTTTGGTGTTAGAGACTTGGAAGATGTTCGGCAAACCGCTGAACAATACAACTTTCCAAGATGCGTTCAACATCAGATGCCTTCCAACAACTTCTTATTAGAATTCACCCGTGCCTGATCCAAAGATCATTTAAGTTGGCACGGGTGCTTCCCTCGCCCCTAGGGAAGAGTGTTCTATCGCTGGTTAAGGGACCAGTCGTATTCATAGGAATCGATAGCGGTTTTTCCCTGTAACGCTGCTTTCAGTTCCGGGCCTGCAAATTTTTTGATGTGCGTTAGGATGCCTTTTTCGTTGCCGCCGAAATCTTCCTCGTACCAAAAGAAGATTTTCGACGCGGTGACCTTGCCATTAGAAACCACCACGCCACGAGGATCATTGATGTACGACCGCGCGGCCGCATCGAGCTGTTTGTTCAAAGTTTTTCCGCGAAAGGCGACCTTGGAAAGGTTGGGGCAAGTCACGGCAGCGCAGTTAAACGCGTAGTGCAGCCTCGGGTCATTCCATATTGGCCGTACAATACCGCTTTCGATCGTATCGAGTGTAAGTGCTTGCCCCTTTACGGATGCGACTTTGTCATTGAACGGACCTTTGAAATCCAAAACATTGGATTTGATGTCGAGAATTGATTTTATCGGATAATGCTTGAGCGCGACATTTACCGTCATCGCATTGTAAAGGTTTAACCAAAAGGCGTACTGTTCATTGCGATTGAGAGTGGTTACGTCCGTCGCCTGTAACGTTGCAAGATAGTCCTGAAGTCGTTTCTTATCTTCAGAAGAAACACTTTTATACGCTAACCTGTTTACGCCTTTACTATCCGTCGCAAGGTACTTTTTCAAGAATGCGTCCCATGGCGCATGATCCACCTCAATGGTTGATGCGGGATCGTGTTTCGTCCAAACCGGGCTTGCCAGTTTGGATTTGGCAACAAAAGCCCGCTCAAAAGCAGACTGAGCATACGCGTTTTGCAGTCCCAATATCGTGGCTAGCAAAAGAATAAAACTAAACCCGGAAAAGTTCCGATTCCGCATATTTAAACCTCAAAGCTGAAAGAAAATCGTCGTGGCACAAATATGATGGGTCGGCTGCCAAAATCGAGACACTTTACTGCACAAGAACGCGAGCAAATTTTACTGCAATGTCATCGATTGTCTGATTGCCAGGTCGGTTTTCGCTTTTCGAAAAAGGCTGATATGCCTTCTTGAGCTTCCGGCGCTTCCCAGCACTCTGCAAGCCTTTGTGCTGTATCCTGCATTACACGCTCATCAATTCGGGGGCCGAGTGCTCGCGCAAGTGCTTTGGCTTTTGCAACGGCACCTGGAGCAGTTGATAAGTAAGCGTCAATCTGGGCTTCAACCTCTGCTTCGAGTTCACTTGCTGGTGTCGATTTTGCCAATAGTGCCAAGTTTACCGCCTCTTTTGCTGTGAATCTTCGACCTGACATGAAAACCTGCCGCGCGTTGCCCTCTCCCATGCGTGCAAGCACGTAGGGACTGATGGTTGCGGGGATTAAGCCAAGCTTTGTTTCTGTAAGTGCAAATTTTGCATCTTCAACGCCAATGGCCACATCGCAGATGCTGATCAATCCAATGCCACCCCCAAATGCCTGACCGTTGATCCGTCCAATTACCGGCTTTGGCAGCTCGTTTAAATCACGCAACATTGAGGCGAGCTTCATCGCTTCTGCAATGCGCGTTTCACGGTCTGCATCAAATTGTTGCCGCATCCATCCCAGATCTCCGCCCGCACAAAAGCTCTTTCCTTCTCCGGTTAAGACAACTACCCGAACGGCGGGGTCATCGCCCAATATTTTTGCCGCTTCGCTCAATTCGGCGATCATTGCTGAAGACATCGCATTGTGCTTTTCCGGCAGATTTAAAACGAGCGTAGCAACGCCTCTGCCATCCTGGTCGATCCTGATCGATTGAAAATTCATAACGAACTCCTGAGGCTAAGCGCAAAGTCTGTCGCCTCGGCAAGTTTGTCTTTTCGTATCGCAGTTTTAAAGCCCTGCGCTCCAAGAAGATCAAGAACCGATTGGGTTGCCACGTTACCCGCTGCGCCCGGCGCGTAAGGACATCCACCCAAGCCTCCGACGGAAGAATCGAACGTGCGCAAGCCTTTTTCCAAGCTAACTTCAATGTTTGCCAATGCACGGCCGGCAGTATCATGGTAGTGACCTGCGAGATGTTCAGCAGACGTAACGTCCAGCACCGCATCAAGCATCCGACCTATGGTCTCGGGCGTGCCCTGACCGATTGTATCGCCAAGCGAAACTTCGTAACAGCCCGCGCCAAGAAGAACCTCCGCCATGGTTGCCACATTTTCCGGTGGCGTTGGGCCGTCATAAGGACAGTCCGTTACGCAAGAGATATAGCCGCGCACTGGTATCCCATCTAATTTCGCTGCCTCGGTTATGGGTTTAAAGCGTTCAATCGTCTCGGCAATTGAACAATTCACATTTGCCTGGCTGAACCCCTCACTGGCGGCGCCAAATACAGCCACTTCGCTGGCGCCCGCGTTCTTTGCCCGTTCATAACCTTTCATGTTTGGCGTCAGGACAGCATAGCTGATCCCGGGTCGTCTTAAAATTCCGGCCATCACTTCTTCTGCATCGGCCATCTGAGGAACCCATTTCGGCGAGACAAATGCGGTCGTTTCGATTTTTTCGAAGCCACAGTCCGAAAGCATGTCAATCAACTCAATTTTCTTGCCTGTCGGAATCATGACCTTTTCGTTTTGAAGACCATCACGGGCGCCGACTTCGAAAAGGGTGACGTGCTCACTCATTATCGCTCTCCATCTCAGCCAGGATATCACCGTCCTGTACCTGGTCACCTTCAGTTACGTTAACGTGTGACAGCACCCCCTCTCTTTGTGCCAAAAGCGTATGTTCCATCTTCATTGCTTCCAAAATGATGATCGCATCCCCTTTTGAAACCATCTTGCCAGGTTGGGCAGAGACCTTCTTCACCAATCCCGGCATCGGTGCGGCGATTACATCGCTTCCACTTGTTGTATCCGCTTCTCCTGCAAGTAAATCGGGAAATGAAAATTCAAACGTTGCGGCATCGTCAAAAATCGCGACCCTGTTTGCAAAAGACCATCCATGCGGTGTGTTGGCCGGGTCGGTGCATCGAGGACTGGTAAATGCGTGAGAGATCTCACCATCGCCGCGTTTGACAGCACACTGCCATGTTCCCTCGTGATTGCGGATACGAACCTCATAGGTGTCATCACCCAAATTCAGTTTTTGAATCCATGTTGGTGCCTCCCAAACCGAGAAACCATTCAGCACAGCAAACGGATCAGCAAACATCAAATCAGGAAACCCGTCAGTCTTCGTTCGCTTGGCAGAAACCGGTGATTGGGGCATGTCGAGTGCATAAATTCCCGCCAGCGCAACGATGTGATCAGGCGGTTGTATCACTTGCACCAGCGCATCCATGTCCCGCTCAATCAAGCCTGTATCGACTTTGCCCTGGCCAAAACCTTCGTGGTTACACAAGGCTCGCAAAAACGCGGTATTGGTCACGGTGCCTGCAATCCTTGTTTTGCCAAGCGCTTTTTCCAGATCCGCCAATGCCTCTTCGCGATTTTGGCCATGGGTAATTACTTTTGCTATCATCGGATCATAATACGGCGATATCGTATCGCCGGCGACGACACCAGAGTCGTTTCGCGCCGCGTCAGAAAACTCCAGATATTCGAGTTTTCCAGTCGCAGGCAGGAAGCCCTTCGGTACATCTTCAGCATACAATCGAGCTTCAAAAGCATGCCCCGTTATCATGAGTTCATCCTGAAACTTGGGGAGGTACGCGTCATCAGCCACACGCAATTGCCATTCAACCAAATCCACACCCGTAATCGCTTCCGTCACCGGATGCTCAACCTGAAGGCGCGTGTTCATTTCCATGAACCAGAATCCATCAGGCCGTAAGCCTTGCGAACCATCCACGATAAATTCAATTGTGCCAGCACCAGAGTAGTTGATTGCTTTTGCTGCTTTCACTGCAGCTTCACCCATTGCCGACCTCATTTCTTCGGTCATTCCCGGCGCGGGGGCTTCCTCAATTACTTTTTGATGGCGGCGCTGCAAAGAACAATCACGCTCAAACAAATGAACCACATTGCCATGGTTATCGCCAAAGACTTGTATCTCGATATGGCGCGGCGCAGTAATGAATTTTTCAATCAGCACATGACTGTCCCCAAAACTGGCCTCACCCTCCCGTTGCGCACCTTGCAGAGCCGCAGCAAAATCCTTTGGATTATCAACCTTTCGCATGCCTTTACCGCCGCCACCGGCACGGGCTTTGATCAAAACCGGATATCCGATTTCATTTGCCTTGGTTGCCAGGAACTGTGGGTCCTGCATGTCACCGTGATACCCTGGAACGACCGGAACACCAGCGCTTTCCATGAGTTTTTTCGCGGCATCCTTAAGACCCATTGCTCGAATTGCATCTGCCGATGGTCCAACGAAAACCAAGCCTGCGTTTTCAACGGCCTCAACAAATTCCGGATTTTCTGACAAAAACCCGTATCCCGGGTGGATCGCATCCGCTCCAGTGTCCAAAGCAGCCTGAATGATCCTATCGCCTCGCAGATAACTTTCAGCTGCTGGAGCCGGTCCGATATGGATGGATTTATCAGCCTGAAGCCGATGTTGCGCATTCGCATCAGCATCTGAATAAACTGCAACGGTTTTAATGCCCATATCTCGGGCCGTTCGTATGATGCGGCAAGCAATTTCACCACGGTTAACTATGAGGAGTTTTTCTATCATTTTTTTGTCCTCACATTCTGAATATGCCAAAATTCGTTTCTTCTATCTCCGCGTTTAACGCAGCGGAAAGAGAAAGTGCGAGAACCTGTCTGGTTTTGCGCGGATCAATGATCCCGTCATCCCAAAGCCTTGCAGAGGCATAAAGTGGGTGAGACTGCTCTTCAAACATATCCAATGTGGGTTGCTTAAACTCGGCTTCCTCTTCATCCGACCAACTGCCGCCGGCGCGTTCGATCGCGGCGCGCTTAACGGTTGCAAGAACGCCAGCAGCCTGTTCCCCGCCCATAACTGAGATGCGCGAATTGGGCCAGGTCCATAAAAAGCGAGGGGAGTAGGCTCTCCCGGCCATTCCGTAATTGCCTGCACCAAATGAGCCGCCAATCAACATTGTGATTTTGGGAACTTTTGTGGTCGCAACTGCGGTAACAAGTTTGGCACCGTCTTTTGCAATACCACCCGCCTCATATTTTTTCCCAACCATGAAGCCGGTAATATTCTGGAGGAATAAAAGGGGAATTTTCCGTTTCGAGCACAATTCCACGAAGTGAGCAGCCTTTAAGGAACTTTCGGAATACAAAACGCCGTTGTTGGCGATGATGCCGATTGGCATCCCCATCACATGGGCAAATCCGCAAACAATGGTGGTGCCATACCGTGCTTTGAATTCATCAAGGCGCGAACCATCAACGATTCGTGCGATAATTTCACGGACATCGTATGGAATGCGCGTGTCTGCCGAAACAATGCCGAGAATTTCATCCGGATCATAAAAGGGTTCTTCCGGCTTTTGCCAGTTCAACTGGTTGGATTTCGTTCGATTGAGGTTCTTGATTGCTTCGCGCACAAGTGCCAATGCGTGGCTGTCGTTGTCCGCCAAATAGTCTGAAACTCCAGATAATCGAGTATGCATGTCACCGCCGCCCAGTTCTTCCGAAGTCACCTCCTCGCCAGTCGCAGCTTTGACAAGCGGTGGGCCCGCGAGAAAAATCGTACCCTGGTTTTTCACGATGATGGAAACATCGGACATGGCAGGCAAGTAGGCACCACCGGCTGTACAGGAGCCCAAGACGGCAGAGATCTGAGGGATGTTTCTGGCAGACAAATTCGCCTGATAATAGAATATACGACCAAAGTGCTCGCGATCCGCAAACCCCTCTGCCTGTTGTGGAAGATTTGCACCGCCACTGTCTACGAGCGTCACGCATGGAAGATGGTTTTGCTCCGCGATTTCCAATGCCCTTAAGTGTTTTTTGACGGACATTGGGTAGTAGGTCCCGCCCTTAACCGTCGCATCATTGCAAATCACCATGACTTGTTGACCGTGCACGTTGCCGATCCCCGCAATCAGACTTGCGCAGGGGCTTTGATTGTCAAACATGTTGTGTGAAGCGGTGGCCCCTATTTCCAAAAAGGGTGAGCCGGGGTCCAACAAATTGGAAACGCGATCTCTTGGCAGAAGTTTTCCACGAGACAAATGGCGCTCTTTTGACTTGTCTGTTCCACCGGCTGCAGCAAATGCAACTGCTTCTTCAACAACAGAGAGTTGGGCGAGATTTGCCTCCAGGTTCTCGGAATATTGAGAAGAGGCAGTCGAAATCTTGGACTGGATTTGGGTCATTCTTTCTCCAATTCTTTCGCCGCACGCGCTTTAAGTTCCTTGCGGATGATTTTTCCGGTTACCGTCATGGGAAGAGCGTTTACAAAGTCGATTTCCCTTGGATATTCGTGTGCTGAAAGGTTCGCCTTAACGAATTTCTTTAGAGCGTCACAAAGCGCTGCATCACCCGTTACATCCTCGCGCAAAAGCACATAAGCTTTGACAATTTCCGTTCGTTCCGGATCGGGCTTACCAATGACGCCCACTGAGGCAACGGCTTCGTGTTTTAAAAGACAATCCTCAATTTCTGCAGGACCAATCCTGTAGCCAGCAGACGTGATCACGTCGTCATCCCTGCCGACAAATCGGATATATTCGCCTTCCATAATTCCGCGATCGCCTGTCAAAAGCCAATCGTGACGAAATTTATCGCGGGTCGCTTTCGGGTTCTGCCAATATTCAAGCATCATAGAGGCTGATCCACGCTTTACCGCAATGTCTCCTTCTTCGAGTGTAGGCATGCCTTTATCGTCAATAACAGCAACGTCGTGTCCAGGAACGGGCTTTCCCATGCATCCTGGTTTTGGTTCAAACAGGCGATTGCAGGTTGCGATTACGAGGTTACATTCTGTTTGGCCGTAGAATTCATTAATGGTCAGGTTGAGCGCTTCTTTGCCCCAATTCAGCATCTCCTCGCCCAATGGTTCTCCGCCACATCCAACAGATCGGAGGCCTTTCAAGGTTTTGCCCTCAGCCTTCAGCATCCTCAGGGCGGTTGGCGGGAAAAACACATTTCGCACGCCACCATCGTTGATGATTTTTTGGCACGCTTCACCCGTAAACTTTGTCAGCTTCGATGCGACGACCGGTATGCCGTGATGCAGAGCGGGCATCAACACATTCATCAAGCCACCAATCCAGGCCCAGTCAGCCGGGGTCCAGAAGACGTCTCCTTTTTGAGGCAGGAGATCATGAAACAATTCGACACCGGGCAAGTGACCCAGCAAGACCCGGTGAGCGTGCAATGCCCCCTTGGGTGGTCCGGTGGTGCCAGATGTATAAATGATCAAGCCTGGCGTCTCAGGTGTTGTATGCGCTTGTACAAATGCCTGCGGGTGTTCCGCGATTTTGTCATTTTCAGGCACAATGACGTGTTCCATATCGGGCAGTTGCTCAAAAGTTTCAGAAAATTTCTCCGCATGAGTCTCATCAGTGATGATTGCGCGAGCGCCTGAATTCTCTAATCTGGTTTCAAGAGCTTCTTTTCCAAACAGCGTAAACAGCGGAATGGAGATTGCGCCCATTTTCCAGATGGCAATGTGTGCTGCGGCAGTCCAGATGGACTGAGTTCTGAACACCCCCACCCTGTCGCCGGGTTTAATGCCTTTAGAGACCAAATGATTGGCAAGTTGATTGGCGTGAGTCTGAAGGTCCAAAAATGAATAATCTCGGCGCTTATCGCCAGTCAGATCAATAATGGCTGCACGCTCCGGTTCTAATTCTGCCCATTTGTCACAAACATCCCAGCCCATGTTGTAGTGTTCCGGCAATTTCCATCGAAACTTCCGGTACATTTCTTTATACGTATGATCGTGCGGGAGCATGGGTCTAGGCCGTTTCTTTCATCAACTCCCGTCCACAGAGCATGCGTCGAATTTCTGAGGTGCCGGCACCGATCTCCATTAGTTTTGCATCGCGGAAAATACGAGAAACCGCACTATCGTTCAGGTATCCCGCTCCTCCCATGGCCTGCACAGCTTGCACCGCCTGTTGCATCGCGCATTCAGAAGCATAAAGCACGATTGCAGCCGCATCCTGGCGCGTGACTTCCCCTCGGTCACAAGCAGCAGCCACCGCGTACAGGTAGGCACGCGACGAATTCATTGCCGTATACATATCTGCGATCTTTCCCTGCATAAGCTGGAAATTGCCGATCGGCTCGCCAAACTGCTTGCGCTCGTGCATATAAGGCATAACTTCGTCCAGGCAGGCGTGCATCACACCCACGCCAATGGCTGATAAAACCACCCGTTCGTAGTCAAGACCAGACATCAAAACATTTACGCCTTTTCCCTCTTCGCCCAAGATGTTCTCGTAGGGGACTTCCACATCTTCAAAGATCAGCTCACCGGTGTTTGACCCCCGCATGCCCAGTTTGTCGAAATGCGGAGATGTAGAAAATCCTTTCATCGTTTTTTCAATCATAAATGCGGTGATGCCTCGCGGACCTGCATCCATATCCGTCTTTGCGTAAACCACGAGCGTATCCGCGTCCGGACCGTTGGTAATCCAGTATTTGGAACCATTTAGTACAAAGCGGTCATTCTTCTTTTCTGCGCGGAGTTTCATGGAAACCACATCCGATCCTGCACTGGGTTCTGACATGGCAAGCGCTCCGACATGTTCGCCAGAGATCAATTTGGGAAGATACTGTTTTTTCTGCGCCTCATTTCCGTTCAACTTGATCTGATTGACACACAGGTTCGAATGCGCTCCGTATGACAAGGAAACCGATGCGGAGGCACGCGCGATCTCTTCCAGAGCAACTGAATGCGCAAGATACCCCATGCCCGCGCCGCCGTATTCTTCGCTGACGGTCACACCGAGCAAACCCATTTCACCCAATTCTTTCCAAAGATGCATTGGGAACTCATTCGATTGATCGATTTCTGCTGCCAGCGGCTTGATGCGTTCCTGAGCGAATTTATGGGTTGCTTCGCGCAGGGCTTCAATTTCTTCGCTTAAACCAAAATTCATCGATGCATAAAACATCAGGCTATCTCCTTAGATGAGGTGGCAGTGTTTCCCAGGCCAACCACGGACAAAATCAGATTTACATATATTTCTTCAATTTCTTCAGCGCTGAGACGGCCACCATATCGGTACCATGTATTTACACCGGTCATCATGGAGATGATCGACATCGCACTTACAGGGACATCATCCAATTGAAAAACACCCTCGGAAAGACCATCGCGAAGAATTCCGCGCAAAACTCTTTCGTACTTCTGACGCAATTTCATTATTTGGGTGTAGTGCTCCGGTTCGAGATTTCTGAGCTCCATATAGGCGATAAAAACCTCTTCGGGTTTTCCGATATGATAACGGATATGGAAGCGGGTAAAGGCTTCGAGCGCTTTTTCAGGTGCCTCTGGCAATCCTTCTGCTTCCAATGCAGCAAGCAACTCTTCCAAATGATTGACCATCAAGCCATGCAGAATAGACTGTTTGGTCGGGAAATGGTTGTAAAGCGCGCCAGCCTGCAAGCCACATGCGGTAGCTATTTGCCGCATGGATACAGCGGCGTATCCCTGATGCGCAAACAGGGTAAGCGCTTCTTTTAGAACCCGCTTAGCGGTCTCCGTTCCAATCGATCCTGCAGTCCTCGCCATGCGTGTATTTTAGACCGGAAGCACCCGAAAGGCAATAATTAAATGAACGGTTGTTTATTTAATGTATTTGATCGCATGAACATGTGGGTCAGCGCTTGCGAGAATGCACTCTTCTCCTCCGGGCCACGTATTAAGTTTCAGCAATGGCTGTGCACCCGCATCGAATTCAAACGACAACCAAGCAAGCGGTGAGGAAGCCGTTGCCCGTGCTCCGGCGTCAGCCATGATGTCGGTGATCCGGTTTTTCGTTCTTTCAGGAAAATAATTCCAGGCAATTGTATGGAACAACACGCTCAATGTTTCCGTTTCTGCAGATTTTGAGAACTTTTGCTCGACCCAAGTCGCGGCATCGTTCTGTTCAAGTTCCGGCGGACTTTCCTGTGCTATCCGAATGGCTGTTTCGACACGCTTCAACCGTGCGGGCTGGTCAGGCCAGAGGTAGGCGAGAAGTTTCTCACGATGTTCGGCGCGGTCCACGTAAAGGGGGTTGAGATCGCAACCCATCCGCTTTTCTACATTGATAGACAACGATGGCGGAAGCGCACCCTCCCAATTTGGCTTAAGCTGAAGAGCGGAGCGCGCATTGCCGTAAGCTGCAGGACCAAACTGGTATCCATAGCCAGCCGCTTGTAGATTTAAGCCGCCGCTGCACCCCAACTCGTGAAGATGCATGGGGCAATGAAAGCGTTCCGCGAGGTTTTGGAGCCCAACGAAGATGATGGCAGAGCGCGCCACCTCGTTGGTTTGAGGGGCAAAATCCAACCAGGTGTTTATTTCTTCGTCCCTTTCGCGGATCAAGCCGCTTATCATTTCCATGAATTCCGGACTTTCAGTACTTTCTGTATATTCTGTAATTTCTGTACCTTCTGTACTTTCTGTAATTTCAGAATGTTCGTAGAAAGCAGAGAGATGCGGAAATTCACCGCGCCGGACGATTGCATGGATTGCACCGGTTAAGCGCAGGGCGAGTGCATCCTTTTCGGGTTCAGGTGATCCCTGCCAGCTTAAAATACGTTCGCCGGTAACGGTCGATGCATCGAGAGTGGTTGCCAAACCCGACAGTAGGTTTTCCATGAACGCAGAGCCAAGTCCGCTGCATATTTGCGCCTGGCGCAGGAAAGAGTCACGAACCCGTCTTTCCACATCTGCACTACCACTCAATTGGTTCTCCTTTATAGTCCCAGAAGCTGCCGCTTTCCTGAGGTGAGCGTTCATCCAGTACGTTAAGCATCATGGTTGCCGATTGGTCGGGAAGCAGGCGCTCACGATCTCCAGAGAATGGATCTGATAGAGACGTTTTCACCGTCCCCGGATGCAAGGAAACAAAAACTGACTGAGGCCTTGTTCTTGCAACTTCGATTGCTGCACATTTCATGAGCATGTTCATACCGGCCTTGGACGCGCGATAGGCATACCAGCCCCCTAAACTATTGTCAGAAATGCTGCCAACCCTGGCGGACAGGCTTGCAAAAATACTGCGCTCATCCCGCGGCATCAATTTCGAGAAGTGCTTCATCAATAATGCCGGGCCGATTGCATTCAATTCATATAATTTCGCTAAATTGTCCGCATCGAGTGCACGTAGTGATTTTTCAGGCTTTATAATTTCATCCGCGAGGAAACCCGTTGCATCAATGATGAGATGAAGGGGGCCGGAGATGGCCTCGAACGCCGCCGTAATGCTTGCTTCGCTGGTCAGATCTATCGCGGGTTTTGTCGAACGCGACAAACCCATCACAGATCCACATCTATGATCAGCTTCCAGAGCTTCGACAAATGCGGATCCAATGCCCCCAGTTGAGCCAAAGACAAGGGCGCGGTAGTCTTGTGGCAGGGAAGTCATTTGTACCAAGGGGGCCTCCAGCAAAGATGAGAACTGATTTCATACATCGCGTAGCTCGCGAGCGTTTCAATGGTTGGCGCAACCGAGAGAAATTTACCCAACTTACGGGTGATTTAAAACCGGACACCATGGATGAAGCATATGCAGTCCAATCTGCTCTTTATACAATCATGCAGGAGGAGGCTGGATTTTCTGGCTTCTGCGGGCATAAAGTTGCGTTGACTTCGCCTGCAATCCAAAAGATGTGTGGGGTAGATCAACCCGCCTATGGCGCGGTTTTTTCGGAGTTTGCGCATCAAAACGATCACGAAATTGAGCCGAAAGATTTCATAAGACTGGGGATCGAGTTCGAAGTCGCATTTGAGATTGGAGAGATGATCCCAAACATCGAAGCCGGACACACTGCGGAAACCGTTAAGGACTATATCGCAGCAGCCATGCCTGCTTTTGAGCTCATTGACGACCGTGATGCCGATTATGCCTATCTGGATGCAATGTCGATCCTTTGTGATCGATGCTGGTGCAATGGCATTGTTTTGGGCGAGCGTCAGGAACATTGGCAATCCCTCGATATTGCAAACCTATCCAGCGAAGTGATCTGGAATGGACATGCGGATGAAACGGGCAATACCGGGGCTGCGCTGGGAAATCCGCTAAATTCGGTAGCGTTTGTTGCAAATCATCTACAAGCGCGAGGGAAGAACGTGCAATCCGGGGATATCATCATGACCGGGAGCGCTTTGAAAACCCGGTTTCCGGTTGATGGCGATGTTGCTGTTTATCGTGTTGAAGGGCTGGGTGAGGTTAAGGCTACCGTCAAAACATCCGAATAAGTCGTGTACAGATACGGCTAATTTTGGGGTTATTCCTTTTCATTTTATCGCAGCTGACAGGGTATTGATGCGGCTAAATTGGCCTTGCCGAGTGGAACAAGAAGATTATGTCCCAATGGCGGTCGATAAGGCCGCTCTTTTGGTTTGTGACGTATATGAAACTGATTTTAATCTTAGGTGACCAACTTTCCCGTAGCCTTGCTTCGCTTCGGTTAGCAGATAAATCCAGCGATCTGATCTTAATGTGTGAGGTTGTGGAGGAAGCAACGTATGTGAAACATCACAAAAAGAAGATTGCGTTTCTCTTTTCGGCCATGCGCCATTTTGCTGAAGCGCTGCGCGAAGAGGGATGGCAGGTGGACTACACCAAGCTCGACGAAGCCGAGAACTCCGGGTCCTTCACGGGCGAAATCGAACGGGCAATCGGCAAACATACCCCAGAAGAGATTGTCGTCACCTTTCCGGGTGAGTGGCGCGTTGCTCAATCCATTCAATCATGGCCGGATAAATTTGGCCTGCCTGTCCAGATTTTACCGGACGATCGATTTGTTTCCACGCTTTCAGAATTCCGGCAATGGGCAGACGGCCGAAAACAATTGCGGATGGAGTATTTTTATCGGGAAATGCGCAGAAAAACCGGGCTTTTGATGAATGGCGATCAACCGGAAGGGGATAAATGGAATTTTGATTCTGAAAACCGGAAACCAGCGAAAGCGGATTTGTTTTTGCCCGCACCGGAACGCTTTGAACCTGATGAAATCACGCAAGAGGTCCTGGCGATGGTTTCAGACAGATTTTCCGATCATTTTGGTGATCTTGAACCCTTCTGGTTTGCGGTAACAGAGGCACAAGCCAAGAGAGCGTTTCAATACTTCCTCGAGCATTGTCTACCTTTGTTTGGAGATTATCAGGATGCAATGCTGACCGGAGAACGCTTCTTGTATCATTCCGTCGTGTCGGCTTACATAAACGCCGGGCTACTAGACCCACTCGATGTTTGCAAGCAAATCGAAGAGCAGTATCGAAAGGGGAATGCACCCCTTAACGCTGCTGAAGGATTCATTCGACAAATCATTGGATGGCGTGAATATGTGCGCGGGATTTATTGGTTGAAAATGCCAGAGTACAGGACGGTGAACTTCTTTGATGCCAATCGAGATTTGCCGGAGTTTTACTGGACGGGTGAAACCGATATGAAATGTCTGCATGAAGCCATCACCCAAACCAAGGAGGAGGCGTACGCGCATCACATTCAGCGTCTGATGGTAACGGGCAACTTCGCAATGCTTGCCGGGGTTGAACCGCAACAGGTGCATGAATGGTATCTTGCAGTCTACAGCGATGCCTATGAATGGGTTGAACTTCCAAATACCATCGGGATGAGCCAGTTTGCGGATGGTGGCCTCCTTGGATCAAAACCATATGCGGCCTCCGGTAACTACATCAACAAAATGTCGGATTACTGCAAGACATGTACATATGATGTAAAACAAAAGACCGGGGAAACCGCTTGCCCATTTAATGCCTTGTACTGGGATTTTCTTGTAAGAAACCAAGAAGTTCTGGAAAATAATCCCCGACTCGGTCAGGTTTTCAGAACCTGGAACAAAATGGATTCGGCAAAGCGCGAAGAATATCTTGCCAGTGCGCACAATTTTCTTGCTTCCCTAGATTGACCAAGGCTGAAGTTTCGGCAATTTAAGGCCATGACAACAAAAACGATCATTCGGCCAGATGACTGGCATTTGCACCTGCGTGATGGGGAAATGCTCAAGGCTGTTTTGCCATACACAGCAAAAGACTTTTACCGGGCAATCATCATGCCCAATCTGGTTCCGCCGGTGGTCACTACCAAAGATGCAAAAGCGTATCGTGAGCGAATCCTCGCTGCACTTCCTGAAGGTATGTCGTTTGACCCTTTAATGGTCTTGTATTTGACAGAGGCAACGGATCCAACGGATGTTGAAGCCGGGTTTAAGTCCGGATTGATCACCTCGTTAAAGCTTTACCCTGCCGGCGCTACAACAAATTCACAATCCGGGGTCCGTGATTTTGATAAGGTTCAGCCGGTCTTTGAAAAAATGGCGGAAATCGGTGTTCCCCTTTGCGTTCATGGCGAAGTTACCGATCCTGACGTTGATATCTTTGATCGCGAAGCAGTTTTCATTGATCGGGTTCTGGATCCACTTCGCCGTCGCAATCCTGAGCTTCGGGTTGTCATGGAACATCTGACAACCATGCAGGGTGTGGAATATGCGCAATCAGGTGGAGACAATCTTGGCGCCACAATTACGACCCATCATTTGATCATCAACCGAAATGCTATTCTCGCTGGCGGGATCAAACCCCATTACTATTGTCTTCCTGTTGCAAAGCGCGAGGAGCACCGCCAGGCCTTACGGGCTGCGGCAACATCCGGCAATGCAACCTTTTTTCTGGGAACGGATTCCGCACCACACACGGATGATTTGAAAGAACACGCGTGTGGCTGTGCAGGAATTTTCACGGCAATCAATACGATGAGCTTGCTTGCCCACGTGTTCGAAGAAGAAAATGCGATGGAACATCTGGAGGCATTTGCTTCTTTGAATGGGCCAGCATTTTACGGACTGGAACCGAACACGGAAACGATCACGTTGGAAAAGCAAAATCAACCGGTTTCATTTCCAGCTAAAATAGAAACAGGCGCCGGGCCTGTTACTGTTTTTGACCCCATGTTTGACGTTTACTGGGCAGTGCGCTGATCTTGGTTACTCTGCTGCTTGTATCTTTGCAGCGTTTGCGCCCGGCACAAGTTTCGCTGCATCAATTCTACGCCTGATGATTTCTGCAATGAGGATGCCAAGCGGCGCGGAAAACCAGATACAGATTTGAATTGCCGCGGCTTCATAATTACGCAGCAGCGGATCCAGAACCAAAAGCATGGCTCTAAAGAGCCAGAATGATCCCCACATGGACCCGGCAAAACGGAACATCCATATGCGATGTTTCTCATGGTCACCAGACCTTATTGCCAGGACGCCCATAATTGCACTGACATATACAAACGCTGACATGGAATAAAATCCATACGTCGACAGGCTTCCACCATATTCGCCTACAGAACCATGTTCAGATGCCAGCCAAACAGCACAACCCACACCAATTGTAAGGCTGAGGAATGTAAGACGTCCCAAAATGCTATGAAAGCCAGCATTGGCGCCGAAACCCGGCTTCAACATCTGTATATGCATTAAGACAAATGCAATCGAATTGAATGCCAGATGCCCATAAAGCAGGTTACTTCTAAAGTCACTTCCTGTAACGAACCGTTCGTAAAATGCCACTCCCCACGCGGGGTGGTTGAGATATCTATCGCCCCAGACCGTACAGGCATTTCCCTCACAGCGGGCAACGGCTGCTGCGCTTTCCTCAACCGATAGGCCGAGGTTTATCGGAATGTCGTAAATGCCAATGAAGAAGGCAATGCCCGCTGGTGCGCCCTCAATCAGATATCGGACATTCAAGAACAGGAGTAAGCCTATTCCAAACCAAAGAAAGACCTTGAATGATCCTGATCTCCATGCGCTGACCAGCAAACCAAGCCAAACTGCGATGGCGCCATACACACCTAAAACGCCAATTGGTAGCTCCATGTTCCCCTCCTTGAGGGACTTTTGCCCAACAACCCAAACATGCTTTATCTCCTCCAAGAGACACATATGGTTTTCAAAAGGTATTATTGACTGTAACTGTGGTCAAGTTAACAGCTGACAGCATGTCCTTAAACCAGGGTTCAAGAATGCAAAACCAAACTAAAAGCTTAACCGACATCCCGGGCCTCCTTCAGGAAGTACGTGGGCGATTTGCTCATGTAGATGATTGTCCTTTGACAGGGGAAAGAATCTTCTTTGAAAACGCCGGTGGTGCGCTAACACTGAATAGTGTTGTCGAAACATCGGCGAAATTTGCAGCAATACCGGACAATCAGGGCCGCGCGAACGAAGCGTCAAAACAACTTGGTTCCATCATTGCCAAGGCGAAAGAAGATATTTTTGTCTTTTTTAATGCTTCTGATGGTTCTGCATTCGTAGGTGAGAGCGGAACTGAACTCCTGTTCAGGCTGGTTTCAGCAGCAGCTTTGGCAACCGAAGCTGATGGTATCATTCTTGGCAGTACGTTGGAGCATCCTGCAACCCGAAGTGCCTGTCACCGGTGGGCGGAGGTTTCTGGCAAGGAACACGTTTTAGCGAAGCACAATAAAGAGACGGGTACGGTAACCGTCGAGGACTATGAAGGGCACATAACTGAAAAGGTACGCGTTGCCACGATCGTTCATACCTCGCCGGTCACAGGCATGGCTGTGGATGTTGCCGCAATTTCAAAGGCTATCCGTAATAAGTCCCCGGATTGTCTGATTATTGTCGATGGTATTCAGCATGCCTCTCATGGCGGGATTGACGTGGCAGCCTGCGGCATTGATGGGTATGTCATCTCGCCCTATAAGGTTTTCTCTCGGCACGGATATGGTGTTGCCTGGGTATCGGATCGGCTCATGACAATGCCGCATGACCGACTGGTTGGTGGACCAGAGGCAAACTGGGAGCTTGGTACCCGAGATACCGGAAGTTACGCAACCTTTAGCGATGTAGTCGACTATTTCGACTGGCTGGGATCACATTTTACCGAGAGCGCTGAGCGGCGTACTCGCATAGAAGAAGCTGGGAAAGCCATTCATGTACACGAGAAAAATCTCGTGGAAGCGATGCTCTTTGGCACGGGCAACGTCAAAGGGCTCACTGAACTGGAGGGTATCAACATCATCGGCGGCATCGACAATCCACTGCGGGAAGGCCTTGTTTCCTTGTATGTGGAACACTTGGAAAGCGCGACCGTTGTTTCAGAACTCGACAAAGCTGGCATACGTGTGCACATCCGGAAGGCTGATCACTATTCAGGAAACATTTTAGAGCCCTTGGGATTGAAGGATTGTGTACGCGTTTCGCTCTGCCACTACAACAGCGAGCAGGAAGTCGCAAAATTCCTGACTGCTATGGCGGAACTTGTTGGAACGAATGCCAGATGATTGATGGCTGGTTGGAGATTGGAAATGGAACAGGTAACGGGAGGATGTCTTTGCGGGAAAGTGCGGGTGACTGCGACAGGTAAGCCGCTCAGGGTTGGCCTTTGCCATTGCCTGGATTGTCGCAAACATCATGGCGCTCCCTTTTTCGCCGCAGCAATTTTCCCTGAAGAGGCAATTACCATTGAGGGACATGTTGAATTATACGAGGGGCGCGCTTTTTGTCCTGTTTGCGGGTCGTCTGTTTTTTCTCAAACCGGTTCAGAGGTGGAAGTTCATCTTGGGGCGCTGGATAAACCGAGCGAATTCTCACCTACTTATGAATTATGGACGGATCGCAGGGAAGCATGGCTGCCACAATTCCCAGGCGTTAGGGGATACGCGCAAGACCGAACCGATGATGAAGCAACAGACGAAATCTGATGTCGATCAAATACGGTCGCGTAGAGCATACCAAGTAAGCGCCAGCGGCAACAGTGGCCACCTCAGGGCTGCGCCTCCGGGAAACTTTGGTGTTGGTAATTTGGACATGATATCAAATTTTGACATCTGACCGTTAATCGCTTCAGCCGCAATCTTCCCTGACATCGTGGCCATGTGGATACCAGAACCTGAATATCCTGAAATGTTGATGATACCATCGGAGCGGAATTCGAAATGTGGAACCCGGTTCATCGTGATTGCTAACGTACCACCCCAGGCAAAATCGACACGTACATCAGAAAGTTGCGGAAACACTTTAAGCATTGGTTTTCTGACAGTTTTGATAATGTCTGCCGGGAATTTGTAGGTGTAATTCTCGCCACCACCAAACAGCATCCGATTGTCGGGCGAGATTCTGAAATAGTTGACGACGAACCGTGAGTCGTGGACACATTCCCCGTCTCGTATCAACGATTGGCAGGTTGCATCATCCAATGGTTCTGTCGCTATGATGAAGTTGTTAATCGGCATCACACGATCGGCTACATGCTTGTCGAGGTTGCCCAGATATCCGTTCGCAGCAAGAACAACATGCTCAGCGGTGACTTCTGCCGCTTCCGTTTTGACAATACATTTGCTACCATCGATGACCGACTTCACGCGGCTCATTTCGAAAATTTCAGCGCCTGCTTTTGTCGCCGCCCGTGCCAGTCCATGCGCATAATCAAGCGGATGAAGATGGCCCGCATGAGTGTCCAGCAATCCGGCCGAATAGTCCGGTGACCCAATTTTCTCCCGCATCTCATCTGGCGTTAGAAACGACATTGAGTGATAGTTGTATTTGGTCTTTAGGTGTTCGACTTCAGCTGGCCCATATTTATCATAACGTTTTTTGTGGTATGCCTCGATTGATCCATCTTTCAAGCCACAATCAATTTTGTGCTTTTTGACAAGATCGCGCACAAGGCTTGCTGCATCGACGCCAATATCAAATGCTTCTTTGGCCAGTGTATCACCGACGAGTTGCTCGAGTTCTTCGGGTCCGATCCTTTGTCCCGTGCCAATTTGACCTCCGTTACGGCCTGATGCACCCCAACCGACGCGTTGAGCATCGAGTACCGCAACCTTGAATCCAAGTTCCGCCAAGTGGAGCGCACAAGACAGGCCCGAAAACCCTGCGCCGATGATACAAACATCCACAGCGATTTCGCCTTCTGCATGTGGAAACGTATCCATCTGTTTTGCAGACGCTGCATACCATGATTGCGTATGCTGACCGAGTTTGTCGTTGATATCGAGAAGCGAAAGACCCATCACACACTCAAGAGAAGATGCTCCCTTTCCCAGGGACTGATCACTTTCATAAACTCATCATGCTCTGCCTGTTTGATCGCTGCAAAAATATCCACGAATTCCGGCCCCAGAACTCTTTTTAGATCATACGATTCTTTCAACGCATCAACGGCGCCTAAAAGACTAAACGGCAGATCACGACTACGGTGCTCAAATTCGACGGCAGCCTCCTTGCGCGGTTTGATCTTTTTGGTCATTCCTAAATAACCCGTGGCCAGAGAAGCAGCGATTGCAAGATAAGGGTTTGCATCCGCACCAATGACGCGGTTTTCCAGCCGACGCGCAGCAGGTGAAGAGCGAGGCGCGCGCAGACCCGCAGAACGGTTATCGTGCGCCCATTCCAGATTTACAGGTGCCGACATGTTTGGAACCAAACGCCGATAAGAGTTCACATAAGGTGCTGCAAAAGCGCACGCATTGTACATATACGTTTGTTGTCCTCCGATGAAGTAGGAGAACAGCTCCGACGGCGACCCATCTTTGTTGGAAAAGATGTTCCGTCCGTTTTTGGCACTTATAACACTTTGATGGATGTGCATTGCACTGCCGGGCTGATCTTCCATGGGTTTTGCCATGAAAGTTGCGTGAATACCGCATCTTAGAGCGGCTTCCCGAATGAGCCGTTTGTAATGAAAAACTTCATCTGCGAGTTTTACGGGATCTCCATGCATCAGGTTAATTTCCAGCTGACCTGCACCGGACTCCTGAATGATGGTATCAATCTCCAGATTTTGCGCATCTGCGTAATCATATATGTGTTCGATGACCCGATCATGCTCATCAACCGCTGAAAGCGAGTAGGCCTGATTGGAATGGCTTTGCCGGCCTGAGCGCCCAACCGGAGGCTCCAGCGGATAGTCGGGGTCGGTGTTGGGTTTCGTGAGATAGAATTCAATTTCCGGAGAAACGACCGGTATCCAACCCTTTTTACGATAAAGATTCACGACTTTTTTCAGCACCTGACGGGGTGCGTAAGGAATTGGATCACCGTTGTGATCAAACGCATCGTGGATTACCTGGATCGAGGGATCATTCGCCCAGGGAACAGCCCGAGCGGTCTGAATATCCGGTGCAAGATAGATATCTGCATCAATGTCGTATCCCTCAGCCTCGACATCGGGAAACTCACCCGTGATTGTTGAAATAAAGAGTGAGATCGGAAGGCGCATCTCCGACTCTTTGATGTATTTTGAAGCGGGCATTACTTTGCCTCGCGCCACCCCTGCCATGTCGGGCGTCACGCATTCTACCTCATCCACGCGGTTGGCTCGAATCCAGTCATAAAGTTCTTTGATTGAGTCTGTTTCCAACTCAGGGGAGATATCCAAGCCTATCTCTGGCTTCACGTTAGTCATCAATCACCAATTGTTTTTATACGGATGCGCTAAACGGTACGAAGGCACCATCCAAGATCGCGGTCTGGAACTTCGATATGAAAATTCTCTTCCTCCGCATATTTTGCTCTTAAATACATATCAACGAACTCGTTACCGAACCACTCACGATAAAATTCCGACTTATCAAATGCCTTAATTGCTTCACGCCACCGGGTCGGCAGTTGTACACCTGTCTGCGGTGGTTGACCTTCCATAGATTCAGGTCCCGGGTCAACCTCGTTCCTGATCCCATGGTGAATCCCCGCCAAAACTGCGGCTGTCAATAAATATGGGTTTACATCTGCGCCAGCAATACGGTGCTCTACCCGTTTGTCTTTTGGACCCGAAATTGGAATTCTAAGTGACACCAGCCGGTGATTCCTGCCCCAGTTTCCAGCATTTGGCGACCATCCAGCTTTTTGATATCTGCGGAATGAATTGGCATGCGGTGCACATACTGCAAGGGATTGCCCCATTGTTTGCATCAAGCCACCAATGGCATGAAGGAGATCAGATTCATTGCTTCCGAAGATGTTTTGTCCATTCTTATCCAGAACGCTTACATGAATATGGCAACCGCTACCGCCACTGGTTGCCAACGGCATGGCCATAAAACTTGCTAATTGGCCATTTGCAACAGCGATATTTCGGATCGCATGTTTCAGCATAATAAAATCGCGGCAATGGGCAACCAGATCCGAACTATGATCAAGGTTCATTTCAAATTGGCTTTGACCATATTCACACAGCACCGAAGTCATCGGGATTGCTTGCGCGGTGGTTACTTCCTTAACCTGATCCAGAAACCCTTGCACATCCCGCAGGGGTTCAAGTGCATAGACTTGAGGGCCTTCAAACTCGGGCCAACCGTTTTCAGGTTTCAGAGGTTCAGGAGGGTTTTTGGTCGGATCTAACAGATAAAATTCACCCTCTAGTGCCACCACAGGAAACATCCCATCGGCATTAAAGCGTGCAATTACTCTCTCCAACACGGTAACTGGATCGAGCGGGCTTTTCTCTCCCCTACTATCCGTTGCTCTTAAAAAGACCTGTGCTGTTGGGACTTTGGCCCAAGGAACCGGGCGCAGAGACCCTTCGATGACTTCATAGGTGATATCAGGATCACCCATTAAGGGCGGTTGAAGAAGTTCCGTTGAGGTTTCCCCTCGGATATCACAAAACAAAAGCGAGACGGGAAGGTTTGCGCCTTTTGCATAGAGTTTTTCCAACCCCTCGCCCGGAAACTGCTTGCCCCGTAAGATACCGTTTGAATCCGCAATGAGTACGTCAATAGAATGCGGTGATGGATGGTCCTTCAGATATGCCTCAATATCAGGATGCATGGCGCGTTAGCAGACTTTTGCCCATGTTTGATCCAGCGTGAGCCGCATTTTTTCGACCATCTCTTCGATCTCTGCATCCGTTATGACCAGCGGGGGAGACACAACCATCGTGTCGCGAATTGCTCGCATCACCAGACCGTTTTTGAATGAAAGGTCGCGACACAATCCACCAACTTCCCCATAGTTTTTAAACCTTTTTCTCGACGGTTTTTCAGGAACAAGTTCGATTTTGCCGAGCAGGCCCCGTGTTGCGACTTCTCCGACAATCGGGTGGTCTTCCAGGGTCTTCATTTTTTCGGCCAAAAGAGGTGCGGTATGATCCCGGGTTCTGGCGATTAGCCCTTCCCGCTCGATGATTTCAATGTTTTTGAGAGCCGCTGTACAACATGCGGGATGGCCTGAATACGTATACCCGTGAACAAATTCGCCTGCTGTCTGGAACATTTCCTGCGCACGTGCCTCAGAAAAAGCAACCGCACCGATGGGGAGATAAGCAGAAGACAGTCCCTTTGCCATTGAAATCATGTCTGGTTCCAGGCCGTAATGCTGTGAGCCGAACCACTCACCCAGGCGGCCAAAACCGCATATAACCTCATCGGCAACAAAAAGGATGTCACGTTTTTTGCATATCCGCATAACCTCCGGCCAGTAAGTCTCCGGCGGGATAATGACCCCGCCCGCTCCCTGGATGGGTTCTGCCATAAAAGCTGCAACGCGGTCTTCTCCAAGTTTGTCAATTTCTTCTTCGAGCGCTCTAGCGCGCTGAATCCCAAATTCTTCCGGGGACAAATCGCCGCCCTCATCATACCAATAGGGTTGGTCAATATGCACCACGTCGGGGATCAGTGGCCCACCCTGACCGTGCATGGCTCCCATTCCCCCAAGCGTGACCCCTGCCATGGTGGAGCCGTGATAAGCATTTTTCCGGGTGATGATGACGGTCTTGTCTGGTTTGCCTTTTGCTGCCCAATAGGTACGGGCAATCCGCATGACGGTATCATTTGAATCTGAACCGGAAGTGTTGAAAAATATTCTGTTTAAATCCCCCGGCGTCAGGGATGCGATTTTTTCAGCCAACGCCGCCACCGGTGCATGGGTGGATTTGAAAAACGTGTTGTAATAAGGCAGCTCACGCATTTGAGCGGCGGCCACATCAGAGATTTCATCGCGGCCATATCCCACGTTTACACACCACAAACCAGCCATACCATCTAGAATTCGATTGCCATCCGAGTCCCAAATACACGAACCCTTCGCTTGCGTGATCAATCGCAAACTTTCCATATCGAGATCGGCAGTGTCCATAAACGGATGCCAATGATGGGCCAAATCGCTTTTCTTTATCGTTTCCGCATTTGGAAAATTTGGCTTAGGTTCCATGAAGCCCTCCAGAACTAATTTTCTATTGCAAAGTCTCCTAATTTTGATCTGTTGGCAACACCCCAATTGCCGCGTCGTAAATTCTCCGGTTAGCCCTTGCAAAATCCTCCATTGCTGTCATAGCAAAGATTGAAATTCTTGGTCCTGAAAAAGGGCGCACAATGACGACACGCCAGGAGATGTAAATGCGTAAAGCACCTTTGCCAGATGATCGATACCCGGCCGTATCAGACTTACGTAAGAAGGCCAGCAAAAAGATGCCGTTTTTCGCCTGGGAATACCTGGACAGCGGAACTGGTGAAGAAGCTGCTATGCATCGCAATGAAACCGCATTGGGTGCGATAACGATCATGCCACACTTCATGAAGGGGCAGATTACGCCAACTACCAAAACGGAATTGTTTGGAAAGACCTTTAGCGCTCCGATTGGTATTCCACCCATTGGATATACGAGTTTGATGTGGCCTGGTGCAGAACAGATTTTAGCGAAGACATCAAGAGACAAGAATATTGTTCACTGTTTGAGCACAATGGCCGCGGATACACCCGAAAACTGCGGTGCTATATCTGGGGAAAATGGCTGGTTCCAACTCTACCCACCGCGGGATAAAGAGGTCAGAGCAGACTTAATCAAACGGGCAAAGGATAGCGGGTATCACACGCTCGTCGTTACCTGTGATGTGCCTGCTCCTTCTATGCGCGAGCGCCAACGGCGTGCAGGGATATCAATCCCACCCAAACTTACACCTACGATCCTATATCGAATCCTTATGCGTCCCGAGTGGGCTTTAAAAACGTTGAAACGTGGTCGGCCGAGCTTCGCAGTCATGGAAAAATACGTCGGGTCTGACAATACTGTTACGTTCAATAACATCGTTGATTTCGTTGGACAGGAACTGGGTGGTTGCCTGGATTGGGAATATCTCAAAGAAGTCCGTGAAATCTGGGATGGTCCACTTGTACTCAAAGGCGTCCTGACTGTTGAAGATGCAAAAGAGGCTGTCAAATGCGGATGTGATGGCGTGTGGGTCTCCAATCACGGAGGAAGGCAGTTTGAGGCTGCACCGGCCGCAATTGATGTGCTTGCAGATATTACGGCAGCCGTTGGCAAAAAATCAAAGATCATTTTTGATAGCGGTTGCCGTTCTGCAAATGATATTCTTCGGGCGATTGCTCTTGGTGCAGATTTTGTCTTTTTGGGACGCCCCTTCATCTATGGCGTTGGGGCTTTGGGAGACAAAGGCGGTGATCATGTTTACGACCTTTTGTTGGCCGATATGATCAATAACATGCATCAGCTGGGGATCGAGAGTATTGAAGATGTCCGGCAAAGAGAAGTCCGGATTAACAATCAACCGTTCAAATTGCCGAAATAGTTCTCCAGGAATTCCTGATAAATTGCGGTCAATGTATCAAGATCTGATAGTGGTGTGCGTTCGTCCACCATATGCATGGTCTGGCCGACCAAGCCGAATTCAACAACCGGACAGTAGTCTTTGATAAACCTCGCGTCTGAAGTTCCGCCTCCGGTTGAAAGTTCCGGTGTTTTCCCGGTTATTGCCTCAACAGACTTCGACAGGGTGCCAACCAGGTTTTCTTCCTCTGTCAAAAACACATGGGATATTCGGCCAATCCATTCGACGCTGAAATCCAGGGGAGCTTCTTTATCTTTCCGGATACGGTTTGTCTTCGCGCCCTTTTCGAAGCGATCCAGGATTTCTTGCTGCAGTGTCTCACCAGTCCATGTATCGTTGAAACGGATGTTAAACGCAGCGGTTGCCTTTGCCGGAATTACATTGTTGGCGGGATTGCCTACATCGACCGAGGTCACCTCTAGATTTGTGGGTTGAAAATGCTCTGTGCCATGGTCGAAGGGGCTTTCCAGTAGCGCATTGAGGAGGTCAATCAGCCCCCTCACCGGATTATCTGCAAGATGAGGATAGGCGGAATGGCCTTGGACACCATTGACCGTCAGAATGCCCGAAAGCGAACCGCGGCGTCCGTTTTTGATGGTGTCGCCAATAGCATTCGGGTTGGACGGTTCGCCTACGATCGCAGCATCCCAAGTTTCACCCTTTTCAGCACACCATTTGAGGAGTTTATCGGTACCATTGATGGATGGGCCTTCTTCATCGCCTGTGATCAAAAACGAAATGGATCCTGGAATTTCCTGCTTTTGTAGCACTCTTTCTATTGCGGCTAGGAAACACGCTATCCCGCCCTTCATGTCCACAGCGCCTCTTCCGATCATCTCGCCGTTCACAACAGCCCCGGAAAAAGGCGCACTCGACCAAGCTTTTTCTTCGCCGGTCGGGACTACATCTGTGTGCCCAGCAAACATGACATTGGGCGCGCTTCTTCCAATCCTCGCATAGAGATTTTCCACATCAGGGGTATCGCTGTCAGAAAACGTGATCCGTTCTACACAAAAACCAAGTTTTGTGAGTTCGTGTTCAAGAAACGTCAGTGCACCGCCCTCTTGTGGCGTTACAGATGGACAGCGTATCAGATCTCTCAGTATTTCCGCGGGGCGGGAAAGTTGTTCAGTCATTTAGGTTGTATAGATGATTTAAGAAGCGGGTTGAAGCCTGCGTTTACGCGAGGATGTTTTGCGCTTTGACGCAGTACTCTCAGGTTCAATCAGCATAATCTTTTGCCAGATCTTTCTCGATAGATTGCCTCCGAGCGCTTCCACATCATTTACAGCGTTCACGACTTCGGTATCCGGGACGGCTTGTGCATATAGCGCGGCTGTCTTCCCGGTCATTGAGAGTAACTCACTGCAATAGTCCAGATATCGTACAAGTTCTGCTGGTGTCAGTGTTCTTTTGGGGGAGGACGCTGTTGGTTTATAGGTTTCCCGTGTCAATAGGGGGTCCTTTGTAAGCTGGTGCATATCAATTATGTGGATCAGCGAACGCAAACGGTGGAGGCCGGCAAGCACCTTTTTGCGTTTGATGCGTTCTTCTGACTTTGCAATTGTGATAAATCCTAAACCGATCAAAACTACAGCGTTGATGACTGCCTCTACACCCTGCACAAAATTAAACGCACCGGTGTCGATCCGATCAAACGTCAAAAATCTTCCGATGAAGAAGAAGATGAGTATCCCGAAGAACACACTTGCTGCAGTGGCAGCGCGAACCCACCGGATCGGTCTTTCGAGTTTCTCCGCCTCAGATTTGGTTTGTACCGCCAACGTTTTAAGTTCAGAAGCAACGTTTACCAGGCTTGCATTGGGAAAACGCTCTGAAATCCGTTTTTCCAGCTTTCCAGTGGTCGCGATGATCTTTTCAGGATTGAGGCTTGTATAAGGCATGGGCATTTATCCCACAAAAGCCTTACAATTTCGTTTTCAAATTATTCGGCAAATGGTGGCGGGCCGTATTGGTTTACCTGCTGGTTGGATGGAATGACGGCCAAAACAAGCATGAATATCCAGTTGATGGTTGGAAAGAACACCAATAAAGCCAACCAGCCCGTCACACCGAGATCATGAAGCCTTTTGACAACGATGGCCAGTATTGACCAGAAAGAAGCAACCACTACGCCTAACAGTGCGAGTACCCAAAGCGCCAAGGCGCCGTCGTTTCCTTCGTTTCTGACAATTTGTAACACCACGATAATTTGCGGTAACACCAAAAAAAAGATCGAAAGCGCATAGGATTGGCGCGCAATACGCCCCTTAAAACTGAAGAATAACCAAGCTAGCGAGGGGGTATCATTTGGCATTACAAATCAGTCCCGCAGCAACTCATTGATACCCGTTTTTGAACGTGTCTGCTCATCCACCGTTTTGACGATAACAGCGCAGTAAAGGCCCGGCCCGGGTTCACCGTTGCCCATTGGCTTGCCCGGCATGGAACCAGCTACAACAACGGAATAAGGTGGGACTTCGCCATAGGTAATTTCTCCGGTTGCCCGGTTCACGATTTTCGTTGATTTGCCAATGAACACGCCCATCCCAAGAACGGACCCTTCGCGAACGATACACCCTTCGACGACTTCCGAGCGGGCGCCGATAAAACAGTTGTCCTCAATGATCGTCGGGCCTGCTTGCATGGGTTCCAGCACGCCACCAATGCCTACTCCGCCAGACAGGTGCACGTTCTTACCAATTTGAGCGCAGGAACCCACCGTTGCCCACGTGTCAACCATTGTGCCTTCGTCTACATACGCGCCAAGGTTCACGAAAGAAGGCATCAGGACAACGCCCGGAGCGATATAGGCAGATTGGCGGACCACACAATTTGGGACCGCACGGAACCCGGCCGTACGCCACTGATTGTCGCCCCAACCTTCAAATTTCGAAGGTACTTTGTCCCACCATCCTGAGGCTCCGGGGCCGCCAGGGATGGGTTGCATGTCGTTTAACCTGAAGGATAACAAAACCGCTTTTTTCAACCATTGATTGACAGTCCAAGAGCCATCGCTTTGTCTCTCTGCAACTCGCTGACTGCCTGCGTCCAACATATTCAGGGATTCTTCAACCGCTTCGCGGACCTCACCCTGCGTGGTAAGGCCAATGTTGTCTCGATTTTCAAATGCAGTTTCAATGGTTGCTTCAAGGGACATGCAGTTCTCCGAAATCTGTAAGGCTTTGGCCATGATTCAATAATTGCGAACGGTCTATGGCATAGGCTATCAAAGGTCAATTAGCATGAGCGAGTCGGAGACAGAAATGGCAAATGAACACCGTACAAAATATAAAGCGTTGGTTCGCTCCAAGGAAGATCTTGCCACTTCTCAGGAGGTTCCCGATACTCCACAGACGCGTTCCCCTGTTTACAGACTTGCCTTTGCCGACAAAGATTTTTTGACCAGCGAGGAGCTGAGACCGATCAGGCTACAACTCGAACTGTTAAAACCAGAACTAGCACTCTCACAAGCGGGCATTGAATCTACAATCATCCTGTTTGGCGGTGCGCGAATTCCAGAACCTGGCGGCGAAGCCTGGGCTGCAAAAAATCCGATACAGGAGAAAAACCTAAAGGCAAATGCCCGGTTTTATGAAGAAGCAAGAGAATTTGCGCAATTGTGCTCCCGCCACTCCGCGAAGACGGGATACAAAGAATTTGTGGTGGCTACCGGAGGCGGTCCCGGCGTAATGGAAGCGGGGAATCGCGGCGCTCAGGATGAGGGAGCACCTTCCATCGGGCTGAACATAGTTTTGCCGCATGAGCAGGCCCCAAACCAGTTTGTAACACCGGAGCTCTGCTTTAATTTCCACTATTTTGCGATCAGAAAAATGCATTTTCTAATGCGCGCCAAGGCAATTGCCGTTTTTCCTGGCGGTTTCGGAACCATGGATGAAATGTTTGAAAGTCTGACCCTGATTCAGACCGAACGCATGGATCCAGTACCGTTCCTCTTGTTTGGCAAAGACTTCTGGAACAAGGTTATCGATCTGAAAGAACTAGCGAATCAGGGAACAATCTCGCCAGAAGATCTTAATCTATTCCATACCGTGGACTCCGCCAAAGAAGGCTGGGATATCATCAAAAATCAATACAAAATTGCCTGATTTTCCGGGTTTTTCCCAGCCTGATCACAGCGCTTCAAGCAGCTGTGCTTAAACGTCAATTCACAAAATGTGACAAATTACACAGAATTGCCGCAATGAGCCCTATATATCTAAAATTGTACCGGATCAGTTTAGCGTAAAATCAGAAATCCGGCCCATAGTAACAGGAAACATTTCTGTCCAATTCGACAGAATTAGCCACAGGGAGAGCGGAATGGCCGAAGGTTATTTCTACAGTGTTACGACTGGTGAAACACGTTTTGAGAAACGTGAAATCGTTCGTATTTCTCCCAATTTTCAGGAATCTTCCAAGCCCCAGGGGAAACGGATTTTCGTTCCGTTTGCTGGTTATGACGGACAGTCTTTGGCTGGGTCAGGCGCTTTGGTTTTTGAAGGCGAGCTGCTCGAGTTGCGGAACTGAGTTCCGTTTCAATTCCGAATCACTTTTAGCAAATCTGCAATGAAGCCATCGAGATCATCCGTCTGATGATCGATATAATGTTCGCCGGTTTCGACATGCTCCCATTTTTCAGCCTTATATCCAGCCACATTTGAAGGCGTGACAAGAACTGTCAGCATCCCGTTTTCCTTTGCGGGTTCGAGATTGCGCGGCAAATCCTCAAACATAGCGGCTTTTTTGCCGATCACCTTTGCCTCAGTAAGGAATTTGGAAAATGGATCACGATGGGGTTTAGGTTCAAAATCAGACGCAACGATATCGAAAATACTCTCAAAAAGGTCAGAACTGATGTCCATCGCCGTGAGGGTATTCTTTGCATGTTCAACAGAACCGTTTGTGTAAATGAGTTTTCTTCCCGGTAGCGCTTCCAGCATTTCGCCCAACTCCGGTTTTTTGGGTAATTGAGAATAGTCAATATCATGGACCGTGCTGAGAAAATCGTGCGGGTCAATGTTGTGCGTGTCCATTAAGCCTCTCAACGTCGTGCCGTAGTCACGATACAGGTCTTTTTGAAGCTTTCTGGCTTCCGTGCGTTCAAGCCCGGTCAAATTTGACACATATCCGGTCATCAAAAGATCGATCTGTGAAAACAGATCGCAATGGCGAGGATAAAGCGTGTTGTCTAGATCAAATACCCAAGTGTCTATTTCAGTGAATTTTTCCATTTTCTGCCTTTCGCACAATTCTTGACCTTTTGCGAGTGCTGATGCACGAGGAACATATGGAACTATGGGTTGGTATTACAATTGCTGCAGCATTCTTTCAGAACATTCGTTCGACGGTCCAAAAATACCTGAAAGGATCAATGAGCACGACCAGTGCTACATTTGTACGATTCGGATTTGGTGTTCCCTTCGCGCTGATGTACTGGATCATAGCGATTTGGATCACGGATTCAGATCTTCCAGGGTTCACGTCTGCTTTTTGGGTTTGGGTGATCATTGCTGCCATCGCCCAAATCGTAGCTACGTTTTTGTTGCTTCAGACCTTTTCTTTTAGAAATTTTGCTGTGGGGACAGCCTATTCAAGAACTGAGCCGGCGCAAACCGCCTTGTTTGCGTTGATCTTGTTTGGTGAAAAACTGACAACGGGCGGTATTGTTGCCATTGCAATCAGCATTATCGGCGTGATGCTTATTTCAGTGGCACGCACAACGATCACGATACAATCTGTGTTCCAATCCGTGCTTTCACAAGTTGCTCTTCTGGGATTGGCTTCCGGCACTCTTTTTGGCCTTGCAGCTGTTGGGTATCGTGCGGCCGCATTGGCCGTTGATCACCCCATATTCTTCATCCAATCTTCAACGACATTGGTGTTTGCAATTGCGCTACAGACATTCATCATGCTTGTCTGGATAGCCTACAAAGAACGGGAACAATTCAAGCTTATAGCAAATGCCGCTAAACCGGCTTTGCTTGTCGGCTTTGTTGGCGCAACAGCCTCATTTGGCTGGTTTACCGCTTTTACCCTCCAACAGGCAGCGCTTGTGAAAGTCGTAGCACAGATTGAGATGCTATTTACGTTTGCTTCTTCTGTTTTTTTCTTCAAGGAGCGCATCAACCGACCAGAGATCATCGGATGCCTGTTAATTACGATGGGCATCATCATGCTTGTATTGTGGACCTAGACTTATTGGGTAATGAGCGTTCCCGCACCATGCTCTGTAAAGAGTTCAAGCAACACAGCATGAGGTTTTTTTCCGTTGACGATAACAACACCTTCGACGCCGTCATCATCTTCTCCAAGTGCCTCAATACAGGTTTCTACTTTGGGGATCATGCCTCCGTTTATGGTCCCATCTTTGATCAAAGCATTCGCTTGCTTGACGGATAGCTCTTTAATCAGCTTCATATCCTTGTCCAACACCCCTTCCACATCTGTCAGGAATAGCAGCCGTTTCGCGTCGAGCGCTTGGGCGAGCGCGCCTGCAAACGTATCGGCATTTACATTGTAGGTTTTCCCGTCTTTGCCAAAACACACGGGTGCAACGACCGGTATCAATCCGGCTTCTACCACCAAGTCAAGCACGGTGGAATCGACTTCGCGTGGCTCACCAACAAATCCAAGATCAATGATCCGTTCGATGTTTGAATTGGGATCAATTTTTGTGCGCCGCGCCTTTTCAACCAGAACCATGTTTCCGTCTTTGCCGCAAAGTCCGACCGCGCGGGCACCTTCTGCATTGATTGAGGCCACAATCTGTTTGTTGATCGATCCCGCAAGCACCATCTCAACAACTTCAATTGTTTGCGCATCTGTAACGCGCAAGCCATCTTTAAACTCTGACTTGATGCCCATACGTTCCAGCATGTTTCCGATTTGCGGTCCGCCGCCATGCACGACAACAGGATGCACACCAGATTGTTTCAACAATGCAACATCCCGGCAAAACGCGCGGCCGAGTGCTTCATCACCCATGGCGTTTCCGCCGTATTTGATGACTACGGTACGCCCCGCATAGCGCTGCATATACGGAAGCGCTTGAGAGAGAATTTCAGCTTCTTCCAGGCCTTTTGCTTTTTTATTGTCTGTCATATTGCTGATGCCTTGATGTTTTTCCGCGTGTTCTTAGCGGGAAAGGGCAAAGGCGGCAACGACTTAGTTCCCTGAAAATGTCTGCATTGACTTGTTTACAATCAATGCACCGATGGCAAGCTCTAGCCAGGCGAGCGGTAGTGCAATCGATATAATCTGCGGGGTTGCCAAGTTCATGTTGTAAAGCCCTAACCAGAGGATAACGAACGTTGCAGCCCAAAACAGCGTTGCAGACAGAATTGCGTTTTTAGCACCGTATCCAAATTTATCGAGGAACATCCATACAAAGCCGGTCAGTGCAACGAGTAATATGGTCATCCACCCGGCCCAACTGAGGAAAACGGCAACGTTCATGGGTGCGACGCCTGGAACTGTAGTGAATGCATCGCGCATCATGGGCATGACAAAAGCGAAATATCGAAAAATTTCTGATGCGTTTATCCAGATGCCGTTTAACACCAGCGTGATCAAGAAAGCTTTGATTGGAAAAGGGGGGTGTAAAGATCTAATGCTCTGTGTCGTTGTCATCCTTTTATCCTCTTCTCTATTAAGCTGGTGAGGGTTCGGGCATAGTGACGAAGCACGCCGACCTCTTTCACACTTTTTGAAAACAACCAAAGCCCTTGCGCTGAAATCGCCAGAAACTCTGCCAGCTGATCCAATTCTACGTCAGACATACCCGTCTCTCGGTCGTCTGTGTTTAGGATGGCATTTCGGAAGCCGGCTTTCAGACGTGCGTTGTGATGTTCAATCGCCGCCACAACTTTAGGAGTTTGTGAGGCGGTTTCAGCAGTTGTATTCGCGATCAGACAGCCCGGGTATGGTGGACCCATTGCTTCAGCACGCTCTATCTGTGCCTCAAAATAGGTCTCAATTGCTGAAATGTCCGCGCCTTCTGCTTCAACACTCTCAAATGCCGGTGACACAACGGTCTCTTGATAGGCTTGAAGACACAACAAAAACAATTCGTTTTTGCCACCGCATTCTGTGTAAATCGCATGTCGACTGGTACCGATTGCCGATACCAGTTCATCCATTGAAGTTGACCCAAATCCAAAGGCCCAAAAGTGTTGCATTGCTGCTGTTACAAGTTGATCCTGGGATTTTGACTTAGGTCTCGGCATCCGTTGCTTTTAGCAGAATGATCATTCTGTTACAATCAATTTTTTAAGCAAGAAGCTCAGCGATTGCCGCGCGCAGGTGCGCAATGCCCTCGCCTTTTTCAGATGAAGTCAAAATTATATTTGGATAAGCGGCAGCCCGCTTTGCAATCAGTTGTTGTGTGGCGCTCTCAACTTTAGAGATTTCACTTTTCTTGATTTTATCGATTTTGGTAAGAACAATCTGATAGGAAACTGCTGCGGTATCCAGCAAATCGAGAACTTCTTCATCGTTCTTTTTGATCCCATGTCTTGAATCAATCAAGACGAACACGCGGCGTAGTGTAGAGCGACCTCTCAAGTAAGAGAACACCAGCTTGGTCCACGACGCAACTTGTGTTTTCGGCGCTTTAGCGTAGCCATAGCCCGGCATGTCCACGATTGCGATGTCCGGTTGTTCTCCACTGTTTGCCGGGACAAAGTAATTTAATTCCTGGGTGCGCCCGGGCGTATTTGAGGTGCGCGCCAGCGAATTCTGATTGACCAACGTGTTGATAAGCGAAGATTTTCCGACGTTTGAACGTCCGGCAAATGATATCTCGACAGGGCCTTCTGGCGGAAGAAACTTCATTGAGGGTACGCCCAGAACAAATTCCCACTGTCTTGCAAACAAAAGCCGCCCTTTTTCGAGAGCGGCTTTATCGATGCTGTTTTCTTCCGGTGTCATTTTTTGGTTTCGTCTTTGCCCCGACCAAATTGGGGATCGTCCCCTTTTCCTTTTCGGCTGAACATTGACTTTAGATTATCCATCAACTCGATTTTCGTACCATGACGCCGCATGATGTAACCCTGCTGCAGGATGGACAGAAAGTTGTTCCACGCCCAATATATAACGAGCCCTGCCGGGAAAGTCGCAAGCATAAAAGTGAATACGAGCGGCATCCATTTAAAGATCATCGCCTGGGTGGGGTCTGGCGGTGCCGGGTTCATTTGCATCTGCAAAAACATGGTGATTCCCATCAAAAGTGGCCAAACGCCCACGAGAAGCAGTCCACCGACTTCGAATGGCAACAAACCGAACAGGTTGAAAATGGATGTTGGATCCGGCGCAGCCAGATCCTGCACCCACCCAAAAAACGGTGCGTGCCGCATCTCAATCGTCACAAAGAGCACTTTATAGAGCGCAAAAAACACGGGAATCTGGATTAGAATTGGCCAACATCCTGCTGCAGGATTGATCTTCTCTCGCTTGTAAAGCGCCATCATCTCCTGTTGTTGCTTCATCTTGTCTTCGGCGTGTCTTTCGCGAATTTCCAGCATCTCTGGCTGAACCTTCTTCATTTTCGCCATGGAAGCGTAGGACATATTGGCAAGCGGGAAGAAAATAAGCTTGATGATCACCGTTGCAATCAAGATTGCCACCCCAAAATTGCCGACGATCCCAAACAACCAATGCAGCAACCAGAAAAGCGGCTTCGTGATGAAATAGAACCAACCCCAATCAATCATCAATTCAAAGTTAAGGATACCAAACTGGGTCTGGTAACCGTCAACAATCTCAGTGCTTTTAGCACCTGCAAACAGCTTTTGATTATATTGGGCAGATGCACCCGGTTGGATGACTTGAGCTTCGCCAATGAAATCCGCTTGAAAAGCAGCTTTTCCAGTATCTCGGTAGGAGAATGTCGGTTTGAAAGAGTTCTCGGGGATAATGGCGGTCGCCCAATATTTATCTGTGATGCCGAGCCAGCCACCAGTGGTTCGCCCGTATGTGATCTCCTTAGAGTCCTGCAGGTCGTCATAGTCAATTTCCTGCAGGCCGTCTTCCTCACCAACAACACCGATCAGACCTTCATGGAGAACAAAAATATTCTGTGTTTCCGGGATTCCAAATCGTGCGATCCGACCGTAAGGCGTAAGCTCCACCTGCTCTGTGGAGGCATTTGTTACCGTGTCAGAAATTGTAAACATGTATTTGTCATCGAGGGCGATGGTGCGCTCAAACTGGACCCCTTTTTCGTTTGTCCAGGTCAACACAACAGACGTGTTTGCCGACAGAGCTTGATCTGACGTTTGCCAGTCTGTCAACGGACCCGGGACCTCACCAGAGGTGGCGCTTGGAAGATATCCAAACTCTGCAAAATATGCATTGTCGCTGCCGCCCGGTGAAAGCAATTCTATGAGCGGGCTTTCCGGGTCTATCGTTTCTCGATAGTTCTGGAGCTTTAGATCATCTATCCGGGCACCTTTGAGATTTATTGACCCCGCCAGACGTTCAGTTTCCAAAGCAAGGCGTGGCGACTCCTGGACAGCAGCATCTCTGTCCAATTCCGATTGGGTTTCTGCACCACCAACAGGCAAGGATTCGTTGTTTTGAGGGATTGCAGAACTTCCTTCAGGAAGCGCCTGTCCCGTTTCCACGGCTTGACGCTGAGCTTCCACCTCAGCGGCTTGTCTTTCCTGCTCAATGCGTGGCGCAATATAGAAAACCTGCCATAGTATCAGCACCAAGATTGAGAGTGCCACAGCAAGAAGTGTATTCCTGTTATTGGATTCCATGGTGCGTGTCCCGTTGTGGTGAATAATTCAGTCTCATGAAAACTTGGTATTTTACCCGCTAATCTAGGCCTTTTGCCCTGTTCGCATGAACATGGTCAAGAGCACGATGCAAATCCTGCACAATTGTCGCGAATTCTGCATTAATCGCATTGCGCCTTGCAATCAGTGCGTAATCAAACTCTTTATGCGCAGCGGCGGGAAAAACTTGCGAAACTGCAGCGCGCAACCGGCGTTTTATGCGGTTTCTTTCAACAGCATTGCCAACTTTGGTTGTGACCGTGTAACCCACACGTGCTTTTTGATTGTCAGGACGTGATTTTGCCTGAAGGGTAAAAGACGGCACAGACATGCGTGCGCCACTACGCAACCTAAGAAAATCTCGCCGTTTAGGGAGTTTTCCTATTTGGCGCTTGCTGTCACCGGATGTGCAGGTTTTGCCCGGCAATGCCGATCTCTCCGGTTACCTGAACACGTTAAGCAGAGAGACGTTTCCGTCCCTTAGCTCGGCGTAGGGCGATTACCCTGCGACCACCTTTGGTAGCCATGCGGGCACGAAAACCGTGACGGCGCTTGCGGACAAGGTTACTGGGTTGAAACGTACGCTTCATCGTTTTTTATCCAACCGGACCGTTGGACCCTCATGTTCTAATCTGACTTTGAGACCAGCTGCGTTATGCATCTGAAGATAGTGCCTTGCCGATTTTGTTGTATCGAGAAAACGCTACTTTTTCTGGCAGCTCAAATTTTCGGCAGGTTATATGGGTCAAGCTTTTGCAAGTCAACAGAAACAAGCACATCGCTTCACTAAATTGCTGCAGCAGAACACACAATTGTCAACTTGTGTGATAGAAATCAGGGCTGACTTCCGGTATTGCTCCTTAAACACTGTCATATGATTTCTTATTTCTAGACATATTTATTTTGATCAAGCTGGTTTTAGATAGAAGATGATAAAGCGTTGGCTTCCCCTCCTTATTATAATTGCATTACTCGTTTTCGCTTATGTGGCAGGTTTGCATGAGTACCTCTCCCTTTCCAACCTTATCAAGCAAAGGGAATTTTTGAGTACCACGGTTGCCGAAAATCTACTTTTAGCCTTGCTCGGCTATATAGTTTTGTACACGGTACTCGTCGCAATCTCGTTTCCGGGCGCTTCCCTTGTTACGATGGCATCTGGTCTGCTGTTTGGTACAATTCTTGGCGGTTTTGTCACGGTGATTGGTGCGACGCTGGGTGCGGTTATCATTTTTCTTGTCGCCAGAAGTTCCTTCGGAGACTTTCTACAAACCAAAGCAGGTCCGTTTATGAACCGGATGGTTGAGGGGTTTCAGAAAGATGCCTTTCAATACTTACTCACCATCAGGCTTACACCTGTTTTTCCCTTTTGGGTTGTAAACATTGTACCCGCTTTATTGAACATGAAGCTTGCGCCCTATGCGATTGCGACGTTTATCGGAATCATTCCTGGCACTTTTGTATACGCCTCGATCGGCACCGGTTTGGACAGTGTTTTTAAAAACGTGGAAACGACACAACCGGGATGCGTTGATACAAACGCTTGCGAATTTGATTTGAAATCTCTTGTCACCCCGGAAATCCTCTATGCCCTTGCGGGTTTAGCGATCATTTCATTCCTTCCCTTTATCATCAAAAAAATCAGAGCTTTAAACAAAGCACCGGAAGGTGAAAGCCTATCGGTAAACGAACAGGAAAAACAATGAGTAAGATACTTACACCGGACATCTGTGTAATTGGAGCTGGTTCGGGCGGATTGAGTGTCGCTGCTGCAGCGGCTGCTTTCGGTGTTGATGTTGTCCTCGTTGAAAAAGGGAAAATGGGTGGCGATTGCCTAAACTATGGTTGCGTTCCCTCTAAAGCCACCATTGCAGCAGGAAAACTGGCGCAATCCATGCGAGAGGCTGACAAATTCGGAATTAAGCCTGTCGCTCCGGAAATCGATTTCAAAAAACTGCATGATCATATTCATGGTGTGATCGCTGCTATCGAACCCAATGATTCCGTAGAACGCTTCACGGGCCTTGGCGTTCACGTGATACAGGCGATGGGTGTGTTTGCAGATGAGCAGACACTTATCGCGGGAGATCATCAGATACAGGCTCGCCGGTTTGTACTGGCCACGGGATCATCTGCATTTGTACCACCCATACCTGGCTTGGATACAGTTCCATATCTAACGAACGAAACGCTGTTTGAGAACAAAAAGCGGATTGATCATCTCATAGTCATCGGCGGCGGGCCTATCGGGATTGAAATGGCGCAGGCACATAGACGGCTTGGTGCTAAGGTAAGCGTGCTGGAGGCACAAAAAGTCCTGGGTCCGGCAGATCCAGAGCTTGCAGAAGTTATCATCAAGCGACTGAACGAAGAGGGCGTTGATATCCTTGAAGGCGCAAAGGTGACTGAGGTTTCCAAAGGCGCCAAAAATTCGATTAAAGTGGCATATGAAAAAGACGGACAATCTATTTCTTTGTCCGGAAGCCATTTGCTGGTTGCAACGGGTCGCGCGGTAAATGTCGAGGGTATTGGTCTTGACGTGGCCGGCGTAGATTTTGACCGCAGGGGCGTCAAAACATCGCCAGATCTTAGAACAACGAACAAACGTATTTATGCGATTGGCGATGCCGCTGGAGGATTGCAGTTTACGCATGTTGCTGGATATCACGCCGGTCTTGTTTTGCGAGGCTTACTGTTTCGCAAAAAGGCTGTTCCAAACAATGAAATTATGCCCTGGGTAACGTTTACAGACCCTGAACTTGGGAATGTTGGCTTGACGGAGAAAGAAGCGCGGGAAAAATACGGTGACATCCAAGTCCTGAAGTGGCCATATTTTGAGAACGATAGAGCCCAGGCCGAGCGAAAAACAGAGGGGTTGATAAAGATGATTGCCACGAAGCGTGGAAAAATCATCGGCGTAGGTATTGCTGGCGCCAACGCCGGCGAAATGATCAACATGTGGTCTTTCGCCATAACCAACAAGATGAAACTTGGGCATGTAATTGGATATGTTTCTCCGTATCCCACCATGACAGAGATCGGAAAACGTGCAGCACTGTTGAGCTATGCGCCACTGGCTAAAAAGCCGTTCATCCGCAAGCTTATCGCCTTCCTGAGAAAATTTGGATAAAGTTGACTGATGTTAGCACCCGATCCTTCTGACGCATCAAAACCGGCGCTTCCGGGCAAGAAAGGTAGGCTATATTTGGTTCGCGGTTTATCTGCGAAACTTCTGATGTTGACGGTGGTGTTCATCATGTTGGCAGAAATCCTGATATTTGTTCCATCCGTCGCCAATTTTCGAAACGTCTGGTTGCGCACGCATTTGGATATCGCGGAAGCTGCAAGTATTGTTTATTTGGATTCCAATGATCTGATGCTGAGCGATACCGCCGCCATGCGATTGCTTGAAACAACGCGTTCGAGCACGGTGGCTATTCGGAAAGATGGCATTTCACAGCTGATTGCCTCTACCCAATCACCCGGGGAAATTGTCGAGCATATTGATTTGGATAGTTCTACTGCCTTCGGCTCGATACGGAGTGCACTTGCGATGCTTGTTATGTCCCCAGATGCAAAGTACCGCGTATTTGGGTCAATCCGTTCGCAGGATGCAGAAATCGAACTTGTTCAAAGAATGGAGTTCATACAAACAGCAATGTGGCGATACGCCCGCAATATATTGTTCTTATCTTTGTTGATATCTGTTTTTGCTGCCGGTCTCGTTTACCTTGCGCTATACCGTTTGATTGTGAGGCCCATCATCAAAATTTCCGCAAACATGGACAATTTTTCTCAGGCTCCTGAAAACGCCTCTTTGATTTACAAACCAACCGATCGGAGCGATGAAATTGGCGTTGCAGAACATCGACTGGCGTCTTTTCAGCAAGATCTTCAAAACACGCTTCGACAACGCCAAAGGCTCGCAGATTTAGGCTTGGCGGTTTCCAAAATCAATCATGACCTGAGAAACATACTTGCTTCAGCGCAGCTTTTTTCGGACCGGCTGAGCGCTTTGCCAGATCCAACCGTTCAACGTTTCGCACCGAAACTCCTACGGACAATTGACCGGGCAGTTGACTATACCAAATCGGTCATTGACTACGGAAAGGCTTTGGAAGCGCCACCCAATCGTAGAGTTCTTCTGTTAAAAAACATTGTTGATGACGTTGCTGAACTCTTAGGCCTTGAAAACGAACCTACATTTAAATGGCAGAATCTTATTGATGCGGAGATGAAGGCAGATGCGGACCCTGAACAGCTGTTCAGGGTCTTGATGAACATCTGCCGAAATGCCCAGCAAGCCATGGCAGATATGGAAGACAATGAACGGGTCATGAAGCTGATTGTGAGCGCCCGTCGCATTGATGCAGGCGTCGAGATCACGGTTCAAGATACTGGCCCTGGAATCCCCGAGCATGCCAGAGAGAAACTGTTCAGAGCATTTCAAGGTTCTACAAAATCAGATGGCACCGGACTTGGCATGTCCATTGCGTATGAACTCATTAAAGCGCATGGCGGCACCATCGAATTGAAAGAAAGTTGCGCCAAAGGTACTTCATTCTTGATCACAATTCCTGATACTTCCAGTTTTCCCGCTGAAAATGGAGTGTAAATCGTGTTCCAGGTCGTCTCACTTAACCAATGAGACGAACTGGGATCAAAATACTCCAAAAACACTTGCTTTTGTGACGGTCCCGGATTACCAAGACGACTTGCAAGGCTAGGAAGACAATCGACTGAAATTCCGGCTTTTTGTAAGGATGCACTCGTAGCTCAGCTGGATAGAGCACCAGACTACGAATCTGGGGGTCGGGAGTTCGAATCTTCCCGAGTGCGCCATTTCTGATCTCACGCTAATACGTTTCACGCGTGGCTCCGATGGGGCGGGCTTTCGCCCGGCTCGCCATTTGGCTCGCTGGCGCATTCGAATTCGCTCTAGTCAAGTGCGCCATTTCTGATCTCACGCCAGCTGTCTTTGAGGTCGCAACAAACGCCTATAGATCGCTTAAATCATACGTTTTATGCATAAATTGGCATGGAAATTGCATCTTTTCTCTGTAGCGGAATAGTCGGCACAAAACGGCACATACCGCGTTTATCGGCAAGCACGAGGAAAAGCTATGCAGATTGCAGGGAAAAAGTTCAAATCTGAGAGGCCATTGTCTCATTTGGCCTGTCTTTCAGCGGACACCGATATCATCATCAAAAACAAGCCACTGAAGATAGAATTACATTCTTCATTCAGTTTGGTTGAGAAGGCTTGGATGGCGTTGGAACGCTCAGCACTTACATCGCCATTTCAGCGGGTTTCCTGGATCAAGTCGCTGATGAAAAATTTTGACCATACCAAAGCAGTTCAACCACTCTTTGTCTCCGGTTACCGGAATGGGGCTCTAATTCTCGCGATGCCACTCGCTTTGGAAAGCGACCTACGTGGAAAAAGGCTAACTTGGCTTGGGTCAGATGTATGCGACTATAATGGCATAATCTGTGACCAGTCACTTGCATCAGAATTACCCAACGCATTTCTTAGTCAGATTGTTGACTGTTTAAATGTGATTCTCCCGGGAATTGATGTTGCGCATCTAACGCGGATTCCAGCACACCCCGATTTTCCACACTCTGTTGATTGCAAACGGTCAGAGTTAATCGCCGCAGAATACGATTCTCATACACTTTCTCTTTCGTCTGATTGGACTTCACTTTACGCACAGTTGCGATCTGCCAAATCGCGACAGCGCCTTCGCAGTAAATACAATGCCCTCAAAAAGGAAGGGAGGCTCATCTTCAAACAAGTGAAACAGCTTGAGGACAAGATTGAAGCTACGCAAAAAATTCTAGATTGGAAATCTCAGCAGCTTGACCAGCGTGGATCCCGAAATCCGTTTGGAACACCGGGTAATCCAAGCCTGATTAAACAGTCGATCCAAACGTCGATCAAAGATGAGGGTGATCACGGCCTGAAGGTTTTCGGCCTCTATCAAAATGATAAACTGATTGCAGGCATGCTTGCGTTTGTTGACGCCCGCAATTTCTACTATTTCGTTTCAGCCTATTCAGATGAACTATCAAGCAAGTATTCGGTGGGTAGCCAGCTTCTGATTAAGACAATGCAGTTTGCATGCCGTGCAAACTTGAAGCGATACGATTTCCTGATCGGCGATGAAGCATACAAATTCGATTGGTGTAACGGCACAATTCCTCTGCTCCATTATGTCAAGCCGCTTACTCAAAAAGGACAGCTCTTTTGCATGGGACTAAAGGGGCAGTTGGCACTCAAAAAATATGTTTCCGAGAAGCCGGCTTTCGCACGGGCAATACGGCACATGATCAAGACAAGAAGAGTCATTGAACTTGTGAATGAAAACGCGACCACAGATTCGGTTTCGCAGGAACCAGGGTTGAACATCTCCACGCAATCTACACTTTCCGGTCCTTCCTTCACCGCAAAGAATCAAAACGGAGTAAGATGATGCGCGGATCCAAAAAACCTCTGATCCTTTTGCTGGGTAACTACAGACCATCGTTGATTCTCGCACGTACTTTTAAGAAACGGGGTTTTTCAATCGTTGTTGGAACGCACGGTTGTGAGCGTCTGTGTCAGTATAGCAATGCAGTTCGATCCACCTGGAGCCATTCCCCGTTAAACTCGGGGCCTGAAACCCTTGCTTGCGAGCTTAAAGCCTTTTCGAAAGCCAATCCAAATCTAGTAGCCATCTTTCCTGTTGCAGAAGAATATGTGCGGATGATCTGCGAAAATGAAGCCTTGTTTGATGGTCTACCTAGTATTGTCAGCATGCCATCTGGTCTGGTTCGCAAGTGTCTTGATAAGGAATATATGCTGACCCTTGCAGGATCAGTCGACGTGCCGACAACCCCTTTTGCCTATACCAGCGGTCAGGGGAAAGCATGCCATGCTGGAGAGTGTTTTGTTGGGTATCCGATGATTGTGCGACCCAAGGATTCCACCTTGAGGATTAATGGAAGTAAGGCAATCTGCATTGAAACAGAAGAAGAACTGATTGAATGCCTCAAGCAACATGATTTAGGCAGACAGGATCTCTTGTTACAACGAAAGTTTGAGGGAAAGCGCCATAACGTTTATTTTGCGGCCGCCAATGGGGAAGTGACTCGATTGCTGCATGCCAAAATAGAGCGCACCGATAAGATAGACGGGACTGGTCTAGCTGTAGAGGGACAAACACTAGACACAAATCATGATGTCGTGGAACAAACCCGGCGACTGGTTACCGCGCTCGGTTATGATGGAATTGGATGCGCACAGTTTTTAGTTAATGAGACGACCGGGGCTACCTCCTTCCTCGAAATCAATCCACGCATTGCTGGCAATCATGCTCTACCAGAATACGCTGGACTTGATCTGGGATGGTTCAATTTCCAAAGAGTTGTGAACAAGCGCATCAGCCGCAGGAAGATCTCAGCACCATCTGGAATCCGATATTGCTGGACGACTGGAGATTTGATGGGCGCGAAAGTGGCTTTCTTACGAAAGGAAATCGGACTTTTAACGTTGTTCGCATGGTCGATCCGAGCTTTGATCTCAGGCGCAAGAAGCGATTTGCACATGGTGTTTAGTTTTAAAGACCCCTATCCCGCGATTACGGGATTGTGGAGGCTTATTCCCAGGATTTTTCGCTGGCGCCAATCTGCGATCAGTCCAGGCGAGAACACAATTTATACACATCACCAGCAGGGAAAATTATCATGAGTTTCCATTCCCCCACACTTGTAGATGGTTGCCTACCAACATCGAAGACGGCAATTGATCAAAACCCAACTCTGATTTTACCGCTTACTCAAGAAATTGAACTGAAGTCAGTTTCGGCATTAGAGTGGGATAACCTTGCCAGTCAATTTAAAGATATAATCCCCGAGCAAATGGCGAGCTTCAACCTGGGACACTGGGGTGAAGGGAAGGTAGAATTCATAACCTTCTGGAAAAACTCAACGCTTGCCGGTGGTGCGGTTTTAATCGTCAGAGAAATACCATTGACCGGATCCGGGATTGCCATCTTGAAATGGGGCCCCTTGTGTTGGCTAAAAGGCCGCGATTGGGATCATGAATTGTATCATGCGTTGGTTGCAAAGCTCAAAGATGAAATCTGTCATAAACGCAATCTGCATTTGACCATTATGCCATCAGCAAGACCCATCGAAAAAGATGAGAGAGAGGATATCCTCCTCGCGCTTGGCTTTAAGCGCGGTGCTGGTCTTGCCGCACCGGAACGTTACCTTGTGAACGTAAAGGAAGACCCGCGGTCCCTGATGAAAAATCTTGATCAAAAATGGCGTTACAATCTGCGTAAGGCACTCAAGAATGATTTTAAGATTGAGATTGCCACTCCTGAGCGGGGCCTTGATGCGTTTTTAACGCTCTATCGGCAAATGATGGATCGCAAGCAATTTTTGGACGCTTCAGCAATTGATGCCTTAGAAAAGATCATGGAAGACAGCCCGGAAGCAATAAAACCGATAATCGTGCTTGTTTCACATCAAGGCAAAATTACTGCAGGCGGGGTTTTTCACGTCGCTGGGAACATGGCCAGCTACATGTTTGGCGCGACCGATGATCGAGCCCTAAAGCTTAAAGCCGGTTATGCGCTGCACTGGTGGGTCGCTGAAATGCTTTGTAAGGAACAGTCTGTGGATTGGTATGACCTTGGCGGGAATGATTTGGACAAGGGACTGCATCAGTTCAAAAAGGGATTTGTTGGGAAATCAGGACATATCCTGATGGCCCCGCCGAGATACCATCATTCGTCTTCTCTGATATCAAACCTTGCTGGATACGCGGCCTTTCAACTTCGGGATGTTTTCTCATCGTTCAAACGAACAGTGCATACCTGGACGAAACGATAGGTCATCATTGCAATGCCCTGGCAGAAACTTCTCAGATTTGGAATGCTTTTTACGGCGAGGATTGCTGGTGCTGCATCCCTATTCGCGGTGAACCTGCTTATCGTTCGTTTCTTAGGAATAGAGGCTTTAGGAAATTTTGCAGTTTTTGTATCGCTGACAAGTATCATCGCTGTGATTCTTGCTTCCGGCTTTACCGCGATCGCACCTGTTTTGGCTGCGGAATACTCAGCTAAACAGCAGCAGGGCTTGCTTAAGGGCTTTGTAATCACAGCGGTCAAACAGGGGGCAGTGCTATTCTCATTGATTGCTGCCGGGTTCCTTGCATTCTGGTATTCGGGCGCTGAAATCCCATTCCTCGAAAACCACTCAGCCGGACTGGCAATGCTCGTTACAGCGATTGCATCCGCGTTCGTCGGCTTTAACGGCGCAGTCCTGATTGGCATGAAAAAACAAATCGCCGGAACTGTGCCGGAAACTTTTTTCCGTCCAATATCCTTTCTTTTGCTTTCAACTGTGTTGATGGCGTCTGGCTTCGTCGCCGACATAGATGGCGTGTACTGGCTTTTGGCGGCTTCGACTTGGATCACCTTGTTGTTCGTTCTTTTCCGCGACCGAAAGTTGCGGGATCAATACTCAGAAATCCAGCAAATCCGTGATCAAAACAGATGGCGGAAGGCATCGTTTCCCTGGATGGGAATAACCTTGCTTTGGGATTTTATGATTGATTTAGTGTTGTTGCTGACAAGCCTGCTTGCCGGTTCTGTGGAAATTGCCATATTGCATATCTGTTTTAGATACCGCGTCCTTGCTGGATTTGGGATGCGTACGCTTCACAATCTCATGATGCCAGAAATTACAGAAGAAACAGTTTCTGGCAACCGGTCTGGTATCCAGAAAAAGTTGTTTCAACTCAACGTCACGTCCCTTGTCTACTCCATGGGTGTTTTGGCTTGTTTTGCCACGTTCGGTGGTTTGCTCTTAGGCATGTTTTCTGCCTCAGCGGTTGGAGCAGTTTCCGTTCTGTTGACAATTTCCGCTACCATGATCGTAAGGGCGATTTTTGGACCGGCACCCATGATTCTCGCCATCCACGGTTTTCATATGATTACCCTGATTACCAGCCTGATCTGTTCAGCCGCGGCTCTTGCATTCGTTTGGGCCACATTTGGGCAATTTGGCATTATGGCAGCAGCAGTTGGTTACACTGGCGCAAATGTTTTGATTTCATCGATTTTATGGCGCATTACCCTCAAAAAAACCGGAATTGATTGTTCGGTGTTCAGTGGTGTAAAAAATTTGCTCGCGCGGTTTATCAGGACATCTTCAAACAAACAATTGCCCGTTTCAAATTCGTGACGTCAATTCTGAAAGTTGTTCAGGCAACTGGCTCCATTCAATCATGCAAACGGGACTTGATCTGAATACTTTCGCGAGCGATATACAGGCCTTTACGGAGAGGCTAGCGTATCATGGCGTTGAAATCACCCTATCTTCTTTTTATCGGCGATGTTCCGGATGCCCTTGCGGCGAAAACCGCTCAAGGTGTTGTAGATTGGCGACCGGAACGGGTTGTCGGTCAGATGCGGTTACCCGGCTGCAAAGCCGATCTGGGCGTTGCAGATATGAACATTCAGGAAGGTGTTGAGGCTGGTGCCAAGACTTTTGTTATTGGTGCAGTTAACGCAGGTGGCGTACTTAAAGAAAATTGGATTGATGTCATTGTTGAGGCAATTGATGCAGGCATGAACGTTGCCAGCGGGCTTCATGTTCGATTGCGCAGTGTTCAAGCTATCGCGGAAGCGGCAACTCGAAACGAAGTGGAACTTTATGATCTGCGCCATTCCGATCATGTATTTGCAACGGGAAAGGGCGTTAAGCGGTCGGGGAAGCGGCTGTTGGCCGTGGGTACGGATTGTTCGGTTGGCAAAAAATACTCAGCGCTTTGTCTGGAGCGCGATATGAAATCGGCCGGCCTTAGCGCAGAATTTTGTGCAACAGGTCAGACCGGCATCTTAATCGCAGAACGCGGAATTGCCTTAGATGCCGTCATCGCAGATTTTATTTCCGGAGCGGCAGAATGGATTACACCGGAATGTGATGAAAACCATTGGCAAGTCGTGGAAGGTCAGGGATCGCTTTTTCATCCTTCTTTTTCGGGTGTTACGTTGGGCCTGCTACATGGTTCGCAACCTGATGCTTTCGTTGTCTGCCATGAGCCTACAAGGAGTAAAATGCGAGGTGTTGAAACACCTTTGCCTTCGATCCAGCAGGTTATCGATATGACTGTTTCGATTGGAAAACTGACCAACCCTGATATTCAGTGCGTTGGACTATGTGTAAACACGCTGGCCCTTGGTGAAGAAGAAGCAAAAGACTACCTGTCATCCGTCCAGGAAGAGTTTAAACTTCCTGCGACAGATCCCCTACGGTTTGGATCTCAATCTATCGTCACAGAGCTGCAAAAGCGTTTCGGTTAACCTCAGAAACGCTCCACCCAAGGCCTGACCGCAACTTCGTTTGACCAGGTGGATCGATTTTGTTTGATCAGATGGAGATAGGTCTGTGCGATATCATCAGGATCAAGCATTGAGTCTGGATTATCTGCCGCATCTATACGCTCAGGCCTCGATGGATTGCGTATGCCACCATCAATATTAATCCAGGCAACGTGTATTCCTTTGGGATGCAATTCACGGGACATCGATTCTGAAAGGCCTCGTTGTGCAAATTTACCCATAGCGAATGGGGCTGACTGCGGGAACCCTTTCACCCCGGCAGAAGCGCCAGTGAACAAAATTGTACCGCGTTTCCCCTCTTTAAAGTCCTGATCGAGCATTATCTTTGCCGCTTCCCTGCCAGCTAGAAATGCGCCATATGCTGTAACTTCGATGGCTGTTCGAACTTCTTCGGGATCGAGATCAACCAAAGGGCCGCGCACACGGCCGGATGGGTTGTAAATCATCACATCAAGTCTGTTACCTATGGCTTCAAAGAGCGCATTGACCGAAGACGGGTCTGAAGCGTTGCACTCGCTGACCCGTGCGTCAATTTCTTTTGCCAACGATTCCAGTTTTGCACCATTTCGGGCAGACAAATGCAGATGATACCCCTCGCTATGAAGAAGTCTGGCAAGAGAGGCAGAAAGGCCGTCCCCTACTCCAATGATCAGTGCTGTGGGTTTTGCCAACGTGATGCTCCTATTGTTCAAAATGCTGAGCCATTTCGGTTGTAACTTGCTCCAGAAAACGTGCAGCTGCAACCGGTAACGTTCTACCGCGCAAGTGCCCTACAAAAATAAAGCCCTCGGGAACGTCAAGGGGATTGATTGGACGCGCGACTAGGCCCTCTGGTTCGTTCTCACGGTTCAGATTGATCGGTATTTCGAAAGAGAGTTGATCATTCTGGCGATCATAGTCACGCAAAAATTCACGAGCATCCGACTGAACGGTTGATCTCAGATTAATCCCCAGTCTAAGCGCTGACTGTTCCAGCAAGTGCCTTATTCCCCAAGATTTTTCAGGAAGCAGCAACGGAAATTCCGCGCATTCATAGAGTCTCAAGGACTGTTTTTTGGCGAGGGGATGTGTTGCATTCATGACGCACATCAGGGGTTGGCGCAGGTTATATACGGTTTGAAAGTCGGCGAGCTTTGCTGGTTCAAATATGAATGCAACATCTGAGGTATGCTCTATCAGTGCTTGCTCCACATCCATACGAAATCTTCTGTTTATCCTGAACGTGACGCCCGGAAATTCCTGCTGGTATCTTTGTACCTGTATCGGCAGAAAGCCGCCGGTCAACTCTGGACTACAGGCTATCGCCACGTTGCCTCTGCGTTGTCCTGACAAATCTGCAATTTGCGATTTGACTCGTTCCAGATCTGACATCTGGTTGCGGATATGCTCGAGCAGAATTTCTCCGGCGGTGTTCAGTCTTACCCCGACGGCAAGGCGCTCAAAAATTGCAACGCCAAGTTCTTCCTCAATGGCAAGCAATCGCCGGTTCAAGGCGGATGGCGTGATGGAGAGCACTTCTGCGGCTTTGCGGATTGAACCGGCTTTGGCAATTTCTTCAACATATTTATAGGGAAGCAGATGGCGCATGACTCTCCTTATTCTCCTTGAGGTTCTAACGAGTGTTGCTTTTTTTGCAACGGGTATGCCGAAAATTAGCAGCAGACGCATCACTCGTCAAAGGATAATCAAAATTTAGGGGGCTGCTGGGTTATAGGTCCGAACTTACAAACTGGGCCTTCATCGTGTCGTTCCCGCACAACAATTTGCTAAAGCAAAGGAAAAATCATGAATATAGTCATGGCAATCATCAAGCCATTCAAACTTGATGAGGTCAGGAAGGCGCTGGGTGAAGTCGGCGTTGAAGGTCTGACCGTAACAGAGGTAAAGGGGTATGGGCGTCAAAAGGGTCACACTGAGATCTATCGGGGTACCGAGTATGCCATCAACTTTCTTCCAAAAATTAAAATCGAGGTCGCGGTAGGCTCTGACCTGACCGACAAAGTCGTGGAAGCCATAACTTCTGCTGCCCGTACTGATCAAATCGGTGACGGCAAGATTTTTGTTTACGACCTTAAACAAGCCATTCGCATAAGAACCGGTGAATCCGGTGCCGATGCGCTCTAAGGCAATATTATAGTATTCAGGGAAAATATCATGTTGATAAAAAACAAATACTTGATGCTCCTGACAGGCGGTGCATTGCTTGCAAGCTCACCGGCACTGGCGCAGGAGGTCACACTTGAAAGCGTAAAGGCGGAAACCGCTTTTGTGTTCAACACAGTGCTCTTCTTGATGGGCGGGTTTTTGGTCATGTTCATGGCAGCTGGGTTCGCCATGTTGGAAGCAGGTCTCGTGCGTTCCAAAAACGTGTCGATGCAATGTCTGAAAAATATCGGGCTTTATTCTATTGCCGGCATCATGTTCTGGGTTTGCGGTTACAGTCTGATGTATACAGATGTAAATGGTTACTTTGGAACGCCAGCACCCTATGGTTGGCCCGCAGCTGGCGAAGCCAATGAAGGAGACTACTCTGTTGCCTCCGACTGGTTCTTCCAGATGGTTTTCTGTGCGGCAACTGCATCGATCGTTTCCGGCACCATCGCGGAACGTATCAAACTTTGGCCCTTTATGATTTTTGTCGCAATCCTTACCGGTATCTTGTATCCAATTTCCGGTTCATGGCAGTGGGGCGGTGGCTGGCTTTCAGAAATGGGCTTTTCTGATTTTGCAGGCTCTACAATCGTACACTCTGTAGGCGGTTGGGCGGCTCTAACTGGTGCTCTTATTCTGGGAGCCAGAACTGGCAAATACACCGACGATGGCAAAGTCGTTCCGATGCCAGGTTCCTCCATTCCACTTGCCACGCTCGGAACATTTATCCTGTGGCTTGGTTGGTTCGGCTTTAACGGCGGCTCTCAGCTTGCGCTCGGTGACAATGCCAACGCATCTGATGTTTCCCGTATTTTTGTAAACACAAACCTGGCTGCAGCGGGTGGTGTGGTAGTTTCCATGATCTTGATGCAGATCGTTTACAAGAAGGTCGATGTTACAATGGCGCTCAACGGAGCTCTAGCAGGCCTTGTTTCGATTACCGCTGAACCTCTTGCTCCGAGTGCATTCCTCGCGATTGTTATCGGCGGTGTAGGTGGAGCAATTGTTGTCTTCTCTGTACCAATGCTCGACAAGTTCAAGATCGACGATGTTGTTGGTGCTATTCCAGTCCATTTGATTGCAGGCATCTGGGGCACCCTTGCTGTGCCGATCTCCAACAGCGCTGCGAGTTTTGGTACGCAAATCGTAGGTATCCTTGCTTATGGTGTGTTTACAGTGGTCGCTAGTGCGATTGTGTGGACAATCCTTAAGGCCACCCTTGGCATCAGGGTAAGCGAGGAAGAAGAAGCGCTGGGCCTCGACAAAACCGAGGTGGGTGTAGAAGCTTATCCGGAATTCAACTGATTTCGGATAGGGGCGGTCGTCTAACCCTAACCCAGCATTGACGACCGTCCGCCAAAAAGACTTGATCAGGCAGGACCACGTCCTGCCTTTTTCATTTTGAATTTTGCTGAACGTTTAGCTTTTGATGCATTGATGCGATCAAGGTGAAAATTTTTAGTGCGAAATGCCAAAATGACGTGTATGAAAATTTAACTCATTTTTTCATGGAGCCTGAAATGCCTGCACTGCTGCAAGATATCGACCCCGACGGTTTGCTTGAATATTCGGTGGTTTTCACAGATCGATCTCTCAATCATATGTCGAAGTCCTTTCAAACCGTGATGAATGATTTATCCGGAATGCTGAAAGACGTTTACAATGCAAGCGGTGTAGCACTCATTCCAGGCGGAGGGACTTTTGGCATGGAGGCCGTCGCCAGACAATTTGCAACCGGCAAACAGGCGATGATTGTCAGAAACGGGTGGTTTTCATACCGGTGGACGCAAATCTTTGAAGCATGCGACATGCCAGCTGCTTCGACCGTTATTAAGGCTGAACGCTCTTTAGAGAATACGCAGGCCCCATTTTTACCGACACCGATCGAAACGCTTGTGGAGAGGATTCAAACAGAAAAGCCGGACGTCGTATTTGCACCTCATGTCGAAACCTCAGCGGGGATGATGTTACCCGACAGTTATATCAAGGCAGCTGCTGATGCCGTGCACCAGCATGGCGGGCTGTTTGTTCTCGACTGTATTGCATCCGGTACAATCTGGATTGACATGGCAGCTTGTGGTGTCGACGTGTTGGTCAGTGCGCCGCAAAAAGGTTGGTCTTCATCACCGGCTGCAGGAATAGTGATGATGAGCGACAGAGCGCTGAATACACTGAGTGAAACCAAAAGCACTTCATTCGCTTGTGATTTAAAAAAATGGCACGATATCATGCTTGCTTATGAAAACGGTGGCCACGCATATCATGCTACGATGCCGACGGATGCCTTGAAGCGTTTTCGCGATATCATGCTCGAGACGAAAGCATTTGGTTTTGCGCAAGCGAAAGCCAACCAGATTGAGCTTGGAACAAGGATTCGCGGAATACTCGTTGATCACGGATTTAAAAGTGTGGCCGGAGAGGGTTTTCAAGCGCCCTGCGTCATTGTTAGTTACACGGATGATCCTGCGATTCAGAATGGAAGTAAGTTTGCGCAACATGGCATGCAAATTGCCGCTGGCGTTCCACTGATGTGCGATGAGGGTGAGGACTACATGTCGTTCCGCATTGGTCTGTTCGGTCTTGATAAACTCAAGGACGTGGATGGTGCCGTCGAACGCTTCGAAAACGTCATCACAAAGGTGGTTGCCGACTGATTTTTAGTCTGCAGTGATCGCAGAAAACGCGGAGTTCTTCATTTCGGGAACTCAATGTTTCAATGGTTTATAGCAAGGAAGACAAATCTGTTGAAGAACAGGGGCAGGTTACGTGAGGGTTTAATCCTCATAAAAAGTAACCCATTCATCGATGTCCGCGCGATCAGTTCGCCAGATGTTTTCTGGTGCCTCTTCAACTGCGTAGCCAACGGATATACCACAGGCGAGCAATTCATCATCATCGATGTTCAACTCTTGTCTGATCATATGGTGGTGAGAACACCAAGCAACTTGACCGCAAGTGTGTAATCCTTCTCCGCGCGCGCCAACTAGGATATTCTGGATAAACATGCCTATGTCCATAAAGGAACCGACAGACATACGCCGTGAAAAGGTGATGAAAAATCCGACCGGAGCATCGAAAAACTTGAAATTCCTGAGCATTTGAGCGCTGCGACTTTCCTTGTCGTCTCGGCCAATTCCGATGGCCCCATAAAGGCCAAAGCCTGTCGCTCTGCGCCGTTCCAAATACGGCTCAAACCATTCTGTCGGATAGTAATCGAACTCCGGGTCGCTGGCCTTCAAAGAGGATGTTCCCTGCGCAGCAACCAATGCTTTTTCTGTTATACGCTGTTTAGCGGCTCCCTGAACGACATAGACTTTCCATGGTTGGGTGTTGTGTCCGCTAGGCGCCTGACCCGCCCCCGTTAGTATCTTTCGGATCGATTTCATTGGAACCGGATCCGGCTTGAATCGACGGCAAGAATGGCGTGACATTATTGCTTCGTGAACATCCATTATGTACTCCCATTCAAAAATCACTTCGGCTTTTTATTGCCGCAGATAGCGTTCCTTCGTCCAAATAATCTAATTCTCCACCTACGGGAACACCATGCGCCAGACGGGTAATCTTCACGTTTATCCCATCCAGTTTGTCAGTGATGTAGTGCGCCGTTGTTTGCCCCTCGACAGTTGCATTTACGGCGAGAATGACTTCTCTTTGCTGAGGTTCACCGGTATCGTCTGCCGGCAAAGGTTCGGTAACCCGATCAATCAATCGATCAATATTGAGGTCTTCTGGGCCAATTCCCTCAAGTGGAGACAAGGTTCCACCCAATACGTGATAGAGAGAATTTACAGCTTTTGCGCGTTCCAACGCCCAAAGGTCCGCAACATCTTCGACGACAACGATCGTTGATCTGTCACGACGGGGATCCGTACAAATCGTGCAAGGATTCTCCGTGTCGACGTTTCCACAAATGCTGCATTCGCGAACTTTCTCAGCTGCTTCCGCAGCAGCATTTGCAAGCGGCAGTAAAACTTGGTCTTTCTTTTTGATGAGATGAAGGGCTGCGCGGCGTGCAGACCGAGGCCCCAGTCCTGGCAGCTTTGCCAGGATCTGAATCAAAGCTTCGATTTCAGGCCCAGTTATCCGTGATGACATGCTTGGACGTTCATCCAAATGGCAGTTTCATACCCGGCGGGATGGGTAACCCAGCCGTTAACTCCTGAGTTTTACGCGCCGTTTCATCCTCAACTTTTGCTTTTGCATCGTTGTGTGCGGCCATTACCAAATCTTCAACGATGTCGCCTTCATCTTCTTTTATAAGACTAGGATCGATTGAAAGTGACGTCATCATGCCTTTGCCGTTCAAGACGACCTTTACCATGCCACCGCCGGAACTGCCTTCAACTTCGAGATTTGCAAGCTCTTCCTGCATGGCTTGCATCTTTTCCTGCATTTCTTTGGCCTTGCTCATCAGGCCCATGATATCTTTCATGCACTTACCTCACTCTTCAAAAAACTCATCCAACTCTTCTTCTTCAGGAACCTCGGCGACGCCTTCGGTTTCATCTTCCCGTACGCGGATGTCGACAATCTTCGCACCGGGGAACTGTCTCATAATTGCTTCGACTGCCGGGACACTTTTGGCATTATCAAGTTGGGCTTCGTTTTCAGCACGGTCAAGCTCGGCCAGTGTTGGTGCGCCTTCTTCCTGGCTGATGGACAGCATCCAGCGTTTACCCGTCCATTCTTCAAGCCGTTTGGCCAACTTTGTAAGAAAATCTCGGGACGGATTTTCGACGAGATTCATCTCGATCCGGCCATCCGAAAAAGAAACCAAACGTATATGGCGTTTGATTGCGGTTTTAAGCGGAAGATCTCGTTTGTCTTCAACCAGAAAAATCAGCT
>JBCCXO010000020.1:0-57142 GCA_039191645.1 Pseudomonadota bacterium | reverse complement strand
AGACTTCTACTTCTCTGCCAAGGTGCATGCTGTGCGCTGAGATCATTCCACTTACCATTTCCTTAACAAGTCAGTACAGAAATTTACAAGCCAGAGGTCGTTTCGAGATTTAACAGAACGATGTCGAAAAGGATGAATATTGGCTTTACCAGTTATGCGTGGGTAGGTGGCGTGTGGCTCAGAAAATGTGAATGTCATCCAATGGGGAACTTATTGTTGGCTTTCACGCGTTAGGCAAATCGTTACAGTAGTTTGGAGTAAAAAACGATGAAAGCTTCTTTGGTGACGCCTGTTGTTTTAGCAGGTGGTAAGGGGACCCGACTTTGGCCACTATCAAGAACCGCATTACCGAAACAGTTCTGCAAACTCAATGAGGCGCAAAGTCTGTTTCAACAAACTGTCGACCGACTTTGCCGAGACCCGATGTTCACCGATCCGATCATTCTTACCAGTGCTTCACACCTTGATTTGGTTAGCCTCCAATTGAAGGAAATCAAACAGCAGGCAAAGCAAATCATTTGTGAACCGGAGGGTCGGGACACTGCGCCAGCTGTGGCTTTGTCTGCAATCGCGGGAAAGATAAAAGGCCAAGAGCTTCTTTTGGTTTTACCGTCGGACCATAAGATACTCGATAACAAAGGTTTTCTTGATGCAGCGCGTAAAGCTGCGGGTATTTCGCTGGAACTCAACAAGATTGTCACTTTCGGCGTAAAGCCGAGCGAAGCTGCAACTGAATACGGATATTTGGAAGCAGGTGAGAAAATCGCGGACGGGTTGGGGAATACGCTGACACGGTTTATCGAAAAGCCAAACAAAAAAAAGGCGGAAGCGCTGCTGTCGCAATCAAACATCTATTGGAATGCGGGTATTTTCATGTTCCCGCCTAAATTGATGTGCCGTGAACTTGAAACACATATGCCCGTTATGTTTAAGGCGGTGAACCGGTCACTGGCAGCTTGTGACTTAAATCGTAAAGTCATCACCCCTGATCCGCAGGTTTTTACTGCGATTGATCCTATTTCGATTGACTATGCGGTTATGGAAAAAACGGATTGTGCTGCCTTGGTCCCGGTAGATCCTCAATGGTCGGATCTCGGGAGTTGGAGTGCGGTCTGGACCATTTCTGAAAAAGACGAGGATGGTAACGTTCTGGTGGGTGACACCCTGGTTGCAGAAACACAGGGAAGCCTCGTTTCTTCAGACGGGCCCTTTGTGGGTGTTTCCGGTGTTTCTGACTTGATTGTCGTGGCCAATCGCGATGCAGTTTTGGTAACTTCGAGAGAAAATTGTCAGAGTGTGAAGACACTTATCTCCGAAATGTCGGAGAACTATACCGAGTTGACGAAATCGCACGTGAGTGAAACCCGACCATGGGGAACTTTTACCAGCGTCAATCGGGGTGAAAGCCATCAGGTCAAGAGCATTGTTGTAAACCCCGGTGGGCAACTGTCGTTGCAATATCATTTTCATCGAGCCGAACATTGGATTGTTGTATCCGGTACGGCAACTGTAACGGTTGATGATGAAGTAAGTCAGTTGACACCATGTCAACAGATTTTTATACCGCAGGGCGCTGTTCATCGTCTGGAAAATCTGACTGACGAACCTGTCCAGCTTATCGAAGTCCAATATGGTTCTTATCTGGGAGAAGATGACATCGTGCGTCTTTCAGACGTTTACGATCGCGCTTCTTTGCAAGAGGAACCGGAATTGAAAGAAGCGGTTTAGGGTATGATGATGGATTGTGTATTTTTGTTTGACGTTGATGGCACTCTCACACCACCCCGTCAGCCGATGAAAACGATGTTTGCCGATTATTTTCGGGGATTCGTCAAACGTGAACCTGTATTTCTGATTTCAGGAAGTGATTATTCGAAAATCAAAGAGCAAGTGCCGCTTGATATTCTCAACGATTGCCATGGCGTGTTTGGCTGCTCAGGAGCCGAGTATTTTGAAATGGATGAGCTGGTTTATCGAAGGGAACATCAGTTCTCGACCGAGCTGGTTGAACGTGTTGAACGGTTTATTGAAGAAAGCCCTTATGAATATCGGTTTGGAAACCACATAGAGCATCGCCCGGGCATGTTGAATGTTTCCGTTGTCGGTAGGAATGCAACACTGAACCAAAGGCGGCACTATCATGAATGGGATTTGGCGCACGGTGAGCGTAGCGTTTTCGCAAATCGTCTTGTCGAACTCTTTGATGAATATGAGGCCTCTTGTGGTGGAGAAATTAGCATCGATATCGTGCCAAATGGCTGGACCAAGTCCGTTGTCAAATCAGAAGTGATTGAAAAGCATCCCGGTGCGCAATTGATTTTCTTTGGGGACCGGATGGGTGAACAAGGCAACGACAGGCCGCTGGCAGATGTTTTGAATACTCCGAGCGGTCGCCATAAGGCAATTGAGGTCAAAGATTACAAGGATACATGGGTTCATTTACGGCATCTTTCTGGTTTACAGGAATCGAAGACCCGCTTTCGATTGGACAATGTCAAGGAGTTGTTCACCGTCGGAGCGACTTTCCATTAAACGGAAATGCCTTGATTCGAATGAAGGAGATTTATTGGTTAACGCTTTGATAACATAAACTTCCAAGTTTTCATGCCTCGGTTCTTGGAATGTTTTGCCCTTCTCTAAATCGTTATCCTAGCCTCGATCTTATGAGAAGTTCGTCAAATGACTTGGCCAATAATTTTGTCTGGAAAATCCAGTCCGCACAGGAGGGGCGTTAAGCTCCTCCTGTTTTTTTGCTTTTTCCTTACTGTTGAATTGGTGCCGTCCACGTCCCTTGGCGATGAGACTCTTTTTCAGTCTATGCATCTGGCCCGTAACAACAGTCTTGTCCTTCAGGAACAAGAGTCGCGCATCCGCAGTGCAGAGGAAGACGTATCCATTGCTCGGTCAGCGCTCCTACCAGATGTGTATTTGGATGCTTCTGTTGGCGCGTTTTCCCGCGAAGATGGGGTTTTGTCGGATGTAAATACACAGGTTGAAACCGATGCATACACCAACTTCCGGCTTACGTTGTCTCACACGCTCTGGGATGGATCTGCAAGGCAGAGGGATATCAGTGGCAAGTTGGCCCGAATAGATGCTGAAGAAAATCGATTGTTATATCTCGAGCAACAAGTGCTGATGAATGTGATCAAGGCGCATTTTAACCTTCGCCATGCAACATCACTCCTCTCTTTGATTGACAGAAGCCTAGCCTTTGCCGAAAAACACGTTGCGCTGGAGGTCAAGCGCTTTGGCCTTGGTGAAGCGACACAGACTGATCTTTCTTTGGCAAAAGCCTATCTGGCTTTGTTGGAAAGCAAGCACAACTCGGCTCGTACGCGCTTGAGCAATTCTCAGGCCCGGTATGAAAAGTTTGTTGGTTCTCAGCCATACGAGAATTTTGGCAAATTGACCCTGGACACGCGCTTTCCTGAATCGATGAAAGAGGCGATCCAAATCGCGCAAAAAGAGCATCCGCTTCTCAAAGCAAGCGCCAAAGACATAGTGGAGGCAGAGCATCTGGTGGAGCATGAACGCGCTGCCGGTCTACCAAAAGTGTTCCTCGACGGCTCTGTGTCCTATGGGGCACGACCGGAGGATCGATACGAAAATCTGAGTACGATTGGTTTGAGGGTCCGTGTGCCATTGTTCAATTCTGGTGTCATCAACAGCCGCATTGCGAAACGTCAAGAGGACGAATACCGCCGTAGACTAAAGTTTGACCGTTATGCTGAAGAGGTCTTCGAGAGCGTCCGCATTGTTTTTGAAGCTTTAAAAAGCGCCAGAGCCGAGGTTCAAATTTCTGAGTGGGCCGCCAAACAGGCAAGTCATGCCTTACACTCCTCGGAAGCGGAACGGGATCATGATCTCAATTCAACACCAGACTTGTTCGATGCGCATTTGAAAATGGTAGAGGCTGAAATGAATGCCTTGGCAGCAAAGCGTAACCTGGCAATTCATCGCTATGCTTTGCTATTTGCCGTCGGCCGGCTTGTTGTACCCGTAGAAACAAACAAAGGTGAACTCGATACAGGTCGGATCGATTTCCCGTATGTCGCTGCTGAGCAGCATGCCGGTGCAACCCAAAAAAGAGCTGATCATTGGCATGGTTTAAGGCGGATGGATGGTGGGGATTTGAAGGGTCTCAGCGCAGGGATGGAACTAAGGAAAAGAACGCAACGGTAGTGCCATAACCTGTGAGCCGTTGTTTGCGTAAACGCATGGAAAAGGTCGATCAAATGGAAAAATGGAAAACACTTGAACGAAAAACCGTATTTGAAGCAAGGCCATATCTCGAAGTCATTCGGGAACGTGTAGCAGTCAGCCCTGAGCTGGTGATAGAGGATTTTTATCAGGTCTTGCTTCGTCCTTTTGTGGTTTGCGTTCCATTTCTTCCTGACGGAACAGTTTTGACTATGCGTCAATACAAGCATGGACCTAGGAAAGTCTCACTGACCTTTCCCGGTGGGTTCGTCGATGCGGGAGAACTGCCATCGGTAGCTTGCGCACGAGAATTGCTCGAGGAAACCGGATACTGTGCAGAACACTGGATATGGTTGGGTGAATTTACCGATAATGGAAATCAAAAAGGATGCGTCGGTAATTTTTTTGTTGCTCTAGGTTGCAAGCAACTTCAAGACCCGCATTCTGGCGATCTTGAAGAAATGGAAATACTCCGGTCTGAACCCGTTCAGATGGATAAAGCATTGTTTGATGGTTCGATCGTAATTACACATCATGCGTTTGCGTGGTTGATGGCCAAGGAATGGCTGGCAACCGAACACCTTGATGCAGCGGCTAGGAATGAGAACTAAAAGTCCTAAGATTTATAAAATTTCTGACGTGAAATATGATAGGGTAAATTTCAGAAAAGTCATAAAAATCATATATTTATAGATATTTTTCATAAAGTATAAACCATCTTTCTTCATAAACTTGGACATCCGTCTTAATGCGTATGTGTGTAGTTTTTGGTCGTGAAAATCATTCGTGAAAAACCCTGCCAACGCTTGCATCACCGAGTGACAGCGCCACTCAAGGTGACCATGGCCAATGGGCATAGCGTGATTGCGACCAACTGGAGTCTTGGTGGCATTCGCCTGGATGGCTTGCCAGCAACACTGCCCCAAGTCGGTGAAGTTTTAAAACTATCCCTTGAATTGCCTTTTCAAGGATTTGATATTTCTTTTGATGTTGAAGTTGAAGTCGTGCGCACTGTGGTGGAAACGGGCACGATCGGTGCCAAATATCTTGAGTTGAGCGAGCGTGCCTATGATTTAATGAGCCATTTTATCGATGATCTGGTTCGCGGTAAAATGGCGACGATTGATGACACAATCTGCCGGATTGATGTACCCGTAACGCCCATCTCTACCAAGCCAGATGCAAATCCCGGCAGTCAAGTTCCAGCACATCGCTGGCCGTTGAAAACGATCTTGATGTCTGCTGTTTACATTTTTTTGGGTGTTGGGGTTTTTTCATACCTGTCCTTTCTGATTTTTTCCTACACAACCCGATTGGAAATCACATCGGCGGTCGTCTCAGCGCCGTTGGTTCATTTGTCTATGCCGGTTGACGGTCAGGTCATTCCGTTCGCACTTGAAAATGGTGCGATGGTCAAAAGAGGGCAGAGGCTTGCCCGCATAGTCGATACACGGATTGATATCAAAATTTCCGAATTGAAAATTCAGGTAGAGAAAAATCGACGGGACCTGATCAGGGCGCAGGAACGGCTTCGCATCGAAGAAGACCGGATGCGTTTGTATGATGTTGTCAAGCGAACCAATCTGCAGGTGTTGCGTGCTCAGGTAGAAGCGGCACGGGAAGCCTTGGCAGCAGTGGATATCAAAGTCGAGCGTGTGAGTGACTTGAAAGAGAAGGGATTGATAAAACGTTCTCGCGTTGAGTCTGCGTTGCGTGAGCGTGGTGAGGCTGAAGCCAGATTGAAAACAGCAGAGATTGAACTGGAGCAGGCAGCTGCTACCCACTCGACATCAAGCCGTCGTCATTTTGATCAACGGAAGTTCGTTGCAGATCTGGATTTACTCGCGCTAAAAGTTGAAGAAGCAAACAGCAGTCTGGTGTTTGCTAGTCGGAGGCTTGAACATCTGGAAAGCCAGCAATCGGGTCGGGTGATCACAGCACCGTTTGATGGACGCGTTGTGTCTGTCAACGTTACGCCGGATGTTACGGTGCTTAAGGGGAACAATATCGCGACTCTCGAGAAGTATGCCGCTCCGGAAATAACTGCTTTTTTAAACCAGGATGAAATCGTTTTTATCGGGATGGATGATCGGGCTCGGGTTTACCTGCCTGCGATTGGCAAGAGCTTTGATGCCAGAGTTCGAAAAATTGATCGAAACTCGGCATCGCTTATGAAAAATGCTTCGCACTATGTCTGGTCGCACGAAAATCGAAAATCAGCGTCTGTTGCGCTCCTGCTTGACGTGTCTGAGGCCGATCGCATGCTCCTAAGGGGAGGGTTGCCGGCTGTCGTAATCTTTTCAAAGCGCACAACAAGTGGGTTTGTAGCCGGTTTAAAAAGCGTGTTGCATAGCTCGGAGTCCTAAGCAGTGAAAGCGCGGTTTGATACCTTCCCGCATATCGATGAGCCGACCCATTGGCCCAGTGGAAGGGAAAAGTGGACAGCGGGTATTATGCTCCAGATATTGATTTATGTTGGTGTTTGCCTTTGCCTGTTATTGAGTGTCCCAAATGCCATCTTTGACCACCGTGCGTGGGTTATCACGTTTACAATTGGAGCGTTGGGGTTCTGGCGTTACGGGTGGTGGTTTACCCATGCGGTGCGTTCCGTAATCTATTCGAGATTTGTCTATCCAAACATGCGTGCAAATGGTCAGCGGGTATGGGAAAGCGGCTGGCGTCCGCGGCATATGCATTTCATGATGACAACCTACAAAGAGCATCGTCAGATAACTGAGATGGTTGTGCGGTCGATCCTGCGAGAGATCGTCAGTTCCGGCGTGCCGGGAACCATCTGGCTTGGCTCTTCGGATCGCTATGACGAAGATATCATTTCTAATTTTCTGCAGCGTGAAGCCCCAGACGTTGATATCACGCTTCGGATAATCCGTCAGAATGTTTCGGGTAAACGTGCCGCGATTGGCTTGGTCTTACGTGCCATGAGCCGGTTACCGATCCTTGATGATGATCTTGTTGTTTTCATGGATGGTGATTTTGTCTTGGCTGAGGGTGCGGTTTCACGTTGCATGCCGCTCTTTAAGGTCTATCCCGATCTGCAGGCCTGTACCACGGATGAAGAAGTCATCTGCATTGGTCCACGTTGGATAGAGATGTGGCTTCAGATGCGCTTTTCTCAAAGACGGTTGGCAATGCAATCTCATGCGCTGGCTGGGCGCGTTCTTACGCTCACCGGACGTATGTCCGTCTTTCGGGCCAAGCATGTAAAAAAGCTGGAGTTTATCCGATTGTTGGAGGCTGATCATCTGGACAATTGGCTATGGGGAAACTTCCGGTTTCTCTCTGGAGATGACAAAAGCACCTGGTTTTACATGCTCAAGAATGGTGCGCGAATGTGTTACGTCCCAGATGCGCTGGGATACACGATCGAAGTGATCGAAGGGTCCGGCATGGAACGGATGGTTCAAAACTTCAGGCGTTGGTCTGGAAACATGCTGCGCAATGGTTCCCGCGCAATTGCGTTGGGCCCGCGGGCGATGCCCTTCTTCATTTGGTGGTGCCTGATTGATCAACGTCTTTCGATGTGGACCATGCTCGTCAGCCCTGTGTTGGCCGTATCGGCAGCTATTTTAGTAGGATTTGACTATTTGATATCCTACGTCATTTTCATTGCTGTGAGCAGGCTCTTGCTGTCTCTCATCCTGTGTACGTATTCAAGAAGGGTTCAGCTCCACTACACATGGATCCTCTATCTGAACCAGCTGATCAATGCGGCCGTTAAAGTCTATTGTATTCACCGCCTGTCAAAGCAGAAGTGGTCGAACCGAGGCAACCAGAGTTCAGAAAGCGGAAACGATCTAAAGGAAATTGCCCGGATTTGGATGGCAAACTGGTGTACGGCTGTCGCAGTCTCCATCCTTGTCCTATTTACCGTTCACTATTCCGGGTTGGTAAACCTACCAACACAGTATCAATTACGAGATGCAATTGAACATTTCGTCTAGAATTCGATGATCCCTTCCTGGACACATTTTGCAACCGCATGGGTACGGTTCACGCAGTTGAGCTTTCTGGAAGCGTTGTTCAGGTAATGGTTTACGGTATTGAGCGAGATATCCAGAATAATGCCGATTTCATAACTTGTCTTACCAAGCGCGGTCCAATTCAGGCATTGGATTTCACGTTCGCTAAGCGCATTGTTTTGAGTGGTTGTTGCTTTCTTGATTTCCATAAACTTGTCAAAGACAAAGCTTGAGAGGAATCCCAGTTTTTCAAATCTGTGTTCATAGTCTGCTGGGATAATTGAAAACCCGATCATCCCTTTGCGTCCGACGCGATCATATGCGGGAAAGAATATGCATTCACTTAGGGTTTCAGTGTTTTTGCCGGTGTCAGAGGTTTGCGAGGTGTCCTCCATTCCAATCGGTAACGTCAGGCTGATCGGATTTATGGATACTTTCAAAGACTGGAAAAGTTCATTGAAGGTTTCTTTGTATTCGAGATCAAACTCGCGAATGAGCTCAGGGTCCCAGTTGCTCACAATGAGGGCTTCCTGAAGCTTAAACTCCTCTTCTTTTGGAATTTCACTCACCATAAAATACTTGCATTGGTTCTCCAGACAAATCAGCCGGAGTATTCGGAACAAATCGTAATTTGTTTCGCAAGCACCGATTTCGTTTATTATCTCATCACATGATGGCAATACTGTACCTTTAGTTTCTAGCATCTGCTCGCCCCGTTTTTTTCCAGCAATTTTATATTCAGAATGCGAATCGAATTGCTATTATAGGTAGATTATTTTCAGAATAATTAAAACCTATGGTTGTATTTATTTTTATACTGTATCCGTCAATCGATTGTGAATTCTTTACTCTCCAAGTGGAGGTACTCACCATACCTGCAAACCTCGCGCGCCCTCATGGTCGCCGGTTGCTGCTGAAGGCCTGTTGTGTTTTCCGTGCTGATCGAGCCAACAATCGTTGGGTCAACCCATTGTTCTAAGACATACTGATCAGCGGCGCCTTCATTGGACAGGTTTGTATGATCGGCTGTGCCTGCTGAGATGGTGGCAATTGCTTCTGACAGTCTTTGAATTCGCGAGGGGTTTTGTCCGAGAAGCATTTCTCCCTTTAAAACACTTTTCAGCTCTGTGATGGCGATGTGGTATCCAGCATCAACAGATTTGCGATACAGACGAAATGCTTTTGTGTCCGACTCAAAATCATTTTTGATCAGATACAATTTAGCAAGATTTGCATACGCTGCAGCGTTTCCAATATCAGCGGAGCGCCTAAGGAGTGCTTTTGAGACTTGTGGTGCCGCTTCATGGTTTGGGAAGATACGTTTTGCCAGTGCTAACTCGCGCAAAGCACCTGCATCACCTTTGTGTGCGGCCAGTTGCAGCCAATTTTCCGCAATAGAAAAGTCTTGCTTTACGAAAATGCCTTTGAGGTACAAACGTCCCAGCTCTTTTGCAGCCAAACGTTCACCCGCTGTTGCTTCTGCTTCCAGTCTTGGGAGGTACTCTTTCGCCAATGCGATGGGATCAATGCCGCAATCTTCACCGCGTCTGTTAAGTCGGGCGATTTTTCTTGCAAAGGACACTAAAGGAGCAGTTGAAACCAAATGTGCTGTTTTCTTGTAGTGATACAGCGCTTTGTTCATATCCAATGTACCGTTTCCCCTGGCAGAGTAAATATCTCCCAAATGCGAATGGGCTTTGTTCGTTCCCCATAACAAAGCTTTTTTCAGCCAGTCGATTGCCAACACTCGTTCCGTGTGGGAAGTGGATCGCTTCAGGTGAACACCGATTAACAGGGCGGCATCTCCCCTGTATGAACTGCGCGTCGCAATCACCCTTTTTGATAACTCCAAACCGGCTCTTGGATCGAATTCAGGACTGTGAGCATTGAGCTTTTTCCGAGCCAGAATTAGTAGTTTTTTTGACGTTTCCTTACCTTTTAAGCGCACGAGAATATCTGCCATCTCCTCGTAGTCTTTCAAGAAAATAGCCTCCTGTAGCGATTTAAACAGTTGGGAGTCCGTACTGCGTTTTGGTGGTATGCGCTGCACCGATTCTTGTTGTTTGGAAACGTAGTTGGGAATGGGAGTTGCCTTGGCGGTGACCATAAAAGCTGCCAAGAACAAGGGAAGAAGGACTGGGTGTATGACATAGGGGAATCTTGCCAACGCATCGGCATTGATCACAAAAGAACGCAAAAGAAACTCCAGCTTTTGTTTACTTGGGCTTACGGTGCGGCGTCGATGTTGCTTGATGCCGCGAAGACCATAGTAGCGCTGGTAAAATTGGAGATGGTTACCCGTTTCCATGAGATGTTAAACGTAAGAAGTGTCGATTTTCATTTACCAATTTTTATGATTTGCGCTGCCTCCGGTGCAGGCGGCAAAAAGTAAAAAAGACTTTAATTTTTGACGATGATTTCTGTCCTGCAACAAGTGCATGTCGAGGTTAATTTCTCATATCTGGGGTTTCAGTATGATCCGGACAACGTCGAACTGATTTCGTTCAAAACGGCAGTTTAAGATCAGCCGAACAATGGTGTGCATCGTGTTTAAGTCTTCTGGATCCCAACGGTTTGTTTCTGGATATATGATCCTCATTCTCATTGGCTTTTTGATTGGATCAGCGCCTGCTTTGCTGAATGTCTTCATCGATCCGTATGAAATTTTTGTGCAACGGGACCGGCCTGGAAAGTTGCAGCTATTGGCTGAAAAAGCGCATTACCCACTTTGGAAACTCAGTCAGTACGAACCGGGAAAATTTGAAACTGTTGTCCTTGGCGATAGTCGTGCTCGAGCGTTGCGTGATAAATACTGGGAAAGTCTTCACTTTACGAATACCAAAAATCTGGCTTATGGGGGCGGTACGATCCCGGAAATTTATGAAACCTTCAAGTTCATTAAAAATGACCCAGTGATAAAAAACCTTGTAATCGGAATTCAGCTTCGCAGTTTTGATGAAGATCACAAGCAGGGTATGAATCGCGTTCCAGAGGCGATTTCCTTAATCGAGAATCCGGTTGATTATGTTTTCAACTGGTCCGTAGCGAAAACCAGTTTTGATGTTGCCCAGGCTGAATATCCAAACCTCGCAACACTGGCAATGCATGGTGGTTTGTCGATGTCTGCTGTTGCCGCTGTTCACAGTCGCGAAACGCTGGTGCTTGACAGTCTCTACGCTGCCAAAACACCACAAAGAGAATTGCCCGACAGGTTTGCACGGCAGATAACGCGCAATGCCAAGTCTGATTGGCAACGGTTTGAGTTTTCCGAGAAATATTGGGAATACATTGCGGAAATTGGCGAGTGGGCTCGCACCAAAGATAAGCGTATCATTTTTGTTATTCCTCCAACAATTGTGGAGATGCAGCAAACGATTTCAAATTTTGGCCTTCGTCATGTTGATATCGAACTGCGTAAGCGGTTAAGCCAATATGGCATCGTTCTTGATCTTGATTACCCGGATAGTTTGACGCGAGATATCGGTAATTTCACAGACGCTTACCATTTCAATGCGCCTGTGGCTCGGGAGATCGCAGGTGAAATTGTCGCTCGTCTTTCTGCTGACAGTCGCGTTCAGAAAACGGTCAAAAAACGTCGTAAATCACTGGATTGCAATACGCCGCCATTGGATGAACGTATCATCGAAGTGGATGAGAACATCGTGCTTGTTCAGGGCAAAAACTGCCGAACATGGAGGCTGATAGACGGATGAAAAACAAGACTTCTCTGCGCACTAAAGTCATTGGAATACTAGCATGCCTTTGTCCAGTTATCGTTGTTGCACTTCTCAGTTTTCCGGGATTTGGACGTATGGCAGGAGACTATTCTTCAATCACTGCAGATGGAAGTGCAAGTGTGGGAAACCCAAAACCCTCACAGCTGACGAAATCTGATCCTACCGAAGTTTCCGTTCCTGATTTACTTTTGGACAGAAGTGAAGACCGACGCGCGCAGACCGTTTTGATTGCACAAGCACAAGTGGAAAAACCAGAATTTGATCTGGTGGAGGTTGATTGGGTTGCAGGGTTTACCACGGGTGGAATTGATCTTGGTGACACAATTGATTGCACAATTCCACAGACATACACGCAGGAATTCACAAAGCTTATGGGCGAAGTCAGCCGGCAATTGGATGGTGCTTCTGAGCGCCAATTCAGGCTTGGTCGTATTCTCAGGAAATCTCGTGGATCGCAGTGCCATGCCCTGGCGTTTGGTTATTTTCAGAGATCTGTAACATCGGGATACGGACGTGGATATGCCGAAATTGCCAATTCTTACAGAAAGGGGTTAGGCGTAACTGCCAATTTTGAACTTGCGCTTGAAAATTTCGAAAAATCAGCCCGACTAGGGTTTGTAAACTCAGCGTATCGTTTGGTGGAGATGACTGAAAAGGGTTCTCAGGTGATTGAAGGTGATCCTTTGAAGGCATCGGCGTATCTCGATGAGTTTCTACCCCTGATTGAGGGCAAAATCAGACAAGGCGATGCGATTGCTGCCCGCTCTTTGGGTAGACTATACAACAACAGTAATCTGCTTCAGCAAAACCCGAATAAAGCGATTGAGTTTCTGAGATATGCTGCCGATCTGGGTGATGCTATTGCCATGCATGACCTTGCGCTTTTGTTGATGCAGCATCGCCGTGTTGGTCTTAAACGCAAAGATGTTTTCCCGCTTTTGCTTGAAAGTTCTAACCTGGGATATGCAGCCGCTTTCACTGCGATTGGCAGGCTTCATCTAAAGGAAGAGTTTGGCTTTCCGCGCTCGGAGGCACCCAGATGGTTTCGATGGGGTGTTGAGGCAGGCCATCCTGGTTCCATGGAGGAACTGGCCGGATTGTACTTTACGGGCGATATTGTAGCGCGCGACATCGGCTTGGCAAAAGAACTGGCCACGCAGGGGATGAGACTTAAGCATTCTGGCTCCCAACGCATCCTTTCTGAGATTCTCGAAACGGAGAACTTTGTCGAGGATGAAAGCTAACCATGCTTTTCAGTTCTCTTGAATTTATCTATCTCTTCCTGCCACCAGTTTTGGCGGTGTTTTTTGTCCTCAAGTCACTTAGGATGGAAACCGCCATCATCTGGTGGCTGATTACGGCCTCCCTCATCTTTTATATGTGGTGGAGCCCTCCCCACGTGTTGTTGTTGTTGGGCTCTGTTGGATGTAATTATTTTTTCCATCTGAAACTGAAATCCAATGCCAACCGATTTGTGTTTGGTATGGGAGTTATTTTCAATCTCGGACTTTTAGCCGTCTTTAAATATGCCGACTTTATGATCGGTAACTTCAATTTGGTCAGCGGGTATTCTCTACCAGAACTTGGACTGATTTTGCCTTTAGCAATTTCGTTCTACACCTTTCAGCAGATTTCGTTTTTGCATGATACGTTTAAAGGAAACCTCATCCGCTGCGATTTTAAACGGTACATGTTGTTCGTCACTTTTTTTCCTCAGCTGATTGCAGGTCCGATTGTTTTACAGAAAGATACTGTTCCGCAATTTAAGCTTGAAACGTTTACCAATAAGTGGACGCTCAATCTCGCGGTTGGTGTAACGCTTTTTGCTATTGGCTTGTTCAAGAAGATCGTGCTGGCTGATGGGATTGCGCCAACCGCCAATGCTGTCTTCACCTTGGCTGATCAAGGGCAGGCGGTTTCGTTTGAAGCCGCGTGGATTGGAGCGCTGGCTTATACGTTTCAAATCTACTTCGACTTTTCTGGCTATTGTGACATGGCTCTTGGTCTTGCCCGAATGTTCGGCATTCGTTTGCCTATCAATTTTAATTCTCCGTATCAGTCTTTCAGTATTGTCGAGTTTTGGAGACGTTGGCATATCACGCTCTCACGATTTTTGAGAGATTATCTATACATTCCGCTGGGTGGGAACCGATCTGGAATTCTGGGAACACGCGGCAACCTGATGATTACGATGTTACTTGGCGGCTTGTGGCATGGCGCAGGCTGGAATTTTGTGATTTGGGGTGGATTGCACGGCAGTTACCTAATGGCAAATCATCTTTGGTCGGCTTCTATTGCAAAGACATTTTTGGTGAGACAAATTCCAGACGTTTTATACTTCGCTTTGTGCTGGTTGTTGACCTTCCTGGCCGTAGTGGTCGCCTGGGTGTTTTTCAGAGCTGAAACGTTTTCAGGCGCTATTGGGATCGTCGCATCCATGTTCGGTATGACGGCGGTAGATACGATGGGTTGGTCCGCGGTTATTCCCAATCCAGACTATGTGTTCACCTTTTTGACGTTTCTATTTGTGGTGGTGTTGGGTTTGCCGAACAGTATCCAAATTACACGAAATTATCGTCCGGTTATTTCCACTATTTTGGAGACCAGAAGATCGTGTGTTCCGCTTGGTTGGCTCGTGTGGCGACCTTCAAAATCATGGGGAGTGCCAATCGTGGGCTTAGGGATTGTTGCGATTATACAAATCTACCGGCTTAATGATCTGACAGAATTTATTTACTTTAACTTCTAGGAACTCAAATCTTAATTTTGTGAAAACATGCGGGTACTAATACTCATAGTCTTATCTTTATAACTAATTGAAATATTTGATATAAATCTTGTTCTATCAACTCTGAGGAACAGGTATAATGAGACGCGCTTTAAAATCCTTATTATTGGAAGAAACCACACATCATGATCCACTGATAGAACACAAAGCTTCTATCTCTGTCATTGGCCTCGGCTATGTTGGGGCAGTATCAACGGCTTGTCTGGCAAATCTTGGACATGAGGTGATCGGGGTAGACCTAGATCAGCAAAAAGTGGAGACGATAGGATCTGGGAATTCACCCATTCATGAGCATCGTTTAACAGATTTGCTCGCAAAGGGCGTGAGTGAGGGATTGATACGGACTTCGAGGGATGTGGCTAAAGCTGTGTCGGAAACGGATGTAACGTTTGTCTCAGTTGGAACGCCAACGGCTGAAGATGGTGGATGTGATTGCCGCTACATCATTTCAGCGGCACGCTCTATTGGCGAAGGTTTGCTCAACAAAGATGGGTATCATGTTGTTGTTATGCGTTGCTCGATTCCACCTTCTACAACTTTAAAGGTAATGGTTCCTGAGATTGAAGCCATCTCAGGTAAAAAGATGGGAGAGGACTTTGGTGTTTGCTTCAACCCTGAGTTTCTGCGGGAAGGATCGGCGGTTGCCGATTTTGATGAGCCACCCAAGACTGTTATTGGCGCCAACGATGATAAGGCGGCTGAAATCGTCAAAGCGATTTATGAACCGATCGATGAAAACATCATAACAACTTCGATAGAAGTCGCTGAGATGGTGAAGTATGTCGATAATGTTTGGCATGCAACCAAGGTCAGCTTTGGCAATGAAGTTGGAAGATTATGCAAGCCATTGGGTATCGACAGCCATAAGGTAATGGAAATCTTTGTGGAGGATACCAAACTCAACCTCTCGCCGTATTACCTGAAACCGGGTTTTGCGTATGGTGGGTCTTGTCTGCCAAAAGAGGTGCGAGCGGTGGAGTATCTGGCGGAGAAAAATGGTGTAAAAGTACCGCTCATCAACAGTCTCGCTGAAACAAACAACCAACAAATTCAAAACGCCATTGATATGATCCGTGTCATCGGAATGAAGAAGGTTGGTTTTCTTGGCATTGCTTTCAAGCCGGGTACGGATGATTTACGTGAAAGCCCAGTTTTGGAACTTATCAACGCTTTGTTGGAAAGTGACTATGAATTGTCCGCGTTTGATCCTGCGATCAGAGCTGACACGAGGATTGCTGACCAGTTTTCTTATGTTCAGAATGCGTGCCCGCATCTTGAACAGACTGTTCAATCTTTGCCTGGAATGCTGAAAGAAACTCCAGAAGAAGTAGTTCAAGAGGCCGACATCCTCGTCGTTTCACAAAGTAACCAACGGTTCGTGCAGTTGGTTGTATCCAATTTACATCAGGTAAAAGTTGTTGACCTTGTCCGGTTATTCCCAGAGCCACCGATCTTCTCCGGGTATTATGGCATTGGTTGGTAACGTATTGTTTGCTCCTGGTGGCATCCTGACGGGTATTCGTGCGGCCTCAACTGGTTGCATGAATACCCGGGGATAACCAGATGAATTCGTCCGGCTGAGTTGAATATTCAATCTCTATGCAAGTTTCACACAAGTTTCGCCAATTATGATTGATTCGGATCTTTATTGTGTTTGCTCTCGGCCCCTTGCATGTCTTTTCAAAGAAACAAAACCATATGCGCAAATAGGCTGGGGCACCCTGGGGCAGCAACATATTCCTATGGCGTTCGCCGTTGTCTGCTTTTTAGGGGGTTGCTGTTTCTTCTCGTTCCGCTGTTTGCAGCTTGCACTAAGGTAGATGAAACGCTCTCGGAGATCACGACCACACCACAGGTGGTACAATCTCCAGAACCAATTGTAGAGCAAACGACTTCGCGGACACGAACTTCAGATTCAAATTCAAAGACAGTGCTCTATGCCTCACCAGCCAAAGGGTTTAGTGCGAGATGCCTGGCTTTTATCGCCCGGGCAGAAACAAACTCTGAAATCCTTTCGCTTCCGACGTTGACGGCATCCGTTGACGAAGAGGGTGATACGGGGATTTCCCTTGTGTACAATTTGACCAATCTCAAGGCGATTGAGGTTGGGGAAAAGATTGCACATGCACGATGCCGCCGGGACACTGTTGCGAACGCCGCCCGGGAACTGCAAAAACTGACGGCGCGAAATCTTTCGCGTGCGGGGGTCATGGCGCGGGTTGCGTTTATTGACCGTAAGCGACCGCGTTTGGTGGAAATCCGTCGAGAGGTAAATGCAGCATTCGAATCCGGAGCGTTAAAGGAAAGGTCCAGGGACAGGATTTTCAAATCAATCTCTAGCTTGCTCGAAAGAGCAGACGGGCTAAGGAACCGAGCAAAGCAACAGGACGCGGTGAACATGAACCGATTGCCTGACTATTTTCAACTTGAGCAGGATTTACATGATGCTGTTTCCCAGCAGCACTATTTGCAGCAGGAGTCTGATTTTCTTCGGAACGTAACCTTATCCTTAAGTGGCGGGTACACAATTGAAAATGAAGACGATCCAGATGAAGACAATGGTACTGAGGGTTTTGGCCGGGCGAGCCTTTCGATCAAGCTTGGCGTGTTGAAGTCGGACTGGCGTCGGAAGCAGGATCTTCGACTGCAATCAGAGCTCGACCAGCTCTACGAGCCGCAAAGCGGTGCGCTTTGGCGCATCCATGAAACCTTCCGCAAGAACAAGGTCGCTGCGGATGGCTTGATCTCGACTCGCAAGCTCTTACGCAAAAAACTTGCCAAAGCCAGAAGCTCAAGAAATGCGTTACCAGAGGACAAACTGGCTGAACGCGTTCAGATTGAGCTGGAGATCATAAAACTTCAAAGTGAAAAAGTTGAAGTGGATGTCAATCTTGATTTAATCCGAAAAGCGCAACGGAAACTGATTTCGTAAAGCGTTATGCTGCGTCTGCAACAGAAATTTTGCGGCTGCTCCCAAGGTTTTGTGGATCAAGTTGATACCCCAGGAAACGCACGGAATTAATCGGGTCAAATCCGGTCACCGCTTTCAGTCTCTTGCGCAGTTTGCAAATGTGAGGTTCGACGATTGTTTCGTCATAACGCTCTAAGTCAATTCCATACACGGCGTCGAAAATCTGCGATTTTGTTGCCCTTCGGCCGTTGATGAACGCAAGATATTCAAGAATTTTTCTTTCTCGCCTGGGCAGGTTAAGTTTCACGCCGTTGTATTCAGGATCTCTTCCATCAAAAAAGACGTGAATCTTGTTTGCCTGTTCGCTTGAATGCTTGCGTAGAATTCGACGTTTGATGGTGGCTATGCGCAGCAGCAGCTCTTCGTGATGCACCGGTTTCAACACAACATCATCCACTCCGCGTTGGAAATAGGCCTTTGTACGAACTAAGTCTCTGTTTTCGACAAGAACCACCACCGGCGCTGCTAGGCCTTGCAATAATTGATCGAGTGACTTTTCCCCATCTTCACCGGCGTTGATGATGACGGCTTCAATGAGGTTGTTCGCCTGCATCTGATTGGCAAAAACGTACTCGAGCAATTCTATTGCGCCGAAGCGAATGAGCTCTGATCCGGCAGATTTGAAACCTTTCTGGAATTTACAGAATTCATGTTTTCCATCTTCCAGAAATACGATCAATTGCCTACCCATCCGTTGCGTTCAGTCTGGCTTTGACAACTTTATTCAACGGGTTTTGTACTTCCAATAGGTCAAATCTGAGGGGTCAAAATTGGCACCTGCTTGAGCAACGTGTGTGCTGTAGCGTCGCCAAGAGCCTGATTCTATTGCGGGAAAGCCTTTTCTGGTCCGCTTCATTGTATAGAGAAACCCTAAAAAATGTTTTTGTTTAAAAGCCGTCTCCGGCACCCTTCCGTTGTTTCCCAACCCCGATCTCCTAACCCATCAAACTTCAAAATCACTCGAAAGTATCTGCGGTTCCGGTATGGATTTGCGATGTATCTTATTTTTCTCATCGCCATTATGAATGCCATGTTTAACTGGTCGGTTAGTAAGAGTTATCACAAGGTCACATCTGATTTTGAAAAGATAACGTTGCTGAGTGCCCAGGCTACGGATTCAGTCAACAAGATCCACCGTCTACTGTCCTTGTCATTGGAAGATCGGGCGCGTTACGCTGAATCTGTTAGACTGTCTCTCAGCTTGATGGATAAATCACATCAGGAGTTGATGGCAGCAGCCAAAGTGGAACCGTTTGAACATCTAAGTTCGATGACCGATCCTCAAATCCGGGGATCTGAAGTATTGGAACGTGTTGTATCATTGGGTCGTCAACTTGTTGATTCCGCGCTGTTGGAAGAGGGGAAGCCTGCCGATGTTTTTCGGTTTTCAACTTTGGCAACATCTCAATTTGGGCGCGTCCTCAACACACTGACTACCGATACTGCGGAAGAGCAGGAAACCTTAAGTCGCAGATCCCTAATTGCTACCTTCTTCCTTTCGTCTGTGCTTACGCTTTTGGTGGTCGGAACAATTTTGCTCATTTTCATTCCCATGGAAAATCGCATCATCCTTACCAATAAAGAGTTGGAGGAGGAAAAGCTGAAGGCAGTCGTTGCAAAAAAGGCGACTGAGTTTCAGGCTAAGCATGATCCTTTAACCGGACTTGCGAACCGGCGTGTTTTGACTGACGCTCTGGAGAGCATCGCCACAAACGAGACTTCCGCTGAAAATGTCATATTGATCCGAATAGATCTTGATCGTTTCAAGGCAGTGAATGACACGTTTGGCCATGACGCCGGGGATCATATCCTGAAAGTTGTTGGAACGATTTTGACCGAGGAAATGCGGGACGGTGATCTTGTTGCGAGGGTCGGGGGCGATGAATTTATCATCCTGCTGAAAGATGGGTGTACAAGCGAATTTGGTAGATGTGTTTGTGAACGCCTTTTGGGAAGGATTGTTGAAAGCCATGACTATCATGGCAAAACGCTCAACGTTGGCGCAAGCTTTGGTATTGCCAGTACTGAGAACGAAATGGTGAATATGAAAAACATCATCGTTTGTGCAGATGCTGCGCTTTATGAAGCGAAGAAGAGAGGGCGCTGCCGCATTGTTGCATACGACCTCAAGTTACATGCTGAGGAAGTGTTCCGCCGAGACATCGCTCGAGAAATGCTATCGGCCATCGAGCGTTCAGAGTTTGAACCTTATTTTCAACCACAACTCAATGCGGTTACGGGCGAGCTGGTAGGCGTGGAGGTTTTGGCACGCTGGTCAACAAAGACCTATGGTGTGTTGTTGCCGGATGATTTTTTACCGGTGGCGCATGAATTGTCAGAAGTAGAGCGGATTGATGAGATTATTTTCCAAAAGGCAATGAACTGCTTTGGTCGTCTTAAGGCTATGGGGATCTTCGTTCCCAAAGCCTCATTCAATGTCACCGCGAGGCGCATTCGCAATCTTGCTGAGGGAAATTTGATTCCACTTATTCCGCAAAATGGTCCGCGGATAGCTTTTGAAGTCTTGGAATCAGTTTTTGTTGAAGAGCAGAACAATGATTTTGCCAATGCAGTCCATCGTTTACGCAAGAACGGGATTACAATTGAGATTGATGATTTTGGTTCTGACCATGCTTCGATCGTTGGTCTTACAAATCTGAAACCTGATTTGATAAAAATTGATCAGCGTCTTGTGCTGCCAGCCATTGACGTTAAAGAGTTCAGAGCTTTTATGCAAAACATAGTCAAGATGGCGAGAGTTCTTGAGATCAAGGTTGTTGCTGAAGGAATTGAAACCGAGCTTCATGCTGACCTGGCGATCACCCTGGGTTGTGACTACTTGCAGGGGTTTTACTTTTCTGGCCCTTTGGATTTCAATTCTTTCAAATCCTATTGTCGCTCATTTCGTCGATTTTCTTCCGAAAAGGGAAAGTACACAAAGACAGATGATCCTGTGCTTAGTGCATAGGATCATCGTCGGAAGCAGGGAGTTCATCGTTCCGTGCTGTGGGTTTCAATCGCCTCGTCTACCTTTAACCCCTCTATTTCTCCGATTTTTAAGGATTGTATAAGTGAGCTGGGCTCGTTTGGCAGGGTTCGAACGGTTTGTGCGTTTTCTTCGGTAAAAACTGCAGTCGTGGGTGTTGATCTTTTTGCGTATGCGTTTGCCCAGGCTTTGTTGGTATCAACATACGCTTTTAGCCGCTTGTCCAATGTACCTTCGGCTGTCAGCATCGCCTTTCTTTCAAAGGCGTTTACCTGCGCCATGATCTTTTTGATTTCAGCTTCGACTTCGGTCCTCTTGAGCGTATGCTCCACAGTCTTTACAGAAATTTGAGCTTCTTCCAACGCGCCTTGGGCTGCAATGATTCCCATGATTTTTTCAGTTTCTGCATTTACGGTTCGTTTTGCTTGATCAATCAGTGCCTCGGTTTTCTGTTTGGCGATTTCGATTTCCTGCCGGGCCACCGCCAGGAGGTGCTGCTCTTCTTCCGCAAGACGTTTTTCCCGCGCTAAGATCCGTTTGTTGGCTGCGTGCTTTCGATCTTTTATGAGTTCAACAAATCCTTCATTGGGTTGAAGGGTGTGCATGATTGCAAGGTCCACACCGATGCCATACTTCAAGAAAGAATGGGGTGTCCTGCGAATGGCCGCCAGCGGTTGATTTTCTGCTGTGCTCTTTGTTTCGGCATTTATTGGCAGGTTTTGGCCAATCGGTTTGTTCAGCATTCCCTTTGAAATAGAGTTGTGAAACTCCGTCTTGAATTTGTCACGCATACCACCTTCATAATACTCCTCCATGGTGAAAATACTCGCAACTGAATCCATGGACGCATTGACTGCCGGGCGTAGGGCAGCCGTCACCAGTTTTTCAGGCGACCCAAAGTTTCTGGCGAGCTCTACAAATTGTTGTCTGTCATGCGGTAACTCAAATCGAGTGGTTTGAGAGATTTTGCCAGACCAGTTGTCAGCGAGTCTGACCGTATATGGGGTTTCTACGGAAGCGCCAGCAGTCGCCCGGTCGATGGTGTTTGTAACCGTTATGAAGTGGGGATATTTTGTTGTTTCACCCCATCCTGAGAAATACCAGCCAAGATCACATTTGGCACCCTCAGCACCACGAAATGTGCGGATATGCGTACAGTATCCGGCATCATTATAGCCAACCGCTGATGTAGCAAGTGACCAGAAAGACAAGTAGATCAGGATCATGCCTCCTACCACTCTCCAAACATTCAGGAGTTTAAATCTTTCTGGTAGTTGCATCTTCAGAGCACCAACTGCACAAGAGGCAAAGATTCCAGTGAGAAAAAGTTCCATTGTAGATTCCAGATTTATAGTTGATCTCGCGTGCATACGAGGGTGCTACAATCTGGGCAATGAACCCTAAACAGATCGGTGCCTACATCTGAGGTGGAATTGTTAGTGGTTCCCTAACCATGATTTCGCGGGTCTGAACCACAAAAGCCAATAGAAAAAGAGGTTTTCCGTTTTTATGCCTAATGGCATTGATCAAAATCCATAAAATTTTAACCTAATTATCAAACCAAGTGTTATTCTTTCCCTGCTACGGTGTTTCTCGTAGAGGTGTGAAAACCTCAATGCATGAAGCAGAATCACACTCAGCACGACTGAGCTTTTCGGCGGATGTTGAAGCGCAATGCTTCGAGTCCTTCGACTCTCCATAAATCTAATATGACAGTGGACTTGGAGCGCCCAAATTGCGTTCAGCGTTCTTTGAATGTGCTGGTTCCATTAAAATGAGATCGATACCCAATCAGATTTCGTCTGTCTTGCAGTTGTGCAGATTCTCCACCCGCCAAAACAAATCAAAAAAACTAACAGGAGGTTCGACATGAGTGTCGATACAGATATGAATATCTCACCGGTACTGGGTACCAACAATGACGACAACCTGAAGGGAACTGGACGTTCTGAGGTTTTATCGGGTTCTGGTGGTGATGACAGGATTGAAGCCCTGAGCGGCGATGATGAAGTTTTTGGTGGTACTGGTAACGACGTTCTGCTTGGTCAGGGTGGCAATGATACCATCTACGGAAACGGCAAACCTCAATATGTGGATACTTCCGCAATTGTGATGAAAGAATCCGCCAAGGCCGAAGTCACCTTCATGGACGAAGGCGCAGGTTTCAGAAATGCCCTTGGTGTTTATGAGATCGATGACAAAGGCAATATTTCAGATGTGAAGATCTTGTTTGCCAATGCTTCCAAACAGGGAAGTGGCGGCGATCTTGTAACAGGTGAGTCGAAAGTCAATTTTGATGTTAGCGCCGGGGCTCAGCTTGGTTTCTTTGTTGTCTCAAATGGCTTCGGAAGGGGCTATGAAAATCAGCAGCTCTTGTCATCACAAGATGGAACTTTTGAATTTTTGACAAAAGACGGCCAGCCGGGAACCGTAAACGACAAGGATTTAGTGCTTTATCACAAAGATGGCGCAACCGGAGAAATGACTGCGGTAAAGACACAATACGGAACGGACACGTTCCACTCATATGGTAATGCATCGGATAATTACGGTCCTAATCCAGACAGTTTCAATCATGTCGTTGTCCGCGCGAATTCAGTCAGTGGTGAGCTGCTTGTAGGCTTTGAGGATCTCTACAATGGTGGTGACAAGGACTACGATGATACGGTCATCAAAATTGATATCGGACGAGAGAATGTGCTCGGTATGCTGCCCGAAAAGAAACCCTCAACGGGCCCTAAACCAGATGATGATATTCTGTATGGTGGGGATGGCAATGACGTTATGTACGGCATCGGCGGCAATGATATTCTCCACGGCGGTCGTGGTGACGACGACATGCACGGCAATTCCGGTGATGATGTTCTTTATGGCAATGACGGTAATGACGTCATGGATGGGAATTCCGGTAACGACATTCTCCATGGTGGGGATGGTAAAGACACGTTAAACGGAAACTCCGGCGATGACTATCTTTACGGGAACGATGGAGACGACGTGCTCAATGGTCATTCTGGAAATGACTTTTTGTTTGGTGGATCCGGAAACGATACGCTGAATGGAGGGTCCGGCAATGATACGCTTTCAGGCGATAGCGGAAACGACATCCTGAATGGCGGCAGCGGCAACGACACACTCGATGGTGGTTCCGGCAATGACACTCTCAAAGCAGGTTCCGGTGATGATATCGTCGAAGGTGGCTCTGGAAATGATTCAATCTTTGGCGGAAGCGGAAACGATGAACTGTCAGGAGGTTCCGGAAACGACAAGCTGAATGGAAACAGCGGCGATGACACGATTACCGGTGGCGATGGTAAAGACACGATCATCGGTGGGTCTGGCAACGATACGCTTGATGGCGGCAATCACAACGACAAAGTTCTGGGTGGTTCTGGCCATGATGATATGTCCGGTGGCCTTGGCAATGATTACCTGAGCGGTGGCAGTGGTGATGATGTTCTCAACGGCGGAAGTGGGAATGACAAATTGCGCGGTGGTAGCGGCGCAGATACTTTTGTTTTCTCCTTCGAGGAGGGCGAGAGCAGCTATGACCGTGTTTATGATTTCTCAGTGGAAGACTTTCTGGAATTCCAAAATACCATCTTCTCTTCATTCGATGAGATGAAAGATCATTGCACCCAGAACGGTGATAACCTGGTGATCGACTATGGTGAGGGATGTTCCGTTGAACTGAAGAAAACGACGTTGGAAGATCTGGAAACAGATCAATTCACATTCACCTAAACAATTCGGTACTGGGCCACTTTTGGTGGCCCAGGCTTTCTTCGGGTCCAGACCCCAACAAAAACAATAAATCAAATCTGGTGGACAAAATGGAAAACAAAAAACTATCAAAGATTTCAATTGATCTCAGAAACAGATTGCTGACAAACCTTCCCATTCTGTTTCTCTACAGCCTGGCAATCAATGTCCTGATTATGGTTGGGCCGCTCTTCATGCTTCAGGTTTATGACCGGGTGATCCCGAGTCAATCCGTCCCAACCCTTACCGGCTTGTTTGCGCTGGTTGTTGTTTTATGCATGTTTTTGTCTTTGTTTGAGTTTATTCGCTCTCGTATCGTTACCAGAATTGCTTATTACGTCGACCGCCGCGCCAATAGTGCCGGGCTAAGCGGTAGTGTTTTGCAGGGTATAGGTGAAAAAGCGGGCCAGGGACGGGCCGCTGAACCAGCGAGCCGAATTCGCGATTTCTTGCGAAGTGGTGGCATCGAGTCTTTTCTAGACTTGCTGTTCGTGCCTGTTTATCTCATCTGTCTTTCCGCGTTGCACCCTTTGTTGTCTTTTGTTTGCCTTGTCGGCAGCTTTACGATGGGTGCGCTTACGGTTTTGAACAACTACCTCTCCAAGCCCCTTAAATCGCAATCCGGTCAAATGGCGGCAGCGGAGAAAAATCTCGCTGGCCAATATGCATCGCATGCACGCGAAATTTCTTCCATGGGTATGGCACCTGTGCTCATGGATGATCTCCATGATACGCATAACCGGCATTTAATGGTTACACATCGGCTGTTGTCGAAGACGCAATTCTTCCGATCTCTTTCCAAAGGCATCCGCCCCCTCGTCCAAGCGTCGACTTTGGCCGCAGGAGCCTATCTTGTCATTCAGGGAGAGTTGACGGCCGGCACGATGATTGCTGCGTCAATCATGGCTGGCAGACTGTTGCAGCCTATCGACCAATCCATCAATCATTGGCCAGAGTTTGTCATTGCCAAGAATGCATATGAAAAACTCAAGGAAATTCCCGATGATGAAGGTGATGACAATTGCGCACCTTTGCCCAAGCCAAAAGGCAAGCTTGAGGTTGCTGGCATCACGGTCCTAGATAAAAAGAAAATGGCAAAGGGGTTGGCTCAACCCTTGTTGCGAGATGTAAACTTTTCGCTTGCTCCGGGTGATGGGTTGTGTGTCGCCGGAATGAGCGGTTCAGGAAAAAGTATACTGCTTGATGTTCTCGTCGGTGAGATTGCAGTCGATCGCGGAGAGATCCGATTGGATGGATCACGTTTCCAACAGTGGGACAAAGACAGGCTCGGGCAGCATATTGGTTTCCTTCCTCAGAATGCACGTCCGATGCCGGGGACCATTGCCCAGAACATTTGTAGGTTTAACCGGTCAGATGTCATGGATGATGTTGTCAAGGCGGCTAAAGCCTGCGGCATTCATGAGAAGATTCTAAGTTTGCCGGATGGCTACAACACCGTTATCGACGATCGTAATCTTGAGCAACCGGCAGCCCTTGTCCAGATGATCTGCCTGGCAAGAGCGGTCTTTGGAAACCCCAGCCTCCTTGTCCTTGATGAGCCGGTCGCAAATTTGGATCACGAGAGCGAACAGGCTTTGGTGCGTTGTCTTCATCACATGCGCTTGTCTGGCGCTACTTTGATCGTGGCGACTCACCGTAAGGTTGTTGCGCAGTATCTGAACAAGGTTCTTGTCTTGAACAAGGGCGTGCAAATCAGCTTTGAGGAGAACCGTCAGCAGCTGGAAATCGAAACAAAAGCACAAACACAGAGAGCAGCGGCATGAGTGACATACAAACAAATATTGATCTTGAAACGAATGATTTTGGTACAAAGCTGGCGGGTATTGCGGGGTTTCTTTTGCTCTTCGTTTTCGGCGGGTCCTGGCTGTACAGCACTGAGTTATCAAGCGCCATTATTGTCCAGGGTAAAGTCGACATAATGGGTGAAGCGAAAACCGTTCAACATCGTGATGGTGGTGTTATTTCCTCCATCCGCGTGGTGCCTGGACAGGAAGTTACGAAAGACCAGCTTTTGATTGAATTGGATGTATCAGAACACAGGATAAGAGCGGATGCTACGATTGAGAAAATGAAGTTCTTGTCCGCACGGCTTTATCGGCTATATGCAGAGCGCAAGGGGTTTGATCTGTCAAACAGTCCCAAACTTAAGCCGACTAAAATCAGTTCCGATTCTGCTCTTGATGAGCTCGCACGGGAACGCGATCTGATGCAAACCCGAAAGGCCAACCGAGAATCCAAAAGACTGCAGGCAACTCTCAAACTGGAGAAGCTCCGAAATGAGATCGAGGGTGTTGAGAACCAGATCGCATCCAAGCATGAAGAGCTATCGCTTCTAAGAGAAGAATTGGAGGCGAAAAAGCACCTGCATGAAAAGGGGTATTCTTCGCTTTCTTCAGTGCGCGAGACGCAAAAGGATATTACGCTGGTAAAAGGCGCAATTACGCGGTTGAGATCACAAAAATTTGGACTTCAGCATGAGGTCCAGGAAAACAAAGAAACGCTGCATCATGATGAAATCGCGTTTCATGAATCCGTATTAAACGAGATTATTTCAATCGAAGCAGAAATGCGGGAACACAAGAAAAATCTTTTGACCGATAATACCGTTATTGATCGTGCTGCAATCCGTGCTCCAACGGCCGGAAAAGTCCATAAAATGGAAGTTTTCACGGTGGGTGGCGTCATCGGTCCATCCCAGGAATTGATGCAAATTGTTCCAGAGGATTCGGCGCTTGAAATTGGAGCAAAACTTGAAACGCGTTACATCGACGATCTCACCGTCAATCAACAGGCTGTTGTTCGATTGTCAGGCTTTGATGTCAGAACTACGCCGGAACTCAATGCATTTGTTCGCTCAATCTCGCCGAATGTTGTGACGGATGCTGCTACTGGTAAGCCATATTATGAAATCAAGGTTACCGTTCCACCGGAGGAAATCAAAAAACTCAATATATCCGGATTGGTCCCAGGCATGCCTGCGGAGATTTTTGTTAAAACGGGTGAGCGCACAGCCTTGCAGTATCTGACAGCGCCATTGGTGGACCAGTTGCGCAGAGCTTTCCGAGAGTGATTGCCGTGGGTGCAATGAGCATGAGGTGTGAAGATACCCTTAAAAGGAGGCTTGAAAACTAATACGCAAGTTATGCTGCCTCCCGCTTCATCCGTTCAATACTTTTGTTCTTTAGGAAGCGGGGACAGTGTTAATCTCAAAACGTTTCGATCAGGGAGCAGGTTTTTGGGGAATATGAGGATCTTCATGAAGGCAGGGGATCAGATTTATCTCAATGGTGCCAACTTCAAGGTGGATCGGAAGGTGTCAATTGAGCTTTTAAACAAAAGCAAATTTCTACTCGACAATCATATGCTGAAAGCAGAAGACGCGAACAGTCCTTTGAAGCAGTTGTACTTCTCGATTCAGATCATGCTCGTTAATGCGACTGACCCTGATGAAGCCAAGCTTCTTTATGGCGATTTGTTGCGCGGGTTACTGGAACACAACACCAATCCGCAGGTTCATAAGTTGATTCAGCAAGTGGACTATTTGATCAATCAAGGCAAGGAGTTCAACGCACTTCAACTGCTGCGATCAAACTTCGAAAACGAGTCTGATTTTGTGGGCACGTGTCGTCGAATGTCCTAGTCCAATTTTACGGCCACCAAATCGCATGCCCGCTGATGCGAAGAGACGGAGATTTCCTCATCTGCGATTGCGTGTGTTGTCGCTGCATATGCCAAGACGGTAATCCAATGTTCCCCAGTCCAGTCAGCTGTGTAGAGGGAGTGCAGGTTTATAAGTCCGTATTTGTCACTATCACCCGTCACATTATAAGCCAGGGCAGGGCTGATTTGTTGCCAACCTTCTTCCACCGTATCTGTAGGGGGAACCTGATACACTCTGGAATTTTCTTTATAGTTTTCGAAACGTTCCGGTCTTGATTGGAAAGCGGCAAGCAAAGCTCCGAATAACATCTTGTTTCCTTTTGGAGATCCGCTCGTTGAGACAGAACGGATGGAACCTAGAACCAGAACTTTGTCTCCCTTCTCCAAATCGAGTCGTTTTGTGAAAATTGCAGAGGAATTAAAGTTTTCGCCTTTCCGTCTCTGAATAAAAGGAATGGTCTCACTGATAACTGCACATTTATGTCCGATTTCTTTAGCTGCAGATGCTGGAATGGTTGCCGTGACTAGTCCTGCTGACAGAATGAAAAATCCTGCACACATGTTGAAAAATTTTGATTTGATGCGCATTTTTTCTCCAGTCATCGGTTTTGATAGGACTGGTAATGCAAGTTGCGTGCCGGAATTTATTCAATCGAGGGTTGTGTATGGAAAAATCTGCTTCGGGCTTCAGAGCTTGTCTCTTAGCCGAAATCAAACTGTCATCAGCAGCTCATAACCGGGAGCAAACCATAACTTTACGAAGGTAATGACATGGTGATCCTGTGTAGTTCTTCGTGTGGTGTTGAAGATTGCGGTTCCTTTTTCAATCTTCAGTTTTTCAGCTTGCCGCGCTGTCGCATTTGATGCGGAAAAAGAAAGCTCCGCCTCCGTGTAGGGTGCGTTTGCAACGAGCCATTCGTTCGCGCTTAGGCCATCAAAGTCTGTGTTGGCTGCCTGAGGCAAGTAGTTTGTGTTTATCCAACGTTCCTCATAAGCATAAGGAAAACCATCTGCCATGTGCAGTGTATGCAGCTCCAGCGCTTTTGTGCCTTTGGCGATGCCCAAGCGCTCTAAGGTTTCTCGCGCAGGTTGTTTCAACGCTGAATGTAAAACCTCATGACTGTAAGCTTGGCCTTTGGCCTCAATTTCTTTGCGAAGAATTGGAATGCTTACAAATGCCTTTCGTTCCGGGAGGGTTAAAACCCGACTACCGGCTTTTCTCCTGCGGTCGAGCAATCCGGCATCGGCAACCGCCCGTAAGGCACGGTTTACGGTCGCTCTAGCGCAACCAAATTCTTCTGCCAACTCAGTCTCGTTTGGAATAAGTTCACCAGGCTTCCATTTGCGGGTGCGAATGCGTTCCAGAACCTCTGACTGAATCTCTTGCCAAGAACTTACCTCGGTTTGCCTCATAGATGATCTTCCAATCGTGCCATAGTTTTAGAATACCGGTTTAGGATTGTTTGCCGGTCGATATGTTTTCCCTCTTTGACCTGATGCCGGCCAGCGGACCAAACGTCGGTTACCATTTGGTCACTTCCTGCAAAAATATAACAGTCTAGAATCATGTCGCCCGTCCGACTTGCCAAATCGATATGCGTGCTATCGAGGCACATGAGATCAGCCAGCATCCCAGTCCTGATTTTTCCTGTATTTCGGCCAGCTGCACGGGCACCGCCTTCCACCATAAGATCAAAAAGATGACGTCCGGTGGATTTCTCTGAAGTAGCCAGCGCCGAACGGGTATGATCGCGCAGCCGCTGCGAGTACTCCAGAATACGAAGCTCTCCAACAAGAGAAATCTGAATGTTGGAATCTGATCCAATGGCGATATGCCCCCTGTTGCCAAGCCATCTTACCCCGTCAAAAATACCATCACCGAGGTTTGCTTCCGTGATGGGGCAGAGGCCAGCAACCGCGCCGGTTTTTGCAAGGTTTTCGGTTTCGCGGGGTGTCATTTGGGTGCAGTGGATCAGGCAACACGTGTCGTCCACGTCGAAATTTGCCAAAAACCATTCGACGGGTCGTGCGCCCCAAGTTGCCTCCACTTCATGAACTTCTGGTATTTGCTCGGCGAGATGCATGTGAAACGGGTTTCCTGCAGCGAGGCTCTTTAGCCCCACTAGATCTTCTGGTGCGACGGCTCTTAAGCTGTGGGGGGCTACCCCGATACCACTGTCTGGCGGAAGGTTTGCAACGGCAGAAGCTGCCAACTCATAAAGACTGGCGTACCGTTGAAAATCGTTTCCAAATCTTATCTGGCCGGCGCCCAAACTTCTCTTGTCACAGCCGCCATATTGATAGTGGACCGGCAATAGCGTTAGACCAATCCCGGTTTGATCTGCTGCAGCAGCAACCCGTTGAGATGTCTCAGCCAGATTGTCATAGGGTTCGCCATCTATCCCATGATGCAGATAGTGGAATTCCACATTGGTAGCGTATCCTGCTTCTAGCATTTCAAGTTGGACATGTGCGGTGATGGCCTCAATATCCTCCGGTGAAAGTTGATTGAGAAAACGATACATGAGCTTTCGCCAGGTCCAGAAGCTGTCTACTGGATCGGGGCCACGTTTTTCGGTGAGGCCTGCCATTGCTCTTTGAAACGCATGGCTATGGGCATTGACCGGTGCTGGCAGCAGTATGCCCACGCGTTCGCTGTCGCTTGATGGTTCTGCGTTGGAGTTAATGCTTCCAAGTTCTCCGTTTGACTTGATCTCGACATGGACATTCTTTGCCCAGCCGGAGGGTAACAAAGCGGTTTCAGCGAATAGACGTGTCACAGATCAAACCTCTTGACAGAAATAATATGTATAGACATATTATCATCATCCGCATTCAATGCAATCGATTCATGATGCTTTTCACAAACGTAAATCTGGTCACGATGGATGATCCGACCTCTTATGGGATCAAGGAGAATTGTGCGATTGCCGTCTCTGATGGCAAAATTGAATGGGTCGGGCCGAAGGGGGAAGTTCCCAACGCATTTGATGGATTTCAGGTGCATGATTTTGAAGGTCGATTGCTTACGCCGGGATTGATTGATTGCCATACGCATCTTGTCTTCGGGGGCAATCGGGCCCAAGAATTCGAAATGCGTCTTGAGGGGGCATCTTATGAGGACATTGCCCGATCGGGTGGCGGCATTGTCTCGACCGTCACTGCTACGCGCAATGCCGACGAAGCGGATCTTCTGGCCGATGCACAAAACCGTGTCGATGCTTTAATTCAAGAAGGCGTTACAACGATAGAGGTTAAATCCGGTTATGGGTTGGATGTTGAAACTGAACTCAAGATGTTGCGCGTTGCGCGCAGGCTTGGTGAAACCCGTGAGGTCCGGGTGTTGACCAGTTTTTTGGGTGCACATGCTATTCCGAAAAGCCACACAGGAAAACCAGAAGATTATATCTTGGAGGTTTGTATTCCTGCTTTAGAGGCAGCCTATGCTGAAAACCTTGTTGATGCTGTTGATGGGTTTTGTGAAGGCATTGCATTTTCAACGGATGAGATCAGACCCGTGTTTGAAAAGGCCGTTCATCTGGGTCTTCCGGTTAAGTTGCACGCGGAGCAGCTATCGAATTTGGGCGGTGCTGTTCTCGCTTCCGAATACGGTGCAATTTCGGTTGATCATCTGGAGTATCTTGATTCTGTCGGTGTCGACGCGATGGCAAAAGCAGGGAGCGTCGCTGTTATGCTTCCCGGGGCGTTTTATACGTTGAAAGAAACTCAGCTGCCGCCAATCGATCTGTTTCGAAAATCCGATGTTCCAATGGCGGTTGCTACGGATTGTAATCCGGGTTCTTCCCCACTTGCTTCGATCCTGCTTGCGATGAACATGGCATGTACCTTGTTTTCAATGACACCCCATGAGGGTTTAGCGGGCGTTACACGCAACGCAGCGAAGGCGCTTGGATTAAAAGATCGTGGCATTGTGAAGCCTGGAAAACTCGCCGATTTTTGTGTTTGGGACATCGATCATCCTGCTGAACTGTCTTACCGCATTGGTTTCAACCCTTTGCATAAAAGGATTTTTGGAGGTCTATTGTGATTACTCTTAATCCTGGTCATGTGTCTTTTCCCGAGCTTGAATTGTTGTATCGGGAAAAAGTCGATGTTGCGCTGGTCAACTCTGTTTGGCCACATATAGAGCAAGCAGCGCGAAAGGTTGTTGAAGCATGTAGCGGTGACACGCCCGTTTATGGGGTAAACACCGGATTCGGAAAACTTGCAAACATCCAGATCGCTGCAGACGATGCCGCACAATTGCAACGCAATTTGGTACTGTCGCATTGTTGTGGCGTTGGAGAAGAAACCCCCGCTGAAATTGTTCGGTTGATGATGATATTGAAAGTCATGTCCCTTGCTCGGGGTGCCTCCGGTGTGCACCCAGACACGGTGTTGTGTCTTCTTGAAATGATCAACAAAGGTGTTTTGCCGGTGATTCCATCTCAAGGATCAGTTGGCGCATCCGGTGATCTTGCACCGCTGGCGCATATGGCAGCAGTGATGATCGGGGAATCGGAGGCCATTTATCAAGGGGTTCGAATGCCCGGGATTAAAGCATTGCAACGTGCAGGGGTCGAGCCGGTGTCTCTTGGTCCAAAGGAAGGGCTTGCACTCATCAATGGAACTCAATTTTCTACTGCCTATGCCTTGGCGGGTTTGTTTGAAACATGGCGAAATGCGCTAAACGCCATAGTCGCGAGCGCGCTGTCGACCGATGCGATCATGGGATCAACAGCGCCGCTTCGACCGGAAATCCACGTGTTGCGTGGGCATCTTGGTCAGATCGAAGTCGCAGCGGTCATGCGGATGCTGCTTGAAGGCTCGGAAATTCGCGAAAGCCATCGCGAAGATGACAGCCGGGTTCAGGATCCATACTGCATTCGCTGCCAACCGCAGGTGACCGGGGCGGCTTTAGATCTATTGAGACAGGCAGGCAACGTGTTGGCGATTGAAGCCAATGCGGTCACGGATAATCCGCTTGTGACCGAAGCAGGCATTTTATCTGGCGGTAATTTTCATGCAGAGCCCGTTGCTTTTGCTGCAGATCAAATCGCCCTCGCAGCAGCAGAAATTGGAGCCATTTCACAGCGCCGAACCGCACTGATGGTCGACCCAACACTCTCTTTCGACCTTCCGCCGTTTTTGACGCCGGAGCCCGGTCTGAATTCTGGTTTCATGATAGCAGAAGTCACGACGGCTGCTCTTATGAGCGAGAATAAGCATTTGGCCAATCCATGTTCCACGGATTCAACACCGACCAGCGCCAATCAGGAAGATCATGTCTCCATGGCTGCCCATGGCTCACGCAGGCTCATGCAGATCAATCGCAATTTGTCCTGTATCCTTGGTATTGAATATTTGTGCGCGGCTCAGGGGATTGTGTTTCGATCACCGCTCAAAACAAGTCTTTCGCTCCAACAGGTGATCGACGTCTTACATGAACAAATTCCACCGATTGCTCAAGACCGGTATTTGGCCGGCGATCTTGCGTTGGTTTCTAAAATGGTTAGTTCGTTTGTTCTGATCGAATCCTTGCAGGACTTTCCGATGCCGGTCTTGGGACAGATGCGCAATGAAACCTTGGTTCACGGAGAAAAAGAATGACCAATCCCAGACATAATACCCGTGATGTTTTTCCCGATACAGGGACAGAAATCTCAGCAAGAAGCTGGCAAACAGAAGCGCCGATGCGCATGTTGATGAACAACTTACATCCGGATGTTGCCGAGAACCCTCACGAATTGGTGGTTTATGGTGGGATAGGGCGAGCAGCGCGTACATGGGAAGACTTCGACAGGATTGTTGCCAGCTTGAAAACCCTTGGCGAAACTGAAACGCTATTGGTGCAATCGGGCAAGCCAGTCGGAATCTTTCAAACCCATGCCGATGCTCCAAGAGTGCTGATTGCGAATTCAAACCTTGTGCCGAATTGGGCAAATTGGGCGCACTTTAATGAGTTGGATAAGAAGGGTCTGGCCATGTATGGCCAAATGACTGCTGGTTCTTGGATTTATATTGGGACGCAGGGCATTGTGCAGGGAACCTACGAAACCTTTGTAGAAGCGGGCCGACAGCATTATGATGGAGACCTTCGTGGCAGATGGATTTTAACTGGGGGATTGGGTGGCATGGGTGGCGCTCAACCGCTTGCTGCCGTAATGGCGGGGGCGTGCTGCCTGGCGGTGGAGTGTGATGAAACACGAGCGGATTTCCGGCTGCGTACGGAGTATCTCGATGAAAAAACGCACTCACTTGATGAGGCGCTGGAAATGATCGAGCACTGGACAAAAGTCGGTGAGGCCAAGTCTGTTGGTTTGATTGGCAATGCTGCTGATGTCTTCTCAGAGATCGTGGAACGCGACATTAGGCCTGATATTGTGACGGATCAAACCTCAGCGCATGATCCTCTGCATGGGTATCTTCCACAAGGCTGGAGTGTCGCCCAATGGCGAGAGCAGCAGGAAAGTGATCCGGTTGCTGTTGAAAAAGCTGCCCGAGCTTCCATGAAAGTTCATGTTCAAGCCATGGTTGAATTTTGGAACAAAGGTGTACCAACGCTCGATTATGGCAATAATATTCGCCAGGTTGCAAAAGAAGAAGGCCTTGAAAATGCCTTTGCTTTTCCCGGGTTTGTTCCGGCATATATCCGACCCTTATTTTGCCGGGGTATAGGTCCGTTTCGTTGGTGCGCTTTATCTGGCGATCCGGAGGACATCTATAAAACTGATTTAAAAGTCAAAGAACTGATTGATGATCCGCATCTGCATAATTGGCTGGACATGGCACGTGAGCGCATTTCTTTTCAAGGTCTCCCGGCCAGGATTTGCTGGGTCGGCCTTGGTCTTCGGCACAAACTCGGGTTGGCCTTTAATGAGATGGTCCGCAATGGAGACTTGTCAGCACCGGTCGTGATTGGCCGCGATCATTTGGATAGTGGCTCTGTTGCTTCGCCAAACAGAGAAACGGAGTCCATGAAAGACGGTTCAGATGCGGTTTCGGATTGGCCATTGCTCAACGCACTCCTCAATACAGCTTCGGGAGCAACTTGGGTCTCTTTACATCATGGCGGTGGCGTCGGTATGGGATTTTCCCAGCATTCAGGGATGGTGATCTGTTGTGATGGAACTGAAGATGCTGATCGCAGACTGGCGCGCGTGTTGTGGAATGATCCTGCAACTGGGGTGATGCGTCACGCAGATGCTGGCTATGAAGATGCCATTACGTGTGCAAATGAAAACGGGTTACGCCTGCCTGGCATAACAGGTTGAATCTACGAACCATGCTTCAGGCTAAATTTTCTGCAAACACCGGATATTTATGGCGGGAATTGCCATTTGTTGAGCGGATCAAAAAAGCAGCGGAGTTCGGATTTGATGCTGTTGAGTTTCATGATGAAGCCCAGCGCGGTGATCTTTCTGAAATTTCCTCTGTGTTGGAACACTACAACTTGCCGGTTGTGTCTCTTAATACGTTCATGGGCACTGGGTTCGGATCAGCCGCCTTGTCAGGGCAGGAAGATAAAACAAAAAAAGACGTGGACGTGGCGATTGAAACGGCTGAGCGTTTGGGTGCATCCGCAGTGCATGTCTTAAGTGGCTGTGCCGATGGTGACAGAGCTTTGGAAGTTTATATCTCCAACCTGCTTTTTGCTTTGGATCGTACGGATAAAGTCATACTCATCGAACCCATTTCTGAGGTGGCAGTCCCGGGTTATTTTATGAAGGATATAAACCTCGCGGTACGGATTATCGAAGAAGTATCGAACCCCAGATTGAAAATCCTGTTCGACTGCTTCCATATCAGGAACTCTTTTTCTGATCTTGGTAAAATCTTTGATAAGCATTATAAACACGTGAATCACGTGCAAATTTCTTCGTTTCCGGCCCGAAATGAGCCATTTGACGGCGAAATTACGTATTCGGAGTTGATTCCGATGATGATTAAAGCCGGTTATGGCGGTTTTTTCGGGTGTGAGTACAATCCAGAAAGTACAATGGAATCAGGTATTAACTGGCGGGAAACCTTTACGTCCTAAACATTAAGTCTGCATTTTGAGAGGATGGAAACCCGTCCTGCCTCAACGTGCGTTTTTTGGTATCGGTACTGTTTACAGGCCAGTTGAGTAAAAGGGCGGAATTCTAAATGCGATTGCGCACAATCATGGCGATTGTATTTTGTATCAGCGCGATAGTTCCCATGCTGTTGTTCTGGTTGTGGCCGCATTCCTCTTTCCTTGGCAGCAAGGGAACTGAAGTAAATGAACCACATGAAGTCGTCGCCAGTAGCCTGGCCGCGGAGCTTGGACGATACCATCAGGAATTAACGACCTCTTTTCAGATTGCCGTCGAAAACGTGGATGCGGAGGGGAAAATTGTTCCCATGCCTTTGATCCTGGATCGTATGGAATTCAAGAACATCTGCGTTGTGGAAATACAAACTGGAAAGGTTGTTCAGTCTATACAATCCTCGGGCCTGACGTGTCCTGAACAACTTTCCGAGCAACAACTCTTGCGCCTTCTACAGATGCTTGAACGTCAGGAAAGAACGCTGACTACCACACCCGTTATGAGTGTCGAAAACCATGGAAATGTGATCTACACACTGTATCGCAAGGATACACTGCTTTATGTTGGCGCTGTTTCCTCAGAATATGTTTCCAGCGTTGGCAAACGCATTCAAATTGGAACGCTTGGACATGCAGCGATCTTTGACCAAGCTGGTAAAGTTCTCTCGCATCCAAACGCGGAATGGCAAATCTCGCGTAAGTCTTTTGAAGATGCCTTTGCGTTTGATGTAATGAAATCAAGGGGCAGCGGCGTTGAAGTCGTAATCTCACCGGAGACGGGGCAGGAAACACTTGCAGGATATGCCCACGTGCCCAATGTCGGATGGACCGTAATGGTTTTCCAGCCTATCTCCGAGCTGGAAAGTGAAGTTGCGGCATTCAAATACACCACGTTCACGATCATGGCGATTGGAATGGTTTTGGCGATCGCCCTTGCTTACTTCGCCTCTAAGCTCTTCACATTTCCACTTGAACAAATGATCCAAGCGATGAAACGGATCGGTAATGGGGAGTTGCGCGCGCACGAGCAGATAAAAGAGAGTGTGTATGACCCACTGGAATTTGAAGATGCTCGTGAAGCCATTAAAGCCATGGCTAAAAAGTTGCAGGAAAACATCGACACGATTTCACGGCATGCCTACCTTGATGGCATAACCGGATTGCCAAACCGCGAATGCTTTAAAGTCTTGGCGCAGGAGCATATTGAAATCCTTCAGGCCAATAACTCTAAAGGCGCGATTTTGTTCCTTGATCTGGATGGTTTTAAACAAGTCAACGATATCTACGGGCATAGAAGTGGCGATGACCTGTTGAAAGGATTTGCCGACAAAATTCACCTTTACTGCGGCAATGAGATGAAGCGCCGCGCTTATGGCGCTGATAATGCAGTTAACATCTTGCCTGCGCGTCTGGGGGGTGATGAGTTTGTTATTTTCCTGGGAAACATCAAGAACGAAGATACGGTGGAAGAATTTGCCAAGGGTTTGTTCTCGCGGGTCTTCGGGAAGTTTAAACTTCACAATGGTGTAAGTCTTCAGGTTAACGGTAGCGTCGGGGGTGCATTGTTCCCGGATCAGGGATCAGATTTCGACGAATTGTTACGGCTCGCCGATATTGCCATGTATAAGGCTAAAAATGGTGGCAAGGGCCGCTTCTGTCTTCACCAGGAAGGGGATCCAATCCCGGAGGAGGAGCCGTACCAGGAAGAAACGCCTGTGCAAGAGGTTGAAGTTCAGGAAGAAGAATTTCTCCGGGAAGAAGAATTTGCTCCCGTTATGCAATCCGAGCTTTCTTAACTGTGTTGAGCTGATCTGGGGTACTGGACTTCGCGCGGGCGCCTGACGTATCAAGTTACACAATTGAACGGCAGGATTTTCAGTTTGAGCAAAAAGTGCAAAATCGTCAGTAGATTGGTGGATGACCTTCATGAAGCTGGAAAGTTACGGGTTTGGTCTATAATCGTCACCGTTTTTGGTGATGCAATTGTTCCCCGCGGTGGCACCATCAGCTTAACAGCGCTGCAAAATATTCTCGGTAATCTTGGCATAGAACCCAATGCGGTCCGGACTGCTATGTCGCGCCTCGCGCGTGATGGTTGGGTTGAGCGACGAAAATTTGGCAGACAGAGTTTTTATCTTTTGGCGAAGGGCGGGATGGCTTCGTTTGAATCTGCTACTGCTCGCATATACGCTGCGGAGCCGCCACACTGGGATGGTCGTTTCGAGTTGGTGCTCACAGGACCAGACAATCTGAAAAGTCGGATGATGTTTGAACGGCAAATGCGGCGGCGGGGTTTTGGCTCGCCTCTTAATGGCCTGTTTATCCGGCCGTTGACTGCTGAACACAATAAAGGGCAAATCGAAAATACATTTGCTGTAATGGAGGCCTGCAATCTGGTATCTGATTCACTTCCGGAGTTTATCGAGCAGTCTTGGCAGATTGAGGGGCTTAATACCCGGTATCAACACCTGATAGACAAATACAAAGGCGTTCTAGAGCATGCCAAAGAGGGCAAGCTTTCGCAGCCTGAAGACTGTTTGGCAGTCCGAATTCTACTCATCCATGATTGGCGTCGGTTGATTTTGCAGGATGCAGATTTACCCTTGGAGCTTAAGCCAAGGGAGTGGAATGGTGAAAAAGCAAGAGCGATTGTTGCTGAATTGTATCACCGGATTTTAGAAAACAGTGAATGCGTGCTGGATGCGTGTTTAGCCGCGCCCGGCGAAAATCTGCCGCAAGCCGATCGGGCATTAGGCAATCGTTTTCGATAAACGTGTTACAAAAAATTCTTGATTTTTTAATTATTGTAACATATTTTATTCCGATGGAGGTTTACCTATGTATTCTCAGGGATTGATTGGTGCCGATGGAAAATCGCACGAAGACGAAGCGTTTCTCAAACGGTTTCAGGAGCGGATCGATGCGGATGAAAAAATCGAACCCAACGATCCTATGCCGGAGGGATATCGAAAAACCCTGATCCGGCAAATTGGTCAGCATGCGCATTCCGAAATTGTCGGGATGCTGCCGGAGGGAAACTGGATTACCCGCGCTCCGACGCTGAAGCGTAAGGCTGCCCTGCTTGCAAAAGTGCAAGATGAGGGAGGCCACGGTCTTTACCTATATTCTGCAGCTGAAACCTTAGGCGTTAGTCGGGAGCAGATGACGGAGGAGTTGTTGTGCGGCAAAGCAAAATACTCGTCAATTTTTAACTATCCTACCCCGACCTGGGCCGATATAGGCATGATTGGCTGGCTGGTTGACGGGGCAGCGATCATGAATCAGATTCCGTTGTGCCGCTGTTCCTATGGGCCTTACGCAAGGGCAATGGTTCGGATTTGCAAAGAAGAAAGTTTCCATCAACGCCAAGGTTATGAGATTGTTATGACCCTGGCAAACGGGACACCTGAGCAAAAGAAGATGGCACAAGCGTCCTTGGACCGATGGTGGTGGCCTGCGCTCATGATGTTTGGGCCTCATGATTCCGACAGTCAGCATGGAGATCAAAACACAGCTTGGAAAATAAAGAGGTTTTCCAACGACGAACTGCGGCAAAAGTTCGTGGATGCGACGGTTCCTCAGGCCGAATTTATTGGTTTAAAAATGCCGGATCCAGATCTGAAGTGGAATGAAAAGCGCGGCTCTTACGATTTTGGCAAAATCGATTGGGATGAATTCTGGCGTGTGGTTAAAGGCGGTGGCCCTCTGAATAAGGAACGGTTGGCCACGCGTAAAAAAGCTTGGGATGATGGTGCCTGGGTGCGTGAGGCTGCACTTGAACATGCCCGTAAACAACAAGCAGCAAAAATAGCGGCGGAGTAGTCAAATGAATCAAGAGACACCGGTTTGGGAAGTTTTCATCCGCCCTCGTAATGGGCTTGCACACAAGCATGTTGGCTCGGTTCATGCAGCCGATGAAGTCATGGCATTACAGTCTGCACGGGATGTTTACACACGAAGAGGTGAGGGACTTTCCGTTTGGGTTGTGCGATCCAAAGACATTGTTGCGTCTGATCCAGCAGACAAAGACGAACTGTTTGAACCGGCGGCTGATAAAATTTATCGGCACCCGACTTTTTACGATATTCCCGATGAAGTGGGACATATGTGATGACCGATAAGGAAGCTTTGTTTGAATTTCTTTTGCGTTTGGCAGATGATCATTTGGTTCTTGGTCATCGCATGTCAGAGTGGTGCGGTCATGCTCCGACTTTAGAAGAAGATCTTTCCATGCCAAACATGGCGTTAGACCTGATTGGTCAATCCCGAAACCTTTATACCTATGCTGGTGAAGTAGAAGGTCTTGGAAGGGATGAAGATGCGCTGGCGTTCTTGAGAACAGAAGATGAGTATAAAAACCTTTTGTTGGTTGAGCAAACCAATGAGGATTTTGCGCAGACTATGTTGCGGCAGTTTTACTTTGCAGTTTTTATGGAATTGTTCTGGGAAAAGGCGCACTCCTCAAGTGACGAAGTTTTGGCCGGGATTGCCGGCAAGGCGATTAAAGAGATTGCGTATCACGTCCGTCACAGTGCTGAGTGGATTATCCGTTTGGGTGACGGGACTGAAGAAAGTCACCAGCGCATGGAAAGCGCGGTTTTGGAATTGCACCGCTTTACGGATGAGTTGTTTGAAATCGACGACGTGATTTCCAGTGTGGTTGAAGCGGGAATTATAGCCGATCCATCCTCATTGAAGGCAGAATGGGACCGACGGGTGGGGCAGGTTTTTGCTGCCGCCAAGTTGGAGGTTCCAGTAGAATATTGGCCTCAATCGGGTGGGCGTGCCGGTAAGCATGGTGAATCCATGGGATACCTCCTTACCGAATTGCAATACATGCAGCGGACGTATCCGGGGATGACATGGTAGTTTTAGAAATGGATCTTGACCGAACATCGAAACGGGCTGCTTGGCAGGCGGCTGCTTCCGTGGTTGATCCCGAAATTCCTGTTGTCACAATTGAAGATCTTGGCATTCTTCGGGATGTACAGGTTGAAGGGAAAACTGCGTTTGCCGATGTAACACCAACCTATTCAGGATGCCCGGCCGTGCTCGCGATTGAACTGGCGGTCGAAACGGCCTTGCTCGAAGCGGGGTTTAAACCGGTCGTCAGACGCGTTGTTTCACCGGCCTGGACTACAGACTGGATTACCGAAGAAGGGCGCAGCAAACTGAAAGCTTATGGAATCGCTCCACCGGAGAAAGTTTCTTCGTCCATCCGTTCGTTGTTTGGTGAAACGGAGGTTACATGTCCACATTGCGGCTCAGCTTCAACTCAAAAACTCTCCGAATTTGGGTCAACTGCCTGCAAGGCGCTTTATCGTTGTGAAGCTTGCAAAGAGCCTTTCGATTATTTCAAGTGTATATGACCCATGTCCAAGTCGTTTCATAAGCTTACCATAAGCAAGGTTGAACATCTGACAGAAGACGCGGTTGCCCTTACGTTTGATGTTCCAGATGCCCTTGCTCACGAATACGATTTTCTTCCCGGCCAGTATTTAACCCTTCGTGCTGATGTGAAAGGCGAGGACATCCGTCGGTCCTACTCCATTTGTGCCGCGAAGGATCAAGATTTGCGTGTCGGGATCAAGAAAGTGAATGGCGGCCGGTTCTCAACCTATGCCCAAACACTTGCTGTCGGTCAAACGCTGGAAGTGATGCCGCCCGAGGGTCGGTTTGTTTGTGCGCCAGATCAAGGGCAAGGTCGGAATCTGATTTTAATTGCTGCAGGATCAGGGATTACGCCGGTCCTTTCTATTGCGCGATCGGTATTGGAGAATGAGCCAGCGGCAAGTGTGACGCTGGTTTATGGAAACCGGATGACGTCTTCGATTATGTTTCGAGAAGAGGTTGAAGACCTGAAAGATCGTTTTGTGGAACGCTTTCATATGTATCATGTCCTGAGTCAGGAAATGCAGGATGTGGAATTGTTTTATGGCCGCATCGATGTGGAACGGGTGGCTCAAATGGTTGAGAAAGGCATTATAGCACCGCAGGTAGCCGATGAGATTTTTCTTTGCGGGCCAATGCAGATGACCGCGGATCTGATTGAATACTTCACCTCAAACGGCATTGCAGCTGAAAAGCTCAAATCTGAACTTTTCAAGACGGCTGAACACTCAGAACCTGCTGTCGTGTCCGATGCTACGCTTAAAGCCGTAGAAGAAGGCGTAACAGTTGATGTCATCCTTGATGGTGTGACCCGTAATTTTGTGTTTTCAGATGCGCAGGATACAGTGTTGAGTGCTGCGGAAAAATCCGGTCTTGACCTGCCGTTTTCTTGTGCCGGAGGTATGTGTGCAACATGCCGCTGTAAAGTGACCGAAGGCGAAGCAGAGATGGACAAAAACTTCTCCCTCGATGATTTGGAGCTTGAAGCCGGCTTTGTTTTGGCCTGTCAGTCCCGGCCGAAAACAGAAAAGCTTGTACTCGATTTTGACGCGATATGAGGCATGAAATGCAAAAAGCGGTTCATCCGTTCCGGAAAACTTTCGATCAACTTGAAATTGGTGAGTTCCTCGAGACGGAGGAGAGGACCATCAGACTTGAAGACATAGATCATTTTGCTGAATTTACCGGGGACACGTTTTACGCGCACATGGATGAGGTGGCAGCCAAGGCTAACCCATTCTTCCCAGGTCGTGTGGCACACGGGTATTTGCTGCTTTCCTTTGCGGCAGGTTTATTCGTTGACCCCGATCCCGGTCCAGTCCTGGCAAACTACGGACTGGACAACCTCCGGTTCACCAAACCTGTATCGCCCGGGGATCGGATATCGGTGACGTTGACTGTATCAGAGAAAAAGCCCCGAACGGACGCGTTCGGAGCTGTACGTTGGGATGTCGAGATTTTTAACCAAGACAAAGAGGTGGTTGCGAGCTATCAATTGCTCACGCTCAATGCGATTTAGAGTTCACCGGCCTCTTCCAGAACTTTTCGAGCAACACGAAAACATTCTAGAGACTGGGGTACACCGCAATAAATGCCAACAACATGGATGATCGCGCGAATTTCCTCTTTGCTGACACCATTGTTTAGCGCTCCCCGGCAATGAATTTCCCATTCATGCATTTTTCCCAGGGCTCCAATCATTGCAAGGTTCATCATGGAGCGGGTTTTCATATCAATGACTTCGTCACCCCAGCCAAAGCCCCAACACCATTCGGTCATGGCTTCTTGGAAAGGACGGGTAAATTCATCTGCGGCGGCGAGGTTCTTCTCGACATATTCGGTGCCGAGCGTGCCTTTTCGCTTTTCCAACCCTTTTTCAAATAGTGCCTTATCCATCTTTTTCTCCATTGGATTTGTTTGTCGCGAATTAACAGGAATTTTCAAAGCACACGAGACTTTTTGCGACACTTGTTCTATTGCATGGTCGCGAAACAAGTGGAGACATGGCCATGGCTGCCAATATCATCATTGCACCTTCCGTACTGGCATCAGATTTTTCCAAACTTGGGGATGAAGTAGAAAGTGTTGTTTCTGCCGGGGCAGACTGGATCCATCTGGATGTCATGGATGGACATTTCGTTCCCAATATCACATTTGGTGCTCCAGTCATCAAGACGATACGTGATCGAACAGACAAACTCTTTGATTGTCACCTTATGATTGAGCCCGTTGATGTTTATCTTGCAGAATTTGCTGCTGCGGGGTGTCAGATTTTAACGGTACATGCAGAAGCGACCAAGCATTTGGACCGGTCCTTACAAGCGGTGAAAGATTTGGGGTGTCAGGCAGGCGTAGCATTAAATCCACATACGCCTGTTGGCATTCTTGAACATGTCCTTGATCGTATTGATCTGGTCTGTCTCATGTCAGTAAATCCGGGATTTGGAGGACAACGTTTCATTCCTGAAGTGGTCCGGAAAACCATGCAGTTGAAAGCCATGATTGGTGACCGGCCAATCCACATCGAAATAGACGGTGGCGTCGATCCCGACACAGCACCTTCAGTCATTGCAGCGGGTGCTGACGTCTTGGTGGCGGGTTCCGCCGTTTTCAAAGGTGGTACGGTTGAATCTTATAAGGCAAACATTGACGCTATTCGAAATTGTGTTTCGTGAAACCCATGAAGATTACTGATTTTGATATTCGGGCAGTAGAAGTCTCAATGACGGTACCACATAAAACCGCTGCCGGGGTCATTGAAGTTTGCCCGCTCATTCTCATTTCAGTTGAGACAGATCAGGGGGTTCGTGGTAACGGCATTGTTTTTTGTTACATGAGCGCCTTTTTGAAACCGATCTTCGAGACGGCAAACCACGTTTTGCCGTTGCTCCGGGATCAAACCCTTGACCCGAAATTCAATACTGCCTTTTTGGCTGGTCGGTTCAAGCTTGTTGGAACACAGGGTTTCATGGGCATGGTCCTGGGCGGCATTGATATGGCTTTGTGGGATGCGTTGGCGCGCTCTAAGGGGTCTGCTTTACATCAGCTGCTTGGTGACGCGCCGAAGCCTGTCAAACCCTATGGCAATGTTGGCTATGATGGTGTGAAAGGATCGGCTGAAGGGGCTGGTCTTTTGGCGCAACAAGGATTTTTGGGAGTGAAGGCAAAAATTGGCTATCCTTCTATGGAGGAAGAACTCGAAGTCATTCGGGAGATGCGCAAGGCTGTTGGACCCGATGTTGCCTTGATGGTCGACTACAATCAAAGCCTCACGTTTGAGGAGGCTAAAACCAGACTGGAAATGTTGAAAGATGAGGGATTAACCTGGGTAGAGGAGCCGATCTATTCGCACGATTTTTCTGATTATGTGAGGTTGCATAAGGAGACGAATGCGCCGCTGCAAGCCGGTGAAAACTGGTGGGCACCCGCAGATTTCCAAAGCGCATTTGATGCTGGGGTGGTTGAAAGAATTATGCCGGATGCTCAGAAATGTCTGGGCGTTACCGGTTGGACAAGAATAGCTGAAATGGCTGCGAAACAGAATACGGAAGTGTCCAGCCATTTGTGGCCTGAAGTCTGCGCGCAATTGTTGAGTGTGACGCCGAGTGCAGGATGGCTTGAATATGTTGACTGGTTCAATCCTGTCATCAAGGAACCCCTGAAAATTAAAAACGGGTTTGTTGATCTTGAAGGTGTCGTTGGAACAGGTATAGAGATAGACTTCGAAGCTGCTTCGCGCTTTGAAGTCCGTTAAATCCCTGTTGCCAGACGCTGCACAGAAACTAATTTCCGAGCGCTGATCGTTTTGAAATTGTTTCGGTGAAGCGTTGTAGTGTTTTCGACATTGCATCAGCGGGAAGCATAATTTCGATCAGCTGAAAACACGTGTCATCCTTTTGTGCCAATTCCAAAGCGTTTTCCAGTTCGCGTGGCGTTTGGACACGCTGGCCGCGTCCGCCCAAGTCATCGGCAAGACGCGCAAAGTTCCAGTCTTCTAGATTGTTGTATTGCGTTCCTTTCTGGAAGGCTTTCAGCATTCCCCAGGCCGTGTTGTTAAAAAGCAGGATTAAGGGCTTTAAGCCAAGGCGGTTTGCGTTTCCAAGTTCCCAACCGGTCATTTGGAATGCACCATCCCCCACCAGCACCATCGGCCTTTTCTTGCTTGCGACTTCAAGGCCAATACCAAATGGAATGCCAGTGCCCATTGTTGCGTAATAGCCAGGGGCAACCAATGCGGTGTGCTTCATATCCATCGCGGTGAAAAGGCAATCTCCCATGTCTGAGGCGATGGGCATTTCTCCATACTTTTCGAAAAACCGATTGACGATGATCGCCACGTCTGCTGGCAGAATCTGAGTGTCCATTGTCTCCAGAGCTGTTTCGTAGGTTACTGAAATAGCTTCTGCAGAACCCAGCTTTTCTGATAATTCAATGAGGGCGTCTACCAATGCTTCCAGGCTCACAGCCGGATAGATGTGGTGTGCCAGCCGTACCACGCCATCGAAGGCATGAGCCGTGTGCCGAACATCCAGCTCGCGTTTTGAAATGCCGAAATTCGTGTCGGACAGAATTACCCCGAGCATTAAAAGGCCATCGCTGCGTTCAACAATCTGCCTGATCTGTTCTTCGCCCGCCAAACCAAGATATGTTCCGGCAATTGGTGCTTTGGTTTCTGCGAGAATGCCTCTTCCCATGAAACTTGTTGCAACCGGTATCCCTAACGTTTCGGCCAAAGTTGCTACTTTGCGTTCGAGGCCAAACCGCCTGATCTCTACGCCGAGTAAAAGAGCGGGGTTAGAGGCTTCGCTCAAGAGTTTCAAAATCTCTTTTGCCGCTGCCATGGCTGCATCAAGGTTTGCGGCCGGTTTTTGCAAGTCTGGGACAGGGTCGACTTCGGTATCCACCATGTTACGGGGAAATTCGATGTAGACGGGAAGTGAACGTTCCCGTGCAGCTGTCAGGACACGGGCAATTTCTGTTGGTGCCGTAAGTGGGTCATCCAAAACACATTGCGCACACGTCACCTCTTTCATGATCAACATTTGGCTTTCGAGATGTTTTACCTGGTGATGGAGTCCTAAACCCATCTCCCGTTCGTCCGTTCCTGGAGCGCCTGAAATGACAACAAGTGGAGATTTCTCAGCATAGGCTGTTGCGATTGGATTTATCATATTCAGTGCGCCTGCACCGTAAGTTACACACGCTACGCCTAAGGTTCCACGATATCGTCCGGCACTATCGGCGGCGAATCCAACCGCGGGTTCATGGCTTAATGTGTAAAGCGGCAAAACTTCACTGGCTTCAATCACTTTAAAAAACGGAAGGGCAAAATCTCCGGGAATACCGAATATTTCCTCGGCCCCGTAGCGCTTTAACGCATTCAAAAGAGCAATGGACAGCTGCATGTCTCAAACCTCGCAGAAATATAGTTTCGCCAAAGATCATAGTGTATGCGAGGCGCAATAAATTTGCGAAATATGCAAAATAGTGATAAATGATGCAAAAAATGATCATTATGAGTCAGAATATGAGTGAAACAACTGATTTGGATGGATTTGATCGCAAATTAATCGCAGCGCTTCAAGCAGATGCACGATTGAGCAATAATGAGCTTGCGGAAAAAATTGGACTGTCCGCATCCCAGTGTTCGCGCCGTCGTGCCCGGCTGGAGGAACGGCGCGTGATTACGGGTTACCGTGCGACGGTAGACAAGGAAAAAGTAGGCTTTGGTCTTACTTGCGTTATCTCTGTTACGCTCGCAACCCATAGTGCAGACAGTGCTGAAAAGCTGGTCAAATTGTTCGATGAATTGCCGAATGTGCAAGAGGTCAATCAAATGACTGGAGACATGGACTACTATGTGAAGGTGGTGGCGCCTGATTTAAAGGTTCTGAACAAATTGATTTCCGAAAAGCTTCTTGTTCATGATTCAATTCAGAATGTGAAAACAGCAATTGTGCTTGAAACTTTAAAAGATACGCTAGTCTTGCCACTTTGAATTCACTCATGGCCTTATCAGCGGGCGATCCGTAACCGCCATCATCGTCGCTGACATCGTGCTGACTTTTTGATCTGGCAAGCCAGCCTCGAGGGCAATTGCTTCGGCCTCGCAAAAAGTGATGGTTTTGCCGGGTTTGATGACACGCCCAATGAAACGGAACCGGTTGCCGCGGGCCGGTGCCATCAGGTTGGTTTTGAACTCAATTGTCAAAACTGCTGCTTCTGGTTCCATCAGTGAGAACGCTGCATAGCCTGCGGCACTGTCCATCATGGTTGTAATGATGCCTGCATGAACAAAACCATTTTGTTGAGTGATAGTGTCCTTCATGGGCATTTCCAGTGTTACCAGTCCCGGCTCAACTGCGATGAGTTCCCCGCCGATCAACTGCATCGCACCCTGTTTTGCAAAGCTCGTCTTTACCTTTGCTTCGAATTCAGGATCGCGGGGTTTGAACACGGTTTATCTTCCCTTCCAGACAGGATCACGTTTTTCAGCAAAGGCCCGCGCACCTTCCATCTGGTCTTCTGAACTGTACAGCGTGTCAACGGTTGCAAGCTGACGTTTTGTTATGCGATTAAGCGTATCTTGAAACTTGCTGTCTTCTGCATCTCGGACGATTTCCTTGATCGCTGCGTATACCAAAGGCGGGCCGCTTTCCAAAAGACGCGCCATTTCCCAGGCTTTTTCCATCAACTCATCTGCTGTGTGAATGTAATTTACGATGCCCCAACGATGGGCTTCTTCAACTTCAAGCCAGCGCCCGGTCAGCAGCATTTCCATTGCCACATGATAGGGGATGCGCTTGGGAAGTTTAACTGAGGCTGCATCTGCCACTGTACCAGATCGTATCTCCGGCAGCGCAAATGTAGCATGCTCCGCCGCCAAGATGATGTCACAAGACAAAGCTACTTCAAGTCCGCCGCCGCAGGCGATGCCGTTGACGGCGGCAATGACTGGTTTGTTCATTTGCGGAAGCTCCTGAAGGCCACCAAATCCGCCAACGCCATAGTCGCCATCTACGGCATCACCATCCGCTGCAGCCTTTAGATCCCAGCCGGGGCAAAAAAACTTTTCTCCAGCCCCGGTCAGAATAGCGACCCGCATATCCGGGTCATCCCGAAACTCGCGAAAAACCTCCCCCATCACGCGGCTGGTTGCCAAATCGATGGCGTTTGCCTTTGGGCGGTCGAGCGTGACTTCGAGGATGCCTCCTTCTTTTCTGGTTTTAATTGGGTCCGTCATATTGAACTCCGTATCGTTTCTGAAGAAAAATCAAAAGTTGCCCAAGCTTCGCAGACGATGGTCCTGTCTTCACGTTGGCATGTCAGGTGCAGTGTCACCTTTCTTAGCGTATCGTCCAGATCTGTGACAATGCCCTCGTAGTGAAAGCGATCGCCGGGCCACATCACTTCGCGGAAGCGCACCTTGTATTCGCGAATAAACTCCGGGGAGAGCCAAAAACTTGCATAGGCAGACATCAGACTGGCTTGATGCGTTCCCAGTGCAAACACAGACGGGTAGTTGTTCTTTGATGCCCATTCTGGATCGTGGTGAAGGGGATCATCTTCACCAACAACACCTTGAAACCTAACGATATCCCGTTTTGAAAGCGGCGGGGCATATATGGGTCCTGGTCCTTTGCCAACTTCAAGATTTTCAAAGCGTTGCCGCTCTATTGGAAGAAATATACTCTCGGTTTCCAGTTCAGTGTAATCTGGTTCATAGGTTGGGATTTTCGGGTTCCATGCCCCTTCGCCGGGAGCCGCCTCGGTTGTAACGCTTGTCGATCTTTGTTCTGCTCGAAGACTTCCGGTGGAATCCTTGTATTCATTCAAAATTGTCAGGAAGGTAAGGTTTCCGCCGCTCCCTCCCTTTTTTTGCCAGACGCGCTCAAGACTTGGTTGTGCGCTTAGCTTTTCACCAACGCGTAGCGGGGTCCCATGGAAGAGGAAGCTTTCTTCGGCGTGTAGCGAAACTGTGAGATCATGGGTAATCTGAGAAAATACGGTACCGCGGGGCCGTTCCAGGGTGTAGCCCCACGTATAGGGTGCGGAAACTAAAAACATTGGTGGGATGACGGGTGTGGGGCCTTCCAGAAATTCGGGCAGTGGGGCCTCCATGGCGTATGAAAATTCGCGTATTTTTCCGCGCTCAATCCAGACATCATATGCAGGGCCTTTTAACCCGACCTGATCATGCAGTGTCATGGTGTTCTCCCAGCACGATAAGTGCGTCGGTAGCAACGGCACTGCCATTAGCCCCCAACATTACCGGATTAACGTCAAGCGTAATCAGTGTATCGGTGTTTGCCAATGCATAAGCAGCAACGGCTTTGCAGCAAGTTTCAAAACCCTCAATGGCAGGATGGTTGTGTATGCCAAGCTTGCAGAATGCCTGTGCTAGGTCATTTGTTTGTAGCGGGAGCAGGATTGTCTGGAAACTTGACAGTTCTTCTGCTTTGCTGCCGCCTCGCCCAACCATCATTGCAAGCCCCAGTGCCGGGTGCCGTTTTATGCCAACAATCATTTCAGTGTCGGCATCCGTCAGCATTTTTTCTACCAGCACATGTTTCACCGCATGCCCGGCTCTTGCCGTTTCGACGTCGCTTGCCATTTTGTTCGCAGCCGCGGTCAGCTCATCAGGCGTTTTCAGGTTCAATCGAACGCCCCCGAGTTTCGCTTTATGCGCAATTTCGGTGCTGAGGACTTTCAACGCTACTGGAAAGCCAATTCTTTCCGCAGCTTCTACGGCTTTTTCGATCTCAACGGCTTCATGGACTGGGGCGATCAAGCCGAATTCAGCAAGGGCACTTTTTGAAGCGGCTTCATCCAGCATGCGGATTTGATCAAGCTGAGGAACATTCAAGAGTGGTGCCGGCGCTGAAGAAGCCGCCTTGTTTCGAAGGTTGTCAGCAAGTTTTATGCTTAGGGAAATCGCTTCCATGGTTTCTGTGAAACCAAGCACGGTCGCAACTCCGTTCGCATGCATATGGCGGCGGAATTCTTCCGGTAATCCTTCCGGTAGAATACCGGAAACGGATACGGGCAACCCAAGTTTGTTTCTTACCTCTATCAGCGCTTCAAGCGAGTCGCACCAAACCCGATCCAACTCGCCTGCACCTGGACGTGGAACATCGATAAAGAATGTGATCTGATCAGAAACATTTTCGGCAAACTTAACAATCGCTTCTGCTACACCCGTCGTGTCTCGCATCGAAATTGAACCGTCACTGGCACTATAAGGAATGTTGAGGTCTATGGGATTGGCAATTGCAACGGTCTCGGGAAGATTTTGCCGTAACCATTGATCGTTTGCTTCGCTGGGATGCGGGAGCGCAATACCCATTGGCGCACAACGTGTTGCCGCTAACCCATTGATGCCGCCGGAGTATGAAACTATCGACACCTTGTTTCCTTTTGGCAGGCCAGCAACCGTCAACAGTTTCAGGGTTTCGATGAGTGCTTTTGGGGAAGATACTTCTTCGATACCAAAGCGTGATTTGAAGGCATCCCATAAATCACGTTCCACGACCATTGAGGCTGTGTGGCTTTGTGCGACAGCCGCGCCCGCAGCCTGATCTCCACCCTTTAAGGCAATGACCGGCACCCCTTTCTTCAACGCATCAAGACAAGCCCTGCCGAGCGGCTCACCCTCATTCATGCCCTCAAGATATAATCCGATCGCTTTTATTCGGTCATCTTTCGCGATGGCATCTACCAAATCAGCAGCTGTCGTTACGGCCTGATTCCCGATCGAGATTGCATACCCAAGTGGCAGTGCTTTTTCGACCCCGGTCATCCCAATTAAAAGAGCACCGGACTGAGATATGATTGCGGCCGCCGGGCCAGACTGGCGTTCGCAGTGATTGTCATCTCCCCAGACAAAAGCGCCGGAAAACTGGTTCATCAGCCCCATACAGTTGGGGCCAAGCAACGGCATGCTTCCCGCTGCTTCAACAAGGCGTTGCTGTCGTTCGCGTCCTTCATCCGTGTTCAGCTCTGAAAATCCGGACGACATTACAACGGCTCCGCCGCATCCGGAATCCGATAATTTTTTGACTGCGATAATCGCGCGTTCTGGAGAGAGGCCGATCACAGCCGCGTCTGGTGTCACAGGCAAGTTGGCTGCAGATTTGGTACAGGGAATTCCCTCAATCTGGTCTTTGACCGGATTAATGACATACATGTCACCTTCATATCCTGCACGTCTTGCAGCCCGGATCGGCCCGGCAATTTGGGAACCACCGACATAGGCTACAGAAGCGGGACGAAGGAGACGGGATAAATCAGGCACCGAGTGGCCTCAGTAGAGCGCGAGAAATAATATGGCGCTGGATTTCAGATGTACCTTCCCAAATTCGTTCTATTCTGGCATCGCGCCAGATGCGCTCCAGCGGCAGTTCATCCATCACCCCCATTCCACCGTGTATCTGAATTGCTTCGTCCGCTACAAATGCCAGCATTTCTGTGGCTTTCAGTTTGGCCATTGCCATGTCTGAATCTGTGCATGTGCCTTGATCATACTTCCAGCCTGCTTCCCAGGTGAGCAGTTCTGCTGCTTTCATTTCCATTGCCATGTCAGCAAGTTTGAAGGAAACGCCCTGAAATTTACCAATTTTTTGGCCGAATTGTTCGCGCTCGGCGGACCAGTCAACGGCATGATCGAATGCGCGTTCTGCGCGTCCAAGGCAGGTCGATGCCACCTGCAACCGGGTTGCTCCTAACCAGTCATTGGCGACTTCGAAACCTTTATGGAGTTCTCCCAGCATGTTTTCCTTGGGAACCCTGCAATCGTCGAATTCCAGGATTGAGTTGGTGTATCCCCGGTGGGAGACGTTGTTATACCCATCGCGTACTGTGTAACCGGGTGTGCCTTTATCAACGAAGAAGGACGTAATCAGTTTCTTCTTTCCGCGTGGCGTGTCTTCTTCTCCAGTAGCCACATAAACGATGGTAAAGTCAGCAATATCAGCATGGCTGATAAAATGTTTGGTGCCATTGATGATCCAGTCATCCCCATCTTGCACGGCCGTTGCTTTCATGCCGCGCAAATCGGATCCGGCGCCGGGCTCGGTCATTGCCATGCAATCCCATTTTTCTCCGCGCACGCAGGGCTCGAGGTATTTCTCTCGTTGTTCCGGTGTGCCCGCGCATAAAATGTTTGAAGGCCGTGCCACACCAGTCCAATGAAGGGCATAATTGGCTTTGCCAAGTTCTTTTTCATAAAGAAGCCAGGTCAGGGTATCGAGACCGGCACCACCAAATTCTTCCGGGATGTTTGCCGCATACAACCCTGTCTCTATCGCTTTGGTCTGCACATCCTTGACTACGTCCATATCCAAATGACCCGTGCGCTCGACCTCTGCTTCCAAGGGATACAGTTCGTTTTCCACAAAAGCCTTCGTGGTATCGACAATCATTTGTTGTTCTTCAGTAAGTGCGAACTGCATGGTTTATCCTTGCTTCTTTTTGAAATAATTGAAGATTTTTAATCCTGTGCCTGCAACAGCCGTCAGGAATCCCGCTTTCATGACTGTTGCAGCAATTTCTTTGTTTTGCTTCCATGCCAGTTCTTTTTCCGGAGAAACGTCCTGGTATGGCAGGCCCGCGAAAAACAGATCATAGAGAAAACCCGATACAATCAGTATCACTCCGAGCAGCAACAGGTTTCGTGGCCTCAAGTACCTCATCGCATGCTTTCCGGTTTGGGCAATTTGGACTGTGCTTCGTGGAGTGCTTTCATTTTGGCCGCCATTTCCGGGCCGGGCTCGCAAGAGCGTCTGGTTTCCAAGGACACGTGAACCAACAATTGGTTGCAAGTACACAGAAGGTCTCCCGGGGAACCATCTTCATTGGCGCGATGCATTTTGTGGTACATGCGAAGTTTTTTTCCCTCAGCCTGGAGGACTTGGGTAACGACCGTAATCCGTTCGCCGGGGTGTGTTTCATTGCGGAACTGGATCAGATTTTCCACCGTAAAATAGGAAAGCCCGGTATCGATGTAGGCTTGATCTGCGCCAATCATGGCCATCACAACATCGCCTGCATCGGAAAAGACTTGTCCGTAACGACTTTCATTCATGTGGCCATTGTAGTCTGTCCAGTCGATCGGGATCACCCGATTGAGGGTGTTTAATGGCTTTGATAGGTCTTGCGGCAATTCCGGTTTCATGCGCAATTCGTGTTCAGCAAGCGTCGCTCCTGCACCCCAATTGCGGGCTTTTAGCCCGCGCAGGATGGTAACGAGGTTATCATCGCGGATGCGTTCCAGTTCCCGAATGGTGTGCATGCCTGATTGTGCATCAGACTGGCTAGCAATTGCGTTGACCAGTTCATCTGTCAGCTCAGGCACATCCATCAACTTAGTCCAGGGCCATTTAAGGCAGGGGCCGAATTGCGCGATGAAGTGTTTCATGCCCGCTTCGCCTCCGGCAACACGGTAGGTTTCAAACAAACCCATTTGCGCCCATCTGAGGCCGAAACCAAAACGGATTGCATCGTCGATTTCTTCTGTCGTTGCCACCCCGTCCTTGATCAGCCAGAGCGCTTCGCGCCAAACTGCTTCGAGAAAACGGTCAGCGATGTGAGCATCAATTTCCTGACGGACAATCAGCGGTTTCATGCCGATGGGCATAAGGGCAGCTTTGGCTCTAGCACACGTTTGTGGCGCACCGACAAGTTCGATTAACGGAAGCAGGTAGACCGGGTTAAACGGGTGAGCGACAAATATTTGAGATGGACTGGCTGCACCTTCCTGTAGTTCACTGGGCTTGAAGCCGGATGTCGACGAACCAATCAGTGCATCTTTGCGGCAATGCGACTGAATTTCGGCAAAGACCTTATGTTTGATTTCGAGGCGCTCGGGAACGCTTTCCTGAATCCAATCTGCATCTGTCACGGCTTCGGCAAGGGTTGCGACATGGGTAAGTTTTCCCTCGGTCTGTACGGAATTGTCCAGCAATGCCGGTAGTGAACGTCGAGCGTTTGCAAGAACTTCTCCGATTTTGCGGTCGGCTTCGGGATCAGGATCAAACAATTGCACGTCTATGCCATTCAAAAGAAAACGGGCAGCCCATCCGCCACCGATTACGCCTCCGCCGATGATTGCTGCTGTTTTGATCATGGGTTCACCTGGTTAAAATGAATGCTGCGATTGAAGGAAGTGTGCACAGGAGGCACATAATTCCCTGAGAAATGAAGGGGTTTTCATGCCAGCCACGCCAGTGTTTTTCGGTAAGACCTGCTAACGCCGTTGTCAGGATGAGCGGTGTCCATGTGGCTATGCCAAAAATGCCTACGTCTGTTGCGTTGTCTTCTTGTGCAGAGAAAAATGCGATCCAGTGGAAAGAAACAATCAGTGCAGACAGTCCCCAAAGGTAACGCGCCAGGGTTTTGCGAACCGGCATTAAGATCAGGGCTAAAGCAAGCACTGGTCCGAAGAAATACAAAGCACGGAACAATCCTATGATCATCTTTTTTTCCTAGCTGTTAAGCAGGGGGGCGTTTGGATAAGCCCAATTTTTCCCTTACTGCTTCAGGCCCCATAATGGTGGAGCCCATGTTTTCAATGATGGTGACGGCGCGTTCCACCAATTGGGCATTGGTTGCCAATTGGCCCTTTGCCAGCCAAAGATTGTCTTCCAGTCCCACGCGTACGTTGCCGCCCGCGTTTACCGCATTGGCTACGTAATTCATCTGGTTGCGTCCCAGTGAGAAAGCAGACCAGTTCCAGTCAGCGGGGACATTGTTGACCATGGCCATAAAGGTGTTCATGTCATCGGGTGCACCCCACGGTACGCCCATGCAGAGTTGAACCAGGGCTGGGGAACTCAGCGTTCCTTCCTTGACCAGTTCTTTGGCAAACCAAAGATGTCCGGTGTCAAAGGCTTCGATTTCAGGGCAAACTCCAAGCTCTGTCATCATGCTGCCCATGGCACGGAGCATACCGGGTGTATTGGTCATCACATAGTCGGCTTCAGCGAAATTCATCGTTCCGCAATCAAGCGTACATATTTCAGGTAAGCATTCGCGAATATGAGCGATTCTTTCGGTTGCACCAATCATGTCGGTGCCTTGCTCGTTGACAGGAAGCGGCGCTTCGGTTGAGCCAAACACCATGTCTCCCCCCATGCCTGCCGTGAGATTGAGGACCACATCAACATCTGCGTTGCGAATGCGATCTGTCACCTCGCGATAATATTCCAGCTTGCGCGAGGGCGTACCGCTCTCAGGATCACGCACGTGACAGTGCACGATCGCAGCACCCGCTTTGGCAGCGTCTATGGCCGAATTCGCAATCTGCTCCGGCGATCGGGGAACATGATGGCTGCGATCCTGAGTGCCTCCAGAGCCTGTTACGGCGCAGGTGATGAAAACGTCTCGGTTTGGTTCCAGTGGCATGGGCATCCCTCCTATACTAGGGAAGTATCTTCCGGCAAGTTCTGAAAAAAATTTGACTTAAATCGTGTTTTATTTCACAAAATACGCATGTCGGCTCATGTTTCGCACCAAAAACCCTGCGACGTCACAATTCTGGTATTGCCGGAATCTTCTATGATGTGCGTGGCTTCGGTCTTGGAACCCATGCGCGCGGCAAATCGGGTTGCGGGCTTTTTGCTTTATCAATGGCAACTCACGAGCTTGAGCGGTGTCAATGTTGCTTTAACCTGTGATGTGCCCCTGGCGATCGATCATGCATTTGATGAACGTCAACGCGGTGATCTTTTGATTATCATCGGTGGGTTTAATCAAAACCTACACGTCACGTCTTCTGCCATTTCCACGGTCAGAAAGGCAGCTTCCGGATTTGAATTGATTGCCGGAGTGGAAGCAGGAAGTTGGATCCTTGCCAGGGCTGGTCTGTTAGATGGTTATACAGCAACAACCCACTGGGAAGACTTTGAGGCTTTCACTGATTTGTTTCCCGATATTGAGGTACGTCTTGATCGATTTGTGATTGATCGCAACCGGATGACGTGTGGCGGCGCTTCTCCTGCGTTTGATATGTTTCTAGATATGATCCGAAAGCGCAATGGACCGGCGATTGCGATGGAGGTTGCCAGTGTGTTTATCTATGATGAAGCGCATTCACAGTTTGATGAACAACCTCTGGTATCGCTTGGGCGTGTGGCACGTAAGGAACGTCGTCTGGAGGAGGCGGTAAGGTTGATGGAGAAATGGATTGAACAACCCATTCCCATTGCTGCGATCGCACGCCGGATCGGGGTTTCTACGAATACACTTGAACAAATCTTTAAGCGCCATGTAGGCATGACCCCGGGTCGATTTTACTTAAATTTGAGGCTTAAAGCGGCTAATCGGATGGTGCTAAATACGGGGTTGAGTATGCGAGAGATTGCGGTAAGGAGTGGTTTTAACTCGCTCTCCGCTTTTTCACGTGCTTATGCAAAAAATTTTGGTCAACCCGCTCAGAAAGTCCGGGTACAAGATATTTGAAAGAGGGATACAACATGTCGGCAGAAACTCGCCTTGCGACTTACGGAACGCTCGCGCCCGGTCGGGTTAATCATCATCAAATTTCAAAACTTAACGGTTTTTGGCGCAAGGGTATT
>JBCCXO010000019.1:0-58351 GCA_039191645.1 Pseudomonadota bacterium | reverse complement strand
TGGAAAGCAAGGATACATTTGATCAGCTTTTGGATCATTTTTGTGACTCAGTAGAAAAAGGTGTCACGGTAAAAACCCCAGCAGAATTCTTGGGCGTACAAAAAGCTGCATAGTCCTGTGTTTAACGATTACCCAGCCTTTGGCGGAGCAATCGCACCATATTTTCTCCCATCACTTTCCGAATTTGGGTTTCAGAGAGACCAATCTCAAGCAAGGATTGCGTCAAGACAGCCAGTTCTGAAGCATCAAAGGTAACCGTGACTGTGCCATCGTAGTCGGATCCCAAGGACACATGATCTTCGCCAACAACAGAAATTGCAGCTTTAATAGCAGCTGCAATCCCCATCGGCGTGTCATCACAGGTCACATCTTTCCAGAATCCTATTCCGATTAAGCCGCCACGAGCCGCTATTTGCCGCATCAATTCATCGGGGATGTTGCGGTGGACATCACAATGGCTTCGAATGCCTGTATGGCTAACCACAATCGGTATATCCGTGATCTCCAGCACATCGCGTACAACTTGTTCACTTGAGTGCGCGACGTCCAATATCAGGTTTTGTTCAGCAATCGCCTTTACGACCTGCCGGCCAAAATCAGTGAGCCCATTGTTCGCTTCGCCATGCAGGGATCCACCCAGTTCATTGTCGAAGAAATGCTGTAATCCGATCAATCGGTAACCCGCATCTGTAATCACGTTCAGGTTTTCAATCTTACCAACAAGCGGGTGTGCGCCCTCAATACCCAGGATAAAGCCAATTACTTTTTCTCCCCGGGCGCGTCTCTCCAAAACGTCTTCGAGGTCTTGTAAAGACTTTATGATTTTGACACTTTCCGGCATTTCTGCTTCGAACCGGTGGAGTTTTTCCGCTTGGTAAAGGGTCCGCTCAAGCAGGCTATACCAAGTCCTGACAGGCCATAACTGTCCAATAGCAAGCAACGTTATGTTGTCGCGCGCCTCCGCCGAATTCCGAATGTAGTTTTGCCCTGCGGGGCTTTTGGTAACGGCGGTATAAATCTGCAGCCCGACATTGCCTTCAAGAAGCCTCGGAATATCCGTGTGTCCGCGATCCCAACGCTTTGTCAGATCACGTTTCCACAATAGTGTATCTGCATGCAGGTCGCCGATAAGCAGGCTGTCGTGAAGTGCCTGAGCGCTCGGAGAAATTGTGTAGGGTTGATGCGGTACGACCTTGTTTTGTTGGTTTTCTGCAATGCCTGGTCCAAACGTGAAAAACGAAACCGCAGCAACAGCCAACAATATTAAAAAACTTACGACAATGCGTTTCAACCAGCGCATCCACGTTCTCCATAAACCATAGGGTTTATCTTTAAGATCATTCTGAGATTTAGGTCCAGTGGTTAGGCCGCAATTGCTGTGGCAATATGCGAAAAACTTCGCGTGCCTGTTTACTTGGTAAAACTGGAGCAATATGTTCCGCCGTTGAAAATCACATTTTGAGGGAATTTAAATGCGTGCAGAAACGCAAACGATTATTTCAGATATCAAGCAAGCAGTCAGCCTGCTGAGGAGGCATCTTTGACTGGGATGTCGCGAACAAAAGACTGGATGAGTTGAACGCCAAATCTGAGGATCCAGAAATCTGGAATGATCCGAATGAGGCGCAAAAACTGATGCGTGAACGCCAACACCTTGAAACTTCGATTAAGACAATTCGTGAGATTGAAGCAGAGCTTGAAGACCATGAAGGCCTGATCCTTCTCGGTGAAGAAGAGGGTGATGAGGACGTTGTTGCTGAAGCCGAAGCCGCGCTTGCAAAAATGAATCGTGAAATGGGTAAACGTCAAGTTGCGGCACTTCTGTCTGGAGAAATGGACAACGCGAACTGTTTTCTGGAAGTGAACGCCGGCGCAGGGGGCACAGAGAGCCAGGATTGGGCCAATATGCTTCTTCGTATGTACACGCGATGGGCGGAGCAAAACGGTTTTAAAGTGGAAGTTCAGTCCATCACTTCCGGTGACGAAGCGGGTATCAAGAATGCCTCGATCATGATCCGTGGAGATAACGCCTTTGGTTGGGCAAAAACCGAGTCGGGGGTGCATCGGTTGGTTCGAATTTCACCGTATGACAGCAACGCGCGGAGGCACACATCCTTTTCGTCTGTATGGGTCTATCCTGAAGTTGATGACAACATCGACATTGATATTCCGGATAGTGAAATCCGAATCGATACCTATCGTTCATCCGGGGCAGGTGGACAACACGTGAATACAACAGATTCTGCCGTAAGAATAACACACCTGCCTACGGGCATTGTTGTTACATCATCTGAGAAATCGCAGCACCAGAACCGAGCCAATGCGCTTAAAGCGTTGCGTGCGCGTCTATACGATTTGGAGATGAAGAAAAGACAGGAATCCATACAAGAGGCCCACGATTCTAAAACAGATATCGGCTGGGGGCATCAGATCAGGTCTTATGTGTTACAGCCCTACCAACTGGTCAAGGACTTGCGTACCGGTGTGGAATCAACGTCTCCTGATAATGTTTTGGATGGGGACCTAAATCCGTTCATGGAGGCAGCGTTAGCGCATCAGGTCTCAGGCAGTGATGGAATCGAAGTGGAAGATTTAGAGTAGACCGCGTATCTTATAGCCAGCTTTTATGTATTTTGCCGGGTCCCGAGTTTTATCTTTTCGTCTAACTTCGTAGTGTAAATGAGGGCCGGTGGAGCGGCCAGTAGATCCGACTTTTCCGATGATCTCGCCCTTGTCGACATGTTGACCGACCTGAACATTGATGCGGGAAAGATGCGCGTATCGTGTTGTATATCCGTTCTTGTGCTTGATTTCGACAACTTTGCCGTAACCACCTTTTCTACCGGCCTTCACAACCACACCCTTACCCGTTGCTTTTACGGGCGTCCCACGTTTGGCGCTAAAATCCATTCCGCCGTGCATGGCCATCCTTCCATTAAAAGGATCAACGCGCATGCCGTATCGGCTCGAAATTCTGGCATTTGTTACCGGTGTTCCGAGCGGAATTGTTTTGGCAACTGAAGACACGCTATCGTACATTTTCAACGATTGTTCCAATGCCTGTAGATGTGTTTCAAATTCAACTGAATGATCCAACGGCACAAAAGGTCCACCGATATCACTCCCAAATTCTGCTGAGACTGGAATGCCAATTGATTCAAGAACAGTCTCTATTTTTGTAGCCCGTTTCGCAGCTGCAATCCGCAAGGAATCAACTTCACGGCGTTGGCTGGCATCAATAACGCCGATTGCATTCGCAACATCGCCGAACAGTTCCTGGGTAAATGACGATGACATGACTGTTCCGCGGAATGTGTTTGTCTTCAGTTCTTTGGAAGAAGATGCTTCTAGGTCTAACGACGCAGAATCACCCAATACAGGCTCCACGCTACCCGTCGTAATGGTATCAATCGGCTTATCTGAATTCTGCTTCGCAGGATTCAAAACAGGCACAGGGATGTTTTCTACCGTTTTCAGACCACGTTTTTTGGCCTCGTGAAGCAGGCCTTGCATCTTTCCTGCTTGTCCGCCGATCCTTTCTTGACGCGCAAGAAGAACCCGAACCTGGTTCTCAATGGCTTGCTGATCCAACAATTGCCGCGACGTGATTCTATCCAATTTGGAACGAAGTGCAGCAATGCGGTCTTCGTATTCATGTTGCATGCGCGCCTGCCTTGTGTAAGAGGCAGAAATTAGGTCATCTCGAAAAATCAGGTACGCAGTTGCACCAAAGTAACCAAATAAGAACATAAAAACGGTGCCGACCATGAAAGAGAAGACAACGGGCCGAATGACAAATTGCCTCGTCCTACCATTTCGCATTACCAAAATAGTGTGGGGTTCTTGCCGTTTTCCAAAACTTGCTGGTTCACGTATTGAAGCAGAACTCATGCGGGGACTCACTTGTTACAAAATCCCCTGAAATATCAATGATTATGGTTAACAAACCGTTTTTTTAAGGATTACCTAATTTCCCATTGGAGAAAGGTTTCTGTAAAATAAGGGGGTTAAACCGTTGGCACTGCGAGCCCGATCATTAAAAGGTGGCTTTAACGAGCCACGAAAGTGTTTACGAACCAGACGACGAAACGTTTCAGTTGGGTCAATCCCTTTTTGGTTGCACAAAAAACGAAACCATTTTGCACCGACCGCAACATGCCCCTTTTCGTCTTCATAAATAATTTCAAATATGTCAGCGGTTTTATGGTCACCTGCTTTTCTGAGTTTTTCGATCAGGGGAGGGGTCACATCAAGCCCGCGCGCTTCCAATACCAATGGCACAACGGCAAGCCGGGCTCCCAAATCGTGACCGGTTTCGCCGGCGGCTTCCCAAAGTCCGTCATGTGCGGGCAAATCACCATATGAAAACCCATAATCATTGAGACGGCCACGAAGCAACGTGAAATGCTTTGCTTCTTCTTCTGCAACCATGACCCAACCATCAAAAAAAGATCTTGGGATTCGCTTTCCGGCAAAACGGACGATGATGTCCAACGCAAGATCGATGGCATTGAGCTCGATATGCGCAATTGCATGGATCAGCGCAATACGGCCCTTCTCTGACCTCAATGCGCGTTTCGGGACTTCCGAAGGCGGTAGGAGGATTGGTTTGTCAGGGCGGCCGGGCCGCGCAGGTGGTGGTGGACGCTTGGTGCCGCTTATCGAAAGTTTCCGCGACCACCAAAGCTTTGCTACCGCGTTGGTCAACGCAATTTTTTCATCCAAATTCGACGAAACAAGCGCCCGATAAGCCCCCTCTATTAAGCTTTCAGGATTGGATAAAACCGTTTGGTTTTCTACCATCACGATTCAAGCGTTTGCGCAGCTTCCAGAACAGCCTCTACATGACCTGGCACCTTTACTTTATGCCAAGCGTGAGCAACTTTCCCGTCTTTGCCAATCAGCAGCGTTGTCCGTTCAACGCCCATGTACTTTTTCCCATACATGCTTTTCTCAACCCATACGCCATAATCCGATAAAACTGATTTTTCCTCATCTGAAATAAGCGTTACTTTCAAGTCATGTTTGTCTCTGAACTTGTCATGTTTTTTAACTGGATCCGGAGACATGCCCGCAATTTTTATACCCAGTTTTTCAAATTCAGGCAGATGTTCGGTGAAAGATATCGCTTCCTTTGTACACCCTGACGTGTCGTCCTTTGGATAGAAAAACAGCACAATTGCCGAACCTTTGTGATCTGAAAGTGAAAAAGTGCCATCCCCATCCGTTGGGAGTGTAAAATCCGGTGCGACGCTGCCTTCTGTGACCTTCGACATTTGCCTTCCTTTCGACATTAACCAAGTGCATGAATCATGTTAGGAGATATAGATTGATTATGTATGCCTGCAACTCCCACGGGTGCTTGTCCCGCGAAATTTTGCAGGATTTTGTCGAAGGCATATAAAACTGAAAAAGACCGACCGGGTAAACATGCCATACAGCTCGCAAGGTGGTGGAAAAATTCGCCGCCAAAAAACTTCTGCGCGTGTTTCTCGCATCGCTCGTGTTTTTCTCGCGGCGGTGGTTTGTTTGTCGATTCTTGCAGTTGGTTTAGTCGCCGCTGTCTATTTCTTATTACAAGGCAAACTCCAACAGGGTTCCACCATTACGACCCAGATGGAAAGTGGGCTTGAAGCTGTTGTTGGCAAAGATTTCGATGTGCGCCTGGGCGAAGTAGATTTAGATTTCTCCCAGATCGGAAACATTCGTTTAAAGAGCAGCGATATTACGATCGTTCGCCGAACAGACGGTGAGTTGTTGGCAGAGGTCGGCAGTTTCGAGGTGAGTACTCGGCTTACTAGTGTTTTGTCAGGTGAAACCAAATTCGAATTTGCCCGGATAGATGAAGCCCGCCTTGATGCGGGTATTCTGGGAGCGGGGCAGGCTTTGCTGCTACCCGCTAATTTGCGGACACCTTTAGATGTCACTGGAAATACCCTTGCTCGACTTCACAAACAATTCACTGCAGATGGCTTTGAAAGTTTTGAGATATACAATTCTTTGATCACGGGGCCTGTTATGGGTCGCAAGAAACAAGATCCCGTATCAATTGATCGGTTGCTGATTAGCCCCCGCGATGCAAACAGTTTCTTTGCGAATGGAGAATTTAGCACTGAACTCTCCGAAATCAGCTACACGTCAAACTACGCGTTCTCTAATGAAGAAAATACTGCGAGATACGAATTTCATGCTACCGGTATTCATCTGGGGGAGTGGCTCGCAGATCCGACTGAAACAGTAGGGGCCGTTGGTTCAGATGGCGTTATAGAATTATCGGGCGCTTTGCCGTTTGACAGCAGCGGTCTGGCTATGAATCCAGACATAAAACTAGTGGCATCTAAGAGTACGTTGCGCATTGGCCGAGATACGTCTGAAGTGAGAATGGCCGAACTAAAGCTCAGGCTTCTGCTGGAAAAAAATCAAATTGAACTTGACCCCTCCGAGGTGGAATTGGGAAGATTGAAGGCAACCGTGGTCGGCGGCATCAAACCCTTCAATGCGACCGAAGGATATCATGGACCTCTACGCTACGATCTTATTATGCAGCGAGGGGAGTTTGAGCCGACACTTGTTGGAGAACCCATAGTCCCTGCAGCCTTCAAAATTGCAGGTATCTATGACCGCGAAATGGCGGAAATCGACGTCCAGAGGTTGGTGCTCACCACACAGAATGGTTCTATATTGGGGTCTGGTTCCATCGGACTGGCAGGAGAGACCCCGGCCATCAAGGCGACTGCGAGCACCGATGGCATCTCTGTAGCTACATTGAAGCAGTTCTGGCCGTTTTTTGTGGCCCATGGAGCAAGGAAATGGATTCATGAACATATCATCGATGGTTGGGTTTCTGCTGGCACGGTGACGGCAGATGTCCCGCCAGGTATTGTGTTTAGAATGCGCGAAGGGGCAAAATTCAAACCAGAGCATTTCAAAACAGAACTTGCACTTGAAAATCTGAAATTCAGACCCTTTGGAGAAATGCCACCGATTTCAAAGGCCAAAGGAACGGTAGTCCTGGAGGGAATGAAGATTTCCGCAGATATGACCAGCGGTGAGGTTTCCGGTTTTGGTACAAGGCCGGTTCAAATCAGTTCTGGGAGCTTTGTCTTGGAAGATTTTGCAGCCAAGGAAAGATGGGGGCAATCGAACCTTGAATTGGATGGAGAAATTCGGGCGATTTCACAAATTTCGGATCGCAAGCCGCTGCGTGTTTTGGAGCGGATGAACGTGGTTCCTGACCAATTTAGCGGGGAGGGACACGCCAACATTGCCGCTCGTTTCCCGGTCGGGCGGAAAGCAAAATATGAGGAAGTCGAATGGAATGTTCTGCTTGAAATGAGCAAAGGTTCGAGCAGTAAAAAACTGTCAGGCCGGAAGCTCTCAGATGCAGACCTCCTAATTGACGCCAACCCGACAGGGGCAAAAGTCACCGGTTCTATGAATATTGATGGTGTTAACGCCAGGGTCGATTTCACAGAGCCAATAGGAAAATCCGGCAAAGTTAAAAAGAAACGCGAAATCAGAGCCGTTCTGGACGAGAAAGAGAGGAAAACCCTTGGAATCGATCTTAACCCTGTGATTGAGGGTCCAGTTGGCATGGTCGCGCTACAAAGCGGGAACACAGAGAAGTACTCGCTCGATTTTACAAAAGCAAAAATCGCGCTTCCTTGGGCAGGATGGAGCAAAGGCGCTAATATTCCCGCAAAGGGCGAATTTGTTTTGAAAAAGCAGAAGAGCAGTGTGAAGCTTGAAGACTTTCGGGTTGTTGGACCCGGGTTTGAAGGGCAGGGAACGCTTGTGCTGGATAAAAGAGGTCTAGTCTCGGCTGATCTCTCGAAGTTAAAGCTAAATGAACAAGATGATCTTCGCCTGAAAGTTGAGAGAACTAAATCGGCATACAACATAAATGCTGCGGGACTTTCCTATGATGCGCGTGGCATCATAAACACTTTGATCCACAAAGGCGGCTTTACAAAAGCCCAAGGGGATAGATCCGTCAATCTGGTAGCGAATTTCGACACCGTTATGGGATTCAACAATCGTGTAATGCGAAACGCTATTTTGCTGTATGAAAGTAAATCAGGTCGTCTAAACAAACTTGATTTGAAAGGTGAGGGAAGCGAGGGACGAACATACAACGTTCAAGCACAACTCAATGGCAATCAAACACTGTTTACGGTCAAATCCAGTGATGCAGGTACAACGCTTGCGTTTATGAATGTTTACACTCGCATGCAAGGCGGTGTGCTTGAAGCCAATCTTATTCAGTCAGAAAACGGGCCTTATCTTGGACCTGTAAGGATTACGGATTTCACGGTTGTAAATGAACCGAAATTGAAAAGCATTGCATCCAGTGTGCGCCGTCAAATTCCTCAGGATAGAGGAGAATTGAAGCAAGTAATCCCCGACGGTGAAGATCGCAAGGTAAAGTTCCTGCTCGCAGATGCACAAATTGAGCGTGGGAAAGGGTATTTTGAAGTCACGGATGCAATTGTTAGGAGCACAACAATGGGCATCACCATGAACGGCATGGTTTATGATCCTAAGGACCGGATGAACATCACCGGTACGTTCATGCCTGCCAACGGTGTAAACCTTGCAGTCTCTGCTATTCCGCTGTTAAGTCAACTGTTTTCAAATGGCAAAGACCGGGCCCTTATTGGCGTAACATATCAGCTCAAAGGACCCAGAACAAAACCGGAAATGACGATCAACCCACTCTCGATTGTGACACCCGGTGTTTTCAATAAAGTCTTCGAGTTCAAACAGTAAATCTACTGGACTGTTATAAGAAAGTGTTTCTTTTTTCCCATTGAAAGTTTGATGACGCCGTCTTCGTTCAGTTGATCAAGACTCACCTGCATACGCTCATCAGAAATCGCGCTGTCATTCAATTTGATGGCACCACCTTTGACATGGCGTCTGGCTTCCCCGTTAGAATTTGCCAAGCCTGCGCGAACGATCAAAGAAAGAAGTCCGACCCCTTCTTCCAAGTCTGCCCGTTCAACAGGGACAGACGGCAATGTTTCTGCAGCTTGCCCCTCTTCAAACGTCTTCCTGGCAGTCTCAGCCGCTTGCTCGGCTGCATCAACCCCATGCACCATAGCAGTGGCCGCTGTTGCCAACACTTTCTTCGCCTCATTGAGTTCTGCGCCCTCCAGCGCCTCATATCGCGCAATTTCTTCCAACGGCAACGTTGTGAACAGCCGCATGAAGCGCCCAACATCAGCATCCTCTGCATTTCGCCAGTATTGCCAATAATCATAGACAGGCAGCAAGTCTTCAGACAGCCATATAGCCCCATCTGCTGTTTTGCCCATTTTAGCGCCCGATGATGTAGTCAGCAGGGGAGTTGTAAGCGCGAACAAGTCTGCCGTTCCCATTCGCCTTCCCAAATCTACACCAGATACAATGTTTCCCCACTGATCGGAGCCACCCATTTGCAAACGGCAATCGTACCTGTTGGCAAGTTCGGTAAAGTCATAAGCTTGCAGACACATGTAATTAAACTCAAGGAATGAAAGATGCTGTTCCCTCTCAAGTCTCAACTTGACAGAATCTCTTGCCAGCATCTGATTTACCGAAAGATGCCGTCCGACATCGCGTAGAAAATCGACATAATTCAGCTTCAAAAGCCAGTCTGCGTTATCAGCCATTATGGCAAGATTACCATTCGTATCATCACCGAACGTCAAGAATTTTGAGAAAACATCCTTGATGCCCTTTTTGTTCTCGTTGATGCGATCGACGGTGAGCATTTGCCTGCTCTCGTCTTTGCCCGATGGGTCGCCAACCATCGTCGTGCCACCCCCCATCAAGGCGATCGGTCTATGACCTGTCTTTTGAAACCAATAGAGAAGCATGATTTGAACCAGGCTACCGGCATGGAGACTGGCAGCTGTCGCATCAAAACCGATATAGGCGGTTACCACCTCTTTTGATAAAAGCGCATCCAAGCTTGTATCGTCAGAAATCTGGTGAATGAAACCGCGCTCATGAAGAACCCGGAGAAAGTCTGATTTGTATGTGGTCATTGGGTTGGCTACTTTTTCTGGATACTTGTCTAAGAATCTGCTGTGCTTTAGCAGGACATAAAAAAAATATCCACGCGGGATTTAAGTTTGTCAAAAATTACAGCATCGTTGGGCTTGATGAGTGGGACGAGCATGGACGGGATTGATCTTGCATTGCTCAAGACCAATGGTGAGCAAATAATCGAGCGAGGACCCTCCGGTTTCTTTCCTTACAGTCCCCAAACCCAGGAAATGCTCAGGGAGGCACTGGTTGCTGCAAGCGAGATAACAGAACGTACACAAAGACCCGGAAATTTAGTGCTGGTCGAAGAAAAAGTGACAAGTCTGCACGTCCATGCTGTTGAGGCTTTTTTGCACGAAAACAAACTTTCAAAGGCAGATATCGATTTGATTGGGTTTCATGGCCAAACTGTCTTGCATCGCCCCGATAAAGGCTTAACGGTTCAACTCGGCGACGCCAGTTTACTGACCAAAGAAACCGGAATTCCTACTGTATATGACTTGCGCGCCAACGATATGGAACATGGTGGCCAGGGAGCTCCGCTTGTTCCAGTCTATCACCAGGCTTTGGCATCAAACATCAAGCAAGCCTATGCAAACCAAAAACCAGTTGTGTTTGTAAACATTGGTGGCATATCGAATGTCACCTATGTGGGCGAAGCGCTTATGGCCTTTGACTGTGGGCCCGGAAATGCCTTGATCGATCAATGGGTTCAGAAAACCGTTGGAATCCCTTTTGACCAAAGCGGTATGATAGCGGCAGAGGGACGGGTTGATGAGGCATTCGTCAACGCCTACTTGGCTGACTCATTCTTCTCAAAACCTGCCCCCAAATCACTTGATCGCAACGATTTCAAATTACCGGAAGCAACCACCTTAAGCGTCGAAACGGTTGCACGATCATTTGCAAGACTTACCGCTGAATCAATCTTTAAGTCTGCTGAACATTTTCCCGCGCAGCCTTTGCTTTGGGTGATTTGTGGAGGTGGCAGGCAGAACCCTCATATCATGGAGGATTTATTGGCACTCGCCCACGACACGGGAGGTGAGGTCGTATCCGCAGAAAAGGCGGGTTTCAATGGTGATGCTATGGAGGCAGAAGCATGGGCCTATTTGGCTGTGAGGTCTTTAGCAGGCCTGCCGTTGACATTCCCCCAAACAACCGGCTGCAGCAAAGCAGTCTCGGGCGGGAAACTGTGGGAAGTCAAAACGATATGATTGATATAAAGGCTTTGTTCGACTGCCTGGCGATCCAAATCAGAGTTGTGCTTCATACTCCCGGATTGCGTCAGACAATTTTTCAGCAAGTGGCGCAAGCGGCGCTTCAAAAGTACGCCATTTCTGGACAGATGACGTGTATATATCCTGACGGACTTGCCACAACGAGGCTGTATTCACATCGCGCTTTGCTTTGCGCTGCGTCAAGCATGCCTCATCCCACTCCAATCCTACATAATGTAACATTTCCCGTGCGTGGACTTCGGTGTTGCTAACCATCTCCTCATAACGCACCTCATGGATTTCAATCGGCAAGACATCATGCCAGTACCGCATAAGCTTGTCATACTCGATGAAAAAGTCTCCAAGTACTTCAAGGTCATTGGCAAACGTGGTGTTGTATCCGCGAAGTGGGTTCTTGAACACCGAAAGGCAGGTATCCATCGGATGACGGCGAGCGTGAATGACTTTTGCATTCGGAAAGACTGCCGCAATGAGACCAAGTGCCCGAAAATTCAAAGGCATCTTGTCCACCTTGAATTTACCCTTGAACTTTTCAAACCCCGATGACTGGATGTACTGAGTTGCAATATTCCGGAACCCATCTTCAGGTGCTTGGAAAAGGTTGGATCGTACCCGTTCTGTGCGTTGTTCAACAGTAATATCTTCTGGGCTGGTTATGCCAAGCGCGTGAAGTTGCCGAGCAAAAAATTCAAGTTCCCCAAAGTCAACGATTTGGGGATGTGCCCCCAAAATACTTTCGAGCAACGTCGTCCCCGATCTGGGCATGCCTACGACAAAAATCTGTTCCGTGGAGCTGTGTCCTTTCGGTGCATTGTTAAAAAACTCCGCCGTAAAAACAGAGCGTTGAATCAAAAACTCTCCTGATTGAGTGAACGGAATCGCTTGTTTATCAGCAGGTTGCGTCTTATTAGCGCGCTGGAAGTATGCAAATGCTTGATCAAAGTCGCCCTGGCTCTCGTAGACATTGCCAAGCGCAGCAGCGGACATTGACTGATGTGTCTCATCGCGAAATTTACTCAGATTATTCTCAAGAGCATCGGATAGAATATCTCGCAGTTCGTTGATTTGATCCGGTGAATTGTCTGGTAAGCTAGCGAGCATGTCCCCAACAGCGACGATTCCAGTTGGGTCGAGCGCAGCAACTGCTAATAATTCGCTTCTCGCAGCCTTGCTGTCGCCCATCCTCAAAAAGCAACGGGATTTCATACCGTGTATCCGGATTTTGTCCTTAACCAATGGTGCAGCTTTGTCCAGGGTATTCAATGCTTTTTCTGTATCCCCGATTTCCATATGGCAGTTTGCCATCATCAACAAAGTCGCGGGATCGCGTTGGTTTGCTTGAAGCTTTTTTTGGAGGTATTTCAATGCGCTGGCAAAGTCTTTCAAACGGGCGGCGTAAACATAGGCCAAGGCACCCAAGACAACTTCATTGTTTTTGGAAAGTTTCAGTGATTTCAATAAATGTTGAACTGCTTTTTGCTGGTTACCCGCTCTGGACATCATCAATCCGGCTGCAAACTGTACCGCAGTGTTTTTAGGTTGCCGGAGGCTCTCCTGAGCAACCTTTTTAAGCTCGGTGGAAAGTGCAAATGGCGGGATCGCTTCCACCTGCGCCTGGATTTTTAAAAGTGCATTGTTATCCAGAACAGGCTTCGCCATTCCAAGAAATACCTATCTCAGCAACATTGTTTCCTCGATGCCGCCGGGAATGATCCCAAGGCGTTTGTCGAGATACACGCCGCATTCATCAATCAGTTCTTCCTGATGCTCGGAGAAAAAGTGATTGGCACCCTCCATGGTGTTTTGCGTGATCAAAATCCCCTTCTGCGCTTTAAGTTTATCAACAAGCCCTTGCACCTCTTCAACAGGTGAGACGCGGTCTTCTGATCCATGGATTATCAAACCGGAAGCTGGGCAGGGTGCAAGGAATGAGAAGTCGTAAATGTTGGGTTGTGGCGCAATGGACATAAAACCCTCAATCTCAGGACGACGCATCAGTAATTGCATGCCAATCCAGGCACCAAAAGAAAACCCAGCGACCCAGCAACCTCTCGCATCAGGATGCATGGATTGCACCCAGTCAAGCGCGGCGGCTGCATCAGACAACTCGCCTTGTCCGTGATCGAATTCGCCCTGGCTCCGGCCAACACCTCTGAAATTGAACCGTAATACGGTAAAGCCACGATCGAGGAACATATAAAACAGATCATAAACGATTTGATTGTTCATCGTGCCGCCAAATTTGGGATGAGGGTGTGGATGCAGAATAAGCGCAATCGGTGCAGTCTTGTCTTTTGAGGGTTGGTAGCGGCCTTCCAGTCTTCCTGCAGGGCCGTTAAAAATAACTTCTGGCATCTTTTCTCCGGGTCGAAGATTAATCTGACTAAAAATGGTCAGGTTTTTTGCTTCTGGTCTTGACGTTGTTGAGCGGTCTACCTAAAACCTAGTTTAGAATTATTCAAAACTGGATTAAGGTTGAACCATCTTGAAGCGCCTTCATAAACAATCGTGGAGGCAAATTTCAAGTAAATTGCGCATCCAGCCAGTTTCGACGCGAAAATCCGGTTGTTCAAACCTAAATGGTGCTGACTGATATGGCGAAAAAGCCAAGGATTTATTTTGATTACAATGCAAGCGCTCCATTGTTGGATTGCGCTCGCGATGCGGTTATCGATTTATTGGCCCATGCCGGTAATGCATCTTCTGTTCATTTTGAAGGCCGGAATGCGCGAAAACACATCGAAGCAGCGAGAAACGCACTCGCAAATTCTATTGATTGCAACCCCGCAAACATCGTTTTCACTTCCGGAGCCACTGAAGCAGCAAACCATGTGCTTTGCCCAATCATGCGGGTTAACGGGCAGGAAGTTAACGTTTCGCAGCTCTATGTGGCGTCGACAGAACACCCGTGCATATTGCAGGGTGGTCGCTTCAGAAATGACGAAATTCTCGAACTTCCAGTTCTAGAAAACGGCATCATCGATCTTGAGTGTTTAGAAAAATCCCTGAAAAACCATAACTTTGAAACAGGCTTGCCTCTTGTAGCGGTTCAATACGCAAATAATGAAACAGGTGTCTTACAGCCCATTTCACGCGTGTCGGAAATTGTCCATGATAACGATGGATTGTTGTTGGTAGATGCTGTTCAGGCCCTTGGAAAAACGCCGATATTGATGGCAGAAACGGGCGCTGATTTCCTAATTGTTTCCAGTCACAAGATCGGAGGGCCACAAGGCGTGGGTGCTCTGGTATTGGCAAACGGAAACGTTTCACCATCGCCACTAATTACAGGAGGTGGCCAGGAGAATTACCACCGCGCCGGAACCGAAAACGTAGCCGCTATCGCGGGATTTGCTGCGGCAATCGAATGGCATTCAGAAAACTTGACCAAAAATATCCAGAAATTTGAGCTTCGAGACTCGATTGAGACAGGATTAAGCACCATATCTAGGGAAGCTGGTAATGAAATTTCTGCACCAGTTGTGTTTGGTAGCTCTGTTGAAAGGTTAGGTAACACTTCATGTTTTTCAGTACCTGGTGTCAAAGCGGAGACCGCATTGGTTAGCTTAGATCTAGACGGGATCGCTGTTTCTTCAGGCTCAGCCTGTTCTTCGGGCAAGGTGAAAAAAAGCCATGTACTCGACGCGATGGGCGTTCAAGCAGAAGAAATGCAAGGGGCGGTCCGCCTCAGCCTTGGATGGGATTCTACGGATGAAGAAGCGGGCCGGTTTTTAGAAGCCTGGAAAAAAATAATTGGCCGAATGGTCGCCTAAATATTGTTGGAGATGTGATATGCCTGCAGTACAGGAAACAATAGATGCAGTCGCCGAAATCGATGTTGATAAATACAAATATGGATTTGCGACAGAAATTGAATCTGACAAAGCCCCAAAAGGCCTTAATGAAGATGTTATCCGGTTTATCTCTGCAAAAAAGGACGAACCGGAATGGATGCTAAATTGGCGTTTGGAAGCATTTGAACGTTGGAAGCAAATGGACGAGCCAACATGGGCTCGGGTCGAATACCCCAAAATCGATTTTCAGGATATCTATTACTATGCAGCGCCTAAGAACTTTGAGGATGGGCCGAAGTCTTTGGACGAAGTAGATCCTGAGCTTTTGAAGACATATGAAAAGCTTGGTATTCCGCTAAAAGAACAAGAGATTCTTGCCGGCGTTCGAAGACCGGGCGAGCCAAGCCCAATGGATGAAGATGGGCCCGACAACGTATATGCCTCAGGGCGCGTCGCGGTTGATGCGGTTTTTGACTCAGTGTCGGTCGTAACGACGTTTAAGGAAGAACTGGCAAAAGCTGGCGTGATTTTCTGCTCCATTTCAGAAGCAATTAAAGATCATCCTGAACTCATTCAGAAATATCTGGCATCAGTTGTCCCGGTGACGGACAATTACTACGCCACGTTGAATTCCGCCGTGTTCACAGATGGATCTTTCGTTTACATTCCGCAGGGCGTTCGCTGTCCCATGGAGCTTTCGACATATTTCCGTATCAACGAGATGAATACCGGGCAGTTTGAACGGACGCTTATCATTGCTGAAAAGGGGTCATATGTTTCCTATCTTGAAGGATGTACCGCGCCACAACGCGACGAAAATCAACTTCATGCCGCTGTTGTCGAGTTGGTCGCGATGGAAGACGCCGAAATAAAGTATTCCACGGTGCAAAACTGGTATCCAGGTGACGAAACTGGCAAAGGCGGGATTTACAACTTCGTGACAAAGCGTGGCGATTGCCGTGGTGCAAATTCTAAAATCTCCTGGACACAGGTGGAAACCGGGTCTGCGATAACTTGGAAATATCCATCATGCATTCTTCGCGGCGACGGCAGCCAGGGCGAGTTTTACTCAATCGCGGTGTCAAATGGGGCTCAACAGGTTGATAGTGGCACAAAAATGCTGCACCTCGGTCGCAACACAAAAAGCCGTATCATTTCAAAAGGCATCTCGGCAGGCCGGTCGCAAAATACATACCGGGGACAAGTTTCGGCGCATAAAAAAGCCGCAGATGCCAGAAACTTCACCCAGTGCGATTCCCTTCTGATTGGGAACAATTGTGGTGCTCACACAGTGCCCTATATCGAGGCGAAAAATTCAACCGCCCAATTTGAGCACGAAGCCACTACATCAAAAATCTCTGATGATCAGCTATTTTACTGCATGCAGCGTGGTATCCCGGAAGAAGAAGCCATCGCATTGATCGTCAATGGTTTCGTGAAAGAGGTCATTCAGGAACTTCCGATGGAATTTGCAGTGGAAGCTCAAAAGTTGATTGGAATTAGTCTGGAAGGTAGCGTGGGATAAATTTATGACCCGTGAAAAACTCCTTTCATCTGTTTGGGCTCGTATGCTTGTTTTTGCATGGATGATTGTGTTTCCAATCATCTTCATAGCATTACCTGCTTTCGAGATTTTTCTGGGCAACGCGGAAAAGAGTTGGGCTCCGGTTTGGGGCATCGTCGTGTGGATGCTGGGTCCATGGGCAGGCTCCATTTGCCTGAAATACCTCTTCCCAACGCGTGAATTTGAAAACGAAAAGTAAAGTATGGAAGCCCTGAACCCCAGGGCAAATAGAAATTGGAAAATATAGAAAATGCTAGAAATTAAAGATCTCCATGTTCGTATTGCGGAAGAAGATACAGAAATCATCAAGGGCCTGAACCTGACCGTAAGCGCTGGCGAAGTAGCCGCAATTATGGGGCCAAATGGGTCTGGAAAGTCAACGCTCTCTTATGTTTTAGCAGGCAAGGAAGACTATGAAGTTACCCAGGGCGACATTCTCTATAATGGTCAATCAATTCTTGAATTGGAGCCTGATGAGAGATCAACAGCTGGATTGTTTTTAGCATTTCAGTATCCCATGGAAATTCCTGGTGTCCCGACGATGAACTTTCTGAAGGCGGCAATGAATGCGCAGAGAAAAGCAAAGGGCAAGGAAGAATACACAACGCCGGAATTCATTAAACAGGTTCGTGCAGCGGCAGAAAAGCTGAACATTCCGTTCAATATGCTGAAAAGAGGCTTGAATGTAGGCTTCTCTGGTGGCGAGAAAAAACGTACGGAAATTTTACAAATGGCGCTGCTCGAACCCAGCCTGTGTGTGCTGGATGAGACCGATTCAGGCCTTGATATCGATGCACTTAAAATAGTCTCGGATGGGGTCAATGCACTGCGTGGTCCAAACCGTGCATTTGTCGTGATCACCCACTATCAACGACTGCTTGAACATATCGTGCCAGACAGCGTTCACGTTCTATACGAAGGCCGCATCATTGAATCAGGTGACAAGTCGCTGGCCCTACATCTTGAAGAAAATGGCTATGCAGATGTGATCGCGCGTGCTGCGTGAAGTCGGAGAAATACGAATGAACATTCAAAGAACACCTGCTGAAGAGGCGCTTGGCGTAAACCTGCCAACAAAAAGGGTGGAAAGTTTTCATTACACTGATCTGCGCTCGCTATTGAAAGATTTGCCCGAACAAATTGACGTTGCGGAGACTGCAGGAGACAACTACCAACGCCTTGTTCCCGCGATACGTTTACCCTTCTTCGATGGGCAATATTTCGCTGATTTGGGGGACGAGTTACCTGACGGTGTGAAGGTAACGAATGGAATCGAAAAAGCAGAATCTACGGATATTGATGATACGATTGTCGGAATGAATGCGAAAATAGCCGGTGATGCGATCGAAATCGTCATCGATGGCACTTCGACTGCGGAAGTTCCCTTGGGTTTGGCTCATGTGGCAAACAGCGAGGGCGTATCGGGTTGTTATCATAAGGTTCGCATCACGGCGGATAGCGACGCCCAAATCATCGACCGGTATATTTCTGGAAAAGGGATCAACTGCCTCACAAATTCGGTGTGTGAACTGGTTTTGGAAGAACGGGCGAAGGCTACGTGGTTTATCGTGCAGCAAGAAAACGCAAGTGCTTCGAGACTGGCGCGCCTGAACGTGACTTTGGAACAAGATTCTGAATTATCGATATTTGTTTTGAATGCTGGCGGCAAATTGGTGCGCCAAGAGATTAAAGTTGCTGTGAATGGTGAAAACGCAGAGCTTGCAATTCGCGGTGTAAATCTGGTGGGCGATAACGCGCATATCGATGTAACAACCGTGTTGGAGCACACTGTCCCGCATACAACTGCCGAAGAACTCTTCCGGAATGTTGTTGCCGGGGACGGTCACGGTATTTTTCAAGGCCAAATTAAAGTCGCTCAAGTTGCACAAAAGACAGATGCTCAAATGGCTTGCAACACATTGCTCCTGACGGATGAAGGAGACTTCTCTGCAAAACCGGAGCTGGAGATTTTTGCTGATGACGTTGTTTGTGCACATGGAGCGACGGTCACAGATATCGATGACGAGCAAATGTTTTACCTGCGTGCACGCGGTATCGATGAAAAAACGGGGCGCGCGCTGCTTATTAAGGCATTTGTTGATGAAGTCGTGGAGGAGTTGGACTGCGGTGAGATCATGGAGGAAGCGCTTACCGGCATTATTGACAACTGGTTGGATGAAAATATCTGATGACATACGAAGTAGATAAAATTCGAGCGGATTTCCCAATTCTTTCCAGGGAGGTCCACGGCAAACCTCTGGTGTATCTTGACAACGGTGCTTCAGCCCAAAAGCCGAAAGCAGTAATAGATGCTGTGAGTCACGTCTATTCTCATGAGTATTCCAACGTTCATCGGGGTCTGCACCATCTGTCCAATGCGACAACAGAAGCATACGAAGCAGCTCGGGAGAAGGTGAGGGCGTTTCTCAATGCGCCAAGCACCGATGAAATCATTTTTACAAAAGGCACCACACAAGCAATCAACCTGGTTGCTTACGGTTGGGCAATGAAGCATTTAAAGCCGGGGGATGAGATCGTTCTGTCGATCATGGAGCATCATTCCAATATCGTGCCTTGGCATTTCCTCAGAGAGCGCATGGGTGTTACTCTGAAATGGATCTATGTGGAAGAAGATGGATCTTTCGATCTCGCAACGCTTTCCGAAGCTTTGTCAGAAAAGACCAAGCTTATAGCGATTACGCATATGTCCAATGTGCTCGGAACTGTGGTTCCGCTAAAAGATGTTTGCAAAATTGCCCATGAACGCGGGATTCCGGTATTGGCAGATGGATCTCAAGGCGCTGTCCATCTCCCGGTCGATTTGCAGGATCTCGACGTCGACTTTTATTGCATCACCGGTCACAAACTTTATGGACCCTCGGGGATCGGCGTTCTCTATGGTAAAATGGAATTTCTCAAAGACATGCAGCCTTTTGAGGGCGGGGGTGAAATGATCCTGGATGTGTTTGAAGAAGATGTTACCTACGCGGACCCGCCACATCGTTTTGAAGCGGGAACGCCACCTATTGCCCAAGCCATCGGACTGGGTGCTGCAATCGATTATATCGAATCCATAGGCCGTGATGCTATTCTTGCACATGAAAACACAGTGCGAGACTATGCGCAGGAACAATTGTCTAAAATCAATTCTCTCCGTCTATTTGGCAACGCGCCGGACAAAGGCGCAATTTTTTCGTTTGAACTAGAGGGCATACATGCGCATGATGTCTCTATGGTGATTGATCGACAAGGCGTTGCTGTGAGGGCTGGTACGCATTGCGCACAACCGCTCTTGCAAAAATATGGCGTGACCTCCACATGCAGGGCATCATTTGGTATGTATAATACAAAAGAGGAAGTCGATACGCTGGTTGAAGCGTTGGAAAAAGCGAGAAGCTTTTTTGGGTGAAAAACATGGAAGAAGCAGCCATAAATTCGGAAGAACAGCCTAACGCTGTTGAAATGGGAACGCAAAGTGCGTCTTCGATTCCAGCCGAAGAACTTGAAAGACTAACACGGGACATCATTGCAGCGCTTAAGACTGTATATGATCCTGAAATACCGACAGATATCTACGAGCTTGGACTGATTTACAAAGTTGACATTGAAGACAACCGGCTGGTGAAAGTTGTCATGACCGTCACAGCTCCAGGTTGTCCTGTAGCTGGCGAAATGCCCGGCTGGGTACAGAATGCGATAGCCGCCATTCCGGGTATTATGGATGTCGAAGTGGAAATGACCTACGATCCCCCGTGGACACCTGAACGCATGTCAGAAGAGGCGCAAATTGCGCTAGGATGGTATTAAGAAGTTTTTGCCACTATATTCTTAGGGAATGTGGAGAACAGAGATGGCATTTGAAGTCATAACCATTACCGAAGCAGCTAAAAACAGAGTGGGGGAAATTCTCGCCGCGAAACCAGAAGCTAAAGGCATCCGTATTGGTGTCAAAAACGGTGGTTGCGCGGGAATGGAATACACCATTGATCTTGTAGACGAAGTTGTGGCTGGCGAAGACAAAGTGGTGACGCCGCAGGGGACGGTGTTTGTAGCGCCGCAGGCGGTTTTGTTTTTGCTTGGCACACAATTAGATTTCGAGGTCACGAAACTGCGCACCGGTTTCGTGTTTAACAACCCGAACCAGAGCTCTGCTTGTGGATGCGGTGAAAGCGTTGAGTTGACACCAGCCGAGATGACTCCTGAGATGATACGGGAACGAGAAATCGCGAACAATCAGGTTTCCTGAACCTCATGCACTTCGATGACATTGCCTTCTGGGTCATAAAAGAAAATCTGATGCCAACCCTTTACCGCAGTGTTACCCCAGTCTGAGTAGGACACACCTTTTTCATCGAGGAATGCTTTAAATTCCTCGATATCGTCGGTCCTAAATGCAATATGCCCGCGTTCAACGGGATTAACAGCTTGACCTGTTTTGAAGCCTACTTCGAGATCTTTTTTTGCCAAATGAACTTGAATGTCTCCGTCAGAAAGAAGGGAAACGTCGCCATTGTATCCCTTCCCTTTTTCAAGATTGGGCAAGTCATCCCGAGCCTTTGAAAGACCGAGTATATCACGATAAAACGTGTCCATCCGATCCATATTTTCTGTCGTGAAATTTACGTGGTGTAGGGTCAGTTTCATGGCAAGCCTGCAAAGTTGATGAAGCTGTCGAAAAGATATCACTCAACGGCAATAAACCATACCAAAAATTGGGGAGACAAAGGGTAGGGCCACCCCACGTCTTCAATGAGTTGTCATCTATACAATCGCAAGCGCAGGCAGGGCAGGGCAAAGATATTTGCAAATGTCGCAAATATACCTTGCGATTTGAGTTTCAGAAGCAGAGCATATCGTCCAATATAGTTTGGAGGAACTATGATGCAGCTGGATCTCAAAGCACTAAAATCTGAATATGATGAAAACGGCTATCTGGTCGTTGAAAAGTTGTTTTCTCCCAAGATGGTCGAAGAACTAAAAACAGCTACTTCAGGCTTCGTGAAAAGTGTTGCCGATGGCGTTTTGCAAGGAGAGCTTCTTGATACTTTCAACAATCAAGACGGTGTCCCGCAACTCCGTAGAATTACGTCTCCGGAGACATTCGCCGAGGTCTATGATTCAGCAATGCGCTATGAACCTCTCATAGACCTGGTTGAGGTTTTGTTGGGCGGCACGGTACGCTTTGACCACGGTAAACTGAATTTCAAACCGCCCTCCGGTGGTGCTGCGGTTGAATGGCATCAGGATTGGGCTTTTTATCCTCAAACCAACGATGACATGTTGGCAATTGGCATCATGTTGGAAGACTGCACCTTGGAAAATGGACCGTTGATGGTGGTTCCCGGCTCACATAAAGGTAAAGTCTTCGATCATCATCAAAATGGAAACTTTGTGGGTGGCGTGAGTGCAGATCAACTGGAAGGCGTATTAGAAAACGCAGTGCCGTTAACTGCACCGGCGGGTTCCATCTCAGTGCACCATGTGCGCACATTGCATGGCTCCACAACCAATCGGTCAGATACCAATCGACCGCTTTTATTGTTCAACTATGTTGCAGTCGATGCATTTCCAGTTTTTCATACGTTTGAATGGGAAGAATTCAATGCGCGCATTTTGCGCGGTGCCCCAACATGCGAGCCACGCGTCGAACAAGTACCAATTCGTGTCCCAAGCCCGACACCGAAACCAAAAGATGACTATCAGACCGGTTCATTGTTTGAGTTGCAACAGGGAATGAAGGGTGCACTCTACGGAGATGATGAGAGGGCTACTACCTAGGTTGTCTCATACTGCTTCTTGCAGAAGGAAGGCAGGTACATGCTCCTCCCCACCAAAGGCGTGGTTTGAGTCAGTGTGTACAATATCCTGTTGGGCGTGATCCGAACGACGTTTGTTTTTATTCACAGATCTCTCTGTGCGCTCAGACTTCGCATGGTTGCCTTTTTCGGATTTATAGGACCGATCTTCCCGGGGCGGCTTCGATTTTTTACGCTTCCGTTTGGCGCCTTTCTCATCCCATTCGACAGGATCGCCAAGCCAATCGATCTTCATGTCAATCAGACTTTCAATCGCCTCAAACCCTTTTTGTTCCTCTGACGTAACGATCATATAGGCTGTACCTTCACGACCAGCGCGGCCTGTTCTTCCGATACGATGCACATAGTCTTCAGCATTGACTGGCACATCGAAATTGAAGACATGACTTACATCGGGAATATCCAAACCTCTTGCGGCCACATCACTGGCTACCAGAAGAGAAATCTTATTATCACGAAATGCGTGTAGAGTGGCGGTTCTGCTTGTTTGATCCATATCGCCATGGAGCGCGCCGCAAGAATAGCCATGTCGGTCAAGCGACCTAAAAACATCGGCAACATGGCGTTTGCGATTACAAAAGATAATCCCGTTTTTCATACCCTCCGCATTATCGACTAGCTCACGTAAGACAGCACGCTTTTCGTAGTCCTCAGGTGCTGATCCAGTGCAATACTGAGAAATCGTTTCGGACGTGGAGGAGGCTCTGGCAACGGTTACCTGAGCCGGGTTTTGAAGAAACTGACTGGCCAAACGCTCGATTTCTGGGGGCATCGTTGCCGAGAAAAAGAGGGTTTGCCGTGTAAATGGAACCAACTTGCAAATCTTTTCGATGTCCGGAATGAAGCCCATGTCCAGCATCCGATCTGCTTCATCAATAACCAGAACTTCAACCCCGGTCATTAGCAGTTTGCCGCGTTCAAAATGATCCAAAAGCCTTCCTGGTGTTGCGATCAGGATATCGGCACCCCGGTCAAGTTTCTTAAACTGATCTTCAAATGACACCCCACCGATCAGCAGGGCAATCGTCAATTTATGATTTTGACTGTACCGGTTGAGGTTATCTTCTACCTGCGCAGCAAGTTCTCGCGTTGGTTCAAGGATCAAGGTCCGGGGCATGCGTGCCCTGGCGCGGCCTTTTTCAAGCAACGAAAGCATAGGCAGTGTAAAAGAAGCGGTTTTGCCCGTGCCTGTTTGGGCAATACCCAAAACGTCACGACGTTGCATGACATGCGGAATGGCTTGCGCTTGAATAGGGGTCGGTTCCGTATATCCAGACGCTTCTACAGCATCCAATACCTTTTCACTCAGTCCGAGTTCGTTAAAGCTCATGTGCTTGGATTTTGCTTTCGTTTTTACTCTAGAAACGACCTGTTTCTAAAAACGCCCCAAGGCCAGTTAATCTTTCAGCCGCCGAGCGTGGAAATAGGGGACTCGCGCTGTAAAGTCAACTAAAAGCGCGTTCCCATTAGAAGACTATCGGTCGCATTCACGGGTGTGGAGCCAAAATACGGCGATCTCTTGGCGGTTATCCAGCGATTACGACACACTCACACATCCAGCAACTCATCCTCCGCAAACTCGGCATTCTCCTGGATAAACTTGAAGCGAGCCTCTGGTTTGTTGCCCATCAATCTGTCCACTGTAGAACGCGTATCATTTTCGGACAGCTCCGGAATTTCCACCCTCAACAATGAGCGTTTTTGCGGATCCATGGTTGTTTCTTTGAGCTGGGCGGGCATCATTTCTCCCAGACCTTTAAAGCGGCCAATCTCGACTTTTTTGTTACCGTTGAATTCGGTTTCAAGAAGTTCGTCCTTATGGGCATCGTCGCGCGCATATAATGTCTTGCCACCCTGCGTAATCTTGTAAAGCGGCGGAATAGCAAGATAGAGTTTTCCATCGCGTATCAGATCAGGCATCTCTTGAAAGAAAAACGTGATCAGCAACGATGCGATGTGGGCACCGTCAACATCAGCATCTGTCATGATGATGATACGATCATACCTCAAGTCTTCGTCGCGGTACTTAGAACGGGTTCCGCAACCAAGTGCTTGTATAATATCAGCAATTTGCTGATTGGCTGCCAACTTGTCTTTTCCCGCATTGGCAACATTCAGTATTTTCCCACGCAAGGGCAAAATGGCTTGCGATACCCGGTTGCGTGCCTGTTTTGCTGAACCTCCGGCAGAATCACCTTCGACAATAAACAGCTCGGTCCCGCCTTTGGCGTTAGCAGAACAATCGGCTAACTTTCCGGGAAGTCGCAGTTTGCGTGTCGCCGACTTTCGATTGATTTCCTTTTCTTTCCGGCGGCGGAGCCGTTCCTCCGCACGATCGATTACCCATTCAAGTAATTTGTTGGCCTGCTGCGGTGATGCGGCGAGCCAATGGTCAAACGGATCTCGAATTGCATTCTCTACAATTTTTTGAGCTTCTACCGTGGCAAGCTTATCTTTTGTCTGACCCACAAACTCCGGTTCCCTGATGAAGACTGACAACATGGCTGCAGCAGATGTCATGACATCATCAGTGGTAATCATTGAAGCCTTCTTGTTTCCGACCATCTCCGCGTACGCTTTGAGCCCCCGCGCCAATGCAATTCGGAAACCAGCTTCATGTGTGCCGCCTTCGGGCGTGGGGACGGTATTACAGTAGGAATTGATGAACCCGTCATCTCCATGCCAAGTAACGGCCCACTCAAGCGCACCGTGGCCGGAGGTCTTATCCGATTTTCCAGCAAAAGGCTCACCGGTGACCTTATGCGCTTTGCCCAGCGAAGCCTCCAGGTAGTCCCTCAATCCCCCCGGAAAATGGAAAACAGCTTTTTCCTCAACATCCTCACCTTGCTTTAAAAGTGCAGGGGCGCAGGTCCAACGGATTTCCACGCCACCAAACAAATAAGCTTTAGATCGCGCCATTTTGAAAAGGCGTTTTGGGTCGAATTTGCAACCTTTACCAAATATTTCAGGATCTGGTTTGAAGGAAACCTTAGTTCCACGTCGATTGTGAACTTCGCCTGCTTCTTTGAGCTTACCCTGCGGTTGGCCTTTTTGAAACTCTTGGATGTAAAGCTTGCGATTGCGTGCAACTTCCACGACCAAGTGCTCTGACAGTGCATTGACAACAGACACGCCTACGCCGTGCAAACCTCCAGAGGTTTCATAGGCACCTGAATCAAATTTACCGCCAGCGTGGAGAGTCGTCATGATCACTTCCAAAGCTGATTTGCTTTTGAATTTGGGATGCGGATCAACGGGAATGCCGCGCCCATTGTCGTTAACGGACAAATATCCCTCTGCGTTGAGGTCGACTTCTATCCAATTCGCATGGCCGGCAACTGCCTCATCCATGGAATTGTCGATCACTTCTGCAAATAGGTGATGTAATGCCTTTTCATCCGTTCCCCCAATATACATGCCCGGACGTCGACGAACAGGTTCCAAACCCTCCAGAACTTCAATATCTGAGGCAGAATAATTGTCCTTCACACCACCTTTAGGTGCAGAACTGCGTGATTGCGCTTTGCTGTCTTTTGCATTTTCCGCTTCAACAACGCTTTCTTGTACCGAAAACAGGTCGTTTGCATCTTCCATATTTTTGTTATCCGCATCATTCATTGAGAATCACTCACTTAGATTAAACCTTGTGGGTTGGAAAATCGACCTCGGCTATGTATTTGTAACAGCTCTGAGGGGAAAATGTGACGTGACCAGAGTGCCAGAATTTCGATTTACACCAGTAATAAAAGCCTTGCCTTCGATTGTACCGTTTGTAGGTCCTGATGAACAGGAAAGACAGTCCGGCATAAAGTTTCGCGCTAGGTTAGGGGCGAATGAAAGCTGTTTCGGGCCATCGCCAAGAGTAATCGAGGCAATGAATGAGGCATCAGAGCTGACTTGGCAATACGCTGACCCCGACAACCATGACTTACGATCAGCATTGGCCGAATTTTATGGCGTAAGCTTTGATAACGTAATGGTTGGTGAAGGGATCGACGGCCTGTTAGGGTGCACAGCACACATGTTTGTTGAGCCCGGTGTTCATGTTGTTACATCCCTTGGCTCCTACCCAACGTTTAATTTTCATATAAAGTCTCGCGGTGGAACCTTACATCTTGTGCCTTACAAAGACGACTGTGAAGACCCGGAGGCGTTGCTAGCCAAAGCCCGCGAAACGAACGCGGCGCTCTTGTATTTTTCAAATCCGAATAACCCCATGGGAACGTTCTGGTCCGCACACGTTATGGAAAATCTGATTTCCGAAATACCCGAAGGCACCATGCTTGTTCTGGATGAAGCGTACATTGAATGTGCTCCTGAAGGGGTCAGTCCCGCCATCGACGTTACCAATCGGCAAGTTTTGCGATTCAGAACCTTCTCAAAACTTTATGGTATGGCGGGAGCCAGAATTGGATATGTGATTGGGCATCCCGATGTTATCGCGACTTTTGACAAAGTTCGAAATCATTATGGCATCAATTTATCTGGGCAACGCGGCGCGCTTGCGGCGATTGGCGATCAACAATATCTGTCGGACGTCAAAGAAAAAGTGCGCTTGGCAAGGGCACGCATCGAAACGATTGCTCGGCAAAATGACTTGGAGCCCATCCCCTCTGCAACAAACTTTGTCACGATCGACTGTCGCAGAGACACAGCTTTCGCAAAAGCAGTCCTGACGGGTCTGTTGAACGCAGGAGTTTTTATCCGGATGCCAGGTGTGGAACCCCAATCACGATGCATTCGTGTCAGCGCTGGTGTTGAGGAAGAGTTGGATATTTTGGAAGAAGTATTGCCGGGCGTTCTAGCCGTATTGGATTAAAAAAGAGCGGAAGCATGAGATCCGCTTCTTTTTTGGTTTGAATGTCCCTTGGTTTATAGAAATAGGGACAGGCTAACGAGTAGCGCCAGTATCATCGCGATAGCGACGATTGCGATGGAAGAAGCTGAGTGTTCCTCTGCTTTAATGTCATCGCGTATTTGATCATGAAGGAATGTCATTTTCCTGCCTTTCTGTTCGACATGACACATATGGTTACTGAATTGTGATGAAAAAGTGCAGTTTGTCACAATCTGGTTATCACGAGGTGATGACCACTGGTCCAACGTGAAATGCCGCGATGGTCTGAGCATCGCGGCATTCACCAGGACAGGATGGCAATGGGGCAGGACTGTCCTGATAAGCTTATCGATTATCGGGGAACACAAAAATGGTCTTTCCCGTCGTATCCACGATAGGTGCCGGTTTGCGCATTGAAGCTGCGGTAACGATTCCGACACCAGTTCTGCCAACCGGGAGTCCACGGTTCCAGTGAAACATCATCGTTATAGGTAATCACATTTGGCTCGTTTGGATCATGGTAGGTTTGACCATTATATTCATTTAACGGAATATGCTGGCCGCCGTGATATCCACCCGAATGGCTACCTCGATAAGGGTCGTGATACTGATAGCTTGGTTGGGCATGCCTGCGCTTTGAAGCTTCACTCGCAATGATAGCCCCGACCGCTAATCCAATCACACCAGCTGCAACAAGATCACCACGATCGCGTTTTTTGCGTTTGCGCTTGTGGTGGTGATGGTGACCATAATACTGGCTTTGATACGCTTGGCGTCCATAGTCACCCGGGCCGTATACCTTATGGAAACGTTTATGCCCCTTGCGCGTCAAAGGCGTGCCATGCCCATGATGGGCATAGACATTATGCCGATCATGCGCAGAAGCAGTCGAGACTGGAATCGCTGTAGCCGAAACGAAGGATGCAGCAAGCGCAAGGGCGATAGACTTAAAGATCGGGTTCTTGCTGGTCATGATAGAGGGTCCTTTTTGTTTCTTTGGCGTTGATGTTATGACAGGTATCCCATACCCACGCTGAACGAAGCCTGAATTTCCGTTCAGGTCAGGTTCAGGATAAGAAAAGGGTTTGATGTGGCAGAATTGTATGTCTATCTAAGAGATATATACTTCAATTGAGACTAACATGACTGAGCGCCCAAAAACCCTACGAATTGCTCTTGCACAACTAAACCCGACCCTTGGTGATATAACCGGAAATCTGGCCCTTGCACGGGAGGCTCGTAAAGATGCAGCTCGGATGAAGGCGGATCTGATCTTGTATTCAGAATTGTTCATTTCCGGATACCCACCTGAAGACTTGGTGCTCAAGCCAGCCTTTGTTTCTGACTGCATGAAAGCCGTGGATCAATTGTCTAAGGATACAGCAGATGGGGGTCCCGGCATCGTGATCGGATCGCCATTCAGAGATGACGAAGGCCTATTCAATGCCGTTGCAATTTTGGACGAAGGCCGGGTTCAAACCTGGCGCAAAAAAGTCGATCTCCCAAATTATGGAGTTTTCGATGAAAAACGGGTTTTTGATGTTGGCCCCATGCCAGGACCGGTGAATTTTAGAGGGGTTCGGATTGGTTTGCCGATTTGTGAAGATATCTGGGGTGATTTAGATGTTTGCGAAACGCTGGCAGAAAGCGGCGCTGAATTGTTGTTGGTTCCAAACGGCTCTCCCTATGTTAGCGAGAAAATGGACGTAAGGCACCAGGTTGTTATTCGACAGATCATCGAAAGCGGTCTCCCAATCGCTTATCTCAATCAGTTGGGCGGTCAGGATGAGTTGATATTTGATGGAGGCTCCTTCATGCTGAACTCGGATCACCACCTTGCGGTTCAAATGAACCAATTTGAAAACAGCGTCATCACAACCGTTTGGCGCCGGGAAGACGACGGTTGGCACTGCGAAGATGGTGTCAAAGCAAATCTGCCTGATCCTGATGAAGCAAATTGGCGTGCCTGTGTAATGGGACTGAGGGACTATGTGAATAAGAATGGATTCGCAAATGTTGTTCTTGGACTATCCGGTGGCATCGATTCTGCAATTTGTGCTGCAATGGCGGTCGATGCGCTGGGAGAAGAGCGGGTACGCTGCATCATGATGCCTTATGATTACACCTCACAGGAGAGTTTAAAGGATGCCGCTGATTGCGCCAGGGCGTTAGGGGTGCGCTACGAGACTGTGCCGATTGAAAAACCCGTTCATGGCTTCACCCAAGCATTGGCAGAATTGTTTGAAGGGACGAATGAGGGGGTAACAGAGGAAAATCTACAGTCCAGAGCGCGCGGGACAATTTTGATGGCTGTTTCCAACAAATTCGGGTCTATGGTGGTAACGACCGGGAACAAATCAGAAATGTCCGTTGGATATGCCACGTTGTATGGCGATATGAACGGTGGCTATAACCCAATAAAAGATCTCTACAAAATGCAGGTTTACAAGCTTGCAGACTGGCGAAACAAAAACATGCCGCCAGACAGCCTCGGGCCTTCAGGAGAGGTGATCCCACAAAATATTATTGATAAAGCACCTTCTGCAGAGTTGAGGCCTGACCAGACGGATCAGGACTCGCTGCCGCCATACCCCATATTGGATGAAATTTTGGAGGGTTTGGTAGAAGAGGAGTTATCCGTCGAGGAAATCATTGCCAAAGGGCATAATGGTGAAACTGTGCAACGAATTCAGCATCTTCTCTACATTGCCGAATACAAACGTCGGCAATCAGCACCCGGCGTCAAAATAACCGGTAAACAATTTGGTCGTGATCGCAGATACCCGATCACCAATCGTTACAGGGACAAGTAGTCCTCATGCTTGCATCCTATGGCAAATAGCCAAACCGTTCCATTTGGACATGGTGATGATCCACAATCCGCTGGATTTGGGCGGTGTCTAATTGATCTTTCCATTGACCAGACTTGCCGACACGGAAAAACTTCGCCGCTTTTTTGGGTTTTTCTCGGAAACCGGAGTCTTCTTCCTGCGCCTCAAGTTTTTCAAATGAAGACAAATCAATTGCTTTGTTCAACTGCGAACCAGATGGGTCAAGCAAGAGATGTTTAGCCAGTGAGTAAAATTCAGCTTCTGCGTTTTCAAGCATATCCTCGTAGCGCATCACTTTGATCGTGCGGTGTGGCTTGCGTGTCCAACTTTCAACATGTTGAGACCAGGACCCGTATACTTCGTAAACAGCGTTCTCACCGATGGGGGTTTCCACATTTTTAAGCGCCATTTGTTCGATGGCATAGTCAACCGTGGAATTCATATGATGACTGAATGAAATCGCCACATCCAGAGGATTTCGCACAATGTAAATCGCGCCGGCGGTTGCGTCGAAGTTGATGGTAGGCTTCTGGCGATCCATCACCAAAGCATGATGTGTTTTGACAAACGCCAAACCATTCGCATTTTCCATAATACCCATTTGAACTGCGTGGCGCACGCTGGCAATTTCGTTTCGACTGCATTGGCTAACCGGCTTGCCCAGAATATGTTCATAGGGCTTGGCAGCAATCTCCCAAGTTGAAAGCAATCCCATGCGGTTTATATCATGGGTATCGTCCTGTTCTCCCGACATAACATTGATCAAATTGTGCAGGAAGTTTCGCGTCCAGGTGTTTCCAGACTTTGGATAGGAAGCCAGCCAGATTATTCCTTTTGGCCTCTGAGTGTCGTTACTCAAAACATCCCCCAATTAAACGGTTCATAACCTGAGTTTCTGCGCTCTGTTGCAAAAATAGGATTGTGGAGCCAACGCCTTTAACATAGTGTGCCGTTTTTAAACAGCGTTACTAAAAGCGCTGGAGGGTAGAAGTGCAAACTAGCAAACGTTTTCTTATGCACACTGTGTCAGTGATTGCACTGACAAGCGTGTTCACCGGTGAAATAATTGACGCACGTGCGGAAGGTCCGGTCCTTATTCTAGAAGGGCAAATCGGATTCCTGTCGGGTGATGAACAACCATGGGCGGCCATTGTGCCGGGCTCAACACAGAGGGTTCGACCTGACACCCTGTTTGAGGGCACAATTGGATATATTGCACCCGCAACTGATTTAATTCCGTCTGCAAGCAGTCAATGGGATGTTGGGGTATTTGCGCGGTTTGGTGTTTCCAATGAAGAGACAGATGGCGGCCTGGCTTACGTGTTTTACAATGTTATCGGTGGAAACTATGCCACCTTTTACACCGCTGGCGGCGTAGAACATCAGGAAGAACATGCCATTGTGGATTTCGAAGCTCGTCGCGACGTTGGCTTAGGATCTGATCCTAACGTCAAATTCACTGGAATTGTTGGAGCACGGTTTGGATATCTGAATGCAAACACCGACACAAATTTTGTGTTTTTGCCAGCCCCTGCTTTTTCCTTAAATGAAAACCGCGAAACACAGTTTATCGGGGTAGGCCCATCTGTTGGATTTGAAGCGTCCCGAATACTGTCAGAAAACATAACATTCGATATCGGTGTAGATGCATCTGTGTTGTTTGGCCGTCGCAATACATCCGCTGTCACCAATGGCGGGCTTTTCTTTGTTAGTAACAGTTTTCACGACAGTGAATTTGATTTCGTTACAATGCTTGAGGGAAGGTTAGGTTTTACCTTTAGTGCGCCAAACTCACCGGCAACGCTGGGTGTCGGGATCGAGGGTCGGGCTTGGCTCAATGCGTATGATCAGTCCACGACAGTAAGCCTCACGCCTCCAACATTCCCAGGTAGCGAGAATGCGGATCGGTTCCAGATAAATCCTTATCTCCGATTAAACATTCCATTAGGCGCAAATCGCGAACCACAATCGTTCGCAGCAAGTCCCAACTCTGCTGTGAACCCGGTCGAGGTTGAAAGCAGGTTTGGGCCGATTGATACCGTTTTTGAGGTAGAGCTACAGGGAGCTTATGCAGATCGCGGTGGCGATGCGTTAAATCAAGCAGCTGTAAACACGGAAAATGAATCATTTGGAATGGGAAGCATCGGCTTGCTAGCAAGCACCCCGGTCGCAACAAACTGGATTTTGCAATTGGAAGCCGATGGTGAAACAACGTTCAACGGTTCAGGTTCAGATGATAATTACGAAAGCGGTTACACGATCGCTTCTCATCTCGCTTATACAAATGGAGAATTTCTCCTTGGAGTATTTGGCGGGGCTGGACAAGTTGAAGTGGAAAGTGCTGCTACCGTCAATCAGGATGCAGATCATTGGTTTGTCGGAGGTGAGGGCAGGATACTCGGACAATCGGGCGCATTTTCAGTTCAAGCGGGATTTTTAGATACTTCCGCAGACAACCCGGAAGTCTTGAGTGATTCAATTTTTGGCCGATTGGCGGGGCAAGTATTTTTCAACGAAGGAAAGACGCTTGTGGAAGCGGATATCACCTATTTAAGTGGCGAGCAGGATCCTGATAGCGGCATAGGGCCTGATCCAGTCGAGCTGATTTCATGGGGGGTTGAATTAGAGCATCAAGTTGAAAACTTATGGCCTGATCGTCAAACTTCTGTGTTTGTTGCCTATCGAAACACAATCATCCAAGAGCAGAATACTGCTCTGGCCAGTGACGATCTCGATGATAATATAATTGAGGCGGGGCTTAGGATTAGGTTTGGACCGGATAGTCTTGCAAAGCGGGAACATGATACCGCGCCGGGTCTGCCCAAATTTCATAGACTGATCGGGTCCGTGCCTGCGGTCGACTAAAAACCAAACTGCCTTGAGAAGCTCAGAAATGGAGGCATATGGTCTGTATGCTTATCCTTTCCACCTTCCGGGTGAAGCAAATGGATTGATATAGAGATCGCCATGGCTTTCAACCCCGACTTCAAAGGTACAATCGGTTTTCGGTCGCGCAACACATAAAAGCACGTATCCAGCCTGGCTTTGTCTCTTATTGAGTGCCGTTGCGTTGGGCTGTCGAACCTTGCCTTCGATGATACGTGCTGCACAGGTGATGCAGCCCCCGTATCGGCAAGCGATTGGGAGGACATGGCCCTCCCGTTCTACAACATCGATGATGGCTTCGTCCTCACCCACATCGAATGTAAGTCTGTCGCGGTTGGCGAGAACCACTTTGTGTTTTTTCAGCGTACTAGATCCAGATATCTGATGAGCAATCTCCTCCGGGATATCGGGTTTCGTGTGCCCGGGCCGGCCCGTTCGGTTCTTTGCCGAAATCAACAAGGAAATCGTCGCGAATCTTCATCCCCCCATTTTCGACATCACAATCAACAATCAACATGACACCGCCAGCCTCTTTCATGTCTGGATAAAACTGATTGTCCCAGGTCGAAAACAAGGAAGTGGTAACGTAAAGACGTTTGCCATCTAACGAAAGTTGTATCATCTGTGGTGCGCCATGAACGGCTCGACCGTTCACTTCGGGGGCTTTTCCCAGCATTCCACCAATCCAGACTTGCCCGGTCAAAACCGGGTTAGAAGGATCTGTAATATCATACTGCCGCAAATCCCCATGCAACCAATTTGAGAAATAGAGGTATTTGTCATCCATCGAGACCAGAATGTCAGTAATCAATCCGGGCATAGGTACAGGAAAGTCTTTTACGTCAATCGACTCAACATCGATCACTTTTTCGATTTTCATCTCTCCGTCATCCAGTTTGTACCAATGAAAGACGTTTGAGGAGAGGGTAGCACCAACAAAGCCATGCGTGGAATCCGGGTCATGATGAAACCTGACTTCAAGAGGAATCATTCCTTCTTCACCGAGGTCTACAGATTTCTCAATACTCTTGTTTTCGAAATCCCAGAAGTGAATTTGGCTTCCATACTTACCCGCGCCCACATCTTCTAAATCAAACCCCGGGAGGAACGTGTTCGGTGCACCCCATTCGGTAGAGACCATCATGTTGTGGCGTGGCTGATACCAGAAATCATAATTAAACTTCATACCCGTGATGTCATTTTCCCAACGACCAACAATCTCGAAATCTTTATTAAGATGCAAGAATCCACCGGGAGCATTGCCGTCTGCATCACCTAGCATGGAAACGATGATATCAGAGCCAAGGCAGTGCACTGTGTGCGGAGCTGACAAATTTGTTTTCTCTTTTATTTCATCTCCGCTGATAGTTTTATAGAGGGTGGGTTTGCGAGGATCTGTGGCTGTGTCCACAATGTAAAAATTGGTCGTTCGAACCCCTGGTATGATGAGATACTGACGAGACATGTTGGCATCATGGTTACACGATGAGCAAGCGTTCCATCCCATATGATGCAACTCATCACCAATGGTTGGCATTTCTGTGCGATGGATGATCTCCCCATACGTTGGGCTATCCTCATCAACATCAATCGTAGCCAAATAATCCGGTTTTTCGATTCCCGTGCCTGTGTAGATGCAAATGGTGTAAACCACCTTTTCCCTTGGCGCTTTTATCGCCTCTTGCGGCGAAGCATATCCCGGGCCTGCGCAGCAGGTGGTGTCTGTTGCAGTCATGATTTCCTCCTTTGTCACGGTGCACACGCGCACCGCCTCCAAGAGTAAGTAAATGCCATTTTCCCCGTAAGGTAAAGAAAATACGACTAAAAAATCGTGGATTTGGAGAACCCCAATCCTCTATTCCGCATTTATGCGTTCTTTGGCGTGGTACGTTTTGCGGATATTATGGGCGCATTGGTTTCACCAAGAATACGCACTTCGCGTTGAGGAAACGGGATGGTGATATCATGTTCTTTAAGCACTTCCCAAATGATCAACATCAGATCAGCGGAAATCCTGTTCTTGCCATCATCAATGCCTTCGATCCAGAATTCCAAACCAAAATTTATTCCGCTGTCGCCAAATCCGCGAAGCTCCAAGTCTGGTTTTTCAGGCTCTTGTAACACGCCGGGATGCTTGGAAACCGCAGGAAGAATCAAGTCCGGGAGCCTGCGAATGTCAGTGTCATAGCTGACGGAAAACTCTACTTCATATCGCTGTCTAGGGTCATCGCGAGTCCAGTTGATGAAAACGCCTGTGATGAACTTTTCATTGGGAACCATAAGTTCTTTACCATCAAAGGTTTCCAACGTAGCGGAACGCATGTTCAGCTCTTTCAGAGTTCCCATCCGCCCATCGTCAAGTTCTATAAAATCGCCCACTGTTAAACTGCGTTCAATCAACAGAATGATGCCCGAGATAAAATTAGACGCAATCTGTTGCAATCCAAAACCGATCCCCACCGCCAAGGCACCACCAAAAACGGTTAGAACCGTGAGGTCGAGCCCCAAAACTTGCATCGCAAGAACAAAGATTGCGCTGAACAAAACAATCTGAAAAAGCTTCGAGAATAGCTCTTTCGTTCCAGTATCAAGCGACTCCTGTCGACGTATAAGATTTTGTCCGGAGGTGTTTGAAAGGGTCCCAAGCCAAAAGAAAAACGCCCCAACGATTGCAGTTTTGACGACGAAGTATGCAGAAAGTCGGATATTGCCCGCTTGAAACGCAAAGCTATCCAGGAATTCTATGGTTTCATCAAGGTATCCAAATGCCTGCAGGGTTACGATCGGAATAGCCAGATACAAAAGAACCTGGCGCACCAGCGGATGGGCAACAAACTGATGGATCAGATGAAATACCAGAAAGACGACCGATATGCTGCGCGCAATCCTGATTAGCCAATCTGCGCCTACTATTTCGAAGGAAACGCCCGCAGCAATGCCCAAAAAGACGTAGCAAAGTGCCGGAAAGAGCAGGTTTCGCACCGCGAAAACATATCCGTGAACTTTGCTCAGTCTACCCGTCTCACCAGGAGGATTGACAAGCCAAGGAACCCTGTTGCGCATGAAGCGTGAAAGGATTGTTGCCAGAAGAATAGCCGCAGCGATTGCTGCAACTTGGGCATAAAATTGCGGGCTAGTCAGCCACGATACGAGCGAGCCGATGATCGTTTGGCCAAGATCTTGCCAATACTCAAGTGTAAGAATGCCTTGCAATGTGTAATCCCATGTTTCCCCGGATAGGGGCAGGTCTAACGAATTCAGGCGCATTAAACAATCGCAAAGTTAACGTAACGTCAGATCACAACGCCAGCAACAATCCAGCCGTCAGGATACACATGGCGTGTACCCGATCAGTCCATAGAAAATAGAATCAATGCGATTTTTTGCTGGTGCTTGATGGCTTGCATGATACTAGACGATAAAACAACCATTTCAGGTTTTCAGATTGTCTTATTCGAGATTCCTACAAGAAAACGCGCGCTGGCTGACGGGTGGATTTTTACTGACACTTTTTTCTTCCTTCGGCCAAACGTTCTTCATTTCATTGTCCGGTGGAGCGATCCGGCAAGAATACGGCCTGTCAAACGGAGACTGGGGCGCATTGTATATGGTTGCCACCTTGGGCAGTGCGCTGACTTTACCGTTCCTCGGGCGAATTGTTGATCACATTACCGTTGCAAAAACGGTATTGTTGATCTGCCCCGCTTTGGCAGTATCAGCATTTGTGATGGGAGTTTCAGATTCCGTTTTACTGCTTGTGTTGATCCTATATTGCCTACGCCTTTTCGGACAAGGAATGATGACCCACACATCGATGACAGCGATGGGGCGTTGGTATTCCGCGCAAAGGGGTAGGGCAGTTTCCGTTGCAGTGGTTGGGCATCAGGCAGGTGAAGCATTCTTACCGGTAATTTTCGTCTATGCTCTCCTGATTACAGGATGGAGGGGCACGTGGATCATGTCCGCGGCTTTGATCTTGTTTGTCGCGTTACCTGCAATCTACCTTTTGCTGAGGGTTGAGCGGCAACCTAGCCTTGCCGAAAACACGGCAGCAGCGAAAACTGCCTTGCGCAGTTGGACGCGAAGCGAGGTGCTCCGTGATCCACTCTTTTACGGATTGCTTACGGCGGTTTTGGCACCGTCATTTATAGGCACAACGCTGTTTTTCCACCAGGATTACCTGATCGAACTGAGAGGTTGGGACAAATTGCAGTTCTCTTTGTCCTTTTCCGTTATGGCATTTATGACCTTTATCTTTGCGCTTATTGCCGGGCAATTGGTAGACCGGTATTCCGCTGTTGCAATGCTGCCATTCTTTCTTTTGCCTTTATCGGCCGCCTGTGTCGCAATGTGGGCTGTTGAAGCGGTGTGGGGAAGTTTTCTCTTTATGGGCTTGTTAGGAGTGTCCTACGGGTTTTCTTCGACGCTGTTTGGTGCATTGTGGCCAGAAGTGTATGGAACCGCAAATCTGGGCGGTATCCGTGCAATAACAATCGCAATCATGGTCTTTGGTACCGCGCTTGGGCCCGGCCTGACGGGATATTTGATTGACTTTGGGGTTTCCTACGGCCTGCAAATTTTGATAATGGGCATTTACTGTCTTGCAGCGAGTGCCATAATGCTGTTTGTATCGCGCCAAATCACTGCCAGAAAATTGGCGGAACTCCAATAACTGGAATCTTTCATGACTATACGTGTTCGTTTCGCACCGTCTCCGACGGGTAACATTCATATCGGTAACGCCAGACCTGCTTTGATCAACTGGTTGTTTGCGCTGCAAAATGATGGGGAGTTTGTGCTGCGGTTTGACGACACCGATAAAGAGCGCTCCAAACAGGAATTTGCCGACGGGATAGCTAGAGACATCGATTGGCTCGGGATCAAGCCGCACAGTGTTGAACGACAATCACAGCGCGCAGCAAGCCATGAAGCAGCGACCCAGAAGCTCAAACATGCTGGCTTGCTATATCCGTGTTACGAAACACCTGACCAATTGGATCGTCAGAGAAAACGTCTTGCAGCCAGAGGAAAACCGCCGATATATGATCGGTCTGCCCTAAGGTTGGATGATGAACAGCGAAAAGAGTTGGAGGCTGAGGGACTGCGACCGCATTGGCGGTTCTTGCTGCCGAATTTCGACAGCGACCCCTTTACGACGCATAGAACCGAAGAAACATGGGACGATTTGATCCGGGGCAAGCAGACGGTGGATCTAGCCTCTATGTCAGACCCGGTTCTGATCCGGGAAGATGGGTCCTGGCTCTATACATTACCCAGTGTAGTCGATGATATAGAATTGGAAATAACACATGTGTTGCGCGGGGACGATCATGTCACAAATACTGGCGCGCAAATCGCAATCATTAAAGCTCTGGGTGCGGCACCACCGGCTTTTGGCCACCATAATCTGCTCACCACGGAAAGCGGTGAGGGGTTGTCGAAGCGCTTGGGTTCGCTGTCTATCAAAACCCTTGCAGATGAAGGGTATGAAGCGATGGCCGTCGCGTGTTTGGCGGTATTGACCGGGACCTCTGGACCTGTTGAACCGCTGGCTTCTATGGCAGACCTAGCTGAGAAATTTGATCCGAAATCCGTTACGAAGTCAGCTGCAAAGTTTGATCCTACAGAATTGGGAAGCTTGAATAAGAAGATTGTTCATGAATTGGGCTTTGATGCAGTTTCAGAACGCCTCAAAGAAATAAATGTGGGCGGTGGAGAAGCTTTTTGGAACGCAGTTCGAGATAATCTTGAAAAGGTCAAAGACGCAAAGGATCTGTGGGAAATCGTCGAAAATGCAAATCCGGTCGTCGCAGAAGACGATAAGGAATTCATCGCGGTTGCGAAGGACTGTCTGCCAGCGGGAGACTTAACCTTCGACAGTTGGGCTGAATGGATATCATCCGTAAAAGAAAAGTCCGATCGCAAAGGCAAAGGTTTGTTCATGCCGCTGCGAAAAGCGTTGACTGGAATGGAGCATGGCCCAGAGTTGGACAAACTCTTACCGCTTATTGGACGGGAAAGAACGCTGGCCCGACTATCCTAATTTGCTTGCCGCCGGTAAAAGTACGTTCACCGATTTCAGTCTTGGGTTGATTTGCTTCCACAAGGTAAGACTTCAACTGGTCAAGAGATAAGCGTGCAGTTTTGTTGTCATATGCATCAGGCGTTTCGCTTGGATCAGTACGGAAGTTTGGAATGCCAATACGAATGGTTTCTTTTTCCGGCTTTTCTACCTCTCCGGTCGGGGCAGCATCAACGCTCTGGCTCAAGCCGGCGACAGAAAAGCGGCACTTGTTGTCTGGATTGTGACTTTTACGGTAGGCAAACGCAAATGGTTCATCGGCATATGCCACCTCTGTGCGATAGCTAATCATGTCTTCGCTGTCCTGGCTCGGCATCCGATGCACATATAGCCCTACATCAGAACTTGGACACATGTTCTGACAAAGTTCTTCGTCGTGATCAAATCGTTCAGGCACCGTTGAAAAACTAATCGGGAAATAATAGCCGTCAGATTTTCTTACGCATAAGGTTCGGTAGGTGCCGTATTGAAGCGTAAATCTGGAATCGGCTTCTACGTCTTCACCGTAACGGCCGGTTCCGCGATCGCTGTAGGTCTTCACACCAAACACCTGTTCTAGGAGCGTTCTGCGTCTGGATTTTTTCTCAGGCTGATTGGAAGCATAAACCGCACCGCTGCCTCCATTACAGCCATTAACCTCAAGTTGACGCAAAATCTGGCGCCTTTTCCGCGAATTGCCCCCTTGGCTGGGCGAAAGTCTTGCCCGCGTCCGTTTTAGAGATTCAAGGTTGACTTGCATCTTCCGCATGCTGTCATTGATCCGACGGCATTGATTGTTTCGATTTTTGAAGAGGCCAGTGCAGCCATTTCTCCTAGCTGCCCGTTTTGCTTTTCCAATTTGCAACTGCTGTTTTCTGATTGCATTGTCGTATTTTCGGTATTGCCTTGAATCTCCGCCGCCAGAACGGTTAAGTGAGGCAAGCTGTGCCCTCAGGCCCAAACAAAGATTTGAGTTGCTTTGAGCTTTGGCGGGGGTCACGTCAAAAGACATCCATGCTGTCGCACACAATGCAACAACCAAGGAATTTACTAAGCCACGTCTATGCGTACGGCCCGGTGTCATCGTCTTGCCAACCACCTGTTCATTCACCCGCGTTCTACCATAAAAGATACAACTAATCTTTTGAGGTTAAAACATGATTGACATGAATGTTCCGTGAATGAAGAAATTCAGAACGGACGTAGACTACTGTTTGCGTTCTGAATCATGCTGAATCGCCTGAACCGCTGCAAGTGCCGTCATGTTCAAGACCCCCCTGGATGTGACAGCGGGCGCCAAAATATGCGCTGGTCGCCGGGTTCCCAAAATAATTGGTCCGACATGCAATCCATCCGATGTGGCTTTGACCGCGTTCATGGTGATGTTGGCGGCATCCAAATTTGGGAAAACGAGCAAATTAGCTTTACCTGTGAGGCGGCTAAGCGGATAAACTTTTTTCCGAACGGTTTCATCTAGAGCCGTATCGCTGTGCATTTCGCCATCTACTTCAAGGTCCGGATCAGAATTGGCCAGAATATCTGCAGCCTGACGCATGATTCTGGAAGTGGGCATTGGGCGTGATCCAAAATCCGAAGCAGAGAGCAAAGCCGCTTTTGGCGTGATGCCAAAACGTTTGATTTCTTTTGCCGCCAGACGGGTCATCTCAGCAATCTGTTCCGCATCTGGATCTTCGGAGATATACGTGTCTGTCATGAACAAAGCGCGTCTTTGATCTATCAAAAGACTCATGGCGTGTAGCGACTTGGCTTCTGGAATTCTGCCGATTATCTGGTCAAGATACTCCTTGTGCCGGATAAACCGCCCTTCAAGCCCGCAAATAAGGGCATCAGCATCGCCTCTGACAATCGCAAGGGCACCAATTGCTGTGGTATTCGATCTTACAATGTTCCGCGCGGCATCAGGCGTGATACCATTTCGACCGGAAACCTCCAGCAAAGTATCAACGTAATCGCGGTAGCGATCATCTCTCTCAGGATTGATTACCTCAAAGTCCTGTCCGGGTTTGATGCTTAGCCCAAATTTCTTCAACCGACGTTGGATCACGTCTGGGCGTCCGATCAGGATAGGCTGGCAAATTTTGTCTTCAAGCGCAATTTCCGAAGCTCTCAACACGCGTTCGTCTTCGCCATCAGAGAAAATGACACGTTTTGTGACGGAACAGGCCATTTCTATGATTGGCTTCATGATTAGGCCGGATCGGAACACAAAACGGTTCAAACGGTCGTAATAGGCATCAAAATCTTTGATAGGGCGGGTTGCAATGCCTGTCTCCATAGCTGCCTTAGCAACCGCCGGGGCAATCCGCATGATCAATCGCTGATCAAATGGCGACGGAATCAAATAATTTGGCCCGAAAGTCGGGGTGTTTCCACTATAGGCTCCAGCCGCCGCCTCTGACGGCTCTTCGCGGGTCAAATTGGCAATCGCTTCAACAGCTGCAATCTTCATTTCTTCGTTGATCGTGGTTGCCCCTACATCAAGTGCACCGCGGAAAATGAATGGAAAACAAAGTACATTGTTCACCTGATTGGGATAGTCGGAACGACCCGTGCAGATCATCGCATCGGGGCGAGCTTCACGCGCAAGCTCCGGCATGATTTCGGGCGTTGGGTTCGCCAGCGCCATTACGATTGGATTATCCGCCATTTCCTTGAGCATTTCAGGCTTGAGAACCCCAGCCGCAGAAAGCCCGATGAAGACATCAGCCCCAGGCATCAGTTCTTCCAGCTTGCGCAAATCTGTTTTCTGCGCATAGGCCTGTTTGTACCGGTCCATGCTTTCATTTCGTCCGTCCCAAACCACCCCTTTGGAATCAGAAACCCAAATGTTTTCTCGCTTGGCACCCATCGAGACAAGCAGATTCAGGCATGCGATTGAGGCCGCGCCAGCGCCTGAAGCTACAATTTTAACCTCTGAAAGCTTCTTGCCAGCGTGTTCAAGCCCATTACGTACACCCGCGGCAACAATGATTGCTGTCCCGTGTTGATCATCATGAAAGACCGGAATTTTCATCCGTTCCCGCAGTTGTTCTTCGATTAGAAAGCATTCCGGCGCACTGATGTCTTCAAGGTTTATGCCGCCAAAGGTCGGTTCCAAAGCGGCCACAACATTGCAGAATTTATCCACTTCGGTTTCATTGACTTCAATGTCAAACACGTTGACGTCCGCAAATTTCTTAAAAAGTACCGCTTTTCCTTCCATTACTGGTTTAGAGGCGAGGGGGCCGATATTACCAAGCCCCAAAACAGCTGTGCCATTCGAGATCACGGCCACCAAATTGGCACGGCCGGTATAATCAGCAGCCGTTTCTGGCTCTGCCTCGATATGCAAGCATGGAGCAGCAACCCCTGGAGAATAAGCAAGCGCCAAATCGCGTTGGTTGCCCAGAGGCTTTGTCGCGTTGATTTCCAGTTTACCCGGTTTTGGATTTAGGTGGTAGAAAAGGGCGCCTTCTTCTAATTCATTCGATGGCGTGTATGATTTTTTCTTATCTGACATATTACTTTAGAAAATCCCTTTAGTCGATTGTATTAATTGGTAATAACTAGAATGCATTTTGGTTCAGGCCACCGTCTACCAAGATGTTGCGGCCCGTTATATAGCCAGCATGTTGGGAGCACAGGAAAGCACATAAGGCGCCAAACTCGTCCGCTGTGCCAAAGCGATTTGCTGGGATGGCTTGCATCTCTGATGCTGCGGCTTCTTCATAGGATATGCCCCGTTTGTCGGCGCTCATTTTTATTCCGCCGGCAAGGCGGTCGGTGTCCATTTTACCAGGAAGTATTTGATTGATTGTCACATTCTTGTCGGCAACTGACCTAGCAACGCCCGCGAGGAACGATGACAAGCCAGCACGAGCGCCAGAGGAAAGATCCAGACCTTCGATTGCCGTGTAAACCGACAAGGAGGTAATATTCACAATGCGACCAAATCCGCGTTCGGCCATCCCATCTATCGTTTTTTGAATGAGCTCTATAGGTGTAACCATATTTTGCGTTACCCCTTCAAGCATTGCTTCTCGACTCAGCTCTCTGAAGTCCTTTCGAGGGGGGCCGCCATTATTGTTGACCAAAATATCCGGCTGAGGACATGCATCGAGCAAAGCTGCCTGACCATCCAGCGTGGAAACATCGGCCAAAACAACCTGAGCCTCATGTTTCGAGGTTTTTGAGATTTCCTCGGCGGTTTCGCGGGTAACATCAGGGTTGCGGCCATTGATAAACACCCGACAACCCGCTTCAGCAAGATGCTTTGCACAGCCTCTTCCAAGGCCACGGCTGGAAGCGCAGACGATTGCATTTTTATCTGTAATCCCAAGATCCATGACTTGCCTCAAACGAATAGTGCGATAAGTGGAAACAATGGTTTATCGCGGGTTAGGGTGAATTTCCACAGCAAAACAGGAAATTGTGTTTTGCGGAGATCACTTTCTGCATTTGAAAGGAATTTTGTTCGTGTTTACAGCCACCCCAAAAGACGGAAGCGTTTGGATTACCGGTGCTAGTGAGGGAATCGGGAAAGCAGTAGCGGAGCAATTGGCCGCGGAAGGATTTACCGTATACGCGTCCGCACGATCAAAGGACAAGCTGGAGGCTTTGGCGGCCGAAGTCCAAGGCCCCGGCAAGGTCATTCCATATCCACTGGACGTTACGGATACAGAGCAGTGTTCAGACTGTGTAAACCAAATTGTTTCAGAAACTGGAGGCCTGGCAATTGCGATTTTAAACGCGGGAACATTTGTTCCCATTCGTGGGTTTGACTTGAAGCTTGAAGACTTTAAGAAGACGCTAGACGTCAACGTATATGGGGTGTTGAACGGTTTAATCCCGGCAATCAACGCCATGAAAGAAGCCGGGCAGGGCCAAGTCGCCATTGTCTCCTCTGTGGCAGGATATGGCGGATTGCCGAAAAATGCGGGTTACGGCATTTCAAAGGCTGGCCTGATAAACATGGCGGAAAGTCTGAAGTTCGATTTTGATAAGCTCAACATCAAAATACAGATTGTGACGCCAGGCTTTGTTGATACACCGCTCACAAAGAAGAACGATTTCCCAATGCCGTTTATCATGGATGTCGATACCGCCGCCAAGCGCGTGGTAAAAGGGCTAGCAAGCAATAGCTTTGAAATTACCTTCCCCAAGCGGTTCACTTATATTCTGAAATTTCTCAACCTGTGGTTCTATTCTGCCTATTTCTGGCTTGTCAAAAAAGGCACGGGTTCATAGCAACCCGATCAGCTGTGTTTGTAAAACATCTGGCGAACATCAATGGCCTGCGTTTTAAAACCCGCCTCACAATAGTAGAAATAAAATTCCCACATGCGCTTAAATCTTTCATCAAAGCCAAGCGCTTTAATGTCATCCCATTTATCCCAAAATCGACCACGCCACTCCCGTAGTGTTTTGGCATAATCCAGAGCAAAAGCACGTTCATTTACCAGTTTTAGACCTTTGGAAGCGGTCACGGCCTCCAGCGCCAAGGGAGAGGGAAGCATCCCGCCGGGGAATATGTATCGTTGAATGAAGTCAGCGCGTTTCCGATAGTTTTCAAAACCGGCATCAGCGATGGTAATGATCTGTAACCCTGCAACACCGTCAGGCTTTAGGCATGCGCCAATTTTTTCAAAATAGACGGGCCAGTATTTTTCTCCGACGGCTTCAAACATTTCAATCGAAGCAATTTGGTCGTATGTGTTTGTTTCATCTCTGTAATCTTGAAACTTGAACTGCACTTTATCGCCGAGGCTCGCCTTTTGAATACGCTGCTGCGCAAAATCCAACTGCTCCCTGGAAATAGTCAGCCCTGTCACTCTTGCACCAATCTCTCGGGCAACGTATTCGGCAAATCCACCCCAGCCACATCCAATTTCAAGGACATGGCTGTCAGGTGTAATGCCCATATTTTTGGCCAGCGAATGATACTTGTCTTCTTGGGCGCGTTCCAGGGAGTTGGCGCCATCTTCATAGATTGCCGAGGAATAAGTCATGCTGGGATCTAGCCAGAAACTGTAAAAGTCATTGCCCAGGTCATAGTGTGCAGAGATGTTACGTTTTGATCCGCTCTTGCTGTTCCTGTTCAGCCAATGCCGAGCGTTTTCGATCAAATTGATGATCGGGCTTTGGCTAGCGACACCCTCATAGACCTTTCGATTCTGCAGGAAGAATTCGAGCATTTGTGTAACGTCCGAACTGTCCCAATCTCCATCCATGTAGCTTTCGGCAACACCGATTGTGCCGCTTGTGATCACTTTTCTTGGTAGCCGCCAGCTGTGAAGAACGATGTGAGCTTCTGGGCCAGGGCTTCCGGATTCGAAAGCGTATTGCGTGCCACCTGGCAGTTGGAGCAGCAGCTTCCCTTTTTCGATTTTGACCAGCAGGTCGAACGCCTTGCGAGCAAAAAACGGGATAGTTTTTCGGGTTTCGTCGAAATTTTGCTTGTCGACCAAAATCGTGTTGTTGAAGTCAGTGGATACAGACATGTCCCGAACTCCGATCTATTCGCCGGGAACCATTTTCTTGCGATTTGGCACATAAGTGGCCTTCCCCGGCGGGGAAGGTCTGGGGTAAATTTTGATGCCCTTCAACCATAACAACAATGCTTCAAAATGTATTCCAGCAATAATTTTCAATGATAAACCAAGCGTTTGCGAAATGCCAAGCAAAAGCTTCATAGTTTTCAATGGCTGTTGATAGCCACTAAATGTGGCAGAAAGTATGGGGCCATCCTTGTCATGTTCGAGAATACGAATCTTCATGCGTTCAGCGGGCGGGCAGATCCTGAAATCATACCTCAAGTCCATTTCAAGAAACGGGGATACATAAAACTGCTTGGCTGCTGACTGTCTTATAGACGGTAGCATTTTTGCTTCCGGGTCGACATGGGCCACGTATGCGTGGGATTCACCAAACGTGTTGTGGACCTGATACACAAGCGCGATCACGTCATCGTTTGCATTGTAGCAATAATATATTGAAAGCGGGTTGAAAGTGTATCCCAATACCCTTGGATTGCACCACAACATAATCCTGTCGGGTTTTTCAATGCCGCCTTTTTCCAATAAAGCGTCTATGTGCTTGCGCAAAGAAGACCCGTCACGGCGTCCGTGATCCCGTTCATTGAAAGAAACAAGATTGCTTTTGTTTACCGAAAAAAAGAAGGAGCCTCTTGAAGCTTCTTCCAGCCTGTCGAGGTCGATTAGCAGAGAAAACACGCGATAATTAAAGCGATGTGCCTTTGGTTTCATCCTCGCATGCATGACTTTTCCAAAATAAAGACAAGCTGGCGCATTTTGTGCGTATTTTTCAGATTTATGCGGGGTATACGTCGAGGTCACTCTGCAGCATCAACCAATAGTTTGTTGTCGTATTCGGTATTGGCCGGGCGATGAAGCGATGAAGTTGAAGCATCATGCTCCCATGGAAGGCTGCAACCAAGAGCCTTTGCAACATCGAGGCCTGATCTTAAACCGTCCTCGTGGAAGCCATAACCACACCAAGCACCACAAAACCAAATACCGTCTTTACCCTGAATTTCGTGCAATCTTTCCTGGGCCTTGATTGCAGCTGAATCAAACAACGGATGGGAATATTGGAAACGATTATGAACCAATTCAGACTGGGGTTCTTTCAAAGGGTTCAATGTCACAAAAAGCGGATGATCATTATCAATGCTTTGCAGCTGGTTCATCCAATACGTTACGGAGACGTCACGTTGATCTTCAACGCTTTTACTACCCAGGTAATTCCAGGATGCCCACGCATTCCTGCGTTTTGGCATCAGAGCGGGGTCTTGATGCAGCCATACATCATTATCAATGTAGCGGATTGATCCCAGGATTTCTCTTTCCTGCTCGCTTGCGTTATCGAGCATGCCAATCGCCTGATCAGAGTGACAAGCCATAATCACTTGATCATATGTATCTCGGTTACCGTTTGCATCCAAAACTTCAACGCCAAGGGCTGTCCGCTTCACAGATGTCACCCCGCAACCTGTCTTAACGTTCGCCTCGGTATCTGCGGATAGTGCCTTGACGTATTCCCTACTGCCTCCAGTAACGGTCCGCCATCTGGGGCGATCTTTTTGGATGAGTGCGTGGTTTTTCATAAACCGGATCAAACTTTCAGCAGGAAACTCCAACATCTTCGTAGAGGGTGTGGACCAAATTGCAGAGGTCATCGGAACGAGATAGTCATTCTTCAGTCTTTTGGAAAACCCTGCTTTGTGTAAGTAATCATTGAGTGTGAGGCCGCATAAAGCGCCGCTTTGCAAATCCATTCTGGCTCTTTTGTTAAACCGGAATATGTCTCTCAGCATTCTCAAAAAGCCGGGTGACAACAAATTGCTTGGCTGTGCAAAGACACCTCTGAGCTTCGAGCCGCACCACTCTAGCTTACCATCTTCAAGAGAGACGGAAAACGTCATTTTCGAACGTTGTGTCTCAACCTGAAGGTAGTCAAACAATTTCGTAAGCAAGGGGTAATTCAGTTCGTTATAGACGATGAACCCGGTATCAACAGGTATAGATTGCCCTTTCGAAACCACATCAACGGTTGCAGAATGCCCTCCGAGCCGGTCCCGCTTTTCATAAAGTGTAACTTGGTTTGTTTTGCCCAATGCCCAAGCTGCGGAACTACCGGCTATGCCGGATCCGATAACTGCAATTTTCATATTCAGGTAAGCCCCGTAGTTTTGTTTCGTGAGTAGTTAGAGCGTTTTAAGCACCTTACAAGTGAACGAGTATGGGAATTTTCCATATTTGTGTAAGTCACGTTGGTGCAATGATATTTGTTTCGGGCGATGGCTACTTAATTGAAATCACATCGCCTTCGCGCGCGACGCCACTTTCCGGCATTTCGTGCTTTATGGCCTTTTCCATCGCTTCAAGATCGCTATCCGTGCGAAATGGCATGTGATGGAAAGCTCTAAACGAGCCGGCATTTGCGCGTTTGCATAAGCGCATGCCTTCTTCAAATGACGAATGACCATACCCTTCGAATTCTGGCAATTCTACGTCGGTCAGGCTGCAATCATAGATGAATAAATCCACTTCCTCGATTAATTCCAGGATGCCCTCGTCAGGTTTTCCTGGAATGTGTTCTGTATCCGTGATGCAGGCAAAGGATTTACCCTCGTAGTCAATTCTGTACCCGGTGGCGCCACCAGGATGATTCAATTCAACGGTGCTAACCTTAATTTCGTCTGATAAGTCGAAGGAATCGCCTGATTTAATGTCATTGTACGAGACATCTGCGGCAAAAACATCCGGCCCAACCGGGAAATACGGCCTCCGCATCAGATTAAGCACCGTTTCCTTAGTGCTTGAACTGCCATCCAATTCGCCGCAGTAGATGTCGAGTTTTCGATCCTCTTCAAAAAAAGGTGCAAAAAAAGGAACCCCCTCGACATGATCATAATGCGCATGTGTCAACAACATGTGTAAGACCTGATCGGAACGCTGCGTGATCAAATTGCTGCCCAGTTGGCGCAAACCGGTCCCTGCATCGATGACGATGGTATGTGTTCCACACGTAACCTCAATACAATTGGTGTTACCTCCGGCATGCTGGAATTGTGGACCGGGCGCTGGAAGGGTGCCACGCGTTCCCCAAAATGTGACATCAATTCCAGTCATCTCTTGTCTTTTCCATTGTTGCTATTAATTTCTTCACGCCTGCTACTCTATTCAACCTGTTTTTAACGCACTGAGCTCCCGTCTTGCTTCGCCCAGTTCCGCAGTTGTTTTGCTAAGACGCGACGCCAACTCTCGCATCACCTCGACGCCGAGGTCCGGCACTTGGGTCACAAGCCCCAGAAAGTGCTCTTTTTTTATCTTTAATGTCTGAAGCTCTTCTGCTGCTCTAACGGTAGCGGTTCTTGGAACATCGCAGAGGATAGAGATTTCACCGATAAATTCATTTTGACCTAAGTTTGCAACAACAATTTCCCCAGCTTCGGCTTCAACAACAACATCGGCTACACCATCAACGATCACATATGCTGCGTCTCCGATTTCGCCTTGTTTAAATAAATCCTGGCCCGGTTTATAGACTTTGCGACTCGAGGCAAACGCGAGCAATTTAAGCTTTCCTGGGTCAATGGCGGCGAACAATGGTATTTTTCGCAGCATTTCAACTTCATCACTTAGCGTAGCCATCTCGATTCGTCCTTATCCAGTTAGTTCCTTAAAACGTGCACTTTCCGATACGATTTCTTTCGCCGTTCCGTCCTCAACAAGTTCGCCATCTTCAAAAATCAAAATCCGGTCAAACATTTCAGCCAGCGCCGTCTGCATTGGGGCCCAGATAATGCCCATCTTGTTTTCATCCGATGAAGCATTAATCCGATCAAACACCATTTTGATCATGTCAGCTTGCTCACGAGAACCCAGACTGTTCAATGGTTGATTGGCAACCAATATATCGGGACACTTTAACAACGCCCGTGCAAGATGCAGTTTTTGGCGTTGCGTTTCGGAAAGCCGTTTTCCCCCAGAGCCGATGTTAAACGTAAGCCCCATCCTGAACACATCGTCGGTGAGTTCTAGCTCGTCCAGCAGGTCACGAATAGAAGCTGTAACCCGTTCGTACCCTTCCGCAACGGTGTTAGAGACCCTGCCCAGAAGCACATTGTCCTGGATCGAAGCGGCACTGTTGTAGGTTTCGGTTTCATAGAACGCAATGGGCATGACAGGCAAAGCCATCAGTTTCTCGCGCAACAGTTTCCGTGCCTCTACAATCTTGTTTTGCATTTCGTCCGTCAAAAGCCCCAACTTGTTTTGCTCTTCTATATAAGAAAGCGAGAGCCGCATAATAAGGACACGTTGCTTTTCAGAAACATTAGCGAGTTCTTTATCTCCGATGTTGGACAACACTTCCCGATAAAGAGGCAGATCTTCAGGGTTCATATAGTTCAATTGATCAAAAAACGGGTTTTCCGGGTCAAGGTCTCCAAACAGTTCAAGCGTTGTGGAGGCAACTTCTTTACCCATCTCAAAAAGTGGTGAGTGTAAGTTGTTGTCGTCCAGAATTTTCCGGATCATTTCATTACCTGGCAATGAATCAGGTTCGAAACCTTTGGTTACTGCCGTGCCGAAAAGAAGATTTTCGCCCACGGAGGACTGTGTGTTGTATTTGTCTGGATCAAAGGGTTCAACGAATTCGTCAAATCCCAGCTCTACCAGCCTATCACGAAAGATGTTTCTGGCTTCCAGCAATGCGGCAGCAAGTTCGGGAAACTCTTCAGGGTCAAGGGAGCCGCGTAGGCCCAGGGCGCGAATATCCTCCTCCATATTGACGTCTGTTAAAATTTCTCGGAGTTTTTCGGTCAACTCTTCCTGATTTGTTACTCCGGCCCGTTCGTAGTCGATCCAATCTGTATCATATTCGACGTCAAAGTTGGCGGAGCGCCGGCGTTCCAGTTTTGTCAGGCTGTCGATTTTGGCATCAGCCGCATCGGGATCATTGGGCTGATTTTTCAAAACATACGTTAAAGTATCAAAGACACTGCCTTGCGGGAAGTAAGTGCTTCCGTCCAAAAAAGAGATTCGCCGGCCTATTACATACTCAGGTTGTTCTTCCAGAGGGACATCGTCCAGCGTTATGCGCCCGCTTGTGGCTAGCTGGACTCTTGCCAGGACTTCCGCAAATGCAGATGCGCCGCTGCCAAATCCGCCAATCACCGCAACTTTTTCTGTTTTTCCAATCGCGACCGTGGCGGTCTCTATGAGCTTTGATCCCGACTCATCCTCTACGCCCAGCCTTTGAACGTCGTATCCGCTCTTAATCCGTGGCACGCCATCTTCCGGAATAGCATGCAGCTGTTTGGGCTGAAGTTCGTCTCCGGTAAATTGTTCGATGATCTGCGCATACCTGACTTCAACGGTCAGACGCTTTTGATCGTGGTCGATTAATCCACGAACAGGCGCAGGGAGATCTTTATAAGCGACAATCACTCCCAAAAGCTGGCCAATGTCCAGAGTACCTCGGATCGCGAGATACCCGCCCACGGCGTAAAAGAAAAAGGACAAGAATTGAATCAGTAAGTTGTTTATGAATTTGACGCTAAATTTGCGTTGGAATAACTCAAATCTGATAAAAAACAGCCGTCCAAGGATGCTTGTCATCTCTGCGCGTTCATAGTTTGTCGTATCATTGGTGTGGGCTTCCTGTATGCCCTCAACAACCTCGCCCAGACGGCCTGCAAACTGGCGGGCCGCAATCTGACGCTGCTTTCCTAATTCAATCAATCGTCGACGCAAAATTGGGATCAACCAGGCCTGAAATGATATGACAATGATCGTTGCGATGCCGAGATAGACGTTTTGCAGAAAAATAAACAGAAGCGCGACGAGGGCTTGACCGCCCAAAAACAAGGGTTGAGTGAAAGCATCGCCGATAAATTCCCCCATCGGCTCCACTTCGTCTTTGATCATGCTTGCAATTTCCGATGCCCGCGTTCGTCGAAACCGGGACAAGGGATATCTCAATACACGATCAAACAATTCATACCGTAACCTTCGCAGGATACGTTCGCCCATGCGCCCCTTATAGGTATTGATGTAGAGCTTAAACAATCCGTTTGCGATCACCAGTGCCAGAAAAGCAATTGAAAGTGCCCAAAGAAAACCGATACGTTCCAATTCAAACCCTTGAAAAAGCATAATAGGCCTGCCGAACAGCGTTTCGCCGAATGGCAGATGCACTTGCAAGAAAAACTCTGTATCGCCTGGATTTTCGAACCCGACCCCCTGGATCGGTTCGTTGACAATCCGTTTAGGCAATTCCAAACTAAGGAAATAGGTCGGCATGGAGGCCAGAATTACGACCAGCATCCATAGCTGGTCACTTCGGGAGTGCTTCCAGACATATTTTAAGAGATTTCTCTCCATAAATTTCTTCTTATTCTATGTCCGCGGGTCAGAATGACCAGCAGAAGCAACCCCTTGGACTCAAAATAGCAATTAAATCTCATTAGGAAAGCAATTTTTGATCTAATTCTCGTGATTGATGTTCAAAACTTGAATTAGCCTCGCTGCAATGCCATTTGTGATCGGTCATCAAAACACTGGAAGAAAATTAACATGTCCCGAGAAGCACTTGTATCGCCAATTCGAGAATGGCTGGTTGATAAGGCTTTAGAGGACAGTGATGTCGTCGAACTGTTTGAAAAAATGTGTCTGCAAATGGCAGGCGTCGGAATTCCTGTTTCACGTGCCAGGCTGATATGGCCAACCCTTCATCCGCTGTTTCAGGCAGAAACAGTGATCTGGGACCAGGGTGAAGTTGCGGTTTTGGATCAATTTCCCCACCAGGACGAAGCCTCCGAATCCTGGAATCGCAGCCCATTGAAATTTGTCCTCGACCATAATTTGGAAATGCTACGACGCCAATTGACCGGGGAAAACGAATTGCTCGACTTTGAGACAGTCAAAGAACTCAAAGAGGAGGGGTTTACAGATTACGTAGTGATGGCGACGAAGCTCGAAGGTACCTCATTCCGGGCGCGTCCGGGCGAGAAAAACCGCGGAATTCTTGTGACTTGGGCGACAAAAAAGCAGGGCGGGTTTTCTGGCGATGATATCTGGGCACTGAGAAAAATCCAGCGCAGGTTTGCGGTAGCCTGCAAAACAGTTATTCAATCCAGGATCGCTTGCAACATAGCAACGACTTACCTTGGCAAACGCGCCGGTGAGAACGTGCTGGACGGACAAATTCGTCGGGGTGACGGAGAACGAACGAAGGCAGTTGTTTGGTATTCTGACCTTCGAAATTCAACCAGTCTGGCCGAAACAATGGAACCGGAAGAGTATTTTTGCCTTCTCAATGCTTTCTTTATGGCGACCGCCGAACCTGTCACTCGAAATGGCGGCGAAATACTAGATTTCATTGGAGATGCAGTTTTGGGAATATTCCCGTTTTCTGAGGAAAAATGTCTTCAAGAGGCGGCGCATTCAGCGAGTAAAGCACTGGATGAGGCGCTTGAACTTGCTAGTGTTTCCAATGCAGAGCGATTGAATGAAGGCCTTGAGCAGTTCAAATTTGGAATTGGTTTGAAGGCTGGTGAACTCATGTTTGGCAACATTGGGGTTCCGTCCCGGCTGTCATTTTCCGTGATTGGCCCAACAGTCAATCAGGTTGCGCGCATTGAAGGCATGACAAAACTTGTGCAACAGACAGTATTGGCTGATAAAACCGTCGCTTCATTTGACGAGGAGCGCTGGAAATCAACCGGTATGCACAAACTGGATGGTGTTCTGGAGCCTGTTGAGCTTTTCGCGTTCCAAACACAGTAAACGTCTTGTGTATATATCTTGTAGTCTGAGATCCGGGCTCCCTTGGGCAGCAAAAAATCAACGTTTGATACATTTGATGATTGACGTTCCAAAGCCAATCTCCTTAAAGATCATACCAATCTTTTGCCTGATTCTCTGATAGTGAAAGGTCTGTAGTTCCAAGTGCTCCAATAGACAGGAAATTCGTATGGAATGTTTCCAAATCCCAACAGCAGAGTGCTGAAAAAACTTAGTGGAGTATTGAAGTTCGGTTGTTCTAATTTTCAATTATTTTTCACAGTATTACAGGATATGAACCTATCAATAAAGGATGTCCAAATCGATTAACTTAACTTGCTGAAAAAGTATTTATCAGCTAGGGAGTGATAGACTTGTGCGAGAAGGCGGGTTTGTATCACTTCGAATGGCAGGGCAATAAAAATTGAACTGAAAAGATACAAGAGAATATACCTTGGTAAAATCCATCAGTATAACGGGAAGTACTGGACAATTAGGCTTCGTTACTCGTGCGCGACTTAAATATCATTACGGGCACAGCGTTTTTGGCATTGATCGCAACCAGTTCGCCCAACCTCAAGCGCTGGCAGAAGTGGTAAAACGGAGCGATGCTCTTGTCCATTTGGCAGGCGTAATTATAGCAGACGGGGTTGATCTCAAGGAGGCAAATCTCGCAATTGCTCGTCAGGTAACAGCCGCAATCGAGCAAAGCGAATCAGATGTGCATATGGTGTATGCTTCCTCAGTGAGGATCCACGATGACACTGAGTACGGTAGTGCCAAACGGGCGGTCGGCGACTACTTTCAAAAATATTGTGAGGACAACAACCTTCCTTACAGCGAAATCGTATTTCCAAATTTGTATGGGGAATTTTCCAAGCCGAACTACAATAATGTGACAGGCACCTTTGCGCACCGGGTTGCCAACGATCAAAAGCCGGAAATCCACGATGTGGATAAAGTCCTGCCGCTAATGAGTTATCTTCAGGCAGCAGATGCGATTCACGATGTGGTCGACAACAAATCGCTGGGAAGAATATGCCCGGAAGGTACCCCGATAACGTTGGGTGCTCTGGCGCAACGTCTCGCAGACATGAAAGCCCTGTATTCCCAAGGAATAGTGCCGGATCTGCGAGAAACAATCGACTTGTACTTGTTTAACACGTTGAGGATTAACCTGTTTCCGCAGATGTTCCCCTATCCTCTGGTTCCAAAGACTGACAACAGGGGTTCGTTTATAGAATGTCTACATGAGAGGAACGGAGGCCAAGTTTCATTTTCGTCGACAAAACCCGGCGTGACGAGAGGCAACCATTTCCACTTTACAAAAGTGGAGCGATTCACGGTTCTTTCTGGTGAAGCGACAATTAGAGTTCGGAAATTATACGACGAGCATGTTCACGAATTTCATGTCACTGGCGATACACCCGTTGCTGTTGATATGCCTACGTTTCATACCCACAACATTGAAAACACTGGAGACACTGAACTCCTGACCTTATTCTGGATTAATGAGTCCTACGACCCTGAAAATCCTGACACCTATCCGATGGATGTTTGAGGGAGGAGGGTTTTGGCAGGTTCTCCCAACAGTGATATGAAAGTAATGGTAATAGCGGGGACGCGCCCCGAATGGATTAGGCTTTCCGCAACAATCAGTGCGCTGGAAAGTGCGTGTAAAACGACAATCGTGCATACGGGGCAAAACTACGACTACGAACTCAACGAGGTCTTTTTCAAAGACTTGAAATTGCGCAAACCGGACTACTTTCTTGACGCGGTCAAAGAAACCGCAACGCAAACGATCGGTGCGATCATTATAGAGGTAGATAAAGTACTGGTAAAAGAGTGTCCTGATGCGGTTTTAATCCTCGGTGACACGAATTCATGCTTAGCGGCTATCGCGGCAAGAAAGAATAAAGTTCCTGTCTATCACATGGAGGCAGGCAATCGCTGTTTTGATTTCAATGTGCCAGAAGAGCTGAACCGTAGAATTGTCGATCAAGTCTCTGATTTCAATTTGTGCTATACCGAGCATGCGAGAAGACATCTTTTGTCTGAGGGCTTTGAGCACCGTAGGCTCTACGTTACCGGTTCGCCTATGCGAGAGGTATTGGATAACAACAAAGATGCAATTGCCCGGAGTGATATTCTCAGAGCGCTCGAATTGTCATCTAAAGCGTATTTCCTCGCGTCATTCCACCGCGAAGAGAATGTCGATAACAAATCGAACCTGATAACGATTGTATCGAGCCTGGAAAAACTGTCCAGTACCCATGACCTTCCGGTGATCGTTTCTACCCATCCACGCACGCGCAAAAGGATGGTTGAATTCGGGATGCAACCCAGCGATAACCTCACATTCCTAAAACCCTTTGGTTTTCATGATTACAACAAGTTGCAACTGGAAGCAGCTTGCGTAATCTCAGATTCTGGCACGATAAGTGAAGAATCTGCCATAATGGGCTTCCCTGCCGTCACGATCAGGAATGCGTTGGAACGCCCAGAAGCAATGGACACCGGCACAATAATCCTCACAGGATTAGAGGAACGAACGATTGAAAACTGCGTCGGCTTGGTGATGCAGGATGCAAAATCTGGCAACTTCCCACCGGTGCCAGTTGATTACTTGCCTGATAATACATCTCAGCGGGTTTTGCGCCTCATCATGGGAACTTCTGGATTGAACGCTAAGTGGCGCGGTCTAGAAAATCAGCGTTGACACAACCTAACATTCTAATCAGTATCGCGGCGAACTTCAGGGCAACGCATGTTCCACTCAAAGACAAAGTACCTGGTATTGATACTGGTACTGCTTATTCTGCCGACGTTAAATCTCTGGACTGCAACAATTGACTCTTTTTTTTCTAGTGATTCCGGAGTTGGAAAACAAAACAGTCCGTTGAACAACAATTCAGATGCTGTATCGGAATCAGCGCTTAACCGGGGTGAGGTTTTCCGTGCAGATTTTTCAGATCAAAAAATACCTTTCAATGTTCTGCCAGTAACAAAAAAAGATGATGTTGCCATTATTGCGGACAAAAACATTTTGAACATCAAGGGTCCCGCTACCCTTATTGGAAAAGAGTTCCTACCGGTCATTCCAGATAACATCTATCAAATGACAATCGTGCTCCGAGCATACGAAACCGAAAAAGGATCCGTGGAGCCTGTTTTGTTTGCGGGATTTGCCACATACGATGAGAATAAAACACTGCAGACCGCTGCACCCGGTACGCATCGCTATTTTTTATCTGTTGGTAAGATCAAAACTGACACCGAACAGCTTGAAGACGGGTGGTTAAAAATCTCGGGTCTGATCACCGGCACGGCGAATGACCGCTTTTCATTTCGGGAAGGATCCAGATATGCGAAACCGGTAATGATTTTGAACCAACAGCGTCCTGATAGTCTGACTGACATTCGCTTGGTATCAGTGGTTGTAATAAAAGGGGATTTCACACTGGACTGAGAGAAAACTTTTATCAAGGCGGCGCAGTGCTTTCAGATCGACAATTCCGCAATCCCTTGGATAAAGTTTCATCCGTTTTGTGTTAAATTGACAGTTATATTATTTCTGGTAACCCCTAGTGAACTGGCGTCAGGATGTGGTTAGCCAGTTAGATGATTTAGGAGCACTTTTTGCGTATTCTTGTAACTGGGAGCAGCGGTTTCATTGGCAATCATCTCATCAGCCAGCTTGAAAAAAGAAAACATCACATCAGCATTTTAAATCGAGGCTCCCTGGACGCGGCGAATTCCAACCAAGTAGTCAATCTCAGTGAGCTGCCTCATTTAACACAATCGTTTGATGCCATCGTGCATTTGGCCGGGTTGGCGCATATTTCTGAAAAAAGTGCAAAAAAGAAAAAATTGGATTTCGAAGAATCAAACGTTTCAACTACCGAAATGCTATGCGCATTTGCAAAGCGAAACAAAGTTGGAAAATTCATCAATTTAAGCTCGATTGCGGTCGTGAGTGGTGCGCAATCAGATTGCGTTATCGACGATTGTTCCGCGGTTGTAGCTTCAACCCAGTATTCAAAATCCAAACATGCAGGCGAGCAAATCGTTCAGGATTTGAAGGGGCATGGAATTTTCGCGATCTCACTTCGTCCTCCAATGGTAATTGGGCAAAATGCAAAAGGTAATTGGGCAAGGTTAATCAAACTTTGCGCTCTGGGTATCCCACTCCCTTTCAGAGGCGTGAACAACCGACGAAGCGTAATTGGTGTTGAAGATCTGTGCGCTAAAATAGTTTGCGTCATTGAACGCGACTGTAACCTTGATGATTCCGGCAACTATAGTGTGTCAAACCCAAATACCGTTTCCATAAAACAAATCCTGACGAATTTAGGTGAGGCTTTGGAAAAGCCTGTACGGTTATTTTCGGTACCCGATTTGTTTTATGCATTTGGTCGCAAGTTACCAATAATCGGCCGAACCTTGCAAAGCCTAACAGGAAATTTGGAAATCGATGGAAGTCGTTTTGACGCCACATTTGATATTACGCGCACAATTGACCTACAAGAAGAAATACAGGCATCCGTCAGACCTTATACTACGCATAGTGCATGGCGCAGAAAGTTCCCAAAAAGGCTCTTTGATTTTTTTTTCGCATCCATTGGACTGCTAATTCTGGCACCGGTTGTAGTCTTACTCATGTTCGCCATTAAACTTGAGTCTAAGGGGCCGGCAGTATTCAGCCAATTACGCGTTGGTAAAGATCAAAAACCATTTGTTTGCCGGAAACTCAGAACCATGAAAACAGGCTCTGCAGAAGTTTTAACACACAAAGCGAAATCAGATTCAATTACGCGATTGGGAAGGTTCCTGAGAAAGTATAAACTGGACGAATTACCACAGCTCTGGAATATCTTGCGGGGCGAAATGAGCTTTGTAGGTCCAAGACCAGGTTTGCTCTCTGATAAAGACCTGATAAATGAAAGGAACAAGTTGGACGTCTATAAAATGTTGCCC
>JBCCXO010000018.1:0-58817 GCA_039191645.1 Pseudomonadota bacterium | reverse complement strand
TTTTTCAAATATTAGAAGATGTCTTATGTTTGGGCTTTTTTGATCTGTCATTTTCGATTGTATCAGCTGGGTAGCCCGTCGAATGTTTGATCAATCTGCACTTGGAAGACGACGCATCGTGAATTCTATTACATCCCCTTCCAATACACGCCAGCTCTCCACCTCTGACCAATAGGCGGCCTTGGGATATTTTTTCAAAAACTGACGAGCGTATTCCCGAGCCTGCGCGCGCGGTAGGATGCGTGTTTCTCTTTTCCAGGTGTCTTGTTTCCTGTGTCCGGCTTTTCGCATCTCGCGACGACGTTCGGCCCATGTTTTGTTTGCGACACGGGCTTTTTCCACCGCTGCAGATGCGCGGTGCGATTGAGAAACAGAATAAATTGCCTGCCTGTTTTGGTCTTTGCTCATCGGGCTTTCTCCAGCCTCTAAAACAAATGTGTGTTGGCGATACACCCATGTCAAGTTTTGACGCTTTGATGTATTGCAAAGCGTCTTTAAATATGAACAAGTCCGATTGTTGATATTGATGGATTTATCGTATGACGACACATCGACCGCCTCCGCCGGGACTTCCTGAGAAACTGGAAGAAAAACAGTCTATTGCCAAAGCCTGGTTTGAGCATCTGCGTGACATGATCTGTAAAAGTTTTGAAGATCTTGAAGATGGGATTCAAGGGCCACGGTCTGATCACGAAGCGGGGCGCTTTAAGAGAAAAGACTGGCTGCGCGAAGAGGGCAGTGGTGGTGGTGGAACAATGTCCATGATGCATGGACGGGTTTTTGAAAAAGTGGGTGTGCACACTTCAACCGTCTATGGTGAGTTATCGGAAGATTTTCGTGCCCAAATTCCCGGCGCGGACAAAAATCCGCAGTTTTGGGCCTCTGGTATTTCTCTGATAGCCCATCCCTGGAACCCAAACGTGCCGGCTGTGCATATGAATACGCGGATGGTTGTCACGACCAGTCAGTGGTTTGGTGGTGGTGCCGATCTCACACCGGTATTGGATGCTCGGCGGACGCAGGAAGATGAGGATAGCCGCGTTTTTCATAGAGCCATGAAGTTTGCTTGCGACCGGCACGATGTTGCGGATTATGAGGAATATAAAAAGTGGTGTGATGAGTATTTCTTTTTGAAACATCGCAACGAGATGCGTGGAATTGGTGGAATATTTTATGACTATCTACATTCCACTGACGAAGAAGGCGGCTGGGATGCGGACTTTGCGTTCACACAGGATGTGGGCCGGGCATTTAACGTCGTCTATCCAGCCCTTGTGATGAAGAACTTCAATAAGGAATGGACGGAAGAACAGCGTGAGGAACAGCTGGTTCGCCGTGGACGGTATGTGGAGTTCAATTTGCTCTATGACCGTGGCACTATCTTCGGTCTGAAAACGGGCGGAAATGTCGAAACCATTTTGTCTTCGATGCCGCCAGAGGTGAAGTGGCCATAAGAATCGGGATCTAAACCGGGATCCCCTGTTCACGGTTGTGTGATTTAAAGCACAGCGTGGTTTGAGTTTTGTGTTTATGTTTTTCCTACGATAGCCGGATTGGCCCGGCCTTAGGAGGGAAGCCATGACACCGATTTCACTTTTGAAAACAACAGCACTCAGCGGGCTCATGATCCTGATGCCGCTGATCGTACCTGCTCCTGTGGATGCCAAGGTCAAGATTAAGGCCGTTAACGCCAATGGGCTTGTCGCCGTTAAGCCACGCGTAAAGGTTTCGCCGAAGGTTAAGATCAAGAAAGCAAAGATCCGGATCAAAACAAAACCGAAAACCCGGAAAGTGGCGGTGGTCAAAAAGGCAGCCGCCCCGCGACAGGGCATTGTTTCCAAGCCAAAACAACCCTTTACGGTTACCGCAAGCCTTTCAACAAAAAGCCATGGCGATCTTGTTCATGTTGCGGTTCCCACGCAACGCCCAGATCGTGAGATTGAAGTGGGTCAGCCGATGATCTTCACGCTTGGCGAGGCGCGTTATGCGGGCTTGGCTGAACAGAACCAGATCAAGGATGCGAGCGTTGCAGCACGTGCGCTGGAAGAATTGCGGGAAGTGGCTTCGCTGGTTGCAATCCGCCATGGGGCGACCGTCGGATCGGACCTGGGTGGGTTTGAGATTGAACGCAATGGCCCGATCAGCAATCAGGAACGCCTCGGCAAGCCACAGGGTACAAATCAACCCAACTGGCTCGGTGAAGATCTCGGATCAGGACCCGAACAATTCGCTGGATTGGATAATTCTCACTCCCGGGATGCGCCCAGCAATCCATGGGCTGTGACGAAGGATACCGTCAATCAAGCCAAGGACGGTGTTGCTGGTTCGACCGTTCACGAAAGTGCTGATCATTCTGAGAATGGTAGCGTTATAAAAAGAGTGGACAGCAATGGTTTGGTCGAGATTACAAAGGTTGAAGACATTCATCGGGCGTCAGATGGCGGTGATCTGGGCACCATTCAAACGCGCGCTTTGTATGATGCGGATGGCTTTCTCATAGAAAGAGTGACCAATGTTTACTATGGCGACCGTCTTGTGCGAACCCGTCGTGAGCGCATATTCGATGTGGATGGTAATCCGAGTTTCAATGAAGAAACCTATCATCCAGGAACCGGTGCGATGGAACTTAAAAACCCTGACCATGTAGGCGGATCCGACTGCAACAATATCTCTTGCATCTTGAAAGGTGAAACACGAAAAGGTTTGCAACTAAAAGATGTTGAAAACGGCAAAACGCCCGGGGCAATGCCACAAGATCCGCACAATGGCGCGTACACCAAAAATCAGGTTCAATCTTCAATCGCTACCAATGATTTGCTCGAGACCTGGGATGAGGACAATCGTCGGCGCGGCGGGGGGCAATTGCAGCCGAAGGACTTATGTTTCCATTCGGAATGTTAAATTGGTAAACGCTTTACCGGCTAAAAGAACCCGCCAATGGCGGGTTTTGGTCTGTCGATGCTTTTACAATGCGCTGGTAGAGATTTCCAAAAAGTGCTAGTTTTAGCCATTGGTAATCTGTGTGTTTTTGTTATGTCCTTTTTGATCAAGAAACACTTTCTAGTGCTGTTTGCCTTGCTCATTGCTGTTTTTGGCGCTCATTCAACGGCTGGTGCACAGGAATTTAATGAAGTTCAGGCCGTTATCAAACCCCAACTGCAGTTGGAGAATTCTCGCAAAATTCGACAGTTGATCCAGCGGATCGGCAAGGACCGTTTTGATCAAAAACAAAAGTCTCGGTCTTCAGCGAGTTTTGGGGCTGACCTTGATGGTGAGCCTGACGAAGAAGATGTGGGAGAAGAGACACCGGGTCGCAATTTTTGGATTGAGGGCAGTGTGAGCCGGTTGGAAGACAGTGCACCCATCCGCGCCTATGATGGAACCCAGCATTCTGTCAGTATCGGGGGCGACGCTGCGGTAACGGAAAGGCTGACCCTGGGTATTATTGGTAACTATTCCGAATCGGATGTCGATAATATTTTTCTGCCGGGAAATTCTACAACGGAAGTGATCAGCGCGGGTCCTTATGTTGCTTACTTCCTGACTGATACCGTTGTTCTGACAGGTTCGCTGCTGTACAGCGATACGGAAAATGGGGCCACAAGTGGTGGTGTTGTTGCGTCTTATGATTCAGAAAGTTGGAATGCAAACGCCACGCTCACCACCTATGTTTTTGCGGGAAATGCACTATTTGCTCCCAATGTCGGTATCAGCTTTAGCGAAGAGCGTGATGAAGCCTATGTGGATTCAGCGGCAACCTTCTTCGCTGCATCCACGACACGTAGCAGCACGTTGAATTTTGGTGTATCGGCGAGTTCCAGTCGGGTCTTGTCGAATGGCGTAACGATCGATCCTTCCATTGGGATTGAGGGGGAGTGGACGTTTGATCAATCGGTCGATGCGCCGACATCGGTCGTTGCTAACACGGAAGAATTTGATGCGAATGTGGTCTTCGGCATCGACTTTCAGTGGAATGAATCTTTTTCTTTGGAATTCTCAGGCAATTACGCCGGTTTGGCGAGGACTGATTATGAATCTTTAACGGGGAATGTTCGGGTTTCTTTCAGCTTTTGATCTCAAACCGGTCTATTCGGCCCGCCTAAAGGTCGCCTAACAGATCATCTTTGGTTTTCGAAAAGTTACTCTTTACCCATTTCTCTTCGAGCGCAGAAAGGATATCCCCCATTTCGGGTCCTTCTTTCAAGCCCTGTCCGATTAGATCTTTCCCGCTTATTGGAAATTCGGGTTTTTTCCAGGAGCGTGCATGTGCGATCCGCGCCAACATTTCTTCGGCTTTGGCGCTCTCCTCACGATTGTACAAATGTACAGCTTCCAGCTGCATGGCATCTATAAGGCCCTGGCGGTTGCCTTTGTACAGGTGGGTTTCGAAAGCTTTCAAATCATCTCCGATAAAAGGCGGGGAACTGTTGGTCCAGTGTTCCAAACGGTCGCGTTCGGCATTTGAAAGCGCCAGTCGTTTGGAAAGTCCCAAAACGTTATCTGTTTCAGGTCGGATCATGCCCATGAGCCGCAATAAAGCATCTGGAGACCAATCGTTTTGTTTTTCCAGCTGTATAAGCCCGGGGATAGCATCGATGCCCCATTTTGTGGTTTCGGGAATGGTAATTCCAAGGATCCCGGTTGTCCGCATCCAAAGAAGCGACCTGCCGGGATCGGGCGCATTGAGAAGTTTCTTGATTTCCATCCAAACCCGTTCCGCTGACAAGGTCTGCAGCAGGTTTTTGTTTGCATTGCAGGCTTTCAACCCTTCTGCGTCGGGTCTGCCCTCTCCATACCAGGCGAAGAATCGGAAGAAACGGAGAATGCGTAAGGAGTCTTCCCGGATGCGTTGTTCGGAGTTTCCGATGAACCTCACCTGTTTTTCCAGAATGTCCGGGTATCCGTCGACAAAGTCAAAGACGTTACCGTCTCGGTCGCAATAAAGCGCATTGATCGTCAAATCTCTTCGCTCTGCATCTGCCTTCCAATTGTTTCCAAATTTTACAACAGCGTGTCGTCCATCGGTTTCGATATCTTCGCGTAGGGTTGTTACTTCGAAGGCGCTTCCGTCGAGAACGACGGTAATTGTCCCATGATCGATGCCGGTCGGCACGGCTTTCTCGTCCGCTTTTTCAATCCGTGTCACGACTTCTTCAGGGACAAGGTTGGTGCAAATGTCTATGTCTGAAACTGGCATGCCCATTAGAGAATTTCTGACGGCCCCGCCTGCGACCATAGCTTCGCCGTGTTCATCGGTCAGGATATCAAACAGTTTTGCAAGGGAAGGGTGTTTTAGCCAATCGCCGGTAATTTTGACATTTTCAAGTGGATGCATGACTGAATACCCTATCATACAAAACCCTTATCATGCCCGCGGTGACGCCCCAGATATAATGGTTTTCAAAAGGCATCTCATAGTAATGACGGTGGGCGCCTCTGAAAAACTTCGAAGCTTTTACGTGGTTCTTGGGGTTCATTAGAAAGCGCAGCGGTACATCGAACATGTATTCCACTTCATCAGCATTGATTTCAAAATCCGCATCAGAGGAAACGAGTCCCAGGACGGGGTTGATTTTAAAACCGGACCCAGAATGGTAGTCTGGCAGCTTTCCGAGAATTTCAACCTCGTTGATGTCCAGCCCGATTTCCTCCCACGCTTCGCGCAGAGCGGCTGCTTCCGGTGAAGGGTCGGAGGCATCAATTTTTCCACCTGGGAACGCAATTTGTCCAGAATGATTGGCTAGCTTCTCGGTTCGCTTTGTTAAAATAACGTGTGCTTCTCCATTGCGCTCTATGAAGCCGATCAACACAGCAGCTTTCTTTGTGGCATTGGAAATGATGTCATCGCGCATGTCAGGGTTCAGTGAGTAGTCACCATCTGCTTCCATTTGCCAGGAAGCGGACGTGCGAATGACGTGCTGGCGCAGTGCATCAAACCCATATTTATGTGCATCACGTTGCATGCGTGATTTTACTCAACGCTTCTGCGTGCAAGCTCATCGGCCGGCATAATCGGGAAAACCTCTCCCTTGCTTCGAACGGAAAACATGCGTTGTCCTTCTACCTCAATCTCTTCGCCATGTGCGATTAACTCATACATGACCGGTCTGGCGAGCACGCCTTCCAGTCTGCCTCGTACCAAAACGTAGGGTTTTACGCCTTCATTCCCTTCAACGGTCACAAACCGAATTGGATTTTCCGGCCCTGCCTCGAAAACATCATCCATGTTGGTTCTGAAAGTAATCACTTGTTCGCCATCCTTGTGATGGGCGTTCATTTCCACCACGATGAAATGCGCATCTTCAACTGTAATTCCGATCTTTTCGATTGGGGTTACGAGATAAGTCTTACCATCGGGATCTTTTCTGAGGACACTTGAGAAAAGTTTCACCAATGCATGTCTGCCAATCGGAGATCCCATGTAAAACCAGGTGCCGTCTGACTTGATCACCATATCGAGATCGCCGCAGAACTCAGGGTTCCATTTTTCGACGGGTGGCATGCCTTTTTTTGTTCCACCAGCTCTCGAAACCAATGATTCCAGACCACTTAAGCCTTTTGCTACCGGGTCATCTTTTATTTCTGTCATTTCAAATCCCGTATCAACGTCTGTTAAGGTTCATTAAACTGTTTGTGATTCTAGACCTTGAAGTCACACAATAGCCAATTACCATGTTATAGGAACTTAATTAGCATTTCCCAGAAATGAAACGAGTAACACCCCATTTCTCGCGCGGAGCCATCGAATGAGTGCCATAGATAAAAAAATGAGCAAATCCCAGGAAAAAGAGATCATAGAAATGGCGGAGAAAGCCATTACTGATTTCAAAAAAATCAGAAGGAATGTGGGTAACATTATTTTCGGGCAAGAATCCGTGGTGGACAATACGCTCATCACCATTCTTTCCGGTGGCCATGCGCTGTTGGTTGGGTTGCCAGGATTGGCGAAAACCAAGTTGGTTGAGACCCTCGGCACCGTTTTGGGTCTTGAAGATAGCCGCATACAATTCACGCCGGATTTGATGCCATCAGATATTCTTGGATCGGAAATTCTTCACCAGGACGATAAGGGTGAGCGCTCTTTCCGGTTTTTGAAAGGTCCAGTGTTTGCACAGCTATTAATGGCAGACGAGATTAACCGTGCCAGTCCGCGCACTCAGGCAGCCCTGCTGCAATCCATGCAGGAATATCATGTTACGATTGCTGGGCAACGCCATGACTTGCCCGCACCTTTTCATGTCCTTGCAACTCAAAACCCGCTTGAGCAGGAGGGTACCTACCCATTACCTGAAGCGCAACTTGACCGGTTTTTGATGCAAATCGATGTGCATTATCCAAGCCTGGAGGCTGAACGAAGAATTCTGTTCGAGACGACTGGTGTGGTGGAACAGGAAGCGAAGAAAGCGATGGATGGTCGACGTCTGCAAGCCCTTCAACAATTGGTCCGCCGTGTTCCGGTTGGGGAAAGCGTTATGGAAGCTATTTTGGAGCTTGTGCGCTCCGCACGCCCCGGCAGTGGTGCCGATGAGATTGTAGACTATATTTCATGGGGACCTGGACCTCGCGCTTCTCAAGCGCTCATGCTGACTGTGCGGGCAAGAGCAATGTTAGACGGGCGACTGGCACCTTCCGTTGATGACGTCATTGCGCTTGCCGAGCCGATTTTGCAGCACAGAATGCAACTTTCTTTTGCGGCACGGGCGGAGAACATTACGGTTCGTGACGTGATTGCCAAGTTAAAGGAGAAAATCGGCTGATGGCATCCATAGGCGCCATAGCCAATCGGGAGACTGGTCGAGACACCATGGAGCGTGCCCGCGCGCGGGCTCAACTGATACCGGACTTGCTTGTTGAAGCGCGCCGTGTTGCCAATACAGTTTTTTCCGGTTGGCATGGACGGCGCAAACGCGGGATTGGTGAGAATTTTTGGCAGTTTAGACCCTATGTTCCCGGTGAGACGATGTCGCGCATCGATTGGCGTCGATCCGCGCGGGATGATTCTCACATATATGTTCAAGACAAAGAGTGGCAGGCCGCCCATACAATTTGGCTTTGGGTGGATGAGTCTGCGTCTATGCTGTTTAAATCCGAAGCGGCGATTGTTTCGAAACAATCAAGGGCATTGGTGCTGGCCTTTGCCATGGCAGAACTGCTTGCGCGAAGTGGCGAGCGTGTTGGTTGGCTTGGACTTACCAAGCCTGTGCTCAGCCGAAATGCGGCCGAGAAACTTGCCGAAGCGCTTATTCTTGCCGCGCCCCAAACCACGTTTCCGCAACGCGCGGATCTGGGAAATCATAGTGATTTGATTTTGTTCAGTGACTTCCTGGATCCTGTCGATGAGATTACACAGCATCTCACGGGTCTTTTTAAACAAGGTGCCCGGGGGCATGTTGTTCAAATGATTGATCCGGTCGAAGAAGTTTTCCCCTATCAAGGCAGAGTGGAGTTTCAAGATCCTGAAACGGGCATGAAGTTCACGGCGGGCAATGCCGAAACTCTGAAGACCCAGTATGAGCGCGAACTCAAGGCCAGAACGGTTGCGATGCGGCAGACTGTAAATTCTCTGGGTTGGAGTTATGTTCGACATCATACAGACCGGCTTGCGTCAGAGGCACTGGTTGCCCTTCACACGCATTTAAGCGAGAGGAGTTAGGCGATGTTTGGTCTGCCGCTTGCCTTCACCTCTCCCTGGATCCTATTGGGTCTCATTTCGTTACCAATTATTTGGTGGCTGTTAAGACTTACGCCACCCAGACCCCAGGAAGAGACGTTTCCACCAACACGGATTCTTGCGCGTTTGCGCGAAAAGGAAGAGACCCCGGCACAAAGCCCCTGGTGGCTTACACTGCTCCGGCTGATGATGGCAGGCCTTGTAATCCTCGCCATGGCAGGACCTGTCTTAAATCCGGAAGATTCCAGTTTGGCTGGCGAAGGTCCAGTCATGATTGTGATTGATGACGGGTGGGCTGCGGCAAAGGACTGGGAAGACAGAAGAGAAACAGCCTTGTCAATCATTTCTGAAGCGGGGCAGGCTGGTAGAACCGTTATGCTCGAAAGCACTGTCGGGCGGGAAACTTGGACAGGACTGCCTATGAGTGCACAAGAAGCCAGTGCACTCCTCCTTGCAAGCGATGCACTGCCCCTTCGTCCAGTGCACAATGCGATTTCGGTGCCGGCCGGTTCGAATGGTGAAAATGTGATCCCTGGCCAAATCAACTGGTTATCTGATGGGCTGGAACGTCCTCAAACCCTATCGTTTGTGGAGTCACTTGCGCAGGTTTCTGAGAACCTCGTTTTGTACCGGGCTGATACCTCCAATCTTTCCGGTGTTGTTGATGTCCAAAACAACCCCTCAGAACTGATAGGAACCGTGGTTCGGGCTGAAGCGACTTCTGCAACACAGATGCAGGTCCTCGCTCTGGATGAAAACAATCTGGTCCTTGCCCGTAGTGTGGTCGATTTTGCGCCCGGAGAATTGCGGCAGCAATTTGTTTTTGACCAACCCGTTGAATTGCGAAACCAGTTCACCAGGCTTGAAATCGAAGGTGCGTTGAGTGCTGGGGCAGTCAGGTTACTAGATGAAAATAACCGGCGCCGACTGGTAGGGCTTATTTCTGGTGCAGCTTTTGATCAGTCGCAGCCACTGCTATCGCCGCTTTATTACATCTCAAAGGCGTTGGAACCGTTTTCTGACATTCGCCGATCCAATGATGCAAATGTGGCTGCCTCCGTCCCTGATCTCATAAACCAGGGGGTTTCGGTCATCATTATGGCGGATGTTGGCACACTGCCTGATAATTCGGTTAATGCGGTTAATGATTGGATTGAGAAAGGCGGCATGCTTGTCCGATTTGCAGGACCACGGTTGGGTGCATCTCCGGACAGTGAATTGCTCCCGGTAGAAATCAGACCTGGAGATCGCAGTTTGGGGGGTGCACTTTCTTGGGAGACACCCAAGCCCCTTGCTGCCTTTGACCGTGACAGCCCGTTTGCGGGTATTGAACCACCGCGCGATGTGCTCATTCAAAAACAATTGCTCGCGCTTCAGGAATCTGAACTTGACAAGAAGACCTGGTCGCGTTTGGAGGATGGAACGCCTTTGGTGACTGCCGAACAACGCGGCGCTGGCTGGCTGGTCTTATACCATGTGGGTACAGACTCAGATTGGTCAAACCTTCCGCTTTCCGGAACGTTTGTTGAAATGCTACGCAGAACCGTCAATCTGGCGAATTCAGGAAGCGCGGGGAGCAGTTCAGACACAGAGGTGGTCTTGCCACCTTTAAAACTCCTGGACGGGCAAGGAAAGTTTGCTCCTCCGCCTGAAGAGGCGCAGGCTCTGACCATCACAGGTGATGTTGTTCCGAAAGCCTCTCTTGAAAATCCGCCCGGTTTTTACGGGACTGATGATGGGGTTCGTGCACTTAATCTACTTGATCCGGAAACAGACTTGAAAACGCTTGATGTCGCTGCGTTTAACGCACAGTTTGAACAGCGGGTGCTCGTCACTGGACGGGAAATCGCGTTCAAAAGTTGGTTATTGTTGCTGGCGGCATTGCTGCTCTTGGCGGATTGTCTTGCAGTTCTGTGGATGTCTGGTGCGTTCGGCAGAAGGTTCGTTTCCTCGGGCAGTCGAGCGGCTACGATCTGGATCATGGCCTCCTTGGTTGTCGCAGGCAATGTTGGTGATGGGAAGGCACAGGAGGTCGACTTTTCAGCGGCACTTCAAACAAAACTGGCTTATGTGATCACAGGTGTTGATGACGTTGACCGCATCAGCGAGGCTGGAATGCGCGGGCTTACCCGGTTTATTTCTTCTCGAACCGCCTTGGAACCTGGAGAGCCTGTGGGTTTGGACATGGCTGTCGATGAATTATCGTTTTATTCGCTGATATACTGGCCGATCGATCCGCGTGCCGAACTGCCGGATGACGCAACCATGGCAAGGGTTGATGCCTTTATGAAGCAGGGTGGGAGCATTCTGTTTGATACCCGGGATCAAATCTCGGGGGTGCTGGGCGGGACTTCCGGTTCCCCTGCGGCTCAGACCCTCCAACTGATGCTTTCAAGTCTGGACATTCCGCCGCTTGAGCCGGTGCCCTCCGACCATGTGCTCACAAAGGCATTTTATCTACTGGACGATTTTCCTGGTCGTTACAATGGCGGTGATCTTTGGGTTGAGGTGACCCAGGGTAGAGAAACCGACGATGGAAGGCCTGCCCGTGCTGGCGATGGTGTATCTTCAATCTTGATCACCAGTAATGATTTTGCAGGCGCGTGGGCCGTGGATAGCACGTTAAGACCGTTGCTTCCGACGGTACCTCCTGATCCGGCGCAACGAAACTATGCATTCCGGTCCGGTGTTAACCTGATGATGTATGCATTGACTGGAAATTATAAAGCCGATCAGGTTCATTTGCCTGCTCTGCTTGAGCGGTTGGGGCAATAGAGAGGCCTCTTATGGAAAACCTGAACTTCAGTTTTGCACCCGAATTACCGATCCCGCTGATCGTTTCCATTTGCATCATTTTAGCGTTGTTTTGTGTCTACGGGATTTTCCGGGGTATTCGCGGTGCTTGGATCCGCGGTATGGCGGGGATTCTGTTTGGGTTGGCGTTGTTTAATCCGTCTCTCCTACAAGAAGACAGAACTCGGCTTCCTACCATCGTTCCGGTTGTCGTGGATGAAACCACGAGCCAACGGCTTGATAACCGGGCTGATACAACTGCTGCAGCACTTGAGGGAATAAAGGATAGGATTGCACGGCTTGATGGGTATGAAGTTCGAGAGGTACGGGTCAGGGATCAGATATCCAAGACGAGTGATATTTCGACAGCTCTTTTCCGAGCATTGGAGACTTCCATTCAGGATGTGCCGAGCGAGCAACTCGGCGCCAGTATCTTTATTACGGATGGACAGGTGCATGACATTCCCGATGATGCGGAAAAAGCCGGTTTGGCTGGTCCACTTCATGTCTTGCTCACCGGAACGGAAAACGAGAAAGACAGGCGTGTCGTTTTGAAAAACACGCCAAGATTTGGTGTCGTAGGGGAAAGTCAGGAGCTCGTTTACACCATCGAAGAGACCGGGTTTTCTACAACTGCTTCCGTTGATGTTACCATCCGGCTTGATGGAGAAGTTGTCGCACTGGAAAGTGTTATTCCCGGTGAAGATGTTTCCTTCATCTTTGACGTGCCGCATGGTGGTAAAAACATCATTGAGATTGAGGCGGAGGTTGATGAAGGTGAAATCACTGAAACGAACAACCGGGCGTTTTCGATCTTAACCGGAATCCGCGAAAATCTGCGCGTTTTGTTGGTTTCCGGAGAGCCGCATGCGGGAGAACGAACTTGGCGAAACCTTTTGAAATCAGATGCGTCAGTTGATCTGGTACATTTCACCATTCTTCGCCCTCCAGAAAAGCAGGATGGCACACCGATCAATCAACTGTCGTTGATCGCGTTTCCAACCCGGGAACTGTTTGTACAAAAAATTGATGAGTTCGATCTTATAATTTTTGATCGGTATAAACGCCGGGGTGTATTGCCGGTCTTATATTTCGATAACATTGCCCGTTATGTACAAAACGGGGGTGCTGTTTTGGTTGCTGCCGGACCAGAATACGCAGAGGCGACCAGTATTGGTTCGACACCTCTTAATGCAGTTCTGCCTGCTTTGGCCAATGGGAATGTCGTCGAAGAACCGTTTCTACCGCGCTTATCAGACATCGGGAGAAAACATCCTGTTACGCGTGACCTAGATGGTTGGAACCCAGAGAGCCCAAATTGGAGTCGATGGTTCCGCTCTGTTGGTGTTGAGCAAGGGGATGGCAATACCATCATGGTTGACGGGAATGAAAATCCACTCCTGATGTTGCAACGACACAATGAAGGTCGGGTTGCATTGTTTTTATCTGATCACGTATGGCTTTGGTCCAGAGGATTTGAGGGTGGCGGACCACATCTTCAGCTTTTGAGACGTTTGGCACATTGGCTGATGAAGGAACCTGAACTCGAAGAAGAACGCCTGACTGCAGTTGCTGATGGGGATCGCTTGACCATCACCCGTCAGACTTTGGGGGATAAGCCCCCTGACGCAGATGTTCAAACACCGTCCGGGGAAACGTTGTCTCTCGCGTTTACTGAAAAGGGAGAGGGTGTTTGGGAAACAGAGTGGCGTGCTACGGAAATCGGTTTACACCGCGTTGCGAATGGTGAGCTGACCGCACTGGCGCAGATTGGTCCAGCAAACCCCAGAGAGCTGGCTGCGGTCGTGAGTACGGACGAATTGTTACGTCCGGTTGTTGAGGCTTCCAGTGGATCGATTGTTCGCCTTTCACAAGCGGGTGTACCGCGTGTGGTGGTGATAGGCCAAAATGCAACGACCAACGGGAATGGTTGGATTGGCCTTCCAAGAGCCAATGCAAGTGTATTGAATGGCGTCTTTCAGATACCCCTGTTCGTGGGCCTGATCGGGCTGTCCTTACTCTTGCTGGCTCTTGCAGGCACTTGGTACCGCGAGGGACGCTAGGTCTGATTTGTTTCAGCAGTAGGCGCGTGCCATGCCCGTAAACTTCTGTCCGATGCCTTCTTTTAAAGGGCAAATAAGCAGCCTATCGGGGTCAACCGGACCTGGAAGCGTAATTTTACCACGCGGGATGACCTCAAATCCAAATCTTTGATAGTAGGCTAGGTCTCCGACTAAAATGATGCAATCGTGGCCAGCTGCTTTTGCAGCGGAAACTGCTGTTTCCATCAATTGAGCACCATACCCTTTGCCTTTAAACCGAGTTGAGACAACCAGTGGGCCCAATAGCAATGCCTCTTTGTCGCCCACCCAAAGTTTAGTCAGCTTTACCGATGCAATGGCTTCTGCGCCCAGCCAGGTGACAAATGATAAATCAGGCTCATGTGGGACGCCCTCGCGCAACCTAAACGCTGTCCGCGTAAAGCGACCGGGGCCAAAAGCGTCCGCGGCTAATTTTTCCACGACTAAGTAGTCTTCAGGTTTTTCTGGAACGACGAGTGTATTGGGAGCGATGTTCATTTTTTACTTCCGGACTTAAAATTGTTACCCCGGAAGATAGTTTGCTCTTCCGGTCAAATAGTGGCTTTTTTGCGCGTTGCGCGCACAAAGCTTCGTCGTCGGATGTTTGCAAAAAGGAACATTAGAAAGTCACTTACCTGTTTCTTGATTTTCGAGTTATCACAACTCGTGGCATGCGTCCATGTTAAAAATGAGCAGTTGGTGAATCACCAGAGCTCTGAATTCGGATGATTTTCGTAGACTTCGAGAATTCGCTGTCTTGTTGCAGGTGTAGTGCCCACCGGTAGTGCATCAATTGAAAAAAAACCGATTTCGGCAATCTCCTTGTTGGGGTGAAATTGACCAGTGTCGATCCAGTCATCGAAGCGATACAACACAACGTGGTCACGTTTGGATGCGCTGCTGTTGAAGTAAATGCCAAGCAGTTTCGCTTTGTCGTTGGTCTTTACTCCGGCTTCCTCAAGAAGCTCTTTACGCGCGGCCTGCTCAGCGGTTTCTCCGGTTTCAACACCTCCGCCAGGTAAGTACCAACCATCTACATAGGTATGTCGAACGAGCAGTATTTCGCCGTCTTTATTTTCAATCAATACGCGAACACCTAGTGTGATGGGTCGTCTGATCAGAAACCACAGGTGAAATAGCTTTTTGATGATTGTCTTTTTTCTCATTGTGCCTGTGTAAAGAGATTACATCTTTATTCAAGCTTGCTGGCGAAAGCAGGTAATAGTAATCAATTTTAATGTTCAAGCTAGCACACATCTCTGATTTGCATCTACCTATCATGCCGAGTCCAAGTTGGTCGCAGTTGGCCAATAAACGCATTCTTGGGTATTTGAATTGGAAACGAAACCGCAGTCGTTCGCTTGGAGGCAACTATCTTGAAAGCTTGCTTGCTGATCTTCCTTCCAAAGCCCCAGATCATTTGGTTGTTTCAGGCGATATCGTGAATCTGGCTCTTCCGGGGGAAATTGAAAATGCGGCTAAATTCTTACCCCAACTTGGGTCTTCCCGGGATGTGAGTGTGATTTGTGGAAACCATGATGCTTATGTTCGTGGCGGCCTTGAGATGGCAATCGAACATTGGCGCCCCTTCATGTCAGGTGATGGTGCAGAAGCGTTAACCACCAAAGATTTTCCCTATCTGCGCGTTCGTAGTGGTGTTGCTATCATTGGATGTAATTCTGCTGAACCAACTGCGCCTTTTATGGCGACGGGATATTTCAGATCTGAGCAGGCTGAGAGGCTGGCCAGAGTATTGAAAGAAACGCAGGACTTGTGCCGTGTTGTTTGTATCCACCATCCCCCTATTGAACGATCAACCGCATGGTATAAACGGCTGATCGGTGATCATCTTTTCAGAAAGGTTGTTGCTGAATCAGGGGCAGAACTGGTCCTTCATGGGCACACCCATCTTGCCACCACGAATTTTATTGAGAGGGCAGGGGCCAAAATTCCGGTAATTTGTGTACCAGCAGCTGGAAATAGTGAAGGGGGGCATCGCCCTGCAGGACGTTACAACCTATTCAGCTTGGATAAGTCTGATGGGGGATGGTCGATTTTGCACGAAGCGTATGGATTTTCAGAATCTGAAAAACGCACGCTTTGCCTTGAAAAACAGTTGTTTCAAGTTAATTCATAAGTCTCTGTAACCATTGGAGTAATGGATCCAAGCGATCAGTATTGGTTGCTCCCAGGATTGCAATCAATCCGATTGCCAAGCCAATCATCACCCATGAAAATGCGGATAAACCTGTGCTTTTCTGGTTCTCTGCTGCAGTAGGTTTTCCATCCTCTTTGAGGGGATTGTGCCTCTCTTCCTGATCTTCGCGATTTTCCTGGATCGATTTCGCTGCAATCCAGTCACCTTCGATCATGCGTTCACGTTCCAGTAAACGCTCTGCCACATATTCGGTTATTCTTTCACCGATTGCTTTTCTGTCCGCTGTGCGGCCCAGGATCGTCCGACCGAGTCGCGTATCTTTAACAAACTCGTATTCTCGGCTATCTCCACCCATTCTTACGAATGATGTCATGTCTATCCATAGCCGCGGTGTTTCCCCATTCGTGACCGCGAACTCAAACTGTTCGTTGTCTTTAGGGATGTCGTCGCGAACTTCAGCTAAATCATCAGCCAGAAGCTTCAGTCTATTGATTTTGGTGTCTTTCATTTCGACAACAACATCGTCCCGGTCCGCCAAAGAAGTGCGAACCTTCGTCATTGCTTCTGCAAGGTTATGAACTTTTCGTTCGATGTCAGCTGCTTCAAGGTCTTTCTCAGCCATATCCACGCCTCAGTTAACGGTTCTCTAACCATAATACTCGGCGAAATATGACAGAAATGCAACAATTCCTGTCAGGGATTGTCTTGTCAGGCGCGACCGAAGAGTATGTTGCCCACCAGTTTATCTCGCGCATAGACGTCTTTATGAAACTTTGGATTTCCGCCTTCCACCCAAACTGTAAAATAGGCCAAATGGATGGGAACCTGTTTTTTGAGGTTAACGCGTTGCGGTGATGGGTTTGCCAATATTTTCTGAATTTTGGCTTGGTTTAGAGCGCGTGATCCAAACAGTTGTTCGGCGAACTCAAGCGGTTTGTGTACCCGAATACACCCGTGAGAAAATGCACGGTTTTTCTCTGAAAACAGTTGTTTGGACTGCGTGTCATGCAGATAAACATTGAATTTGTTTGGGAAAAGAAATTTCACCTGACCCAGTGCATTGTTCTCACCAGGTTGTTGAACGATTCGATAAGGGAACTTTTTGCTGTTTACCGATTGCCAGTCCACTGAATGCGGATTCATGGCGGGTGCATCAGCTTTCCAACTTGTGTAAACCTTGTAGTTGTTTTTTTCCAAATAGCCCGGATCTCTTCTCAGTTTAGGTAAGATTTCATTGCCTGCGATGGAGCGGGGGACAGTCCAGGTCGGGTTGAATTCCGCATACTGGATGGTGTGGCTGAACATGGGTGTCTTGTGGAAGGGCTTCCCGACCACAACACGGCGTTTGTCCACGACTTTGCCTTTGTCACTCAGAAGCATCTCAAACGCGGCTTGGTTTACCAGGACATGCCGTTTTCCGAGCGAGCGGGGCAACCATCTCCAGCGCTCCATATTGACGATGATTTGCCTTGCCTGCGCACTTCCTGGCTTGGTGGTTGCCAGTAGTTTGCTGAGGGCTGCGTATTGTGGATGTGGTGGCCTTAACTCTGCTATGACTTTTGCCGGGCCTCTCCGCGAAGCCAATTTCAACCATCCCTGAACATCGGTCTTTTTTCTTGAAATGATAATGTCAGGTTCTGAAACGGCCGGGGTTGTTCTGCCAGCCGATAGGTCTCTCCCAAACTTCCAGAAAGACTGGCTGAGATACAGCTCAGCTGCTGCCAGGTCTTTTCCAGTGAGGTTTTGAATGTTTTGCGGTAGGGCAGACAGATAATCGCGCGGTTCTAGTCCGTCAGCGGTTGCCGATTGAAGCGACTGAACCAGTTCCACGCCGCGTTTGTTCAATCCTTTTTTGCCGGTCCAAATGCCTTTGCCTAGTTTTCCACGGTAATACTTCTTAAGAGGATCCAGGTCGATCACCGTACCATTCCACTTAATGGCATCGCCTCTTAGGACACTGGCAACGTTGGCTGCGAATACAGGACTTGTGGCAGATGCAAACCCAAATGCGAGGGAAGTTGTCAAAAATCTTCTGCGGGAAATAGGCATGTCTGACTCCGGTTTGTTCGCTTCCAATTTAACACCTCATTTTTGATATTGAAGATGGTTTGGGTCTTGTTGGCGAATTTTTGATCGCTGGAATTCTTGTTCTCAAAATACGAAACCAAACCAGTGGAGGGTCGGGTTGTTCATTTGTTCTGGCTCCTTTTAGGGCATAGATGCTGGCTGTGTGTCATATATTTGAAAAAATAATCAGATTGATCAAAGTCTTGGGCCAAAATTGTGCATTTTTTTGCGTAATTCGTATGTTTCACGTTGAAATATGCTTTGATCACAGCGCCAGAAAAATACCCGGAAATCCGCGAAAACCTGCCTTAATCCACCACCATGTTCTGCTCATCCGCAACGCAATAAAGCAATAAGCGGCAACTTGGGAGTAGAATCATGAAAAAACTTATTCTGGCAATTACCGTGTCTTTCTTTGCAATCGGAAGTGCGTTTGCACAAGCCTCGTTTGAATCCATCGATGTTGACGGAAACGGCGGAGTTACTTTCGCTGAGGCTAGCGATGCAGGTCTTCCATGGACTGAAGATCAGTTCAAACTGGCTGACAGAGATGGAGACGGGGCGCTTAATGCAGAAGAATTTGCTGCCGCGATTCAGTAAATTCTAATGCAACCTACTCATCCCGGCTTAGCCGGGATGAGACCAGTTCGATTTGGCTGAACAATCAGTCCAGATCAGGTGGAACGGTTCAAGGCGCTCACAAGCGCTTCCAGGGAAGCCGCCGAAATATTTGAATTGATACCGACCCCAAATACTTTTTTTCCATTTACTTCAATTTCCATGTAGCAAATCGCAGAAGCATCAGCGCCTGGACGTAACGTGTGTTCTGAGTAGTCTATCACCGCGATTTCTTTACCAAGATACTTTGACATCGCATCTACAAAACCATCGATAGGGCCGGTGCCTTCTCCGTTGATTTTGACTTCCTCGCCGTTGTCCAGAATGGTTGCCTCAAGGTTTCTCATCCGTGTGCCTTGCAAGGTTGCAGGAACGGTGTGGTGATCAAGATATTTTATACGGCCTTGAGGTTGCTTCACATAAAGCTCCTGGAACACATCATGGATACGGGCTGAAGGCAGTTCCTTTCCCTCTTTGTCCGTGATGCGTTGTACCTCTTCGCGCATTTCGATCTGCAGATTTCTCGGTAGGTTGATCCCGTAATCCTGAGCCATAATGTAAGCGATGCCGCCTTTTCCCGATTGTGAGTTGATGCGGATTATCGCTTCATAAGTTCTTCCCACATCTTCGGGATCAATCGGCAAATAAGGGACTTCCCAGGTCGGGGCATTGGCTTTTTCAAGTGCCTTCATTCCCTTATTGATCGCATCCTGATGCGAGCCAGAAAAAGCAGTGTAAACCAGTTCGCCTACATAGGGGTGGCGTTCGGGTATTTTCAGCTGGTTTGAATATTCGTAAACGTCCTTCATGCGGGGAATGTCAGAGCAGTCTATTTTTGGATCGACGCCTTGGGTGAACATGTTGAGTGCAAGGGTGACGACATCCACGTTACCGGTGCGCTCTCCATTGCCAAAAAGGGTACCTTCTACCCGGTTTGCTCCTGCCATTAAGGCCAGCTCGGTCGCAGCAACCCCGGTTCCACGATCATTATGCGGGTGTAAAGACAGGATAATGTTGTCACGGTTATCGAGGTTGCGGCTCATCCATTCGATTTGATCGGCGTAGATGTTTGGCGTGGACATTTCCACGGTGGCTGGCAGGTTCAAGATCAGCTTGTTTTCCGCCGTGGGTTCAATGACTTCAGTGACTGCATTGCAAATATCCAGCGCAAAATCGAGTTCTGTTCCTGTAAAACTCTCGGGTGAGTACTGAAATCTGAAACCGCCCCCAGCTTTTTCGGCCATGTCCTTGATCATTTTCGCTGCATCGACTGCTATTTGTTTGATGCCATTGCGATCCAATCCAAACACCACACGGCGTTGTAGTTCAGACGTTGAGTTGTAAAAATGAACAATTGGGCGATTTGCGCCTTCAAGAGACTCGAATGTGCGGGAAATCAACTCTGGCCTGCACTGGACCAGAACCTGAAGTGAGACATCGTCCGGTACATTTCCTTCTTCGACGCACCAGCGCGCAAAATCAAAGTCTGTCTGGGAGGCGGAGGGAAATCCGATTTCAATTTCCTTGAAATTCATGTCGAGCAAGAGCTTGAACATGCGTTCCTTTCTGTCTTGTCCCATTGGGTCAATCAAGGCCTGATTGCCATCTCTCAGGTCAACCGAACACCAAATTGGGGGAGCGGAAATCGTTTTTGTAGGCCAAGTTCGATCTGAAAGATCTACCGTTGCGTAGGCTTGGTATTTCTCTTCTGCCTTGGGCATAATCGCGGAAGGAATTGCGTCGGTCATTTTGTTTTTCCGTATATTAGTCGCACTGATCGAATCACTTTTTGTATCGTGCGTTGTAAATGCTGAATATTCGTGAATGTCGAGAGCTAGCCAGATGGCGGTTTCGACCGCCGGGCGCTCCCTTTAGATACGGGCCCAACGGTCGCAGCTAAGTGCGAGTAGTAGTGTTGTTAGGGGCGTGCGTGCTGTTTTCATACTGGTTTGATAACCGAGACCAAGCTTGATTACAAGTCTCGTTGTTTTATCTGTTGCGATTGAAGAGTGACCGGCCTGCCGTAGATTGTCATTTACATTCTTGTTGAGAATGATTATCATTATTATTCTAAATTACAGATTTGTTACGATGGAGCGTTTTATGAAACATGTTTTAGCCGCTGTAGTCTTATGTGCCGGACTAACCTTGCAGTTTGGTCTGCAAGCAGGAGCCGCTGCTGAAAAAATGAAAGTGGTGACGACATTTACGGTCATCGCCGATATGGCTTCAAATGTAGCAGGGGAAGCGGCTGAGGTGGTTTCTATTACGAAACCGGGTGCTGAAATTCATGGGTATGAGCCCACGCCAAAAGATATTGTGCGGGCAAGCGATGCAGATCTTATTTTGTGGAATGGCCTTAACCTCGAACTCTGGTTCGAACAGTTTTTGGCGAACTTAAAGGACGTGCCAGCCGTAACGCTTACCGATGGCATCGCACCGATTTCGATTGCCTCCGGATCTTATGAAGGAAAAACGAATCCTCATGCCTGGATGGGGTTGGACAATGCGATTGTTTATATTGATAACATTGCTAAAGCCTTTGCCAAATACGATCCTGAAAATGCTGCACTTTATGAACAAAATGCATCTGCCTATAAGCAAAAGTTAAAGGCCACTATTGAGCCTTTGCGTAAAAAAATTGCGCAAATTCCGGAAGAAGAACGCTGGTTGACCACCTGTGAAGGTGCGTTCAGCTACTTGGCTCGGGATTTTGGGATGAAGGAGCTTTACCTGTGGCCTATGAATGCCGATCAGGTTGGGACCCCACAACAAATTCGGAAAGTGATTGACGCGGTTCGAGAAAACAATATTCCTGCTGTTTTCTGTGAAAGCACCGTCAATACAGCACCCGCGCAGCAAGTAGCGCGTGATACTGGCGCGCGATATGGTGGTGTTCTTTATGTCGATTCCCTTAGTCTTTCCGACGGTCCAGTACCGACCTATCTTGATCTGTTGAAAGTAACTTCTGAAACGATTGCAAAGGGTTTAACTGCAACGAATTAATCGTTCAAAGAGCAATTGGTGTTTGGTGAGTATGCAAGACATAGCCGGTATAAGTGTTGAAGATGTTACGGTGACCTATCGCAACGGTCACACTGCATTGTGGGATGCCAGTTTTGAAATTCCGCGCGGAACCGTTACCGCTTTGGTTGGCGTGAATGGTGCCGGAAAATCAACCCTGTTTAAGGCCATCATGGGATTTGTTCCTGCCGCAGTCGGCGAAATCAAAGTGCTGGGCAGGTCTGTAAAACAGGCGCTTTCGGAAAATTTGATTTCATACGTCCCGCAATCGGAGGAGGTCGATTGGACCTTCCCTGTTTTGGTTGAGGATGTGGTCATGATGGGGCGATACGGCCATATGGGCTTTTTTCGCCGTCCCGGAAAAGCCGATTTTGCTGCAGTGGAGGCAGCGCTTGGGCGGGTCGGCATGCAGGATTACCGCAAACGGCAAATTGGAGAGCTATCAGGGGGGCAACGCAAACGGGTTTTTCTCGCCCGTGCGATTGCGCAAGATGGACAGGTTATACTTCTCGATGAGCCGTTCACCGGTGTTGATGTGAAGACCGAAGATCAAATCATCAGATTGCTTGGAGAACTGCAAGCCGAAGGCCGTGTGATGCTGGTTTCAACACATAACTTGGGTTCGGTGCCCGCATTTTGTGATCGCACCATTCTCGTTAAAGGGACTGTATTGGCGCACGGAACCACCGAGGCAACCTTCACCAAAGAAAATCTTAAAATGGCCTTTGGCGGGGTGTTGAGGCAGTTTACGCTCGGTGGGTCCGAATTGCATGACGATGACGATGTACGGGAAGTCACCATTCTTACTGATGATGAACGTCCGTTCGTTCAGTACGGCGAAAGAGACGAACCCCCGGCAACCCCACAAAAGGATGAACGGGCCGACTGATGGAGCTGCTGTTGGAACCTTTCACCTATAATTACATGTTCACTGCAATGTGGGTTTCTGCGCTTGTCGGGGGTGTATGCGCTTTTCTTTCGGCTTACCTTATGTTGAAAGGCTGGTCGCTTATTGGAGACGCGCTTTCACATTCAGTCGTTCCGGGCGTTGCTGGCGCCTACATACTTGGACTTCCGTTTTCTTTGGGAGCGTTTATCGCCGGCGGACTTGCTGCGGGAGCGATGCTTTTCTTGTCCGAGCGTTCTGGCCTAAAAGTTGATGTTGTAATTGGTCTTATCTTCACTTCTTTTTTCGGACTTGGCCTCTTTATGATTTCCATCAATCCAATTGCTGTTGATATTCAAACCATAACGATGGGCAATATTCTTGCAATCACACCGGAAGATACCTTTCAACTGGTGCTTATTGGTATGGTTGCACTGACGGTTTTGACGGTCAAATGGAAGGATCTGATGATCACTTTTTTTGATGAAAACCATGCCCGTTCTATTGGTTTGAATACCGAAGCTCTGAAGTTTGTGTTTTTCACGCTTTTGTCGGTTTCCGTTGTTGCTGCGATGCAAACCGTTGGCGCTTTTCTTGTAATTGCAATGGTCGTGACACCGGGAGCTACAGCCTATTTGTTGTGTGATCGGTTTCCGCGTCTCATTCTGGTATCGGTCCTTATTGGAAGTTTCACCAGTTTCTTTGGCGCCTATATCAGCTATTTCCTGAATGGAGCGACAGGGGGAATAATCGTGACACTTCAGACGCTTGTTTTCCTTTTTGCATTTGTATTTGCACCTAAGCATGGCCTTTTGGCATCGAAACATCGTGCCCGAGAGGTGGTGCAAGCCCGTTTGCCCGCCAGATCTCCAAGTTATCAGGGAAGGGCGGAATAGTGTTGGGGGTTCTTGTCCAACCTTTTCAGTTTGCATTCATGCAGAATGCTTTCTTGATCAGCATTCTTGTAGCGATCCCTACCGCCTTGCTTTCCTGCTATCTGGTGATGAAGGGTTGGGCGTTGATGGGGGATGCTGTGAGTCATTCCGTATTACCTGGCGTTGTCCTTGCCTTTGTTTTCAAAATCCCATTGATCGTTGGAGCTTTCGCAGCTGGGATGCTTTGCGCCATCGCGACCGGATATCTGGCGGATAACAGCCGCGTTAAGCAGGATACGGTGATGGGTGTTGTGTTTTCTGGCATGTTTGGACTGGGTATTGTGCTTTACGTTTCCCTAGAGACCAATGCACATTTGGATCATATTCTTTTTGGCAACATGCTTGGCGTGCAGTCAGGGGATTTATGGACTGCTGGTATCATATCGTTGGTTGTTTCTGCGGCAATACTCGCCAAGTGGAAAGATTTGCTTTTACAGAGTTTTGATCCGGCTCAAGCGCAAGCCGCTGGTTTACCGGTTAAAGTGCTTCATTACGGGTTGTTAAGCGCCCTTTCGCTCACGATTGTAGCAACGCTTTCTGCAGCTGGGCTTATTTTGGCGATCGGGCTTTTAATTGCTCCCGGTGCAACTGCTTTTTTAATGGTTAAACGGTTTTCAATGATGCTGTTTGTAGCCGCTGTCATAAATCTGGTTGCAATGCTTGCTGGCACATACCTGAGCTTTCATCTCGATAGTGCACCTGCTCCGACAATCATTCTGGTGCATACTGCAATGTTTATTGCCGTATTCGTTTTTCGCATTTTTCAAACTAAGGTTACGTCGCAAAGGCTGAAAGCTGCCTCCTGAGGTTCACGTTCCAGTCGATATTTTACGTAACAGTTTCATTGATTTGCCGTTTGTCGCAGAGCCTCTCCCAAGACCATGGCACCAGAAAGTGCAACGTTGAGGGAGCGCGCCTCCCCATGCATCGGGATTGTAACACGTGCATTCGCTGCTTGATGTACGTTATCCGGGACACCTGAGCTTTCGCGTCCCAACATCAATAAGTCGCCAGGCAAAAACGCAAATTTCGTGTAAGCTTGTTTGGTTTTCGTTGTTAGCAAGATGAGTCGCCTGCTGGTGTGGTTACGCCATTCTTCAAAGGCCTCCCAGTTTATGTGTTTTACGGTCACGGCCTGGTGGATGTAATCCATTCCGGCTCTGCGAAATGATTTTTCATCCAGCCGAAACCCCGCAGGTTCGATGATGTGTACCTTGACGCCCATACAGGCCCCAAGGCGTATCAGAGTGCCAGTGTTTCCTGGGATATCGGGTTGAAACAGGACGAGATCGTTCATGATGTGACTAAAGGGCAACAGTATGATAATTGTTCAAACAACGGAATTTGAACCATTGCATTTCAGGGCAATTAGGTCCACAGTGATTGGATTGAACACCAGCCAGAGGAGGCGTCAATGATGATTACTTTCGTTAAATGCATGCCTTCCTATGCCGGATCGGGATTCGAGCTTAGTTAGCACTCCGAATCTGTCGGCATAGCGCCTTCGAATATTCAAAAATTATTATCGTTCGATGGCAGACCCTAATTCTCGCTGGAAAAAATCATGTTCTCTTATTTCGAAAGTCTCATAAATCCATATCCTTCTGAGGTGCCAAAACGGCCGCCCAATACCTTGCTGGCATTTTTCTGGCACTACACAAAATCATGTTGGAAGATCCTTCTTGTCATGACCTTGACCGTTGCTGTTTTTTCAATTGTCGAGGTGTATCTGTTTGCGTTTTTGGGAAACATAATTGATTGGCTGAGTTCTGCCAATCGAGAGACGTTTCTTGAAGATGAGGCCTATCAATTGTTGTTTATGACGGTTGTTATACTGGCCGTTCTGCCGGCGCTCAGTTTATGGCATTCGCTTTTGATGCATCAAGCCATCCTGGGTAATTACGGCATGATCATGCGGTGGCAAATGCACCGTTATCTATTGCGCCAGTCAATGCAGTTTTTTGCTGATGAATTTGCCGGGCGCGTGGCGACTAAGGTGATGCAGACATCGCTTGCGTTGAGGGATGCAACCGTTGCTATCCTTGATGTGATGGTGTTTGTCTCCGTGTATTTTCTCGGAGCTCTCATACTGGTTGGTTCGTTTCACTGGTTGCTCGCGGTGCCGTTTGTCCTCTGGCTGGTCGGTTACTCCTTTATGCTCAGTTATTTCCTGCCGCGCATGGCCGAAATCTCAAAATTGCAAGCCGATGCGCGATCTGAAATGACGGGTCGAGTGGTGGACAGTTATACTAACATCATCACGGTAAAGCTGTTTGCGCATGCTGATCGGGAAGAAGCCTATGCGCGTGATGCGATGGATTCGTTTCTGAAAACGGTCCATCCGCAAATGCGATTATCAACCTGGTTTGAGCTGTGTGTTCAGTTTCTCAATGGCTTGTTGCTAGCAGGGGCTGCTGGTATTGGCATCTGGCTTTGGATGACCGAAACATCAGGCGTAGGGGCAGTTGCTGTCGCGATAGGTCTTGTTCTTCGTATGAATGGCATGGCGCACTGGATCATGTGGGAATTGGCGCGTTTGTTTGAATCGCTCGGCGTCGTTCGCGATGGCATGAATATGATGTCTCAGGCTCATTCTGTCGTTGATAAACCCGATGCTACAAATCTTATAGCCAAAGACAAACCTATCCGGTTTGAAAATATCCGCTTCACCTATGGTGGTGACGGAAACGTCATGGAGGATTTGTCGCTTGAAATACAGCCTGGTCAGAAAGTCGGTCTGGTCGGTCGCTCGGGTGCCGGAAAAACTACGCTCACAAATATTCTGCTTCGTTTTTACGATGTGGAGGGCGGTGCAATTAAGATCGGCGATCAGGACATAACCGATGTCAAGCAGGATAGTCTGCGTGAAAACATCGGCATGGTGACACAAGATACGTCTTTGCTCCATCGGACAATCCGAGAAAACATCGCCTATTCTAAACCGGATGCCAGCGATGCGGATGTGATTGCCGCAGCGCAAAAAGCCAATGCCTGGGAGTTCATCCAAGAATTGGTTGATAATGAGGGCAATACCGGTCTTGATGCCCAGGTCGGTGAGCGCGGCGTGAAGCTATCTGGTGGACAACGGCAACGTATTGCCATTGCTCGGATCTTCTTGAAAGACGCTCCTATCCTTGTTTTGGATGAAGCCACGTCGGCGCTTGATTCCGAGGTAGAAGCTGCAATTCAGGAAAGCCTGTTTGACTTGATGGAGGGCAAAACGGTTATCGCAATCGCACACCGCCTTTCCACCATTGCTCAACTGGACAGACTTGTCGTAATGGATCAAGGTCGTATAGTTGAGACAGGAAGTCATGATGAACTGGTTGATGCAAAAGGAATTTATGCTGATCTCTGGTCGCGTCAATCCGGTGGGTTCCTGCCAACCCAAACTCTTGAACAGGAAGCAGAATCGCAAGCTGCTGAATAATGCATGAAAATACTCGATCCGGTCTTCCGGCTTTTTGAAGGCTGGATCGATCCTTTTCAACCAAGGGAGAATTACGAGCCTCCCAACAACTTGCTGAAATATGTCTGGTTTTACGTTGGCCAGGTAAAGTGGGCATTTTTCGCGCTGCTGCTTTACGGGTTCGCGAATGCAATTGTCGAAGCCGTTGTATTCTCTTTTGTTGGACAATTGGTGGATGTGCTGACGCAGTTTGAGGCAAGCGGTGACAAAAGTGCTGGCTGGGAAGGCTTATTAACTGACCATGGGTTTACGTTGCTGTATATGCTGTTGGTGGTGGCTGTCTTGCGGGTGGCAGTCGTTACGTTTGGGGCTTTAATGGAGGAGCAGGTAATTGTGCCTGGCTTTTTCATTTTGATGCGGTGGCAAAGCCACAAACACGTTATCGGCCAATCTCTCTCCTTTTTCCAAAACGACTTAGCCGGTCGTATCAGTCAAAAGGTGTTTCAGTCTGGCATGGCGACCGGAGATATGATGATATCCCTTCTCCAGGTCATATGGTTTATCATCGTGTATGCCGTGACGACTGCAGGGCTTTTGTTTGCGCTTGACTGGCAGTTGGGCATTGTAATTTCAATATGGATTTTCCTTTTCGTTTGTATCGCCCGATACTATGTGCCGCTGGTCCGAAGCCATGCAAAAACAACAGCCGAGACAGCGTCTGGTATATCCGGCAGGATGGTGGACGGCTATTCAAACATTCAAACCGTCAAATTGCATGCCAGCGAGTCAGAAGAAGATGATTGGGTGCTTCAAGCGACCAAAACCCATCAACAAGCAATTTTCAAGTTCACTAGAGTGTTAACGGCCATGCGGGTCTCGTTGGCGGTAACGAACGGTGTCATCATCTCACTGATCGCTTGGATTTCCGTAGATTTGTGGCTATCGGGTAGTTCAACGATCGGTGCAATTGCGTTCGTACTGGCCTTGACGCTGCGGCTGCAACTTTTGTCCAACCGATTGCTAGGCAACCTGAACGGCTTTTTTCGCAATGTCGGTGTTACGCAGAATACAATGGAGTTGGTTGCCCAGCCGCATTCCATACAGGACAGGGAAAATGCGCCAGATCTTGCGTTTGTAAATGGGGAGGTGAGATTTGAAAATGTCTCCTTTCACTACGACAAGCTTGATGGTGTGCTTGATGATGTTTCAGTCACGGTTACAGGCGGGGAGAAAATTGGGATTGTGGGGCCTTCGGGCAGTGGCAAGACAACGCTTGTGCACCTTATGATGCGGTTTTTTGATCCGGATTCAGGGCAAATATTCATAGACGGACAGGATATTTCGTCTGTTCGTCAGAAAAGCCTGCGAAAGCTCTTTTCCTTTGTTCAGCAGGATGTTCAACTGTTTCATCGGTCGGTTTTTGAGAATATTGCCTATGGCGGAACAAACGTTTCGCGGGATGCTGTTGAACAAGCCGCCCGGCTTGCAGATGCGCATGATTTCATTCTTAAGCTGGAAGGCAAGGACGGCGCAGTGGGATATCAGGCTAGAGTTGGGGAACGCGGCGTCAAACTTTCCGGTGGTCAGCGCCAACGGTTAGCCATTGCACGGGCACTTCTGCGCGATGCGCCCATTTTGGTACTGGATGAAGCAACAAGTCAGCTCGATTCAGTGATTGAGTCTGAAATACAAGAAAGTCTTTTGAAACAAATGCGTGAAAAGACCGTATTTGTAGTAGCACATCGTCTTTCGACGATTGCCAAGATGGATCGCATTTTGGTCATGAATAGGGGAAAAATTGTTGGTGAAGGAACACATGCATATCTACGGGAACACAATGCTCTTTATGCAGAAATGTGGGACAGACAAGTGGGTAATTCGCTTACCTGAACGTTTACAGCTTGACCAGCGATATCCGGTTTGCAAAAAGCTTGAAAAAATGAATTGTTTCAGCAAGGTGGTTCAACAATAGCATCCATGAGTAGTCGGGCCGAATTGGAAGATATGATTTCGCGTGTTGCGCTGGGAAGTCGCCAAGATTTTCAGCGGTTGTATAATGCTACATCGGCGAAACTTTTTGGCATCTGCTTACGTATCTTAAATAACAGAACGGATGCAGAGGAAGCCTTGCAGGAAGCATACATCAAAATCTGGCGATCAGCTGACAAATTTGCAGCTGGAACAGCGAGCCCGATCTCGTGGCTTGCGACGATTGCGCGCAATACCGCAATTGATCGTTATCGCAGTATGAAGCCCGAAAGTGCTGATATTTCTGAAGCTGAGGTGATGGCAGACGATTCTCCATCTCCGGAAGCGAATGCTATCATGTCTGACGATGTCGGGCGATTAAATGCCTGCATGAGCGAACTGAATGAAAAACATGCGGATGCGCTGCGACAAGTTTACCTGGGTGGCTGGACATATGACGAAGCAGCACAGAAACTGGAAGTGCCGCTGAACACAATCAAAACCTGGATCAGGCGTAGTCTGATCAGTTTAAGAGAATGTCTGAATCGATGAACGAGAACAGTAAACTTTCTGAAAAGGATAGCTGGCTTGCAGCCGAGTTTGCTCTTGGCGTACTGGAACGCGAGCAGATGGCTGATGCGGATGCGCGCGCAGATCGTGATCCGGCGTTTCGTGCGGCTGTTGAAGGCTGGAATGGTCAACTTTCCCCGATCCTGGAAGATGTCGAGGATGTAAAACCTCCCGCAGATGTCTGGAAACAAATCGAAAACCGGATTGCTCCAAGTCCGATAGAGCCAGAGGTCACCAGCGATGGTGTCGGATTCTGGAAACTCATCTCAGCATTCACATCAACCGTTGCGGTGGCCTGTTTTGGGCTGATGATGTATGTGACCGGGGGCGATTTTACCGGCTCGGAGGTTGCGAAAGTAAAACAGGAATTTGCACAAGCGCAGGATCAAATTGATGCGAAGACCGGTGAATTACAAGCTGCGCAAACTCAGGCTGAACAATTGGCTTCACAACTGGAAGCCTCTCAAAACACGCTCATCGCACAACAAAATGAAACTTCCGCTGCGGAAGAGCAGGTCGCGACCCTCGAACAGGAACTTACCAGTGCCAATACGCTGGTTGCCGATTTGCAGGAACAACTCTCTTCGGGCCGCCTAGCGCTTCAAACCGTTCAACAAGAGCTCGAAGCTACGCAAGAGGCATTAGATAACGCAAACACCCGGTTCGCGCAGATCGATCAGCAGGTGCGTGAGGCACGGCCGTTGGTCGCCTCGTTAACGCAGAGCGGGGATGCTCCAGCGTTCGTTGCTCAATACGACCCTATTCGTCGAGCTTTGCTCATCCGAACCGAAATCAATGATACTGATGAAAAGGTTCCAGAGGTCTGGTTAATACCGGCGCAGGGTGAGCGAAAGGGCGATGTTTTGTCCCTGGGTGTTATGAATGAAGCCGCGCCCGATCAGCTTCCAATATCCGATGACTTTGTATCATTAATTGGAGAGGGCGGTACTTTGGCCATTACCATGGAACCACCAGGCGGGGCGCCTAACGGTGTTGCCACGGGTCCTGTTATAGCCCTGGGACAATTGCAAGCATTCTGACACGTTTCCAGTTAACCAAACCCGGTATTCGTCTATCGTTTTTCGAGGCAAATTGATTTAATAATCACAACCCGATCCGGAAACAAAACCTCTGTTTGTTGCGTAACTACACAGATGCGGTTGTTTTCCGGGTGATGGTCAGGGAGGAGAGATTGATCGAAACGGTCTCTTGGCCTCATCCAGCCGCGACGGACACTGCGTCCGTCGCGGTTTTTTTTAAAAAAGCTGAAACTTTTCTCTTGTGTCCTCGTTACTGAGTAAACTGATCCGGAACAGTTCTTTTTTGCCATTCAATTTTCGAAGGAATTTAAAAAATGAACTTGAACAAGACTAGAAATTTAATGCTCGCCATTGCAGCCGCAGGGGTTTTCGCAACGGCTGCGCATGCCTCCAACCCCGATGTTGGTGGTGCCGCGATGCTCGAAGACAAGAACATCGTGGAAAACGCGGTAAACTCCAAAGATCACACCACGCTGGTCGCCGCTGTTCAGGCAGCCGGATTGGTTGACACCCTCGCCAGCCCGGGCCCCTTTACTGTTTTCGCACCCACAAACGCCGCATTCAGCAAACTGCCGGACGGGACGGTAGACACTCTGCTGAAGCCGGAAAACAAAGATACTTTGACGAAAGTCCTGACTGCCCATGTGGTTGCAGGAAACATCACCTCCAGTGACCTTGTTGCCCAAATCCAAGCACATGGGGGCAAGTTCAACTTCAACACCGTTAGCGGTGACGCTTTGACCGCGATGCTGAAAGGCAATCATGTTTACATCTTCGATGAAAGCGGTGGAGCTGCTTTGGTAACGATTGCTGACGTTAAACAATCAAACGGTGTCATTCACGTCGTCAACGATGTCCTCCTGCCACAGTAGGGCTCGACACGTTTGACCAGTCTTACGCTAGATCGGAAACCGGCTTTCCAGTTGAAAGCCGGTTTTTTTGGTGGATTGATTTCAGCTTTTTGTAATTTCTTCTGCTAACAACTCAAGCTCGAGCCAGCTCTCTTCTTTTTCTGCAAGCAGTTTCTCGCGTTTTGCAAGTTCCTCAGCCCAAGTGTTGAATTTCCTGGGGTCATCCTCATAAAGACCGGGCTTGGCGAGCGCAGATTGCAACCGGCCAATCTCAAATTCAAGGCGTTCAATTTCTTTTGGCAGTGTCTCAAGGGCATGTTTCTGCTTGAAACTTAGTTTTTCCTGTTGTGGTGTGTTTGCTTTTTCGGCAAGGGGCAGCGGTTTTCGAGGTTTAGGTTTTTCTTTATCAACGTGTTTGCGGTGTTGTGCCTCTAAGCCACGTTGTGCAAGCATGTCGGTATACCCGCCTGCGTATTCACGCCAAACACCCTCACTTTGGGATACCAGGACCGAGGTGCAGACCCGGTCCAGGAAGTCACGGTCGTGACTAACCAACAAAACAGTGCCGGGATATTCGCTCAGGAATTCCTGCAAAAGATCCAGGGTTTCCAAGTCCAGATCATTGGTTGGTTCGTCAAGAATGAGTAGGTTGGATGGTGTTCGCAGCCCCCTTGCGAGCGCAAGGCGCGCACGTTCACCGCCAGACAGTGCATGTATCGGAGTTTTGGCTTGCTCGGGAAGGAATAAAAAGTCCTTCATATACGTGTAAACGTATTTGGTTTCTTCACCGATTACGACCGTATCTCCACGGCCATCTGTCAGGGCATCTTTCAAGGTCCAGGCTGGATCCAGAACTTCGCGTTTTTGATCAATTAACAACGTATCCAGGTTTACGCCGCGTTTGATCTTTCCCGCATCGGTTTCCAATTCACCGGTGATTAATTTAATGAGAGTCGTCTTGCCTGATCCATTTGGGCCAACGATCCCCAACCGATCGCCTCGGGATATGATCAGCGATAGATCCTTGACGATTGGTTGTTCATCGAAAGACTTACTAATCCCAAATAGTTTCAACACCAGTTTGCCGGAACTTTCTCCCTCGGCCATGGTGATGTTCACGCCGCCTTCGACCTTTCTCTCACCGGCCTTTTTCTTTCTTAGATCTGCCAATTCTCGAACACGGCGCATGTTTCGCTTTCGACGTCCTGAAACCCCGTGTGTGATCCAATGTTCTTCTCGAACGATTTTTCTTGTCAGTTTATGGCGATCTGTTTCTTCCTGTTCCAGCGTTTCATCGCGCCATTCTTCGAAACGCGCGAAACCGCTGTTCATTGTTCGTGACTGTCCCCGGTCCATCCAAACCGTTTTTCGACTCAGTTTTTCAAGAAATCTTCTATCATGACTGATCATTACAATCGCAGAGCGCATTGCCTCTAATTTTTGTTCCAGCCATTCGATTGCTGGAAGGTCCAAATGGTTGGTTGGCTCATCGAGGAACAAAATCTCGGGGTTTTTTGCCAGCGCGCGAACAAGGGCAGCACGACGACTTTCCCCGCCGGATAGACGTGATGTGTTGAGCTCACCCGGAATCCCTAGTTCTTCTGCCAGCAATCGTGCCTTGTGAGGATCATCTTGAGGTCCAAGGCCTGCTTCTATGTAATCAGCTACTGTTTTGTGGTTTGCCAAATCAGGTTCTTGCGGGAGATAATGCAGTGTTGTGCCGGGTTGTTGGAAGCGCTGACCCTGATCTGGTTCGACCAATCCAGCAGCTATTTTCATCAATGTCGATTTTCCTGAACCGTTCCGGCCGACCAGGCAAATCCGGTCACTTGGATGAATGGCCAAGTCGGCCCCCTCCAACAAAGGTGTGCCTCCGAAGGTCAAATGAATATTGTCGAGAAACAGGATGGGTGCACTCATACGCTTCGATATACGAGTTATTTCAGAAAATAATAGGCTGAAAGGAAAAACCCCAACACAATTACCGAGTTGGTTAAGACCTTTTGGGAGATTCTGCGGGAGTAATACGCGCTTGCATATCCGCCCATACCCGCTCCGATCATCATGACCATGGCTTGGGGCCACGCGATGAGACCGCCATAAGCGAATATGCCGACGCCCAATAGGCTCACGGCCGTGTTGGTGAGGTTTTTGATCGCATTTGCCTGGTGGAAGTCTGTAAGGCCGATCATTTTAAGGACTGCAAGGGTGATAACTCCGAGGCCTGCTCCAAAGTAGCCGCCGTAAATCGAGAACAGGCATAACATCAAATGTCCTGGTGTCCCGCTTATCAATCCTTTTTCCTTGCTCTTGATGAGGCCGTTGATCCAATCGCCAAAAGCATAGAGAAGCGTGGCTGTCAGAATCAGCCATGGGACGATTTCGAGGAAGATGGTATCAGAACTGAAAAGCAGGAGAGTGCAGCCCAAGGCCCCGCCCAAGAGGCTTGCGAGTGTCAAGGTGAAGGCCAGTTTTCGATTTTCGCCAATTTCGTTCTGATAGGCGGGGATGGCCGCCGCATTGCCAGGTAAGACGGCCACGAAGTTGGATGCATTTGCGACCGTTGGGGGAAGGCCTGATGCCATTAAAACCGGAAACGTAAGCAAGGTTGCACCGCCGGCTAATGCATTTACACCGCCGGCAATGAATCCGGCAATGAACAGCATTATGATGATTTCATATGACATCAAATACCGTTTATAACGCAAGGATGCCCGGTGTGGGTGTCAGGAACCGACACGCTTTTTTGTGGTTAAATTGAGCGGTACACACGAATTTTACCCACAAGTCGCCGCGACAAACTGCCATTTTCCCTTTATGCTGCTGGACACAATATAAAGAGAATAATAGAACGCGTTCCAACTTGGGTTCTGTATGGGATTCTCCGGCTATTTGCGCATGCGTAAATTCGCCTTTAGAATTTCTGAATATCGAAAGGAAATAGACCGTGGCTGGCAATAAAAAACCTGGAGCTCCCGAGCCGACACGCAGGGATTTCTTGTATGTTGCAACTGGGGTGATGGGCGCAGCAAGTGTGGCCGGGATAGCATGGCCTTTGGTTCGGCAAATGGCGCCGGATGCTTCTACGCTCGCATTGGCCTCCATCGAAGTGGATGTTTCAACCATTGAGCCTGGGCAGGCAATCACAGTCAAATGGCGGGGAAAACCTGTTTTCATTCGTAACCGCACAGACAAAGAGATTGAAGACGCTCAATCTGTTGAGCTTGTCGAGTTGAAAGACCCCGTAGCGCGGAACCAAAATGCAAGCGCTGCAGAGCCCGCGACGGATGTGAACCGCTCAGCTGGTGAAGGCAAAGAGAATTGGATTGTGATGATTGGCTCATGCACGCATCTTGGCTGTGTACCTGTGGGCCTTGCCGGCGACTTTGGCGGATGGTTCTGCCCTTGCCATGGTTCACATTATGATACGGCTGGACGGATCCGTAAGGGTCCGGCGCCTGAAAACCTGTTAATCCCGCCGTTTGAATTCGTTTCAGACGATACAATCAAAATTGGCTAAGAGAGGATATAGATCATGAGTGGTAATGGACATTCCGAATATACCCCCGGCAACGGCGTCTCAAAGTGGTTGGACGAACGTTTGCCGTTGCCTCGTTTGGTTTATGATAGCTTTATTGCCTATCCGGTACCGCGCAACCTAAACGGTTGGTATACCTTTGGCGGTATTTTGATGGTGATGCTGGTCGTGATGATCATCACCGGTGTCACGTTGGCAATGCACTATGCGGCTTCGACTTCACTGGCGTTTGACAGTGTCGAGCATATCGAGCGCAACGTGAACTATGGATGGCTGATCCGTAGTATCCACGCCAACGGCGCGTCAATGTTCTTCCTGGCGGTGTTTATCCATATTTTTCGGGGCATGTACTATGGTTCCTATAAGGCCCCACGGGAGGTCCTGTGGATTCTTGGTGTCCTCATATTCCTTTTGATGATGGCAACAGCCTTTATGGGTTACGTGCTGCCATGGGGTCAGATGAGCTTCTGGGGTGCAACCGTTATTACCGGTTTCTTCTCAGCTATTCCCTGGATTGGACCCGGTATTCAGGAGTGGCTGCTTGGTGGTTTCGCAGTTGATAACGCGACGCTCAACCGCTTCTTTTCACTTCATTACTTGTTGCCATTCATGATTTTTGGCGTCGTCATTCTTCATGTTTGGGCATTGCACGTTACGGGTCAAACCAATCCAACGGGCGTCGAAGTGAAAAATATGAAAAAAGAAACCGTGCCCTTTACGCCGTATGCAACCATCAAGGACGCTTTGGCGCTGGTATTATTCTTTCTCATGTTCGCTTGGTTTGTCTTTTATCTGCCCGATTATCTCGGTCACCCGGATAATTACATCAAAGCCGATCCGCTTAAGACACCTGCGCATATCGTTCCGGAATGGTACTTCCTGCCATTTTACGCAATCCTGCGCGCGATTACGTTCAATATCGGTATTCCGTTCACAGATATTGTGTTGATCGATTCAAAACTGGGTGGTGTTATCGCGATGTTTGGATCGATTGCGATCCTTTTGTTCCTGCCTTGGCTTGATACATCCAAAGTGCGCTCTGGTGCATATCGCCCCTTGTTCAAACAGTTTTTCTGGCTGTTTGTGGTGGTTTGTATCATTTTGGGTTGGCTCGGTGCAAAGCCGGCAGAAGGTGTGTACGTGGTAGCTGCACAAATATGCACGACCTACTATTTCGCACACTTCCTGATCGTTCTGCCATGGCTGGGACGGTTCGAGAAGCCGAAGAAGGTACCGCCAAGCATTGCTGACGCGGTTTTGGAGAGCAATGCGAAACCCACTGGTGGAATTGTGGCACAACCCGCCGAATAGACTAAGGTCCGGAGAAAAACGATGAAAAAAATACTTGCGACAATCTCTGGCCTTGCAGTTGCCGCTCTACTGGCAATGCCGGTCTCGGCAGAAGCAGCGGGAGCATATCCCAAGAATAAACCCCGCGAGCAATCGTGGAGTTTTGCCGGCCCATTTGGGACTTGGGATCTAAACCAGCTGCAGCGCGGGTTTAAGGTCTACCAGGAAGTGTGTGCAGCGTGTCATTCAATTGATCTGGTTGCGTTCCGTAACTTGGAAGCGCTCGGTTTCAGCGAGGCACAAGTTAAGGCCATCGCTGCGGAATATGAGGTTGAAGACGGTCCTAATGCCGATGGTGAACTGTTTGACAGGACTGCGGTTCCTTCTGATTTGATCCCTGGCCCTTATGCCAATGTTGAGGAAGGTGCAGCTGCAAACAATGGTGCTGCGCCGCCTGACTTTTCGCTTTTGGCGAAAGCACGGGCCGTAGAGCGTGGCTTTCCAACCTTCGTTTTCGATGTTTTCACGTTGTATGCTGAAAATGGCCCAGACTACATCTATTCACTCCTGACTGGGTATAAAGACCCGCCAGAAGGTGTGGAGGTGCAAGACGGCACACACTATAATCCGTATTTTATCGCTGGATCGGCGCTTGCAATGGCAAATCCACTGGATGATGACATTGTGGACTATGATGACGGAACACCACAAACCGCCGATCAGTATGCCAAGGATGTGACCGCGTTTATGATGTGGGCTGCTGAGCCAAGTCTTGTAGAACGTAAACAGTTGGGTTTTTCTGTGATGATCTTTCTGTTGATTTTTGCAGCACTGCTTTACCTTACGAAAAAGCAGGTTTTCCGCGATCTAAAAGAAGCGTAGGAACCGAGTTTATGTGTATCAAAAGGCCTTGCACCGCGAGGCCTTTTTTGTTTGTGTAATGGCCGTTGCAATGAGAATACTTGATGACCTATTCACTCCGCGCTCATCTTGAAAGCGTCATTCGAGCGATCCCGGATTACCCGCACAAAGGGATTATGTTTCGCGATATTACGACGTTACTCGGGGATGCATCGGCTTTCAGGCGATCGGTGGATGAATTGGTTCACCCCTATAGTGGTTCTCAGATTAAGTTTGTAGCCGGTATAGAGGCACGGGGATTTGTGCTCGGCGGTGCCATGGCTCATCAACTTTCGTGTGGTTTCGTGCCTATCAGAAAGCAGGGCAAGCTTCCGCATGATACGGTCTCCATGGCGTATCAACTGGAGTACGGTGAAGATAGAATCGAGATTCACAAGGATGCGGTTTCCAAAGGCGATAAGGTTTTGCTGGTCGACGATTTAATTGCAACAGGCGGTACTGCAGAGGCTGCTGTAAAGCTTTTAAGGCAGTTTGATGTTGATATTATCGCTGCTTGCTTTGTGATTGATCTCCCGGAACTTGGTGGGCGAAAACGCATCGAAGAGATGGGAGTAAACGTCCGGACGCTCGTCGAATTTGACGGTAAATAGTATCTGCCAACGCCGCTCCCGTCGTTTTTATGACTTTCCAATTTTTAATTTTTGACCAAACTTCCATCAAAAAGGGGATTCCTCATGAGGGTAGGATTTATTGGTCTGGGTAACGTAGGTGGAAAACTGGCTGGAAGCCTTTTGCGCAATGGAAAAGATGTAACCGTCCGTGATCTTGATCCGGCAGTCGCTCAGCGGTTTATTGATCAAGGGGCTAAATGGGCCGATAGTCCGAAGGAAATGATCCAAAATTGCGACCTCGTTATCACGTGTCTTCCCAGTCCGTCGGCCTGTGCTGCTGTGATGGAGGGGGAAGATGGAATTCTTGCTGGCATGGGCCCCGGAAAGATTTGGGCTGAGATGTCTACGACGGATGAGGAGGAAGTGAAACGGCTTGCATCTCTCGTGGAAGAAAAAGGAGGAGAAGCGATTGAGTGTCCTGTTTCAGGGGGGTGTCACAGAGCTGCCACAGGAAACATATCGATTTTCGCGGGATGCAAACGGGAAACTTTTGAAAAAATGCTACCGTTTCTTACCGTTCTTGGACGGCGGGTTCTTCACACTGGTGAGATTGGGACCGCCTCAATGCTTAAAGTTATGACCAACTATTTGGCAACGGCGAACTTAATTACAGTTGCCGAAGCTTTGGTGACGATGAAGGCAGCGGGTATGGACATGGCCACGACGTATGAAGCAATCGAAATATCCTCCGGGACTTCGTTCGTGGCGGAAACGGAAGGCCAAGTCATCTTAAACGGCAGCCGTGATATTTCATTCACCATGGACCTTGTTAAAAAGGATATTGGTCTGTTCCAGGCAATCGCGGAAAAGCACAACGTCCCGCTTGAGATGTCTCCGCTTATGATCGAGATATTCAATGATGGCATAGAGAAGTATGGTCCGCGTGAATTGTCACCGAACATCATCAAACGTCTTGAAGATCAGACCGGATTGGAAGTTTTGGCAGATGGGTTTCCGCCAGAAATGCTTGATGATGAGCCGGAAGAGCCCGGTTACGAGGTCATCCCAAGGAATCGCTGAACATGGGCGTTGTCAATCAGCAAGGATAGCCTTGGCTTTACGCTCCTTGATTGTGGAAAAGATTTTGTTCGTCGAGGTCTACAGGCTTGCAGCGACAAACAGATCCGCAGTTGTGGGGCTGCATGCCATCGGAATATCGTGCTGAATGGAAAGTCGGATCAATGCCATCAGATCAAAGTCCAGGGTGGCGGGGCCCTCCGGATCAGCAAAGAAGATCACAGCGTCGAGTTCTCCAGTTGCAACAAGAGCACCAAGTTGCTGGTCGCCGCCGTGCGAGCCTCGTTGCAGACGTTGAATGGAGAGTTCCGGCGCTGCGTTGCCGAGAAGCGAACCTGTGCCCCCAGTGCAGACGATGTTATGTTTGCGCAGCGCTTCAGAATGCCGCTTAACCCAGGCAAGTAGCTGAGATTTTCGGTTGTTATGCGCAACCAATGCAATTCTCCGTGGGGCTGAAGAGCGTTGGCGGGCACGGCCAGTCATGGCGAGGATCGATTGTACCTGTGCCACAAGGCCCTCACGTGAAGCTGGAAATGTTTCTTTAAAGGCGGCAGTGCCAACCGTAAATCCTCGCGCACCGGATTCTGCAACGGCCAGAATCCTATCTTCCTGATCGATTGATCCCGCAACGATCACAGGTTTGGTGGTTGTTTGGCAGACGGTTTTCATTAAATGCGGCACATCGCCGTTGAAACGATAGGCGAGAAGATCAAGACCATGCACAGTTTCAAGGTCTGCCAACCTTCGGGCGCTATCAGCGATTTCTTCAACGGTCCCGGTGAGAACGCTTGGATGATCCACGATATCTCCGGGAAATGGATAATATCTGACCGGATGATGGCGTAACATCGGTGCCACCGCATCGGCCCTCGTTCCCCCCAACAAGCAGTCAACTTCCAGATCTATTGCTGCTTTTGCAGATCGTAATTCACTGTCTTCATCGAGGCTGACGACTTCGAGATATGCACGGCCGCCGTTTGCCCGAATTTCGGAAGCCAAAGCTTTCAACTCATCAAAGGGCAGTCCAATGTCTTTAAAGCCGATATGACGCGCCCCACCCGCAAGCACATCTTCCAATCGCGCACGGGCATCCGGAATGGTACGATCGTCTTCAGTCAGCATAAAAATAAAGTCGAACGCCATCGCGTTTTGTCCTTATACGTTGAATTTGAACAGCATTATATCACCGTCTTGTACGACATACTCTTTGCCTTCGTCCCTGGCTTTGCCAGCATCTTTGGCGGCAACTTCTCCGCCCAGTGACACATAATCCTCAAAGGCGATGGTTTGGGCTCGAATAAAGCCTTTTTCGAAGTCGGTATGAATAACGCCTGCGGCTTGTGGCGCCTTTGAACCGTTTTTCACGGTCCATGCACGTGTTTCTTTTGGACCTGCAGTGAAATAGGTGATGAGTTCCAGGAGACGATACCCAGCGCTTATCAGACGATCCAGCCCAGACTCTTCCAATCCATTCATCTCCAGAAACTCCCCTTGCTCTTCGTCAGGCAGCTGCGCGATTTCTTCTTCGATGGCTGCGGAAATTACGACAGATTGAGCGCCTTCATCTAAAGCACGTTTTTCGACTGCCGCGCTGTGTTCATTTCCGCTTGCTGCATCGGCCTCTGCTACATTGCATACGTAGAGAACCGGTTTTGAGGTGAGCAAGTTCATTGCTTTCAGGATTTTCAGGTCTTCCGCGGCGATGCCATCGAGAAGCACGCGGGCGGGCTTTCCCTCTCGCAACAGGCTTACCGCTTGTTCCATCATCGGAAGCACTGTCATGGCTTCTTTATCTTTTCCGGTCGCTTTTTTACGGGTTTGATCCAGGCGCTTTTCCAGACTTTCAAGATCAGCCAGCATCAGCTCCGTATCTATGGTTTCGGCATCTTCAACCGGATTTATGCGGCCTTCCACGTGGGTAATATCGTCATCTTCAAAACATCTAAGAACGTGAACGACTGCATCTACCTCCCGGATGTTGGCGAGGAACTGGTTGCCAAGGCCTTCACCCTTTGAAGCACCCTTTACGAGGCCCGCAATATCTACAAAAGAAATGCGTGTTGGTATGACTTCTGCTGATTTTGCGATTTCTGCGATCCTGTTCAGCCGCGGGTCAGGGACATTCACTTCACCGGTATTGGGTTCGATGGTGCAAAAAGGATAGTTTGCAGCCTGAGCGGCGGCGGTTTTGGTAAGCGCATTGAAAAGAGTAGATTTTCCTACGTTCGGGAGTCCTACTATTCCGCATTTAAATCCCATGGACTGGATCCTTTGCGTTGGTCAATAATTGTTTGTCATGCTTTATTTGAAGGGCAGGTGAAGGGCAAGCCATGGTTGTTAACTCAATGGCTTTACATAGTACCAACGGTCGTTTTTCTTTTTGAAAAGACTTTCTTCGCGTTGCTCGTGGAGGTTTCCATTCACCATGGATTTTGCTGTGAACACAACTGTGCCTCGTGTGTGGCCCTGCAAACCTTCTTGAGCCTCATGAATGGTCAGGCCTAGCCAGATGCTGTTTGCAGCGCGGTCCCGATATCCCGCTTCATCAAAGTGTTTCTGTCTACCAGGCCAAGTCGTTTGTCGGAGATACTCAATTTTTTCTTTTGTAAAGGCGCAGTATCGGGACCGCATGAGAGATTCAGCGGTTTCCGGATATGCCTGACCCTGGTGAAATATCCCACAACATACGGTGTAGTCGCTTCCCGAGCCGCAGGGGCAGGTCATTTATCTTTATCCCCGAAGAGTTTTTTGAGCATTTCAGCCATGGGTCCGGTCTTTGGGATTTCAGATTTTAACGGCGATTTTCTTGCCTGATGGATGTGCGATTGCTGTTTTTTTGGCTTTTGAGTGTCTGTGTTCTGGCCCGTATCTAGGGCAACCTTGTTCATGAATTTTGCATCATCACCGGTGGTCAGTAAGCTGATATTGTCGGAAATGGAAGCCAGTAAGGTTTCAAGCCATGCAGCATCAGACTTTGCAAAGTCTCCCAGCACATGGCCTGTCACTTTTTCTTTCGCACCAGGATGGCCAATGCCCAATCGCATTCTGCGATAGTCTTTGCCGCAATGGGCGTCTATCGATTTTATTCCGTTGTGCCCACCGGATCCACCACCCGTCTTGATCCGAAGTTTGCCGGGGGGGAGGTCTAATTCATCATAAATAACAACGAGATTTTTAATGTCTTCCTTGTAGAAACGCAGAATTTCACCAATTGCCTGTCCGGATTCATTCATAAAGGTCTGAGGTTTTACAACGAGAACCTTCTCGCCATTTACGGTCCCATCTGAGAGTTCTGCATTAAACTTGGATTTCCATGGCCCAAATGAATAACGGCGAACGATCTCGTCCGCCGCCATGAAACCAATATTATGACGATGCCCTGCATATTTAGGACCGGGATTACCCAGGCCTGCAATGATCAGCATGACAGGCGCTCCAATAAAGGGAAGAGCTGTTACTCTTCGCCGTCCTCTTCGTCTTTCTTCTCGCCGATGATTTCTGTTTCTGGTGTTTCCTCATCCTCTTCGCTTTCTTCTGATTTCAAACCAGCAGGCGCGGCGATGGTCGCAATCGTGAAATCGCGGTCTGTGATGGTGGGCTCGACGCCGTCTGGCAAGGTAACCGACGAAATGTTGATTGAGTCACCCAAATCAAAAGGCGTAAGATCGATTGAAAAGCTTTCCGGGATGCTGTCAGCCGGGCAGTTCACCTCAACTGTGTGACGCACAATGTTCAGAACACCGCCACGCTTAAGACCTGGTGCCACTTCATCATTTTCAAAGTGAACCGGGATTTCAACCGTAACGATTGTTTTGCGAGAAACACGAAGGAAATCCACATGTTCAACAAAATCACGTACGGGATGCAACTGATAGTCTTTTGGAAGAACACGATGCTCCTCACCATCCACATTGATGGTCGCAACCGTGGTCATAAATCCACCGCCATGAATTTTCATGGAGAGCTCCTTATAAGGGAGCGCTATGGAAACGGGGTCTTTTTTGTCGCCATAAATGACGCAAGGAACCATTGAGTTGCGGCGAAGTTCGCGGGCGGCCCCCTTGCCAACCCGTTCGCGCAACTGGCCCTCAAGAACGTAAGTATCGCTCATAACCAAGCCTTTCGCGTTGTAAATTTGGGCATCCGGTCAGAAACCGGAATTGTTGTCGTCCAAATGTCCAGAAAACAACAAGCCCGCAGTGCCTCCAAGGGTGTCTGTGCGGGCAGGCGGTTTATAGGTGAGAAGCCAGGGAAGTGCAAGTGGAATTGTTCAGGCCAATTAAACGAACTTCCGTAGATTATTGGCGTATCATTTTGCATCATTCTTACCAAATATTTGACAAAAGTGCTGGCCCATATTTTAATTTTAAACAGGGAGGAGAATGAAATGTGTCAGATCTTTGCAGGTCAGGCACCTGAGCGTTATGAAGGGGAGACCCGTTCGGTGCGTTTGGGTGGTCATGTCACAAGTGTCAGGCTTGAGCAGGCTTACTGGGAAATTCTGGAAGAAGTTTCTCAATCTCAAGGCATGACGCTTGCCAAGTTTATCACGACTCTGCATGACGAAGTGCAAGAGTTGCGTGGCGAAGTCCAGAATTTTACGTCGCTGTTGCGCTGCGCGTGTCTTACCTATGTTGAAGAAGTTCGGGATAATCAAGATGCCCGAGAAGACTTCAAGCAAGATATTGTCAAGGTTGCCGGTGCCATCTAGGTCCAGGCGGATACGGGCGGAACCAAATATCTTATTGTAGTACGTGGCTACTACCCGCTTGTGAAACATAGCACGTATAATTTCGCCATCACCTTTGGGAGTCCGGTAGATGGCGAAGTCAATTCACACAATGATCCGCGTTCTCGACGAGGATCGCTCGGTAAAATTTTATCAGACAGCTTTTGCTCTGGGGGTGGCTGAACGCCTCGATTTCGATGATTTTACCCTTGTTTACATGCGAAACGATGAAGCCGATTTCGAGGTGGAACTCACCATCAATAAAGGCCGTGAAGATGCTTATGATCTGGGTGACGGGTATGGCCACTTAGCGGTGGTTGTTGAAGACCTTGAGCAGGAACACGCAAGGTTTGAAGCTGAGGGTTTTGCACCCCGTAAAATCGTGGAGTTCAACCGCGATGGAGCTTTGCTGGCTAAATTCTTCTTTGTGAAAGACCCGGATGGTTACGAAATTGAAGTTATGCAAAGGCATGGCCGATACCGGTAGGGCCTCTGGTTCACCGGATTTAGATTAAACAGGAGAGGAGGTACGACATGGAGGTATCAAGAAGAAGGCTTTTGATCGGGACAGTATCAACCCTTGCTTTGGCAGTTGGGTTGCCTGCTTCATTTCCAGCGTTATCAGCAGAAAATGCAGCGGTTGGCACCGATGCTGAGGCGAAGAAATTGCTTCTTCGTATGGTCAGAGTTGTTTATCCACATGACCAGTTTCCCGATGCACCCTATGAGCGGACGGTTGATGCAATTATAGCCGCTGGGAACAAAACCCCAGGTCAAAAACTGATGTTTGCAGCAGGTATTGGCGGGTTGAGAGCAGCTTCTTTTGGAAACATGGATGAAGCCAAGGCGACCGAGTACTGCAGGGGAATAGAGCAATCCGCTTTTTTCGGACTGGTTCGCAGTACGGCAGTTGTTGCGCTCTACAACGATCAGGAGGTTTGGAAAATTCTAAAATATGAGGGGCCAAGCTTTGATCAGGGTGGGTACATAGACCGAGGATTTAACGATCTGGATTGGCTGCCAGACCCACGCATTACGGAAAAAGGCTAGAGGGAGGAGAGCAATGAACACGATTGCACAAGATGAGAGCGCTGTAGTCATTATCGGTTCTGGTGCCGGGGGCGGAACCATGGCTTACGAACTTACCAAAGCCGGGATACCATGCGTGGTTTTAGAGGCAGGAAAGCACTTTTCGATTAATGATTGGGTCAATGACGAATGGGAAGCATTCGGTCAGATGGCTTGGCTGGATACCCGCACAACCAGTGGTTCATGGCGCGTCGCGAGAGATTTTTCAGGGTTGCCGACTTGGCTGGTTAAGGCCGTTGGTGGCACAACAACGCACTGGGCTGGCGCAACGCCGAGATTTCTGGATTATGAATTCAAGGCGCTCTCCACATATGGGGAAATCGAAGGCGCAACGCTTTTGGATTGGCCACTGGATTTGGAAGAAATGGTGCCGTACTACAACGCGGCCGAAAAGGCAATTGGGTCTACCCACGTGCATGGTCGACCACCGCTGCCGGCAAACAACAACTACAAAGTATTTGCCAACGGTGCAGAAAGGGTCGGGTATACGCGATATGCGACGGGGCCTTATGGCACAAATGCAGAACCTTATGATGATCGGCCGGGTTCCATCCAGGATGGGTTCAATTTTCAGGGTGATAAAAACGGTTCGAAATGGAGTACATTGGTTCGGGAAATCCCACGCGCCTTGAAAACCGGGCTTTGTGATCTGCGGCCCCAATCGCATGCGGTAAAAATTACGCATGATGCATCGGGAAAAGCGGATGCTGTTTTGTATGTCGACAAGGACGGGAATTTACAGCGTCAGGCTGCCAAGGTGGTTTGTGTGGCCGGTAACTCAATTGAAACACCTCGGCTGCTGCTGTTGAGTGACAGCAATCAGTTTCCAAATGGATTGGCCAATGGTTCCGATCAGGTTGGCCGGAACTATATGCGGCACATGACTGGATCTATGTATGCTTGGTTTGAAAAACCTGTTCACATGTATCGCGGTGAAACCATGGCCGGTATCATTAAAGATGAGGTGCAGAACGATCCCTCAAGAGGTTTTGTCGGCGGCTATTACATGGAGACCTTAGCTTTAGGGCCCGCGTTCTTGTCCAGCTTTATTGAACCCGGCGCTTGGGGACGGGATTTCACCAAAATGATGGATGCCTATTGCAACATGGCCGGTATGTGGTTGGTGGGTGAGGATATGCCCCAAGCCAGCAATCGCGTCACGCTATCGGACACTGCCCGGGATCAATGGGATCTACCAGCTCCGAATGTTCACTTCGATGACCATCCAAACGATGTTGCCATGCGGACCTATGCCTATGAAAAGGCGGAAGCATTGTATAAATCTGTTGGAGCCATTGGCACCCATCGGACCCCTCCATATCCATCAACCCACAATCTGGGAACCTGCCGCATGAGTGCAAACCCGGAAGATGGTGTCGTGGATAAATGGGGTAGGGCGCATGATGTGCCGAACTTATTTGTATCTGACGGCTCGGTTATGACAACAGGTGCAGCAGCAAATCCAACCCTTACCATCGTAGCGCTGGCAATTCGTCAAGCAGAATTCCTCGCTGGTGAGCTTAAAAAGGGTAATCTATAAACCTTCCAAGAAAGCGTGCTTCGCGGGACTTTTTGTTCCGCGGAGTGTCTTTATTCTACACTCCGCAATTCAATCTCTGCGATTCCCGCAGCCAAATTCAAACCGGTCTGAGTTTCGAGGCTTAAAGGTTGAAGCGCGAAAGACTTCTTTGAACCACCCACCAGCACATTTGCTCCAAGGCCTACTGCAACCGTAGCAGACGCTGTTGCTCCGACATAATCTCCAGCCAGAAAGCCGGGTCCTTGGTCTCCCGTTGTTGGTGCGATGACCAACCAAGTCATAAACGCTTGTTCAGTACTTCCAATATCGAGGCCAAATTTGTTGATGACACCAAAATAATTATCTTCTGTGTCTGGAGCGTTTACCGGTGTAAAGACACAGCTAATGTCTTTGGTTGATCCCAAAATGAAGCCCGTGCCTGCATCTACAAAACATTCAAGCTTGCCAAGTTCCACACGTTCTTGGGCGATTGAGAGGCCGCAGAACGCGGCGATGAAGACAACCGTCAGGCAAATTCGTGAAAAAAGTCTTGATATCATTTGATCAGCTCCCGTTCCTTTATAGAGAATAGGGAAGGCTTACTGCAATTTGAAGCGCAAATTTTGATCAATCAAAAAGGCTGGATACGGATTTCTCGAGGGCTGTTCTGTTTATCGCCTCACCCATCAACTCAGAGATTGATACCACACGGATGTTTGCGGCGGTTTCAACTGCTGCTGTTGGCTGAATTGAATTGGTGATGACCAATTCTTTCAACTTGGAAGATGTGATGCGCGCAACCGCTCCGCCGGAAAGGACCCCATGGGTGATGTAAGCCGTGACACTTGTGGCGCCCATGGTCAACAAAGCTTCGGCGGCATTGCAAAGGGTACCGCCTGAATCGATGATGTCGTCGATTAGAATGCAGTCTTTGCCGGTTACATCACCGATCACGTTCATCACCTCAGATTCGCCGGGTTTATCTCTGCGTTTGTCCACAATCGCAAGTAAAGAATCCAGACGTTTCGCTAAAGCACGGGCACGTACCACACCGCCAACATCCGGCGAAACGACCATGACGTTGTCCAGATCCAAGTGGTCTTTTACATCTCGCGCGAGCACAGGCACTGCAAAAAGGTTATCGGTTGGAATATCAAAAAACCCTTGAATCTGCGCCGCATGAAGGTCAAGCGTCAACACGCGGTCAGCACCAGCCTCAGTGATCAGGTTGGCAACGAGCTTCGCTGAAATAGGCGCACGCGGACCGGGTTTTCGGTCCTGTCGTGCATATCCAAAATAGGGTATGACCGCCGTAATCCGTTTGGCAGAAGCGCGCCTGAGCGCATCAATCATAATCAGCAGTTCCATAAGATGGTCGTTTGCCGGATAAGACGTTGACTGGAGTACAAAACAGTCTTCTCCCCGCACATTCTCAAGAATTTCCACGAAAATCTCTTGGTCAGCAAAGCGACGAACGTTTGCTTTACCCAATGGAATATCCAGGTACTGAGTGATTTGTTCAGCAAGAACCTCGTTCGAGTTTCCGGCGAATAGCTTCATGTTTAACCCGCCGGTTGTCCGGCCCCTGTAAATTGCCTTGGCTCTTCTTAAAAGAATGCGGCGGGCCTATCAATGCCCGAAACATGATTCATTCAAACAATCTGGGGATTTAGCAAATCAGGTTAGTTTGTCTCTACCCAAGACTTCAGCCGTTGGGCTGTCGCATCAGCTACACTGGCCAATTCTTCCTCTGTGATTGCCTGCCACGGATCTGATTTGTTGCTTGTTGTGCGTTCTTGTCCGTTGATGCGATGGAGACGGTTTCCAGACTTATCCAAAATGTCCCAAATGTAGATCAAAATCGTCCCCGATCCGTCGTTCAGGGCTGAAAAATAGCCTTTGACCTGATACTTTGCGCCGGTTTGTGTTGAGGGTACTACGGCAAGGCCATACGTTTCGGCAGACTTTCTCAAGGAACGTGAGAGTTGCGTCACTTTGGCCTGAGGTGCTCCCTGCACCGGGAGGAACGTCATCGACTCAGCGCTGTTGAGGGCTGCAACCTGTAGTGTTTGGGCTTGGGTTACATTTTCTGCAGGTGAGGACTGGTCTTCAGCTGCCAATGCATTTTCGCTTACAGTTTCTGTAGTTTGTGCTTGATTCTGGGTAGCAACAGGCTTTGGTGATAATGCCTCGCTGATTTGGTTGGAATTCGTACAACCCGAAATGACAACCAAGGCCGCGAAAAGGAAAGCAAAACTTGATTTGAAGAATTTATTGTTCACGCCGTACACCTCACACTGTTCCCGGTAAGGGTAGTGTCATTACCTGACGATAAGGTCAACATCATGACGCGACAAATCTTCAGGACCTTTTGTCGTAGTGATGAAACTGTGTCCCAAGGTCATTGCTGTTTCGGTGTCGCTGTCGAATATGATCATGTGGGCGAATAAAACCATTCCTTCCTGTATCAATGTTTCATTTCCAGCATAAATCATGGGTCGATCCATCCAGCAGGGCGTAAATGCTGCACCTAGTGAATATCCACAGGCGTTGAGGCGATGTCTGATCAATCCTGCTTCGTCGAGGGCTTCAGCATGGGCGTCAAACATGTCTGAAAATTTGTTTCCCACCTTCATGGCCCCTTTCACCCCGAACAGGGCAGCCTTGGAAGCTTCATACAATTCCTGATGCCTTTTGGTTGGTTTGCCAATCACCAGCGTCCGCATCATTGCGGCGTGATAATGGGCAAATGCTCCAGACCATTCAAGCGTGAGTTGGTCTTCGGCAGAAAGAGCCCGCCGTCCCGATTTGTATCTGCACAACAGTGCATCTTTCCCTGACCCGATGATGAACTCATTGCCGGCGTAGTCACCACCCCGCGAAAAAATTGCGGCGTGCATGGCAGCAAGGATATCGCCTTCATTTGCGCCTGCTTTTGTTTCGGCTATCGCTGCATCAAGAGCATGATCGGTCAATTCTCCGGCTTTTCGAACATATTCGAGTTCAGCATCGGATTTTGTTGCCCGCAGCGCATTTACAAGTTCCGACGCATCTTCAAGCTCTGCAAAGGATTTCAGTCTTGCGTTGACTGCTATTCCTGCCTTGGCGGTTAATCCTTGGGTATCATACTCAATGCCTATCCGTGCACCCACCATGTCTAAGTCCGCCAGGATGTTGTGTAGATCGTTGGTGGGATCAGCGCCGCCACGATCCGTCCAAATGACGATGTTCTCGATAATGGACGTATGCCGTGCCTGGCGCAGGTCGGGTGCGCGCGTCAGCAGCACCATCTCGCCATCCGAACGAACGGCGAGGCATTGGAAAAAGCAAAACCCGAAGGTGTCGTACCCGGTCAGCCAATACATGCTCTCCTGGGCAAACAATAAAATACAATCCAGTTTGGATTCTGACATTTTTGCCGTAAGCCTTTCCATTCGGCTGGCAAATTCCTCTCGTGAAAAGTGGAGGGCCATGTGTAGCTCCTATGTTATTGAGCGATTGAAATTACGGATATCTGACGGCCGTAATCCTCTTCCTGACGATGCGTTTTTCGGCGGTAGGAAAAAAATTTTTCTTCATCCGCATAAGTACAATGCCCGGTCCACACAGATTGGACACCGATGTTTTCCAGTCGATTGACAATATACGCCGGTAGATCAAACATCGCGTGTTCCGGTTTCTGCGACGGCTTCAGGTAACTTTGATTTTCTGGATTAATGTCCAACAGTCGATCAACAAACTCTGGCCCTACTTCATAATTTGCTGCGCTGATGGTTGGCCCGAGGACGGCCCTTATGTTTTTACGTTGTGCCCCGCTTGCCTCCATGGCTGAAACGGTATTTTCCAAGACACCGCCCGTCGCGCCTTTCCATCCGGCATGGCAAGCGCCTGCAACTTGGTTTTGGTGGTCGGCAAAGAGCACGGGACCACAATCTGCTGTTAAAATGCCAATGGCCAGTCCTGGTTTTGAGGTGACCAATCCATCGGCTTTGGGTCGTTGTCCATTTTCAAACGGTTTTGAAACAGTAATAACCTGGGGAGAATGTACTTGATACAGGGTCATAAGATTGTCTGTCGTGACCCCCGAATGGTGCGCAACACGACGGCGGTTTTCCAGTACGTTTTCGCGGATGTCATTGGAACCTAACCCCACGTTCAAGCCATGGTAGATGCCCGTGGATACACCGCCCTGTCGCGTGTAAAAGCCATGGGAGACAGATTCATGCGCCAGACTGTCGTTTGTAATCGGGTCAGGTGACTTCATATTCGCCGCTCACTTCAAATTTCTGTAAGTGTCTCTTTTAAAAATAAGGATTTCAACCCTCTTTTGAGAATGGGACCAGTTCTGGAAATGTGGATATCGCAAACGCCTTGAATAGGTTTCCCATTTGCTCTGGCATTACGAGGCGCTCCGCTTCGCTGCGCAATCGTGATTGAACTTCTTCACTTTTATCCTGTCCGAGGGCACCAGCGCGTTCGGCCAAACCTAAGCCCAGCAGAAATTCACCTTGCGTCAGCAAAGGATGGACATAAAGCCCTTTTTCTGTAGCAGTTTTGGAAAGTGCTTCAAAATCTACATGGGAGGTCAGGTCGCAAAGACCCGGTGCAGACAAGGGGTTTGTGTATTCGTGGCCTTTGATTGCCTGAAATGTATCGCCAAAGCCTGATTGAGCATGCCCATAATCCAAAAAGAGCGCCGCTCCGGTGTTTTTTCGAATTAGGTCTGACGCCTTTTCCACAAAGGCTTCCCGCGCGGTTGATACTTCGAAAACGGACCCTTCGGGTTCGTTCTTGTGGCCTGCCGGTAGGCTTTGTTCATCAATAAAGCTTGCGCCAAGAACCCAAGACAATTCCCTCGTGTCAGACAGGCCAACGCAGTTTTCCGGCCATTTCCCGTTGTGTTTCACGTATTGCCGGAAAGGAATTACATCAAGGAATTCATTTGCGAACAGGATTGTCGGGAGGTCCCAAATATCGCTGAGGCTTTTGCACCAGGTGATGTTTTCATATTCCTCGAGGGTTTTTTCTTGTATCTGTTTCAGCTTTGGGCTGGTCTCAACCAGTGTCACGCTGATGGCTTGGGAGAAGGCGTCGGCTACCTTTGCTGTCCTGAGTATATCGCTCATCATGGTGCCGCGCCCCGGCCCCAGTTCAACGAGGTTTACCGTGTTGGGTGATCCCAAGTTTTTCCAAGCCTGAATTGCCCAGATTGCTAACATTTCTCCAAACATTTGGCTCACTTCCGGAGCGGTAATGAAATCACCTTGTCGCCCCAACACGTTGGCCGAGTTGTAGTAACCGAAATCCCGATCTGCCATGCACCAATGCATGTATTCAGCCAGCGGCAACAGGCCAGACAGCTCTATGTGGCGCGTGATCCGTTCCTTAAGTGTGTCAGCCATGTTTGGGTGCCCGATCCCCCGAAGATGCCATTCCCCAGCATCCTATAACCAAAACCGGTATGGAAAGCATCATGCCCATGGTAATCCAATCCGTTCCCAGCAGGTAACCAAGCTGGGGGTCGGGAAGGCGGACAAACTCCACGATTATTCGGGCAATCGCGTACCCAGCCAGAAACATGCCGCCAATAAAACCCGGATCGCGGAGTTTTCCCTTTACCCAGATGAAATACGCCAATATCGCAAACAGGATTAGGCCCTCTAAAATTCCTTCGTAAAGCTGACTTGGATGGCGAGGTAGCCCATCTGTGTTCGGGAAAATGACCGCCCATGGAACATTTGTAACGCTTCCGAAAAGTTCGGCGTTTATGAAATTGGACAGTCGGCCCAGGAATATGCCGATGCCGCAGCTTGCAGCAACCACATCAAACAGACTGAACGGTGTGAATCCCTTACGCCTTGCAAACAAGATCATGGCAATCACAATCCCTGCCAATCCGCCATGAAAGCTCATGCCACCTTGCCATACCGCCAAAACTGCCAGCGGGTTTTCGAGATAAGTCGGTAAATCGTAAAAGAGGATGTATCCCAACCGACCGCCCAAGATGATCCCAATGACAGCCCAAACTAAAAAATCATCCAGGTCGGCTTCGTCCATCGGGCTTGTTTCGTTGAACCAAAGGTTTTGGGTTGTTACCAGTTTTCTTGCGTACCACCATCCAAACAAGATGCCGACTACATAGGCTACACCGTACCAGTGAATTTGAATTGGTCCCAATGAAATCAAGACCGGATCAATTTGCGGATGCGCCAGGGCTGAAAACAGAGTTTGCATGCGTTTTGCCTGTTCGGTTTCGGCAAGTCCATCGCATGTTCGCGAAGATTTGTCACCTCGTGTTGCTGTTGAAACCAATCTCAAAAAATCTTATTTGAAGTCCAACAAAGGAAGTGGAATCAAGATGACCCAGGGCCCAAACAGAATTTTTGATGAGTTTGCGAAGCTTATGACAGATGCCGCCGGTGCCGCTCAAGGCATGAAGCGGGAAGCCGAAAACGCATTTCGCAGCCAGGCAGAAAAGTTTCTTGCGGATATGGATCTTGTAAATCGTGAGGACTTCGATGCTGTCCAGGAAATGGCACAGAAAGCAAGGGCAGAAAATGACTTTTTAAAGGCGCAGATCGAATCTCTTGAAAAGCGTCTTTCTGCACTTGAAAAACCTGCCAAGGCTCCGAAGCGGTCCTCAGCGCAAAAATAATTTTATTCTTAAAATTTTTTTTTGTGCCGTGAATAAAATCAGAAAAAGCTAGATCGCAGAATCCTTTAGCAGCTGCTTTGAATCTTTTGATTCAACGCTTCTCCACAGAATCAGTGGCCTACTGAATCATGCCGGGGTGGTAATCGAGATTCAGCGTTATAGACTGAAATTACAGGATGATTCGCGGCGGACCTGACGCCCTTGGACCCCGGAGACGAGGCCGGACCATGTGGGCATCACCGTAACACAAGTGCTTGATTAAGAGCTTTGTCCTGTAAAACACAAACCAGGACCAGGAGGTCAATTGTGCTTACAGAACTTGAACCAGAACGGGACATACATCCTGTTGATCTTATTGAGTATGTGGCTTCTCAGAATAAATGGGAATTCGATAGAAGTAGTGATGATGAAATCAGTTTGACTGTTGCGGGAAATTGGACTGATTACAGTGTTTCCTTATCCTGGATGGAAGATTTCGAAGCGCTTCACATGGCATGTGCTTTCGATATGAAAGTTCCGGAGAACCGTGTGATGGAAGTGACGCGGCTTCTTTCGCTTGTGAATGAACAATTGCTGATTGGCCATTTTGATCTTTGGGCAAAAGAGGGCGTTGTAATGTTTCGTCAAACCCTGATGTTAAACGGTGGTGCTGCGCCAACCGGCGAGCAACTCGAATGTCTGATGGGCAGCGCAATCGAAGCGTGTGAGCGATACTATCAGGCCTTTCAGTTTGTGGTTTGGGCTGGAAACACAGCGGAAAAATCGATTGACTGTGCCCTTTTCGAAACCAGTGGAACTGCGTAAAACAGCATCTGACTTTTACTTCGGTTTTCCTGGTGGGGAACCGGATCAAAGATGGAGCTGATATGAATTTCAACGTTGTCTTGGTAGGTGCTGGTAATATGGGCGGGGCAATGCTTCGCGGTTGGATTGCCAATGGGTTGTCGGCAGCAAATATTACGGTAATCGATCCCTCACCATCCGAAGAAATGGCCACTTTCCTACGTGAAAGTACAATCACGGTTTGTGCAGACGCGAATGGGGTCAAGCCGCCCGATGTGTTGGTGGTCGCGATTAAGCCCCAGATGATGGAGGCCGTGCTTCCCTCCCTCAGATCACTTGCCGGCACTGAGACGGTAGTGGTTTCAGTTGCTGCCGGGACCACCATTTCGTCACTTGCGGAAGGATTGCAAACCTCTTGCGTGGTGCGTTCAATGCCCAACACACCATCTCTTGTCGGCAGGGGTATTTCTGTGGCCTGTCCGGCGCCCAGCGTGAATGATGCTCAAAAGCAACAGGTTGATAGCCTGTTGCGAGCAACGGGCAAGCTGGAGTGGGTTGGCGAGGAGGCGCTGATGGATGCGGTGACCGCAGTTTCGGGTAGTGGACCTGCTTATGTTTTCCATCTTGCAGAATGTATGGCAAAAGCCGGTGTGGCAGCCGGCCTGCCAGCAGACCTTGCCATGTCTCTGGCTTGTGAAACGGTTTCGGGGGCAGGCGAATTGTTGCGTCTTTCCGATGATGAACCGGCGGCTTTACGCCAAAAGGTGACGTCACCCGGGGGGACGACTGCAGCAGCGCTCCAGGTAATGATGGCTGAAGATGGTATGCCGGGGATTATTGAAGAAGGCATTCTTGCTGCTAAGAAAAGATCAGAGGAGTTGTCTTAAAGATGGACAAAGCAGACGAGATTACCATTGATGACTTTCTAAAGGTCGACATTCGAGTTGGTGTCATAGTGGCGGTGGATGCGTTTCCGGAAGCGCGAAAGCCGACGTGGAAATTGAGAATCGACTTTGGAGACAAGATTGGTGTGAAGAAGTCTTCGGCACAGATTGTGGCAAATTACGCTGCTGAGGATTTGGTCGGTCGGCAGATTCTTGCCGTTGTAAACTTTCCACCCCGTCAGATTGGTCCGTTTATGTCCGAAGTATTGACGTTGGGCTTTATGGATATGCAGGACAACGTCGTCTTGGCTTCAGTTGATAAAGACGTTCCGATTGGCGGAAGGCTTCATTAGCGCTTAACTTGGAAGGGTTACAATTACCCGCAATCCACCGATTGGACTGTCATACAGATTAATATCGCCGCCATGATTTCGAGCGATGTCTCGTGCAATCGAAAGGCCAAGCCCCGTCCCCGATTCATCGAGATTTCTTGCTTCATCCAAGCGCAGAAATGGTTTGAATACATCCTCTCGTCGGTTTTCAGGAATGCCAGGTCCGTTGTCATCGAAGGTAAAGGTGATGCGTTCCCGCCCGACCTTAACATTGACCACCAGTGTATCGGCGTATCTGAAAGCATTGGAGATAATGTTTGCCAATAACCGGGAGAACGCGTTTGGATGCGTTTCGAGTTTGGCATCCTTGTGACAATCAATCTGGTAATCCTTGTCACGAAGCGCAGCTTCAATCTCGTGTCTTTGTAGTTCCTCCAGGATGTTCACTTCCTTCAGAACCTCGTCGGTCTCGCCTTTGGCAAAGTCAATATAGCCCTGCAGCATTTTTTGCATATCATCTACATCGGCCTGGAGTTCTTCAATTTCGCTGGTTTGACTGACGAGCGCCAGTTGAAGTTTGAACCGTGTCAAGATGGTTCTCAGGTCGTGGCTCACGCCCGTGAGCATGGCTGTCCTTTGCTCGATTTGCCGTTCAATCCGCTCTCGCATCTGAAGAAAAGCCAGGCCTGCCTGTCTGACCTCTGAGGCGCCACGAATGCGGAAATCCTTGGGCATGGTATGGCCTTTCCCGAAACTGTCTGCGGCGGCTGAGAGTTGTTGTATCGGGCGGATCTGATTGCGCAAAAACAAAATGGCAATCACCAACAAAAACAGTGATGTACCAACCATCCAGATCAGGAATATGTGGGAGTTTGATGCGTAGGCTTTGCTGCGGCGTACAAAGACCCGCAACACATTGTCCGGATTTTCAAGCCTGATTCTGATTTCCAGAATATTGGAATCTCCAACGGTATCTATCCAAAATGGCCTTCCAATCTGGCGTGTGATTTCCGTTCTTAGTGTATCATCAAGCAATGAGAAAAAAGGTTTGCCGGTCGCGGGTGGAAAAGGGTCTGGCGGCAGTATCGAGATGTTCAATGCAAGCTTTTCTCTGGCGAGCCTCGTAATCTGGTCAAACTCTGCGTCTTGAGGGTAACGTTCAATCACTTCGATAACAGCGGCAATGTCTGCGGTTACTGCTTGGGAAAGTCGTTGTGTTACGGTTTGCCAATGTCGTTCCATAAAAACGAATGCAAGGACCGATTGTAACAGAACCATCGGCGCGATGATGATGATCAAAGACCGGCCATAAAGGCCTTTTGGCATTTTCCGCGAAAACCAACGTGCGCCGACCTGCCATGGGCTTCGTCTGCGGTTTTTTGTTTCCGCAACCGGTGATTGATCGGCTTTTTCTATGGTCAAGTTTACGCAAGCCCCGATGTCGTAATGTTATCAGGATATAGACATACAACAGGGAAAGATAGTTTTACAGGGTTTAGTCAACGCAAAGACGGTAGCCCACGCCGCGTACTGTTTGCAGCCATTTTGGATTTGCCGGGTCCATCTCGATCTTGCGGCGCAGGCGGTTGATCTGGACATCGATTTTACGTTCACCTGCTGCGCTTTCATCGCCAAGCAGTTCATGACGGGGGATTGTTCCACCCGGTTTTGCTGCAAAGGTTACCATGATTTCGCGTTCGCGATCGGTCAGTCTGACGGTCTCGCCGTTTAACGTAAGTTCGCCGCGTTTGACGGAGAAGTGGTAGTCACCAAAATTTACCTGCTCAATCACGGGGTCTTCAGGCTTGGCGGTGCGACGCAGGATGCTGTTGATACGCAGAAGAAGTTCGCGCGGTTCAAACGGTTTGGAAAGATAGTCGTCGGCGCCAGCTTCCAGGCCCTCAATGCGGTTTTCAACGTCTTCAAGGGCAGTGAGCATAAGTACGGGTACATCAATCTTGTCTCGCATTGCTTTGGTGAAGCTAAACCCGGTTTCACCGGGCATCATCACATCCACGACGAGAAGGTCAAAGGCCAGATGTTCAAGTTTGCGGCGTGCTTCTGCTGCATCGCCTGCATTGGAAACTCGGAAACCGTTGTTGGAGAGATACCGTGTGAGAAGGTCCCGTAATCGACTGTCATCATCAATTACCAGTACGTGCGGGGCATCATCTTCCGGTACGGTTATGTTGTCGTCTAGTTTATCCATGTCTTAAATCCGGTTTGGATCGAACTTAATGGTTGATCCATATCACTCAAATAAACAAATGTTTCAGTAGGATACAAAATCTATGCTGATTTTGTCCAAAACATGGAAATGCCTAGTTTCCTATCATCCGCTTTAAAAACTCCACAACTTTGGATTTCTCATCCATATCCATCCCTTCAAGCGCTCTTGAAAGTCGTTCTGACTGCGGTTGCGATAATTCAAGAATGAGATCTCTGCCCTTTTGGGTTGGGTATAGGAGGCGTTTTCTGCGATCGCTTTTTCCCTCGTTTTGCACAATGTGTCCTGCCTCAATGAGCTGTTTCAAAACGCGACCCAGGCTCTGTTTGGTAATTCGGAGTAAATCCAGCAGCTCTGCGACTGTCATTCCTGGCGAGCGATTAACGAAATAAAGTACCCTGTGATGTGCGCGGCCGAAGTTTCGATGAGCCAATTGTTTGTCCGGATCCGAAACAAAATCCCGATATGCAAAGAACAACAACTCGATGTTTTCGAGTTGCGGAATTTCGTTCTCCGATATCGGGGTGGTTAGTATCTGTTCATTCTCGCTCATCATGCGCATTTATTGCACAGAAAGAAAAATATGTCAGCAGTATTGACATATTTTTCTGTGTTTCATACGGTCTGCTATTAATTTTTCTTGGAGTATGGAAAGTGGCAGGCGTCTCTTACGATCAAATGAGTGGGCATATCTGGTTCAACGGTGAATTTGTTGAGTGGGGTGAAGCGCAAGTGCATGTGCTGACACACGGTCTTCACTACGCAAGCAGCGTGTTTGAAGGTGAACGTGCTTATGCGGGCGAAATTTTCAAACTTCAGGAACATACAGAGCGTTTGTTTTATTCTGCAGATGTTCTGGGTTTTGAAATTCCTTACACAATCGAAGAGATAAATCAGGCTTGCCGTGATACGCTCGAGAAACAAGGCTTACAGGACGCTTATGTGCGGCCGGTGGCGTGGCGTGGTAGCGAAATGATGGGTGTTTCCGCGCAGGCAAACCGGATCAATGTTGCGATTGCGATTTGGGAGTGGCCAAGTTACTTCGCACCGGAAGAGCGCCTCAAAGGCATCCGCTTGGACCGGGCGAAGTATCGTCGGCCTGATCCTGCTACTATCCCGTGTTTTGCAAAGGCGGCCGGCCTTTACATGATCTGCACGCTGTCAAAACATGCAGCGGAAGCGAACGGGTATGCTGACGCCCTCATGCTCGATTGGCGGGGTCATGTCGCGGAAGCAACTGGAGCAAACGTGTTTTTCATTAAAGATGGTGTCATGCACACCCCAACGCCGGATTGTTTCTTGAATGGAATTACGCGCCAAACCGTGGTTGACCTTGCAAAACAGCGTCAGATCGAGGTTGTCGAACGTACAATTATGCCCGAAGAAATGGCGGATTTTGAGGAGTGTTTCCTGACTGGAACAGCAGCGGAAGTTACGCCTGTTTCAGAAATTGGTGAATATCGTTTTACGCCCGGAGAAATCTCCAGAGTCCTGATGGAAGACTATGACAAGGCTGTACGCGCGCACTTGAATCATTAAATCGGCTTGCGTCACTAAGGCAATTCTCTGCGCTGTAAGATTCAGGTTTACCTTAGGTAAGATTTTGGTTATGGATGACGTGTTGCCAGTGGCAAATCTGGATTGAGACACGGATTTGTTGCATGGCACATGACATTGCTGACTAAGGGATACGTGACTTCAGGGAGAAATATTATGGAAGCAATTTTACCGCTCATTATTCAGGCAATTTCCGGCATTGTTGGCGGGGGTATTGCAGGCAATATCTTAAAGCAAGCTGCGATGAGCATATTACCAAAACTGCTTGCTGGCGGCATTGGCGGTATTGCCGGTGGCTCTGCGTTGGGCGGAATACTGGCTGGCGCATTGGGTGCAGGAGGAGAGGGTATGTCCATTGCAGGCATGGATCTTACTTCCCTCATCGCATCGATTGGTGGTGGTGCAGTTGGAGGTCAATGGCCGGTCAGCGGCCGTGGTCCAGGTCTTTCCGGATGATCTCCAGCTATTCGGTTGCCGTGGTGCCCCGTGCCGATAAAAGAGACCGTGCGGATGGGGGCGGGGCAAGACTCCCACGTGATATTACGTAAAGTCAAACAATGCATGGCCCCGATACGTGCGAAGGGCGGATTCCCG
>JBCCXO010000017.1:0-60243 GCA_039191645.1 Pseudomonadota bacterium | reverse complement strand
GACGTTGTTAATTGAGTATGCTTCTTTAGTTTTATTAAAGAGACTGAACCATCCTTGAGCAGACTGAGTAAATTGAAACTTCGGCCCATTCCGGACGTTGAACAAATTCTTGGGTTTCATTGTGGAATTCCCGAAACCAATGTTTTTTTAGTCTCTTTCAGATAGATAAAATGAATGTGTAAAACTCCGTACAAAACACGATTCATTCAAAATTATGTAAATCAGTGAGCGAAAAACTAGCTAGTTTGGCCTAATAGATTTCAGAATTTGTATGAACGTGAACAAAGATGCAGCAGCAAAGCACACCAGAATTGTCAAAAAGAGAATAAAGCCTACTAGCACTGATATCTCAAAATACCCGAGAGGATCCAGTTCAAATACTACGAAGCAAATAGCGGAAAGAAGTGTGAGAAGATACAGCAATGAATTAAGCGATGGAAACTTAAATTGTAGAGCGAAAAGTGACAATCCTATGAAAATCCATGACACAGAATACATCGCGTATACGTCATAAACGTGAGGACCAAAGTATGATCGTATCCCTCTCGCTCGGCCTCCTGCGTTTCCGCTGTTCTGGCATATTTTTCGTGCAAAACCAGACCATCACGAATGATGCTCCGGTTGTATTCAAAGTCATCGTCGTCTTCATCATATTCCATCATTTAAACTGGCTCCCGATTAATCAAAGCCACCCCTTATCCTCACAGTAAGCCACAAACCACGCTCATCATGTGTATTTTTATACACATCTATAGAGCCTTGAATGTATATGCTCACATGAAACGACAGTGTCTTAAGGCGTCGTTATCGGCCAATGCAACGCAACGTTATCGAAGCAGCATCGCTCGAAGATGAAGAATGTACAGCTAGGTAGGTAAACCAAAATCGCGGATCAGCTTAAACCTCTCGCAAACCAACTTCATTTCCGGTGACCAACCGCCGTTGCGTTCGAAAAACGCTCGATGCCCATTCCGCCATCCTTCCAGACTGTCATCCTCCCCCTCCGCCAAAGCAAATTCGACATCAACCTCGCAAAACCGCCTCACAGTGACTTCTGTCGTTTCAATCACAAGTGCTGGCTCTCCGCTCCAGTTTAGAGCAATATCGCGACGACCAATCACCGGAAAAGCTTCCTTGCCATCTTGAATTTCACCCTCGTAATAATCCCGCAGTGCACCACAGGTAGCGGTCTTTCTACCCTCGCGAACCAACTCCAGTAGTAGTTCACTTAGGTCTTGTGTGTCACCGAATGTAAACGTTTCAGCTTCAGGAAACTGCTTTCTAACTTCTTCAAGGGTCATTCGTTCTCTGATCCAATACACCACACAAAGCTCTAGCGCGCACGTTACACAAAACCTTTCCGGAGGCGGTTCTGGTTGGGACATCTGACCGTAAGCAACAAGGATAAGATGTCAACTTCGAACCCAATGCGATTACCGACGCGCGTCGCAAAAAGTTTGGCAATGCGAGCCCTGTCACAAAAGATATACATTCAACTTGTAAGCGGACCTTTTCGACCAGGAATGAAAAAGTTAATTACAAGTTCCGCTCATAAAAAAATTGCTTTTTCGGAAATCCAACTCTAGCCTTCTCTTTGGGAGGAATTAACATGAAATATTTGACTGTCTTTTTTTCATTTGCATTGCTTGCTGCCGTTTCTATTGCAAGCAATACAACGCATGCACAAGAATGCCCGCGTGGCGATCTGGACAAACGCTTTTGTGATGCTGATGGAGATTTGTTGGCGGATACACCAACCGATCCTGCCAATCAGATTGACCCAGACACGCTAATTTTTGCTTATACACCCGTTGAAGACCCTGCTGTGTACAAAGAAGCATGGGCAGATTTTCTCACGCATCTGGAAAAAGAAACCGGCAAGTCGGTCGTATTTTTTCCAGTTCAGAACAACGCAGCTCAGATTGAAGCCATGCGCTCAGGTCGGTTGCATATCGCAGGATTTAACACCGGTTCAAATCCACTCGCCGTAAACTGCGCGGGCTTTAATCCGTTTACCATTATGGCTGCACCGGATGGATCTTTTGGGTATGAAATGGAAATTATCACTTATCCTGGATCTGGTCTGGAAGCTGTTGAAGATATCAAGGGGAAGCAACTTGCATTCACCTCACCCACCTCAAACTCAGGATTTAAAGCGCCATCGGCAATTCTTAAAGCGGATTACGACATGGTTCCGGAACGGGACTTCGAACCAGTCTACTCTGGAAAACATGATAACTCGATTCTTGGTGTTGCAAACAAAGATTATCTGGCCGCTTCCATCGCCAATTCTGTCAAAGCACGTATGATCAGCCGCGACGTGGTGAAGGAAGACGATCTTAAGGTATTGTACAAGTCCCAAACGTTCCCAACCACAGGATATGGTGTTGTTTACAACCTGAAGCCGGAGTTGAAAGAAAAAATCCGAAATGCATTCTTCAACTTCGAGTGGGATGGAACTTCCCTGAAAGAGGAATTTGAGAAAAACGGCGAAGGCCAATTTCTTGAAATCACTTATAAGGAATATTGGGAAGTGATCCGCAAGATCGACGCTGCCAACGGTGTCAGCTACGCGTGTGAATAACCTTAAGCATGGCGGGCCAATCGGCCCGTCTTGTTTTTCAATCATCACGCGATTGGGGGTACAAGCATGCTGCGGCTTGAAAAGCTTGTAAAAACTTACAAAACCGGCGACCAGGCGCTGAAAGCAGTCGATCTGGAAGTGCCGGAAGGGCAGGTTCTGGCTTTGATCGGACCATCCGGTGCCGGTAAATCAACCCTGATCCGGTGTATCAATCGATTGGTCGAGCCAACTTCAGGAAAAGTGTATCTTGGAGGAACCGAATTGACAGCTCTGTCATCGGGTGCATTGCGCCGCGAACGCCGTCGAATGGGTATGATCTTCCAGGAATATGCCCTCGTCGAGCGTCTTACAGTGATGGAAAATGTTCTGTCGGGTCGATTGGGATATGTCGGCTTCTGGCGCAGTTTTACCAGGCGATACCCGCAAGACGATGTGAATGAAGCATTCCGATTGCTAGACCGAGTTGGTCTTGCTCATATGGCTGACAAAAGGGCGGACGAACTCTCTGGTGGACAGAGACAACGCGTTGGTATTTGCCGCGCTCTTATTCAAGATCCCGCCGTCCTGTTGGTGGATGAACCCACCGCTTCGCTGGACCCTAAAACATCCCGGCAGATCATGCGACTGATCTGTGAGCTCTGCAAGGAGCGAAAGCTGGCTGCGATCATCAACATTCACGACGTAGCCCTAGCCCAAATGTTTGTGCAACGTGTTATTGGCCTGCAGTCTGGTACGATCGAATTCGACGGCCCGCCTGAAGCTCTTAGACCCGATGTGCTTACCATGATTTATGGAGAAGAAGATTGGGAAGCGACCATCGAAAAGGTTGATGAAGACAAAGATGAAGCAACAGAGGCTGCAGAATGAACGAGGCAAAATTTGATCTGAATGCCTGCCTTGATAAACCGTGGAAGAAGCCCCCTTTGATCAAGCGGCGTTGGCTTCGATGGATGCTGTCATTGGGCTTCATTGGGTACATGATCGCTGCCATTCTCAGCATCGAGGTCAATTGGGCGCGGGTTTATGAAGGGCTTGAGCGAGGGAAGCAATTTGTCCTTGCTTTTTCCCAACCTGATTTCGTAAGCCGCTCCGGCGACATCTATGATGGGATGTTGGAAAGCATCGTCATGACGACCGCTGCGTCCGTGGTTGGTGTTTTAATTTCAATTCCAATTGCGCTCGGCGCAGCGCGCAATGTGGCGCCCCTACCAATTTACCTGATTTGTCGTGGAATTATTGCGATTTCTCGTGCGTTGCAGGAGATTATTGTTGCGATTCTCCTCGTTGCAATTTTTGGCTTTGGACCGCTTGCTGGCTTCCTGACCCTGAGTTTCGCAACGATTGGCTTTTTGTCTAAGTTGCTCGCTGAGGACATCGAAAGCATGGATCGTGTTCAGGCCGAAGCGATAAAGGCATCAGGTGCACGGTGGCTCCAATGGATCAACTATGGTGTTCAACCCCAAGTAATGCCGCGATTGATCGGCCTGTCCATGTATCGTGTCGACATCAATTTCCGGGAAAGTGCGATCCTTGGCCTTGTTGGCGCTGGTGGCATTGGCGCCACGCTTAACACTGCCTTTGATCGGTATGAATACGATACGGCAGCTGCAATACTCATTCTGATTATCGCAATCGTTATGGCTCTGGAATACCTATCCGGTATTGTCCGGGCGCGGGTGCAGTAATGCCAACAAAGGAAAACAACGGCATTCGGGTTTGGCAGCGCCGCACTCAGCGGGAAAGCATCTTGTATTGGTTGATGTGGCTTGCGGGCATCGCTGTCTTTGCATATTGCTGGCAGCAGATTTCTCAGGCGACCACATGGTTCTTTGTTTGGGATGCACCCCGCATTGCAGATGATATCTGGACACGCGCAACGCCGCCGCGATGGGAATACATTACCCAGCTTGGTCGTCCGATTTGGGACACGATCAATATCGCGACCCTTGGCACCCTTCTTGCCTTGATCATGGCGGTTCCCGTTGCCTTTTTAGCGGCGCGAAACACCACACCTTCAGCCCTTTTCGTTCGCCCATTAGCTCTACTTGTCATTGTGTCAACCCGCTCCATCAATTCTTTGATTTGGGCGTTGCTTCTGATCGCGATCATAGGGCCTGGCGTATTCGCAGGTGTTATTGCTATCGCGATCCGCTCCGTCGGTTTTTGTGCTAAGCTTCTCTACGAAGCAATTGAAGAAATTGATGAAACCCAGGTTGAAGCCATAACAGCCACAGGGGCTTCTCGTTGGCAGGTAATGGCATATGGTATAGTACCGCAAATACTGCCGGCATTTGCCGGTATTTCCGTGTTTCGATGGGATATCAACATCCGAGAGTCCACAGTTCTGGGACTTGTCGGTGCTGGTGGGATTGGTCTTCAGCTTTCAGCCTCGCTTAATGTTCTCGCTTGGCCGCAAGTCTCACTGATCTTGATCGTCATTTTAGCAGCAGTCGTGATTTCAGAATGGGTTTCGGCTAAAGTGCGCGGAGCCATCATCTGATTACATGATGCTGTGAAACATCCTACGAAAGACCAGATCAAATTTGGTTAGATGGCATGTCAACCTTGAAAGCGATGGTAACGCTTATCTCTTTGATTTAGAGCTCTTTCGCGATTGTTGACTCCTGGGGCTAATGGCACCAGCCTGAGCAGGTCTTTTTCCCAGCGATGACCTTCGATTGCCACTGGCGGGATTCAAAGCGGCAACTGCAGCAACGTTTAACGCCGGCATACCTGCTGGGGTCTTTCCAAACGCTGTTGCACTCGGTGCAGCCGGTGCCACTGGTGGCTTGGATTTTTTTTCCAAACTGGCGAAAATCTGTTCGCCGTCATCAATCACCAGCACCTGCTTCCGATGATCAGACTCATCGATCTGTACTCCACGGTCGGGCTGAACGATGCCAGCACAAAAATTGCTCACCATATAGTCGAGCGTGCTGCCGGGTTTCTTGGTATAAATATGGGTGGGCTCAATGTTGGACGATACAAACAACTTTTCGCTTCCCCAGTCTAGTTGCGCGACTTGGGTAGTCCTTTCAGCATTTGTTCTCTTAATAGGATTTTTTGTACCAAGGTCTTTTTCAAGCCTGTTTATCAAATTTTGCCTTGGCTTCTTCTCCTTTGTATCACTCTCATCCTCATCAAGATTAACGCTATCTGTCTGATGCTCATAGTTCGCACTTGGAATGCAGTTAAAGTCGCCGACCAGCACCCATTTTGAAACCCCATTTGCCTTCACCTTGTTGATATAGTCCCCGGTAATTTTTGCCGCATTATATGCGGACGGAGCATGATAGGAGAAGTACGTGGTATCCTTCAGCGTTACGCCAATCAGTGGTCGCATCTTATTGTGGTAATCGCTCTTCGCACTTTTTTTATCATTCGGATCGATATGATGCGTCTCAGGTCCCTGGAAAATCCGAGACATGCTTGCCAATCCAATATCTCCGTGTTTTGGATGTATCATGATTGCGAGGCTACACCGAAATATGTCTACTCCCCATTGTTGAAAAAGTATACGGTAAGGAATGCTTCGAGTGCGCTCAGGAACCTCCAGTTTACCAGCTTTGTACGTTAACACGGTATCAACGGGGCCCTTTTTCTTGGTCCAAAAATGAAAGGTTTCTTCCCGCTCTTCAGTCCATTCAAAACGCTTTTTTTCCTCTCTGAGGTGGCCGGTTTCCTGAAGGAATATCAGATCAGGATCGCCGGTACGCATGGAACTCCATTTGTTTGAAGAATTGCCAGAGCTTGTTTTTCCTTGGAGGTTCCAACTGACAATCTTCACGATGTACTCCTTTGTGAAGTTTTATCCCGTTAGCCAACAATTTCATCGGTTTTGTTGTCAATCAGACTCAGCCGGGTGCTGATATCATCCGCTTCCATCCAATGCGTGCTGGATCCTCGCTTCCAACTGATGACGAACACGGTTCGGGTCTGCATGGCTTTGGTTAGTGTGCCGTTTTCGACCGGTTTACCGTCCAAGCACAACCTCCAATCGCCCGGACCCAGCGGGAATTTAAGGCGAACCGTTAGACTTTTATAGTCTTCGGAAGGTACGACGCCAATAATGGAATTGCTGGAAGCGGCCTGTGCTTTCATAGTTCCAGTGCTTGCAATGCGTTGGGATTGGGCAAGCTTGTAGACAGCATTGGCCTCTGTTTCTGCAACTTCGGCTGCGCGCATGCGAATTTCCTGTATGCGCATTTCTTCTGAATAGGGTTCGGTTCCTGCACGGACACCGAGAATTGAGTCCAGATAGAAGCCCGGACTTGTGACAAGTAAATCTTCCTCATCCAGAGAAATATTGCTCACGGTTAGACGGGAATATAATGCCTCCAACTTTCTTTTTTCTTCTTCCAGCTCTGCTACTGGATCACTGTCCGCTGACATCAGAACCATTTCGCGATTCTTGACTGAAACTTGCGCTTGATCCTTCCAACTGCTTTCAAACCACTTGCGGCCAAAAGTTACCGGCGAGCCTCTTGATTGAAGTCCGTTGGCATCTGGTCCTGAAGTTTTTCCGGGCGGAGGGCCAACGCCCTCTTCGGGGTCTGTAATGTCGGCAGATTCGTATTCGTGCTCAAGCATCTTATCCAGCGTTGTCAGGAGATTTAGATGATAGGCGGCTTTTTGTTCCTGAGACATTGGAATGGGGAGAGGTGTTTGGTCAAACTCTTCAAGGACCGCATCTACTTCGGACAAGTCAAATTCCCGGTTGGGGTATAATCCACTGCCAGCAATAATCTCGACCCCTGAGCGTACTTGAAGTTTGAGGTCTTCCATATAAAGCCCACCAGTGTATCGGTTGTACACCTTGTAGAACATCAGATTGAGCGTTCTGCCCTGATTGATGTTTGAAATTTTGATGTTGGTTGAATCGGTATTAGAGACTGTCGTCTTTTCGGTTTTGGTCGAAGTAACTTCTTGCTTGTTTTTCTGATTGATTGATCGCGCTGCCTTGCGTGCCACCTTGTTCATGGAACTGTTGAATGACTTGATCGAGTGATCCGAACTCCAATCTGAATTTTCCTCCAAACTGTTTTTGTTCTCAAAACCACCGGACGCATTCCAAGGTGATGCCGGACTTGAAAAGCCGGCTTTCGCTTCGCGTTTCTTATCTTCTGTTTTCTTAGAACTCCCCCCGGCATGGGTTTTAAGGTCATTCTCATTTCTTGCAACCGACTCCATTTCATCGGCTAGATCAGTGCTTTCGCTGCTGGAAAGCTCAAAAACCGAAGTCCTTGTCTCGGTTGAAGTCGTTTCCTTTTGAAAGCTTCTGGTGATCGTAATTTCTCGTTCTTCACCAGGCGCGAGATTTATCGAACTCGATAGTTCTCCAAGTTCAGTATTTTTCCAGACGGTTCGAAAAGACAGGGATTCGCGAATAAACATCGATGGTAGCCGGGTGGATACGATGCCCGGCAATGGGTATTTATAGATGTGATACTTCGCGACAACCTTTCTTCCAGTTAACGAATAGTCATATTCCGGCACCATCACCACGCATCGCCGGCGGAATTCTTCAGAAAAAGCACAGCGATCCATGATCTCTTCTATTGGCGTCCCGTCTTCCGTTACGAACCCGCTTGAAGATTCTTCAAACACGAAGACTTCTTTCCCTTCTTCGCGCAGAGTCTGTACCCGGTTTTCAAGCAGATTGATCGTCGGATCAACAAGATCATAGTGGTCCACATTCTTTTTTGGAGGATCGATTGAGTAGGTTTTTGGTATTTTTGGGGGCCTCCCCTTGTTTTTAAGCAATGTAGAAACAGGCCGTAATATCCCAAATCCAAATGCCAACACCTCACCGACAAATTGGATCGCGGGTTTGGGGTGTTTAACGGTGGAAGTAAATGTACGTTTGTTGATCTTGTACAGATTTCCGGGCGTTGCGACTCGGTCAGTTCCGTCTGGAAATTTCCCCGCAGTCTCCCCGTCCAGCATCAACACGTAATTCATTTCTGCCGCTTGTCTTTTGAGGCGTTTGAAATCGTTTTCGATATTGTAGGGTGCGAGTTTAATATTGCGGTATCGCGCCTGTAGGTCTTCCAATCCTTCAAGCTCAAATCCGCTTCCGATGCGCGCCTTGATCGCATCCCCTATTGTTTCGGAAGCAAATCCGTCGAGCATTTTGGCAAGTGTTGCGAGCGTTTCAAGTTCTTTGTAACGCTGGATGATAAAGGGCGCGCGCACATCGAGTGCAGAGTATGCTGTACCGAATGTCTGGGCATCTTTTGCCGTCTCAAACACCAATTCTATTGACTGGACTTGTTCATTCCAAAACGAGTCGTAAGACTCTTCTGAGAGAAAAAAGTCTTCGACTGTCCCCTGCAAATCACCAATTGTCTGGATGAGATAAACCCGTCCACTCAAACCATGTCGAAGGAAAAAGCCCTGACTTAATTCGACTCCGGTTTCCGCGTCAGGATCAGCATTTGCTGCGAAGAACCCAATTTTTTCCTCCTCTGGTGCTTCTGGCTTACCCTTTTCATCTTTATCCGGCGCTGGTGCAGGCGGTTCGGTTTTGTCGAGGAAGTAAAATAGCTCGTCTTTGTGTAGGGAAAGAAAGGCTATGATTTCGTCGGGTTTTGGTTCCTCGTAACCCCACCAAGACTTCTCGAAATACTCCCGCAGGGCATTGGCAGAAGATTGCACCGTATCGCCACCGATGAGCGAATTGACGATTGATTTCCACTTTATATTCACCCGTCTTGAGCGGTTAAAACTTAAGAGTGGCGGGGCTGATTCAAGATCACCAGGTGGTGCAATATCAAGCCTATCGTGAAGTGTTTGTGCTTTCTCGTGATTAACGAACAGGTTTTCGCGGCGAGGAACGTCTCCAAGTTGCAGTGCAAAGTCCGTCGTCACAGCATGCGTTGAATCTTCCACTTCGCACTCCCCTTCCAATCCCTCATAGATCTTTTGGACCGTATTCTCCGGTTATTATTATATCGACGCGAGTTTGGTTGATTTTTGTACCGAACACAAGGACTGCTAAGCGCTGGACGCGGGTCGTTTACTAAACATGTTAAATGTCTGCTCCAAAAATTTTCCCGGGACGTGCGCTAGGAGCTGGTTTTTGATGTCGAAAGCCAGACCCAAAAACTCAATGCAATTGCGGTTCCGGATACAAAAGTCATGACTGTTCCTGGAAAGAAGTTCACGTAACCCGGTAGATCTACAAAAAACAGATAGCCTAAGTCAGCTAGACCGCCAATCATTCCCGTTACCCAAATGGCAGTGATATTCTGCCTCCATATGAAAATGGCACCTATAAACGTTGCTAAACCGAACCACCCAAGGTTCCATCCATGCTGATTGAGTATGCCTCCCACTGCCACGTGATAATTGGCTTCAAGTAAAGATGGGTCAATTCCATCGGCAATGGCCTGAAAGCCACCTGTTGTATCACTGGTGAGTACGATGGCACCCGCTAAGGCATGTACCAGTCCCCAAATAATCCATAGAACCGCGCTTGCTTTTAGAGCATTGGCATGAACTCCACTCATATGACGTCTCCCTAAAAGCATCCGTTGCGGGTTGCTCGATTAGCGTTTATGTTGACTTTATCAACTAATTAATAAAGTGGACTATGTCAACTAATAATACTTCTTTGCATGATACCGAACTGGCGCTTCTTGTTGATCGATTTATGCGTAGAATTCACTTTGGCTTGCAGTCACGGGCGCCAGACTTCGACAAAAAGTCGGTTGGCCCAGGCGGTGGGTTCATTCTTATGACGCTTGCAGATATGGGATACACGCGATTGAATGAACTTACGAGACGGGTAGCGCGGGACAAGTCGCAGATGACCCGCACCATGCACTCCCTTGAAAGAAAAGGCCTTGTAAGGCGCGAGCCTTCGCCCACCGATGGCCGCGTTAGCATGGTTTCGCTTACTCCGGAGGGCGATGTGGTTGTGGGAGAGTTAATGGCAGCTGTGGCTGATGCAATAGGCGAGATCCTTGAACCGATTTCAGAAGAAGAGAAAGAAACGCTGAAACACCTGTTACGGCGGATTCACGTTTAGTCGTCAGTCTGAGAATGAGGGCTTTAATTCTTTTGCAGCAGTTGGCATGGCTCCAATACCCTTGGCAGAAACAGCATAAGGGAACGAATACGCGTCTTTACCGGCATCGCGCATTGACCCAAGAGGACGCCGAGGACTAAAGGCAGTTCAGCAAGACTTCATTCAACGATGTTTGTTACTTTGGGTACAGTGCATTTGCTGGTGGTTAACCGTCGCAATTGTGGGCCCCTGACACAGTCCCAGGCCCAACCAGTCTGTAGGTTTGCCGGTCCACACCAAAAAGAGCAGATTGGATTCTTTGATCGCTAAAGTCGGTATGCGGAACTCTTCGGAGTATAATCTCTTCGATGTTTGTGCTGTATTTTCTGGCAATTGCACCATAAATCTCGGGGTCACACTCACTGGTGTCACCAATCAGGATAAACTTGTGAAGCGGATAGTCAGCGAGTATTTTTTCGATAGAAGATTTTTTATGGCTGACCGAGGAGCCAAACATAAAATTGTAAAAGTCCCGGTCATACATACTGGTCGAAAAATTTCGCAGATGAAGTTGTCCTCTGGGAAAGTTTGAACGCATAAACGGCTCCAGACTTGGCCATATCTGCCAAGGAGACGCGGAAACATAGTGGAAGAACGCTCCCTGTTGCTCGAGTTCCCGAAAGATGGGCAGCATTTCTTCGACCGCTCGATAGGGTTCGACAAATGTGGATCGGATGAGTTGCGTTTTTGAAACAACGTTGCTGATTTTCAACGTGTCGTCGATGTCTGATATGACAGATACGCCTTGGTTATTAATTGTAATCGGGCTGAGTGTCCAAGATATCTTGACGCCATGACGGGAGGCCAAGGCCACATTCGAAAATGTCTTGGGTTCCGGAAGCGTGGTTAGAGGGATTTCAAATTTGATGTGCCCGAGGTGATCAGTGGTGGTTTCAATTGGCGAGGAATGATCGACATACATGGTGTGTTGAGAAAACTCGATTGGATCAAACGCAAACCACTTGGCTCTTTCCAAAATACGTGTCTGCGCAGGTTTGCTCCTTTCCTCTTCATCCACACCAAACATCGGCATTACAAGATTTGTGATTGCCTTTTGTTTCAGCACATCAAAATCCTCCTCCAATAGCAGGATATGAAATTTTTGCGAATAAGCGCCGTCTGGTTTTTGACTGATAACAGATGGAAAGAAGATCAGGCGTTCGTATTTGTTGTCAGAAAACGCCAAAGTAAGCTCGGTGTTAAAGAGTAAAACGAAAGCACTGATGATCGGCATAAATCTCATTTGAAGAATCCAATGGAGCGATTTTTTGACGTTATTTTTTCGTTGGTGATGAACTTGCTATTTTAAGAGATCTGCAATGGCCTCGATGCCAACCTCTGCACATATGTCATCATATTCCTTACCGGTTGCGTCTTCGCCCGGAGATCCGGCAATTCCGATGCCACCGATGACCACTCCATCGTACAAAATAGGAACTCCACCGGAAAGTGTGATTAAACCGATTTCGTTAAACACATCACCGAGGGTGGATTCGTGCTCATTTTCTGCTTCAATCACAGAGGTTGCTTCCCGTCGCGATGCAGCCGTGATCGCCTTTCGGCTGCTTGTGTGAACTGTATGCGGAAATGCGCCTTCTTTCATGAGTTGAACTCTTGGCTGAGCGCGCTGATCAACAACAGTTACTGTCGTAGAAAACCCTAAATCTGTGCATTTTTCCAGTGCAACATTGGCAGCTTTTAGTGCCCAATCCAATGGAATACTCATTTCTTTGTACGGTTCAGCGTGTACCGTTGTTCCAAATGTGAAAACGGATAAGCAAAGGGTTGTCAGGATTATTTTCATTGTTTTTCTTTCCAAAAAGAGTTGTGACCAAAGTCGGATAAACTCCGTACTTTTTTGCAGTTGGTTTGTGAGGAACAGCACAGGGAACAATCTCGAATGATTCTTTTCATGATCCCAATGCGGCCTTGATACCTTCGTTCTCGATGTCTGAAGTGAGGATAGGTGCTCGGCGTCACATTGTGCTGACTTCAAGATGAAAATTCTGTCAGATTTGGAAATGAGACTTTGACGGTCAATCCACGACTGTTCGGTCCGTCCGTTAGCAAAAGTTCCGCATTGTGCAGGTTTGCAATGGCTCGAACCAAAGATAATCCAAGCCCGAACCCTCCCCCTTGCCGTGAGGGTTCGCATTGGTAAAGCGGTTGCAACACTTTTTCTCTCTCAGCCAAAGGAACACCTATTCCCTGGTCGCTGACCACCAACCTGCATCCGTACACTCTCAAGGAGATTGTTTGTCCTTTGGTGCCGTAGCGGATGGCGTTTTGCAACACGTTTGACAACAGCTGGGATAACAAATCTGCATCTCCAAGCACTTTTGCTGGCTCGGCAATATCAAGTTCGAGTGTTTGGCCTTCATCCTCAATAATGGGTGCAAAGATGTCCGCCACGTTTCGCACGAGTGACCCAAGATCGACTTGGGCGAAATCACCTCTTTTGACCCCTCTTTCAATTTGACCAAGCCTTAGAAGCGCATTGAATGTGCCGGAAATATGATCAATCTTTTCAAGAGCTGCACCCAAGTCTTCCGAAGTTACCTGTCGATCTGTTTCGATTAACGTCGTTAAACTGGTTTCCAATTGCGCCCTTAATCGGGCCAACGGCGTTCGTAAATCATGAGCAATGTTTGATGCCTGAAACTTTAATTGGCTCATCGCAGATTCAAGTTGCTCTGTTGTTGCATTTATCCGCGTGGCCAAGAGACTAAGATCATCCTCTCCGTTCAAAACAATGCGTGCCTTCAAATCTCCTTGGGCAATTTTGGCAAGCCCTGCATTAATCACTCCCAACCGCCTTTGACCACGTTTGGCCATCCATAATCCTGCCAATAGGGTCGCCAGTAGACTGACAATCATGCTGGTTTGCATGCCTGCGGCAAGCATATCCCGCAGTTCGTCTTGCTGCTCTGTATTTTCCCCGAGCAAGATGCGGCCATGGGGAGTTTCTTGTAAGAGAAACCGCATTTCAGGTCCCGGTCCATTTGAATCGCGGGTTTGAAAACCCTCTTTCCAACCATCCGGATTGACGCTCAGTGTTTGCCCGTCTTCCGGCGCTGGCAAATCTTGCCCAGTTGCCAAGGCCGTGCTTGCTTCTTGCATCCTTGCAGTCAATCTTGCGTCAACCGCAGTCAGCATTTCGCGTTGAACCAGCCAGTATGTACTACCCCAGGCTGTGATGGTGATAATCATAAACAGCAGAAGCAAACTCAATGTCTGGCGTATTGTCGAAAGACGTAAGAGTGCGCTAATTTTTCGGTTCAAATATATAACCTGCTCCTCGGATTGTACGGATTAACGTGTCACCAAAAGGTTTTTCTATCTTACCTCTAAGTCGACTGATGTGCGTTTCAACAAGGCCGGTGGTCGGATCAAAATTCAGATCCCAGACTTTCTCAAGCAGCATTGTACGTGTCTGCAAGCGGCCATTTGATCGCAGGAATACTTCTAACAAAACGAATTCTTTGGGATTCAACAAGATAGAATGCCCTTGGCGTATACAGGTCCTTTTATGCATATCGAGGCTGATGTCACCCGCGCTGAGTTGTGAACTCTGTTCTTCCGGCATGCCCTGACGCCTTACAACAACATCTATGCGGGCAAGGAGCTCGCTAAAGGCAAACGGTTTTGCCAGATAATCATCTCCGCCAGCACGAAGACCTTCGACCCGATCATCGACCTCTGCCAAGGCAGTCAGGAATACAACAGGTGCTGTCACATTTGCTTGTCGCAACGTTTTTAATACTGACAGACCGTCCAACCCTGGCACCATTCTGTCCAACACCAAAACCTCATAGGATTGTCCCATGGCACCGGCCACGGCATCTCTGCCGTCCGTGAATAAGTCTACAACATGTCCTGCTTCTCGAAGGCCGCGCGCAATCCAAGGACCAAGTTCTGCATCATCCTCGAGAACCAACAGGCGCATCCGGGATCTTCCTCTCATTTATTGCCCAATGGCGGGCCGCCCGCCATACAGGTTTGCCAACATAAATCAAATCAGACACGCTGTAAGCGTTGCGGAAATCAAAACGTTCACCGTGAATTTGCCCCGTCATTCCCAGTGTTTGCCACGCCTGTTTTAGTAGTGCTTTTAGCCCCTCCGGTCCACAAAGATATGCAACTGTTCGTGCGGACAAACCTCTTAAAATTTCGGTCATCTGATACGGTGTGAGACGGTTTCCTTCACTTTCATCAAAAATGATCAAGTCGAGTTGTGGTAGGCGTATGCTATGATTTTCCACATCCTCAATGCCACCTGCTGAAGAACGTGATTTTATGCAGTAAACGAGCGTCACCCGCGCGCCGTTGTCAGGCTGCATTTTTTCAAGGGTAGCAAGGAACGGGGTAATGCCTACACCTCCCGCAACCCAGATTTGTTCTTTGCGGGAACGATGATGTTGAGGTCGGAAACGTCCAACGCCTGCACCAATTCTGAACTGATCACCTGGTTTAACGGTTTGAACAAATCTTTCGGTCCAATCTCCGGCTGCTCGAATTAAAAATCGTCGTGATGTTGCATCGCCTCCGGCAATCGTAAATGGGTGCGTCTCAGACCTCGCGTGGTTATGTGCAATTGTTGCAAACTGGCCCGGATGAAACCGGGCTAAAGGCTTCTTCGATCGGAACAAAACGTCGATACCCCCTTCGAATGGTTCTGCACGCTCGACAGTGACCAACAAGGTTGGCATAGACTTGCGTCGAAGCGTTTGCCCCCATGCCAAAAGCCCTAAAGCTGACATCACCGCCATCATGGTCCAGGGGGCAGCTCCCACATCCAGCGGGCTTGCTACAAAAAACGTGTGATAGCACGCTAGTAGAAAGATTGGCCCCATTAACATGTGAGTTGCTTTCCACAAGTGGTAAGGGATGGCCCTTATCAGCGCCATGGCGGTCAGAGCAATAAGGCCTGTTGCTGCAATCGTACCGACAGTTTCGCCTCCCGTTGCCAGGAAGGGAAGAACGCCTGAACCAACACTTTCTGCAAGTCCCCAATGTCCAAGTGCGCCTGCAAGTGCAAACAAACCCAGCCAGCGGTGACAGGCGTAAGATTTGTCCGGTCCACCCATGAGATGATCCACAATGCGCCAGCGGGCTGAAAGGATCAATGAAAATGCCATCGACGTCATGGATAATGCTCCCAATCCCGCGGGCAAAATGTTTGCCAACGGCACAAAAGGCGCTACACATGCAATGTGAAACAAGATGAAAAGACCAGAGAGGACTAGCGTTTTTTTTGTCATCTTTTTCTTTTCATAAGTGCCAATAGAAACAGGTTACGTTGACCATTGTTTTGAAACCGTAGCCACCATGTAATGCCGGAATTTTATTCTTCTCCAACGGCATCGTTGCCTTCGGTTGGATCATCGGTTGGATCGGTATCTATCCATTTTGCGAGAATGTCTCCAGTTACTGGATCCAAGTGGAATTCGATTTCTTCACCGGTATTTGTTACCACTTCGATTTCTATAACGACTTCGCCATTGGCCCGTTCAAGACCAATTTCAGCTACGGTGCCGGGTTGTTCTTCAAGTGCCACTTCAATAGCTTTGTCAAAGGTTAGTGGAGAGGCTAGAAGGTCTTGCTCACCGGATTGTGCCGCGAAGGGAATACAGAAAATACCTAGCGTGATTGCGATTGTCAGAGCCGTCGGTAAAGGTTTCATGAAATGCCTCCAGTCTCGGCAATCCGCCGTAAAACTTGTAAGGCGTTATTGCAGGGCCAAATCTCAAAGGCCTTACCTGAAAATGACAAATCGGTCATGTTGGCAGTATTGTCCGCTTGGTTTTCTTTCGACCCTTACGCTGTCAAATTTACTTTCCTAATGGACATTTCTCCGCCAAAGTGCGCTCAGATTTAAAGGTACATTATTGTTGTCGAATACCGGAAACGCGATAGTTTTAGAGTATATCGACTCGTTCGCCATTGATTAGATCGGAACCAGACAAATGCAGTTTAATCGTTTTTCAGATCACGTTTTCCTCATTGGTTTTGTTGCGGCGTTTTTCTTGCTGCCAATTCACCTTACCTATGCGCAACAAGGACCGCTTCCAGTAGACGTTGCAAAGCCCCTGGTGAAAAAAATTGTCGACTGGGATGAATATACAGGGCGTTTTGAAGCTGTTCAGCGGGTGGAGATTCGACCCCGTGTGTCCGGTTATCTAGAGGCCATAAACTTTCGTGATGGTCAGTTGGTTGAAAAGGGTGACCTCCTGTTTCGTATCGATCCACGCCCGTTCCAAACCACACTGGACAGTGCAAAGGCACAGTTGGCAGCGGCAAAGGCTGATCAAAACAGAACCACGGTGGAACTGCAAAGGGGTGAAGATCTCGTTGCAAAGGGGACGTTATCAGTACAAGCTTTGGATGAGCGACGAGCAGCAAAACTTAGGGCTGATGCACAGATCACAATTGCCGAAGCTGCAATCAGAGCCGCTGAGCTGAATGTCGAATTTACCGAAGTGCGTGCGCCGTTTTCGGGTCGTATCTCGGATCGCAAAGTCGATATAGGCGGACTGTTGGTGGAAAATACAACTTCCTTGGCCAATCTGGTTTCCACCAATCCAATCCACCTTGTGTTCACGGGCTCCGAGGCAGATTTCCTGAAATATTCGCGATTGAGCCTGAGCGGCAATCGGGAAAGTTCCAGAGATGCTTCCAACCCTGTTCAAGCCCGGTTGATCGATGAAAAGGGTTGGCCGCATGAAGGTGTCATGAACTTTGTCGACAATGAACTTGATCCAAACTCTGGTACCATCCGAGGCAGAGCCGTGTTTGAAAATCCTGACGACTTGCTTACGCCAGGACTCTTTGCGCGAATCAGGCTTATTGGATCGGGAGAATATGAGGCACTGCTTTTGCCCGACGAGGCGATTTTGTCTGACCAGGCGCGCAAAATCGTTCTGGCAGTGGATGAGGAGGGTACTGTCTCTGCGAAAGTGGTGGAACTTGGCCAACTTCATCAAGGTTTGCGCGTAATACGTTCGGGGATTGATGCTTCAGATACCATTGTCGTGAATGGTGTTTTACGAGCAAGACCGGGTGGTAAAGTTGTTCCACAAGAGGTGACACTTTCCGCTACCCCACCGGCAAGCAACTAGGCAGCATTATGAAATTTGCTCACTTCTTTATTGATAGACCTATTTTCGCGACGGTACTCTCGGTCGTTTTGACCATCATTGGTGCCGTGGCTTATTTCACATTGCCTGTTGCGCAGTATCCCGAAATCGCCCCACCGACGATTCAAGTCACTGCGACGTATCCCGGTGCGTCTGCAGAAACAGTATCAGAAACCGTGGCTGCACCGATAGAACAGGCAATCAACGGTGTGGAAGATATGCTTTACATCACCTCGCAAGCAACCGGTGATGGGCAACTAACCATAACGATTACATTCAAGCTTGGCACAAATCTGGATCAGGCACAGGTGTTGGTTCAAAATCGGGTCACGACTGCAGAACCAAGATTGCCTGAGCCCGTGCGCCGCCTTGGCATCACGACCCAGAAGAGCTCACCAGACCTCATGATGGTCATCCATATGTACTCTGATGACGGGTCACGCGATCAATTGTATGTGTCGAATTACGCGAGAACCCGGATTATTGACCGCCTCGCGCGCATTGACGGCGTTGGTCAGGCGACGCTCTTTGCCGAACGAGCCTATTCCATGAGAGTTTGGCTCGATCCGGAACTCATTGCCGCGCGCGGAATGACTGCTGGTGAAGTTATTCGTGCACTGCGTGTCAATAATGTTCAAGTTGCATCTGGTGTCATCAACCGGCTGCCCGTTCCGGAACCTTCCGCTTATGAAGTTGCCGTTCAGACGCAAGGGCGTCTCACAGAACCCGAGCAATTCGAAAACATCGTTGTACGCACGGACGAGAATGGATCACAAATCCGACTGCGGGATATTGCACGGGTAGAACTTGGATCTCTTGATTATTCCACCATCGGATATCTGGATGAAAATACTGCTTTGCCGATTCTAATTTTCCAGCGGCCAGGTTCAAATGCGTTGGAAACAGCCGCAACGGTTCTTGGTGCAATGGAAGAAATGGCAAGCGAATTTCCCGAAGGGGTCGCGTATGATGTCATCTACAACCCAACTGAATTCATCGAAAAATCTGTGAATGCGGTTTATCAAACCCTTTTAGAAGCCATCCTTCTGGTGATACTGGTCATTCTGGTTTTTCTGCAAAGCTGGCGTGCTGCCGTTGTACCGGTATTGGCGATCCCAATATCTTTGATAGCCACGTTTGCAATTATGGCTGCCTTTGGATTTTCATTGAATAATCTTACCCTGTTTGGATTGGTTCTGGCGATTGGAATTGTGGTTGATGATGCCATTGTTGTAGTGGAGAACGTAGACCGATACATCGCAGAAGGGCTAAGTCCCCGCGAGGCTGCTTATAAAAGCATGACCGAAGTTTCAGGCGCATTGATTGCTACCAGTCTTGTGATGATGGCGGTTTTCATTCCAGCTTCCTTCATTAGCGGCATCAGCGGTCAGTTCTTCCGGCAGTTTGCATTGACGATTGCAGTCTCCACGGCAATATCGACCCTGATCTCGCTCACGTTATCGCCGGCAATGGCATCGCTTCTTCTAAAAGGTGATTTGGGCGTTACAAAATCCCGTGGTTTATTTGGCAGAATTCTCGATTTTCTCGGATTGCCATTTAAGTGGTTTAGTACAGGTTTCAACGCTCTTTTTACCAGATTAACCAGTGGATATGCCGTCCTTGTAAAGGGACTGGTGACACTCAGTGCTGTTGTTCTGATTGCCTATGGCGGTCTCGTATATCTTGGTTTTGTGCAGTTCCAACGAGCACCGACCGGGTTTATTCCAGACCAGAATCAGGGCTACCTCATCACAGTTGTTCAGTTGCCGGCTGGTGCTTCTTTGGACCGCACGGACAAAGTCGTCCAAGAGGCAACCAAGATCATTCTGGATCATCCCGGCACCGCGCACACTGCGGGGTTTGCAGGATTTGATGCGGCCACCTTCACCAATGCACCCAATGCCGGTGCAATTTTCTTTACGTTCAAAGACTTTGACGAACTTGCGAAGCTGGAGATGACACAGGAGTCTATTCTTCAGGAAGTACAGGGCTCATTGTTTGCCATCAAAGAGGCATTTATCTTTATCGTCGCCCCACCTCCGGTCCGCGGTATTGGCTCTGCTGGCGGCTGGAAAATGTTTGTGCAAGATACCCGAGGCAGGGGATTGAGAGCACTTGAAGCAGCCGCGCAAGAGCTCTCTGCAAAAGCAAACCAAACAGAAGGCCTCACGCGGGCGTTTACGTTGTTCAACAACGCTACCCCACGCGTTTACGCTGATATTGACCGCGTAAAGGCAGAGCAGCTTGGTGTGACGCCCGACCAGATTTTTGAGACGTTAGAAGTCTACCTTGGGTCAGCTTTTGTGAATGATTTCAATTTTCTGGGGCGTACGTTTCGGGTCACAGCCCAAGCAGATGGTGTCTTTCGGGATCAGCAACGCGATGTTGAGAACCTTCGAACAAGAACGACCGCGGGCGGTATGATGCCACTGGGATCTGTCGCGACATTTAATGACACGACCGGGCCCTATCGGGTTGTACGGTACAATCTCTTCCCTGCTGCTGCGGTTCAAGGGGCTGCCATGCCCGGGGTTTCAACCGGTAAAGCTCTTGAGAAAATGGAGACGCTTGCAGCTGACCTTCCAAGTGGTTTCAGTTTTGAATGGACAGAGCTGGCGCTGCAAGAGAAACTCGCAAGCAACAGCATCTTTATCATTTTTTCGCTGGCGGTTGTGTTGATATTCCTGGTTCTAGCGGCTCAATATGAGAGCTGGGTTCTACCACTTGCGGTCATCCTGATTGTTCCGATGTGCTTGTTGACTGCGATCTCTGGCGTTCTCTGGCGGGGAATGGACAACAATATTCTCACACAGATTGGACTTGTCGTTCTTGTTGGCCTTGCTTCTAAAAATGCAATTTTAATTGTGGAGTTTGCAAAGCAGGCAGAGGATGAGGGTATGTCAACTTTTGATGCAGCCGTTGAAGCTGCAAGGTTGAGGTTACGGCCAATTTTGATGACTTCATTTGCGTTTATTCTGGGCGTTGTTCCACTGATTACGGCAACCGGAGCAGGAGCAGAGATGCGCCAGGCATTGGGGACGGCAGTGTTTTTTGGAATGGTCGGCGTGACGATCTTCGGTCTGCTGTTTACACCGGTTTTCTACTATACATGCAGGAGAATTGCTGGCGTCTTTGCCTCGAAGAATACATAGTAGCGTTTTAGGAAATTCATTGAAACCGGCTTAGCGCTGGTGGGATTGGACCAAAAATCAGATCTCACGGGTGCCCTCGGTTTTCCATTTCTTTGGGAGGCAGTTTAACTGGTATGAAGCTTTACTATTCCCAAAACTCCCCGTTTGCTCGTATTGCGCGCATTGTTACGCGTGAAATCGGTTTGATCGATGATGTTGAGGAGTTGAAAGCAATCAATCGACATCCTGAAAATCCAGTTTTGGCGTATAGCAGTGTTGGTCGCGTTCCTACCTTGGTCGATTGTGACCTGGTAATTACAGAAGCGAAAAGCGTTGTGGAGTATCTCAGCAGCCGACCTGAAACGACCATGGACGGCTCGATTGGGCCGTTGAGCTGGCAGGAGATTATGCAGGAGGGCCAGATCATTGGATTTGTAGACGGTATTGGATGTTGGGTTCGGGAAAACAGAAGAGATCCCGATACGGTTTCCTCTTTTTTAGTGAATGTCGAATTTGAACGCTCGAAACGGTGTTTGGAATATCTTGAGGCAGAAGCTGCACACAATCGGCTCGGGGATTTCCCACATTTTCGGTTCGTGGCCCTCGCGGTCGGATTGGATTTGATGGATTTCCACGCCTTCCATCCATCCTGGAGAACTCAATATCCCAGACTTTCATCCTGGTTCGATGAAAAGAAGTCTCGGACATCCATGCAGGAGACTGCACCTGTGGCTGACGTCTAAGTCAAACACACCTGCGTTTCCTTCGTTACTTCGGCTCCCAACCGGGGCGTCCGAACAATCGCATGAATACCTCGCGTGTATTTTTTGCCGATTTTAGATCGCGCCAAAGTTGAGGAAGCTCTGAGAACCATACGAGGATGGGATTTTGGCTGTTAAAGTCGCGTTTCAAACCGTAGCGCGGTGTTTCTTCTTCAACCTGAAATGTTCCAAACATGCGATCCCATAGGATGAGAATGCCCGCATAGTTTTTGTCGAGATATTTCTCGTCACAACCGTGATGTACACGGTGATGAGAGGGGGTATTGAGAACGGATTCCAATGGGCCAAGTTTTCCGATTGTTTCGGTATGAAGCCAAGTTTGATAGGCAAGAACCGACAACTGCCCAAAGAAAACCATTTCCGGTGGGAAGCCCATCAAGATCATCGGAATATGTATGATTAAAGCCCACACACCTTCAAACGGTCCAAAGCGAATTGCTGTGACAATGTTGTAATCCCGTGAAGAATGGTGGACTGCGTGTTGCGTCCAGAGCAAGCGGACTTCGTGCGCTATTCGATGCTCCCAGTAGTATAGGAAATCTGCAACGAGGAGAGCTAGCGCAATGCTCCACCAGGTGATTGGGATTGTCCAGGTAACGAAAGCCTCTGCCACAATGTAGTAGATCGCATAGGCACCAGTCATGATGAAGGTTTCAAATGCTATGCTTGGGATTTGCGTTGAGGCGCTCGCAACCATTTCCATGATTTTTCGACCCTTGAGCGATCCTTTGAACCACGCTTCAGCGAACTCTATCAGTAAAATTGCACCGCCGATCAGAAAGAATACATCATCAATCTGGCTACCCAGGGTCTGAAGAATTTCCAGATTCATCGCGAAACTCCTTTCATAAAGATGCGCCAGGCAAGTTCTGCGGCTTGGTTGGGTGTTGCTTCTTCTTCGCGAACCATTGTCCAGGCTGCATAGATCAGGTTTTCGTAACTCACCGCGATCCACTTCGTTGGGAGGTCCGATGCAAAGGCGCCCTCCGACTTGGCAAACTCGATTTCCTTATGAAGGTCTTCCACATCAGCTTGGTATGCCGCAGCGACCTCCGGATCGGTGTCGACAAGTTCATGCGATAAAAACCACTGCCTGCTTGCCAAGGGAATGATGGCAGTAAATGACAGTTTCAATCCTTCTGTATGGGAGGCTGCATCTACAACGGCGTGCTCAATCGCCTGTTTGAGTTCAGACCGTGCTTTTCCGGCGAGCGCATAAATCAGGTCTTGTCGTGAACTGAAGTGACGGTGGAGCGTTGCGCGGCCCACGCCCGCATATACCGCAACATCATTGAGAGACGCGCCCGGTTTTTCGTTGAAGATTGTGAATGCTGCCTCAATGATTGCATCACGGGAAGATAGTCTAATCGTTTTCATGAGACATATATGTCTCATTTGAGACTAAATACAATAGCTCAAAAGAATTTTATTTTCTGGAAAGAGGATTAAAGCTCTCTCTCGATTGCTCGTAAAATCTGAAATCTCAGCCTCCCTGAGCGGCCAGGCAGGGCTATCACGAAACGAACGAAGCCGCTTTTAGTGGTGCGCGCAAAGCCTGCAAGCGTGCTGACATCATCAAGGGTTCCGGTTTTATATCTCGAACCGCGTTTGGTGCGCTTCATTAGCGTAGCATGCGGTGCAAACTGTTCCAGCAGTTTGACGAGCCCGCTGGCTGTTACCCGATTATCGCGGCTGATGCCTGAACCCTCTACCAGCATGATCCCGTCGGTTAACCCATGTTTCTGCAAGCGCTCAGTCAACACGTTTAGTGACTTGTTGATGCTCACCGGACTACCAAGCTTACTGGCCCCAACTTCAAGAAATATCTGATTGGCAATATAGTTGTTAGATCCAATCAGCATTTGACTCACGATCTCGGAAAGGGGGCGGGACTGACGATGAACGTAAAACGGCTGCAGGTTTTGCGGCACCTTACCAATTGTAATACTGCCACGGACCTCACCCCCAAGTTTGCGGATAAACTCTGCTAACAATTCGCCAGCGTATTTTGGGCTCAGCGAAGGATCTTGCTGGGCCAGACTAATACGACCGCGCCCTTTGGGGCCTCTTTTTTTAAATTGGCTGATTGCAAGCGGTGTGATCGGAGTCTGTTTTTCAGCCGACCGCACGGAATTGCCCTTCCGTATCGCATGAATGGTATTGAAATTTGCTGCTAAAGCGGAGTTCAGTGCATTGTAGGCTTCATCGTTGTGTTTGATGCCCGGTATCTTCATTTCTGTTGGGTAATAATCGGTATCCAACACCATTGCGCTGAAGGCTTTTTTTCCCGAACGCTCCAGCAGCTTGGGGGCGATCAATGCAAATTCTTCTGAAACTAAGAAGGGATCGCCTCCGCCTCGGACGTACAAAACCCGATCTGTATCCATGTAGAACCGGGTTTCAAATCGATACTCCCCACCCAGTTCGTCCAGCGCCAACCACGCGGTTACAACTTTAACCACGGAGGCCGGGACAAAAGCTTTGTTTGCGTTTTGGGAAACCAAGGTCTTGCCGGATTCATCCACAACCAGAACAAGGCCATTGGGCGCCAGACGTTTGATGGTCTCTTTTATCCCTGCTTCTGCTATGAAAGTAGACGCTAAGAAGAAGACCGCAAAAATGACAAAGCGCAACAAGAACGATGCTCCCGAATCTGTTTAACCGTCAATGCGAACCATAGCACAAAATTTGAATGACAAGCGCGAATTTCCAGTGCGTAAACACCGCTCTTGTCATCGACGTTGACAGACCATGGTCCATGCCAGCAATATGTTTTTTGTTTAACCCGTGTTGCTAGAACGGCAGGCGACGCTCGACTATTCTAGCCATGATGGACGCGCCAACCGGCAAAAGCGCGGGGTCCAGAACAAAACCTGGATTGTGCAAGCCCAATGTGCCGGAATGTCCGATGCGGCAGTAAGAGCCCGGCACGACTTTCAACATATCAGAAAAATCTTCTGATCCCGTGGCAGGCTCCTGATCATCGGTAACATTCTCCTCACCGACAATGTCGGCCGCTGCCTCAAGATATGCGTCCGATAATTCAGCGTCATTGATGAGAACATCAAACACATTGCGTAGATCGAGCTTAATATCCACGCCGTAAGCCAGTGCAATGCCATTGCACAGTTCCTGCATCCGGTTTTGCGCCAAATCGCGGACATCGTCTGCAAAATAGCGGATCGTCCCAGCTAAATGCGCGGTATCCGGTACAATGTTGTAGGCAGAACCCGCATGAAATTCCGTTACAGAAAGGACGCAAGATTCCAAGGGTGGCACGTTGCGAGACAAGATACTTTGCAACTGGCTTACCAGCGCCGATCCAATCACGAGCGGATCTCTAGATTGGTGAGGCATCGCGGCATGGCTTCCTTTGCCTTGGATGTGGATGTCGAAAAAGGAAGCACCAGCCATCGCTGTTCCTTTGCAAATCCCAACCTTATTCGGCTCACCGCTTGGATTGTTATGCATGCCGTAAATCTCGTTGCAGGGAAACTTTTCAAACAGACCTTCCGACAGCATGCCACGCGCGCCGCCCAGTCCTTCTTCCGCCGGCTGAAAAATCAGGACCGCAGTGCCATTAAAATCACGTGTCTCTGCAAGATGCTTTGCAGCGCCTAGCAACATGGTTGTGTGTCCATCATGACCGCAGGCATGCATGACGCCTTCATGCTTTGATGCATAGGGGAGATTTGTTTCTTCATGGATTGGCAGGGCGTCCATGTCGGCGCGCAACCCTATCCTTCGATCGCCTGATCCTTTGCCGTGGATCAAGCCAACGACGCCGGTCTTGGCGATATTGGTATGCACTTCATCCACCCCATAACTCCGCAGTTTTTCGGCCACAATTGCAGATGTGCGTTGCTCTTCAAACCCAAGTTCTGGATGCGCATGGAGATCTTTGAAAATTCCGGTCAGTTCTTCTGTACTGTGAGCAATGATCGGGAGAATTGCCACGATTGCCTACCTTTCTGAAATTGTTCGGGTTTGTCTGGAACAGGCTGTGATGACAACCATTGGTAAGACACCCTTCATTACAAACACTAATCCGCGGTATCCTATGGAATCTACACCGTGGTTTCAAATGGGTTAAGTGTCACCATCTAATCTTTGAAATTTCTTTCCGCGCCTTCAATGCGTGAGACTGGTTTTATGTCTTTCACCATGCTTGTTACCAACGCATTTGCACTGGACCACGAGTAGCCAGGAACGGTTATCAAGCAATGCATGATGCCATGCAGTCCACAAATCAATTGGTCTGTTTTGAGCTTAACCGCCGGGCTGTCTTGTTCTGCGTGCATTGCTTCAGCGGTAGCGATAAAGAATGGATCAAATTGCGCAACCGCCGATCCTTCCCTTACGAATTCTGTCACGTCTTCCCGGGTCAGGCCTGATGACATGAACACGATGTGATAATAATCCCGCCGTTCCAGCCAGTATGACACATAAGTCATTGATAAGGCGATCAAACGCTCCTCAGCGTCCGTAAGTTTATCAGCCGCAATTCGCATTTCTTCGCCAACTTCTTCCAGAATTTCAATCCATAACCTGCTCAGGATCGCAAGTTTTGTCGGGAAATATGCATACAGTGCCATCGGTGAGAGCTTTAGTTCCTTTGCAATGCGCCGCATCGAAATTGCCTCAAACCCCTCAGCCTTAAAAAGCGTGGAAGCCGTTTTAACTATTTTTTGCCGAGTGGCCGACTTCTCAGCCGCGGATTTTTTTGGACGGCCTCGCTTGGCAGGTTTTTGAGCCTGCTCGCGCGCACTTGCCATGTTTGTTGCCATTCTTGACACTCGTCCTATTTAATTGTACGCGTATATTTAAATAGGAGATTACACGCTATGTCAATCAAGTTACTCAGAGGCATTTTAATACTCACAGGTTTTGTCGTTGCCCTTTTGGGCATAAACGTTGGAATTGGCGGCATTAGCACGCTTGGTCTGCAAGGATCAGACAATTTTTTTGAGGTTACGAATCAAGGTGTTTTCGATGTGCGTGACAATCATGTTCGATTTATTGGTGGTACGTTGATCGCTATGGGCGGTTTACTCACCTACTCCGGCATTCGCTACGCACAGGCACGAACCATTGTACCGCTCATTGCGCTCTTGTTCTTTGTTGGTGGCATTGCACGCATAAGCGCTGCTGATCTTGGGTTACTGGGTGGAATGGATATAGCACCATCCCTGTTGATTGAGCTAATTGGATTTCCGTTGTTGGCTTACTGGGTAACAAAGGCCGCTTCGCCCAGTAATGACGGCGCCCACCTGTAAGATCGGGAGGGGCGGTTTCCGCCTGTTTTGCCCAATGCAGGGCTCCGCTCCATCTTGACTTCTTGGTCCATCCCAAACCGTTGCGGCATTCTACAATCGTTAAGTGCGTAGCATTTAGGGGCTCGCACCATGGCTACAAGAAACCAAAAAATCATTTGCCCTCAAGTCCACTTGAGGTCCTACAGTGGCCCAATCTGAATCAATCAAGAAGGGTAGAGCCAATGCAAATCACAAACCAAAAGTTTGCCATCACAGGTGCAAGTCGAGGCCTTGGCGCAGCGTTGGCAATTGAAATGGCACGAGCAGGGACGGAGCTTGTTCTATTGGCGCGGACCACAGAAGCGCTTCAAGAGACCGCCAGTAAAATTCTGGAATTGACAGGCCAAAAGGCTAGTTTACTGGGATGTGATCTGGCAAATCCTGACAGTGCGGCAAGTGCTGGTACAAGATTAGCCAAAGAACATACGGATTTAGATGGCCTTATTCACAATGGTGCAATGTGGCTGCCCGGACCAATGGATAATGTCTCGGACAGTGATATCCAGGCTTGTATTGCCTCTGCCGCCATCGGTTCGCTCATCCTCACACGCCATGTTCTTCCAAATTTCAAAGCTAGAGACCATGCCGATATTCATACGGTTGTATCAACAAGCGGGCTTCCCAACCGCCCGTTGCAGGGCGCCTCAGCTGTATTCACCGCGGCAAAATCTGCACAAGCTGGTTTTGTTCATGGTTTAAGTGAGGAATTCAAAAATACCAATATTCGGATTACCTCGGTTTTCCCTGGAGAAATTGAAGACGTTTCGCCAACCGATCCAGAGTGGACTACACCGTTGCCGCACCAAACGCTAAGCAATCGGGAGGTCGTCAGTGCGATCCTTTTTACCCTAAATCAACCCCCTCAAGTCGCCGTGCAGTCTCTGGTTATTCAATAAGGCTTTTCGACTTTGCCTGATAAACTCAATAGAGGCCGCGACACACGCGGGAATCGAAACCCGTTTCTGCGGATTCAAAGCGGCAAACTTGAAAGGAGTTGCTCGAAACACATTTAGCGGTGAACAAACGCTTTTCCATCGAAGGGATCCAACTTGCAATTCATGATCGTGCTTTCTCTTCTTATCAATATTGGCGTGCTGCTGCCAGTAAGCTGGGGTATGATCAGCGGATCAAACTGGGTATCTACGGTTTACGGTGATGCGAGCCCTGCGCGCAGCATTTTGTTGTCTGTCTATGTGTCGATTGGAATTATTTCTTTCATCCTCTTGATTTGGCGAACCCCACAGATGGTGGCAGCGCTCTTGCTCGTTCAAGTGGTCTACAAGCTTACAACCCCATTTACTGTTGGTTCTGTTTCCAATCCTGTCGTGGTTAGCAATATTGTGATCTCCCTTGTACATACAATCACCCTATTGCTCATTTGGCGTCAGTCCTGAGAATTGAAATCCGACCCTTTGTGACTTTGGGAATACGAGAACATGCGGCAATTTGTTCGCGTATCGGCTGTCTGTTTTAACTGGCCTAGATAGCCGGGTGCTCTAGCTAAATTCAGGTGAGGATTGGACATGCAATCCGATCACTGGTGGGCGGGAAAGCCCCAGCTTCGCTGTTCCCGTCTGCCTTTCGACTTTATCAGGTGCACATGCGCCGTGGTGAAGTTTGACAAAAGCCGTGTTTCTTTGAGAAGGAAACCGGTCGAAAACAGTTTGTAGATCGCAAGCGTAACATTTGCGATGATATCGAGAAACCATGAGGTGAACATGAGTGCGCATTCGAAAACAGTTATGATTGTCGATGACGACCATGCATTCTTGCACGTTTTGTCCCGCGGATTCGAAACGATTGGGTACAAGACCTTGACTGCTCAGTCTGTTGATTCAGCCAAAGACTGCATCCGGGAAGTTTATCCTGACTTTGCTATCGTTGACATTCACCTGGGAAATGAAAACGGCGTAGAAATCGTTGAGTTTCTTTCGGAGAGTTATCCAAAAACCAGATGTGTCGTTCTGAGCGGGTATGCCAACATACCCAGCGCTGTTTCTTCTATAAAAGCGGGTGCAGACGAGTGCCTGCCGAAACCTATTGACATCGAAGAACTGGACATCCTGTTTCGACGGATGAGTGGCGAAAAAGTTTCCCTACCCGATGAATGGTCGCGCCCCAACGATGTTCGTCAAACGCACATCATAAATCACTTGGAGAAAAACCACGGCAATGTTTCTGAGACTGCAAAGAAACTGGGAATGCATCGCAGAACACTACAGCGGATTTTGAGAAAGGCGGAATGCTGATCAACAGCATCAACCATTCTTTTATTTCATACTTTCAATCGCTTAACAGAAAATATCGACGGTGTTACCTAATGTCAGAAGATGAGAAACTAAAAGTATTCTACGACGGTGCTTGTCCACTGTGTCACCGAGAGATCAGCTTTTACAAGAAAAGACGGGGTTCAGAAACTGTGGATTGGGTCGATATCAGCAAATCTGAAGATGAATATGTACATCCTGGCCTTTCACGTACGCAAGCAATGTCACGGTTTCATGTTGTTACATCCAGCGGCAGACTGCTCAGTGGCGGTAGTGCATTTGCGGGGCTGTGGCGTAGCCTTTCTGCATTTAAACCGCTTGGCGTCATCTTTTCGTTTGGACCTTTGGAGTGGTTGCTTAATCGGTTGTATGACTTTTTCCTGAAGGCTCGCCCCTCGCTGCAAAAACTTTTCCGGTAGCTTTGCTTGCACCCTGTGGCGTCGTGCCACTGGTGCTCGACATTATAAATGTACGCGTTACTTCCCTTGGATCATGAGCGACAGAATATTAATCATCGGTGGAGGCATTACAGGGCTCTCCTGCGCTGCAACGCTAAGGGCCGTTGGTTTTAGCCCAATCGTCGTGGACAAGGGGCGCGGGATCGGCGGAAGACTGTCGACCAGAAGATCAGACCATGGCACACAGTTTGACCATGGCGCTCAATACATAACAGCAAAGACGGAACCGTTCAGGCAGTTTTTGGACATGGCAGAAGCTGCAAACGCTGTTGAACGTTGGGATGAAGATCACACCGGATGGTTTGTTGGCACTCCCGGAATGAGCAGTTTGGCGAAGTATATGGGTGCCGGGATAGATGTTCGCAGTCAAATCCAAGTGACTTCCATTCGCAATACAGGGCAGGATATTCACGTCTTTTCACAGGAAGACACCTATGTTTGTGACAGATTGGTGGTTGCAATTCCTGCGCCTCAAGCGAGGCAATTGCTTGTCAATGAAGATGCATTGACAGAAGATCTTGGCAAGGTGGAAATGATGCCGTGTTTAACACTAATGGCCGCCTTTCAATCCGATGTCGTCCCTCATTTTAAGATGCGTCGCCGAGAGGAAGACGCGCTCTCCTGGATTGTCCAAGACAGTCATAAACCTTCTCGGCAAACCAAAAACTGTTGGGTGGCGCAGGCAAATCCAACCTGGAGCAAGATTCATCTTGAAGAAAATCTGGAGACGCTTGCGCAAACCATGCTGCCCTTGCTGTGTGAGCAAATCGGTATTCCGATAGAAGACAACATCCTCGCCATTTCACACCGATGGCGATATGCAACTGCTTCCAAGATGTTGGGCAAGCAATTTTTAAAAACCCCCTCCGGTCAGATTTATGTGGGCGGTGACTGGTGTTGCGGCGCCCGGGTGGAATCCGCATGGATGAGCGGGACAGCAATCGCAAAAGATATCTTGGGTAGCATATGATGCGAGGCGATCCGAGATTAGAGCGCCTGATCACGCTCCTTAGAAATGCCGTCCAGCCGCCCAGTGGCCGGAAGCGGATACTTGTGGCCCTAACCTTTGGAATTGTCTGTCACACAATTTTTGCGGCAGCTGTGGTTTCGATGATTGTTGCCATGTTCTTTGGCATGAGTGAAAGCCTTGGAAACGTTCCGTGGCCTTGGGCATACATTACAAACGCGATACTGGTTTTGCAGTTCCCGCTGGCCCACTCCTGGTTGCTGACGAGGCGGGGTGGGAAACTCCTAAGCGGACTATTCCCTGGCCTTTATGGCGCCACCCTTTCAACGACTACCTACGCGATCGTTGCTTCTCTACAGCTTTTGGTTTTGTTTTTGTTTTGGACACCTACGGGCATTGTATGGTGGCGCGCAGAGGGTGTAGTTTTCTGGGTTATCTGTTTTGCTTATTGTTGTTCGTGGTTGCTCCTGGTGAAGGCAAGCTTTGATGCCGGAGCGGAAGTTCAATCGGGTGCGCTGGGATGGTTGTCGTTGCTAGGGAATGTAAAACCTGTATTTCCGGATATGCCGAACCTTGGCCTGTTTCGGTTTATTCGGCACCCGATTTATGCATCCTTTACATTGACGCTTTGGACGGTACCCGTTTGGACACCGGATCAACTCTTTCTTGCTGTTTGCCTCACCTGTTACTGCATCGGCGCACCCCTCCTAAAGGAACGGCGTTTCTCACAGCGCTATGGGGAGCGGTTTCACACGTATCGCAGCACTGTGCCATACTTTCTGCCAAACATAAGACGCAGGGGGCCCGTGCTGCCGTCGTCTGAAGCCCGTCGCCCCCATGGCACCGATGAAGGTCGTATCTCATGAGCGCTCAAAGAACAAAAACGTCCAAAATACCCAAGCACCGTCTCAGTCGTCTGGCGGGATTTGGTATGCTCACAGCCAATGTTGCTGCCCGAACGGCATTTGAAGGGGCCCGGCGTTTAAGCCGTGGTGAACTTCCAAGCGCTACAGATATTTTGATGACACCGGGCAACATTCTTAGCATCACGGATGAACTTGCAAGAATGCGCGGTGCTGCTTTGAAAATGGGGCAATTGATTTCCATGGATGCGGGTGAACTCATGCCCCGCGAACTGTCTGACCTGATGGCGAGGCTGCGTGCCGACGCTGATTTTATGCCAGAATCCCAACTGAATTCGGTTCTTTCGAAGGAACTGGGAAGCGATTGGCGCGCGAAGTTTGCAGATTTTGAAATGCGTCCGATAGCGGCTGCTTCGATCGGTCAGGTGCATATGGCATCTCATCGGGATGGGCGAAAGCTCGCGGTAAAAATCCAATACCCCGGTGTTGCAAAGAGCATAGACAGCGATATTGACAATGTAATCTCCCTTTTCCGTTTGACCGGCTTAGCGCCTCCAAGAGAAAAATTGGGGCCTTTGATTGTAGAGGCAAAACAGCAGTTACATGCCGAGTCGGACTACACTTTGGAAGCATCAAACCTGGAACACTTTGCCAAGAAACTGGGTGGCATGCGCGGATTTACCTTGCCCAAGGTAGAATCAGATTTAAGCACCAACAAAGTACTTACCATGTCGTTTGTTGCGGGTCGTGCAATCGAAACCGTTGAAACTGAGGGCCAAGCACTCAGGAACGCAATCTTCGAACGGCTTATTACTCTGGCCCTTGAAGAATTTTTCTCATTTGCATTTACCCAGACCGATCCAAACTTTGCAAACTACAGCTACGACAAAACGACAGACACGATAGGACTACTCGATTTTGGGGCTATGCGTGGCATCGAATCAAAGACGATAGACTGCGTTGCACGGTTTATACAGGCAGGCTTGTCCGGAGATCGGCAAACATTAAAGGCGCTTGCATTAGAACTCTCACTGTATGATGACAAGACGGATATTCGCCATCGCTCTTTGGTTGATCGTATGATTGTGGTTGTTTTTGCAGCAATCAGGCAAACCGATTTGTACGATTTTGCCGATGAGGAATTGTTCGAAAAGCTTCGTTCCCTTGGAATGGAATTGGCAGCAGACAAATCATTCAATGAAGTTCCACCTGCTGAGTTGGTTTTCCTACAAAGGAAAGCGATTGGTTTGTATTTGCTGGGTCGCCGGCTTCGCGCATCCATCCCGCTGCGCGATATGCTGCAAAGATATGCCGATCGACAGACCGAGACAGAAGGATCTAATGTTTAACGCTATCCGGATCGCTTAAAGATCGAGCTTGTTCAAAAGCGTTGGTATCTTCTCTTTCATTTTAAAAAATCCACGGGTGGCGTACGGCCAGGAATGGACGTCGTAGTCACGTTTGACCCGCAACAGCGTTATGCCTGCTTCCTCAAGAACTGGCGCTACGGTTTCCAGCCTGTTTTGGACAGGCCCCATCGGTGCGTAGGCTGTGATGATCGTGGAAACGTTTATGGAACGAGCCCAATCTATTAGAAAATGTTCCCAGTCTTTTGATTGGTGGACTACGGCTTGACGATCAAAGTGCTTTTCCGCACGGCCAAGTGCGTCTGTGACTGCCTGCGAAACGAATGCGCTGACACCGTCGCCGATTGGCAATTGCGATCTATCTTCCGGCAAACACAGGGCACATATGCCGGAGGGATTTCCGGCAAGGGGCAATGCTTCTGGCATACAGTCTTCCTCGGTGATCAGTAATCCAAAATCCGAGATAGAACGCATGTCATCCCCCTGATCGATTGGACAAATGGGATACTCGAACGGTTCAAACAAGGGCTCGGGGTCCAATGCCAGATTGGGCGATGAAAATCGACCCTGGGTGTACTTTTCAATATTTGAAGCCCGGGCAACATAATGCTTTCCTTTGGTATGGAGGCCTGCCACCCATCGCCAGGAAAGCGTATTGGAAGCCGGATCACCATCCAGGAGATGACGGTAAAAGAAATCTGCGCCAAGTTGCCATGGGAGCCTAAGTGTGAAAATCCAGATGCTTGCAAACCACATTCTGGCGTGGTTGTGCAGGTAGCCGGTCTGCTTCAATTCGTTTGCCCAAGCATCAAAGCATTCGATACCGGTCTTGCCCGCTACAGCATTGCCGTAGTCTTGTCTCATACCTGAAGACTTGTCCAATTCATCCTGCAAGTTGCGGAGTTGAAGCTGATATTGACGCCAGACGTCGGGCCGGTGTTCTAGCCATCCTTTGAAGTACGTTCGCCAAAACACTTCTTGAATGAACTTTTCTGATTCTCGAAAAGAATGGACTGAGCGGGTTTTTGCCAATACCTCAGTTTCCAAAATCAGCCTGTGCCTTACCCATGGGGAAAGACACGAAACGTTGGAATGGTCTTGCGGGCCTAAATCGTAATTGCGCATGGACGCATATGCTTTGCCTGCCTTCGGGAGAAAGTCGTCTAAACGCTCCAGTCCCGTTGCACGCTGGCCCAACCATGTAAGACTATCTTCATTCCGTGCATCAGGCATAATATTGAATGTACTCATTGTCGTGGTTTTTGTATGTGTTGCTAAACAGCATTCTTTAGCTAGATGCCAACTGGATAAATTCAACTGCTTGAGGGCAGTCCGCGTTTTCTCCATCCATGGTGCAACCCTGGTGGGGTTCAAAACGTGTCCAGGTCATTTGTAATACTTGCGTCGTTCCGAGAACGCCCGCACTCTTTTTCGCCAGGCATGATAGCTGCCGGATTTCAGGTGGCGCCGCATTAAGGCTTTTACTTCACTTTCGCGAAGACCATATTGAGCCTCAATTTCAGAAAACCTCACATGGTCGGACAACGCCATTTGAATGATGTCGCTGACTTCAGCTTCTTTGAGGTTTGGTTTGCTTGGCATGTAAGTTTACGACTACGTCCTATACCGATTAGCGTTACATAGAACCGTTTCTGGATTGGGAAAGGTCGATCCAGGATCATTTTGCGGCTAACAGGATTTTGGCCAATTGGGCCAAACCGGAACCCACATCAAGGATAGACTCTTCGTCAAATCCTAGTTCGAAGGAATAGAACGATATCCTTTGATCACCATCGCAATCCCGACTCCCGTTAACCCCAGACCGCTGAGAAAATCGGCATTCACCCATCGGGAGGTTGTTCGGTTTACCGCAGCCGTCGTGAGTAGTGCGTAAGCCAAAATCGATATTGCATCCAGCACGATGAAGATACCGCCGTACACAGCCCCTTGCAGGAAGACGTTATGCTCCGGCGAAATGAATGCCGGAAAAAGGGCGACAAAAAACACGATGGCTTTCGGGTTGGTGACGCAGGCAAAAAACCCCGCCCAAAACGTCGTACGATCTGATGGAAGCGTCGTGTGTTCGTTTGTCTTTCCTATGTTTTTAAAAGCACCCCATGCCATCCAAAGAATGAAAAACCCGCCCAAAATTTGCAGAAAAGGCAGCACCAGTTCCGAGAGCGCTACCAACGCGGTTAGTCCAACAACTGCAACGCTAACGTGAACCATTGTACCAAGCGCATCGCCGGCTACAGCAACACACGCTGCTCTAGGCCCGTGTCTGACAGCCTGAGCTGTCGCAAATGCCACAGACGGGCCGGGAACCACTAAAAAGGCAAGTGTTGTGGTTAAAAATGCTATGAAGAGAACCGGATCCATATTTGGGGTTAGCTTTCACTGGTTGGAAGATCATCACTATGCCAATCCCGGTGAGGCCTGTCGAGATGTGATCCGCAGGCCACCCGTACGATTGTTTTTTTGCCGTCGGGCCGGGAGCAGAGTGGTTATGTGGTTTCCATGCGCGTGAATTGCGGCCATACTTCATTCATGAGTAAGAATGCCGATGTGTCCCAGTTTGATCAAATGCTTTACGAAGCAGAACAAGCAGGTTTAAAGCTTGCGATCAAAGGCAGAATCATCGCGGTTGTGTTAATCACCGTCTTGCTGGCCGTAAGCCGTGGGGTTGATAGAGCCCCGGAGTTTCTGTTTGCCGGTTCGCTGTTCGTCTTGCTGGGCCTGATCCATTTTCGCATCATCGGCACTTCCTATGACCGCCCCTGGACGAAATACGTTTTTATAACCATTGATGTAGCCATGTTAAGTGCAGCAGTTGCCTTGTTGCCAGCTGAGCCGGGGATTGACTTGCCAGATGTGATGATTTTTCGCTTCCAGATACTTCCCTATTATTTTCTTGTTCTTGCGGTCGCGGCATTTAGTTTTTCACCTGGATTGCTCATGTGGACCGGTATAAGTGGCGCTGTAGGGTGGCTAGCAGCCTTCTTTTACATTCGATCCGGAATGGCGCAAACGCTGGATTGGGGTGACATCCCCGACCGTCCAACGGCGGAGGAGTTTCTTGGAATTTTCCTCAATCCGGATTTTGTGGGTACTGGAACACGGTTGCAGGAAGCCGCCATGTTTTTTGTGGTCGCCACGCTGATCGCTATTGTCATGCTGCGGGCACGCGGCGTTGTGCGCCGCCAACTGGAAGCTGAACGCGATATCGCTTCCATCTCACAGCTGTTTGGACGGTTCGTCCCCAAAGCGATTGCGGACTCTATGATCAAGCGCGAGGGCGTCCTGGAACCGGTCAGTCGAGAAGCTACTGTCCTGATTGCAGATGTTGCAGAGTTCACTTCGCTCACGGAGACAAAGGGCGCTCAGGCAATTGTTGACATCTTCAATGATTACTTCGATGCCGCATCCGAAGCAATCAGCTCGCATAATGGGGTCGTAACGCAATTCATCGGTGATGCGGTTTTCGCGACGTTTAACGTACCGGTAGAAGATGAGGCGCATCGACTAAATGGGATAAATGCAGCCCTTGATTTGCTCAACCTCGTTCAAACGAAGACCTTTTCCGGAGAAAAACTCAAAATTCGGGTAGGTGTGAGTACCGGTCCAGTCGTCGCAGGAAATGTTGGGGGAGGCGGTAGGGCGACTTATACGGTCTATGGTGAAGCGGTCAATCTCGCTTCGCGGCTTGAAGCGCTTAACAAAGAACAAGGAACCGCTATTCTGATTTCAGAAAATACCGCTCGTGGGTTAGACATTGATGCTCTCAATGAAGTCGGACAAGTGGCTGTGCGTGGGTTTAGTGCACCGATAAAGATTTATACCGTTTCATGAAAGGCACACCTAAAGGGTCAGGAAATCGGAAGCCAATCAAAGGCATGTGTAGCAATGCACGCAGATTCAGATTTGGCAGTGGATGGGAAATTCGATGAACAATGAAACAGTAAAACAATATTCAGGTGGTTGCCTGTGCGGGCGCATCAGATTTCGTGTGGAAGGTTTACCCACCTTTCCTCATCTTTGCTCCTGTAAAATGTGTCAGTCCTGGTCCGGAGCCCCTGTGGTTGCATGGGTAGAGTTTCCGCTCGAAAAAATCAAATGGACTGGGCCTGGCGGTGAACCGAGCTTTTATCAGTCTTCCGAAAAGACCGCGCGTGGCTTCTGCGCCACATGCGGTGGCACACTATGTGCTGTAGATGAGGGGTATGAAAACATTTCCCTTACGCTAGCGTGTTTTGATGATGCTTCCGACATTGTTCCAGACGAACACTATAGTTTTGCCGATCTTGCACCAGCTTGGTTGCGTGTTTCTTTGGGGGGAAATCCATAAAGTGCTGATCTGGCTTTTCTAGGGTTCCGCGTCGTATGTGATCTCTCCATCACACAGGGTCAGCCGAACCTTCGGCCACACGCTTTCTTCATCGGGATTATCCGGAAAGTTTCCATCAAGGATAACGATGTCTGCCAACATACCTTGCTTTAGAACCCCGAACGATTCTTCTTTAAAGCATGTGTACGCGCCAATCGCAGTGTAAGCCGCCAAGGTTTCCTCAAACGTTAAACGTTGATCTGGATTGTCCGGAGCCCAGGGTTTACGCGTCAGGGCATGCTTGATGGATAACAACGGATCTACGGGAGAAACAGGCCAGTCTGTTCCATACACCACATCCGCACCGGAAGATTTCAAAGTCCTCCAAGCGTAGGCGAACGGCCACCGGGCTTTGCCAATCATATGGATAGTCGGTTCCTTAGGGAAACATCCATTTCCTGGCGCGTGGATTGGCTGCATCGACGCGAGCACGCCAAGGTTTTTAAAGCGGGGAATATCCTCTGGATGAACCACCTCAATATGCTCTATCCTGTGGCGAAACCCCTTGTTGCCGTTTGCTTTCGCTGCGGCTTCGTACCCGTCCAAGGTCATCCGAACTGCCCCGTCTCCAATTGCGTGAACTGAGATTTGAAGCCCGCGTTTTTGTGCCTCGATCGAGACGGCGTTGAAATGCTCAGCTGTAAACAGCGGGGTGCCTTTTTCGCCTGGACGATCCGCATAGTCCTCAATCATCACAGCCGTCCAAGCATCCAAAACGCCATCCATGAACATCTTTATGCGTCCAGACCAAAGCTTTTCCGAGTTAAAGGTTTGCGTCATCCGACTTGCGTGTTCGAGATCTTCGACAGGTTGGGCCGGCAAGAAATGGTAGGGCACTTCTATCCGGCAGCTCAGTTTGCCCTCCGCTTCCAGCGCCTTTAGCAGATCACATTGATAGAAGTTCCCATCCATGTTCTGAATGGTGGTAATGCCATGCGAGGCGCAGTAGTCTAGCCCCTTTTTAATCAGATTTTTGTCTGCCAACCGCTGTTCGTTGGTCAAATTTTCCGGCTCTGAACCAGCAAGGCCGAGGTGATCACGACTTGGCGGTGCGAGGCGGGAAAGCACGTATTCCATGGCAGCAAATTCTCTTAATTCACCGGTCGCTATGCCATCTTTGTCCAATACGATTTCTGAGCCCTTGCCCGTGTCTTGTCCATGAAGGGCACCTGCCTTTTCCAGCGCCAAAGTGTTCACCCATGCATTGTGATAGTCACCGGAGCGCAAAAAGACAGGTCGGTCCGAAACGATCTTGTCCAAGTCATGACGGGTCAAGCGTGTGCCCTCACCCAGGATACCATAATTGACTGATCGACCAATTAATACAGTATGTTCCGGATTATCTGTAGCATAATCTGCCAATTCCTTGCTCAAAGCGTCAGCACCCTGCGTTTTTTGCAAATCTAACTCTTCCAGGGATTTTGAACCCGGGAAAATATGAGCATGTGCTTCGACAAAACCTGGCAGAACTGTTGCGCCCCTCGCATCGATCGTTTTCGTTTGTTCATTTCTGTGTCGGGTTATTTGTTCAGACGTTCCCACTTCAAGTATTTTGTTGGCTTTGATGGCAATTGCTTCCGCATCTGGATGCGCAGAATCCATCGTTTTGACTTGAGCATTGATGATGAGGATATCTGCTGCCATGTGCACCCCTTTTAACGCTAAAAACCTCGAGGCTATTCCAGTGCTGCTGCGATTGCATGGATCGCGCGAAGGGTATTGACCTTAAATTCGAAGTTCAAAAATTCCGGCCAGGTTGAAAGTTTCACTGCCACTAGATTGTATTCCGGTGAAATGTAAATCAGCTGCCCAAAGACGCCAAAACACATAACCGTTTCACGGTTATCATCTTCAATCCAAAACTGATTTCGATATCGACCATTCGGAAAAGCTTCTCTTCCGACGTCATCAAACGATCCGTGGTTACCATTTCGAATGTCGTTGATCCACTCCGATGAAACGATTTGCTGCCCGTTCAAAAATCCATTGTTCAGGTGCAAAAGGCCAACCTTTGCATAGTCGCGCAAGGTTGCATTGAACCCACCGCAGGCAAGGCCGTACCCGCTACCGTCCACCGTGAACAGGGCATCTCTTTCCGCACCGATTTTTGACCAAAGCTCATCACTGAAAATCTGTGGTAATCGTTTTCCGGTTACTCTTTCCATGGCATGGGCAATAACATCTGTTTCGATTGATCGGTACTTGAAACGACTGCCATGATCTGCGTCCTGCTCTTTTAAGGTAAGCACCTGATCCCAGACGCAGCCTGGCCAATCGATTTCCCCTTCAAACCCTTCCGGTATTGGTTTCCATCCACAGGCAACATCGGTAACGCCGATGTCTGAAAGCCGATCGGTATACTCCTCACTGTATTTCGCGCCGCTTGTCATATCCAACAGGTGTTGCAGCGTAGCCCCGTTCCAGCCGGTTTGCGAAAGTTCCGGCAGATACTGGGTTATCGGCGCCTGCACATCCATCAGGCCCTTATCTATGAGAATACCAACAACAGTTGCGGTTATTGATTTGGCAACCGACTGGGAGAGATGTAAGGAGTCCGGCTGCATCCCGTTGTAGTAAGATTCGTGGATGACCTTGCCGTCCTTCAAAATCAAAAAGCCATCGGTGTATGTGTCATCAACCATTTGTTTGACACTTGATTGTTTGCCACTCACATCCTCAAATCGAATGCTGTCGATTTCTGAGATTTCTTCTTCAAATTGCAGATATTCGCCAGCCCCTTTCGAGACTGGCGCTGTCGGCAGAATCTGATTGATGTTTTGAAACGCCCATCGGTTCCATGGCGGGCGATCCCAATCCAATCTGGGAACACGCCATTCCGGCGGGGGCGGTGAACCCACCATAATCGGAGGCTTAGGTTCTGAATTTTTGTAAGACATTGGATAAAGAAACGGCCCAGACTGTCCGGGCCGTTTTATAGATTTTCTATTTCTGAAGTTCAGTCCAAATTGCCGTATAGAGCTTTTGCACTTCAGGCGAGCAGGTTGGAACAAAATGACCGGAAGCAACAAACTCTTCCGGAATCACGACTTCAGGTGCCGTCAACATGTCTTTTGGCATAAACGCTTCTGACCCCTCGATTCCATTTGCATATCGCGCAAATGCAGAAATCAACGCCGCATTTTCCGGTTCCATGATAAAATTCATGAAGGTTTTGGCATTCTCAACGTTTTTGGCATCCTTCAAAACCGCGACACTGTCCATCCACAAAGAGTATCCTTCTTTGGGGTATCCATATTGCACGTCTGGGTTTTTAAGGCGTGCACGGAACGCGGCGCCGTTCCAGTACAGTGAAGCAGCCATATCACCTGCTGCAATCTTTTCGATCACCCCATATTCCATTGAAAGCCAGTTTTTCTTGGCTTCAACCAAAACATCGCGCGCTTTTTTCAGTGCGGCTTTATCTGTTGTACAGGGTTCGCTGCCGACGTAACGCAAGACTGTTCCCATTACATCACCCATCTCAGGGGCTACATTGATTTTGCCTTTTAGCTCTTCCGGTGGATCAAAGATGATGGAAGAAGTATTGATGTCACCTTTGTAGACGGCGGTGTCGACCATCACACCCACGCTGCCCCACTGCCATGGCACCGTGTATTTGCGACCCGGGTCCCAATCAACATTTTTCCAAATCTCTTTCATGTTTTTGAAATTTGGCATTTGGTCTGGGCGCGCCTCCAACAACAAGCCCTCATTGATCCAGATTGGAACATAACTGGAAGAAGGCACAACCATATCAAAACCGTGACCACCCGCTTTGATTTTTGCCAGTGCGCTGTCATTGTCATCGTAGCCGGTCACAACCACTTTAATGCCAGTTTCCTTCTCGAACTTCTCCAATAGCTCTGGATTTGTGTAGTTTCCCCAATTGAACAAATTGAGTTCACCGGATGCATAGGCAGAACCTCCCGTCAGGTTCATAGCCAGAGCTACAGCTGCTATTTTGATTACATTCTTCATGTTCTCTTCCTCCCTAGTAGAGAATTTTAGTCTAACTCGATTTACGATTTAAGAAAAAGAAAATTGTGACCATGATGACCGACACAGCCAACAAGACTGAGGAGATTGCATTGACTTCTGGCGTAATGACACGCCGCAACTGACCCAGCATGTAGGTAGGCAAGGTATCCTGACCGGAAGACTTTACAAGTTCGGTGATCACCACGTCATCCAGAGAAATGACGAAGGCAAGCATCAACCCTGCAAGTATTCCCGGCCACAAAAGCGGCAATGTAACTTTTCGAAATGTTTTCCAGGGTGTTGCATAAAGATCAGCTGAGGCTGCTTCCAGTGTCAGGTCCATACTTTCTAATCTTGCTCTAATTGGAAGATAGGCAAACGGAATACAAAATGCGGTATGCGCTACGATCAGATAGGTCATACCATGATAATCGGTTGCCGCCTTAATAGAGGCAAACAGGATTAAGAGCGCAACGGCTGTCACAATTTCTGGAACCATCAACGGTTGATTGATCATCACATAAATCATTGTGAGCCCGCGATAGTGTCTTGTTCTTGTGGTTCCCAGTGCGGCCATTGTTGCAAAAATTGTAGCAAGAAATGAAGCAGAGAACGCCAAATACAGTGAGCGGATGGTTGCATCGATTACGAGGTCATTGTTCCAGGCAGCCACATACCATCTGAAGGAAAAGCCCTCGAAAAAGGCCAATGAAGTACCGGCATTGAAGGAATAAAACACAAGCGGTGCAAGCGGAGCATACAGGAGGAAGAAACACACGATCGCCATTGTGGTGAACCCGGTTTGCGTTCTCACCGAAAAGGGTTTTCCAGACTTCCTCACACCGATCGCATCAGCCATGGGCGTTCTCCGATTTTCCAACACTGCGAACATAGATCAGCAAAGCAATCATCACGATTGCCAGAAGTGTTAGGGAAAGCGCAGCGCCCAGGGGCCAGTTTCTCCCCTGACCAAACTGTAATGCAATGAAGTTTCCAAGCATGAGATTTTTGCCGCCACCCAGAATTCGCGGCGTCACGTAGGCACCGAGTGAGGGAATGAAAACCAAAATTGACCCAGCGACCACTCCCGGTTTTACCAACGGCAGGATAATCCGCTTCAAGACCTGCAACCTGCTCGCATACAAATCATAACCGGCCTCAACGAGACGGAAATCAAACTTTTCCATGGATGCATAAATTGGCAAGACCATCAGCGGCAGGTAAACATACGTCATGCCTATCATGATGGCGAAATCGGTAAACATCATTTGGATCGGTTCGTCGATCACGCCGAAATACATAAACAGAGAGTTGATCACTCCCTGATTGCGGATGAGCTCCATGACCGCAAAGGTGCGGATCAACAGATTTGTCCAAAACGGTATAGTGACAAGAAACAGCCACATGTTCCGACTTTCCGGCGAACGTGTCGCGATGAAGTAGGCCGTTGGGAAACCAAGCAATAAACACGTAAAGGTTGTCAGCAACGATAATTTAACGGAACGCCACAAGATTGAGACATGGGCATCTGCAATCGACAGCGTGTCGTCAAAAATGTCACGCTGCATAAAGACGCTAAACCAGCCTTCTGTTGAAAACCGCCACTGAACCCCACCGTAGTCACCAGGGGTCAGGAAGGAATATACCGCCATAATCAGCAAAGGACCGGAGGCCGCACAAATCAAAACAATCAGCGCGGGAATCGTGAGAAAGAAACTGCGTCGGGATTGCAGTCTTTGGGCTTCTTCTTCCAGTGTCCGTGCTGAACCTTGTTCTGTCTGCTGCAGCATAAGACTAATCCTTCAAAATCTGGACAGCGTTTTTGCCGATGTCCAGCCCGTAGTCTTTACCGATCTCATGGTTTTCTGTGGCATCTCTTTTGTTCTGAGAACGAACGATAAAGGGGGTGCCGTCGGGCAATTGTAAATGATAGTGCGTGTCTGTCCCGATATACACGATGTTGCTGAGTGTTCCGGTAAGATGCGCTTTAGACGCCGATTTTATCAGACTTGCGTGTTCGGGCCTTACAACGACCGTCACCTCTCCCTTCAAATCAGCGCCCTTGCCGTTCATCCGCGGCAATGCTGCGAGAACCTGGTGCCCGGACGGAAGATCAACTTTGGCTGATGTACCGTTCTTTTGGATCGTGTTTATCTTTGCCGTCAAAAAGTTTGTATCGCCGATAAAGTTTGCAACAAAACGCTCTGCCGGGTGGTCATAGATTTCGCGCGGTGGGCCCACTTGAAGAATGTTGCCCTCATTCATGACAGCAACCCGATCGGACATCGTCAACGCCTCCTCCTGGTCGTGCGTCACAAATACAAATGTAATTCCGGTTTCGTGCTGAAGTCGTTTCAACTCAATCTGCATCTGTTTGCGCAGCTTTAAATCGAGGGCCGACAAAGGCTCATCAAGGAGTAAAACTTTTGGTTTAGGGGCCAGCGCCCGTGCCAGCGCGACCCGCTGCTGTTGACCCCCGGAAATCTGACTCGTTTTTCGATTCTTCAATTCCGTCATCTTCACAAGTGCGAGCATGTTTGAAACGGTGTCGTCAATTTCTGCTTTGGGCTTGCCTAACATTTCAAGCCCAAATGCAATGTTTTCTGACACACTCATATGCGGAAAGAGGGCGTAGCTTTGAAAAACCGTATTCACCGGGCGTTGGTAGGGGGGCAAAAGGGAGATGTCTTGCCCATCAAGATTGATCAATCCAGATGTGGGATGCTCAAACCCGGCGATCAATCGCAGTAAGGTTGTCTTTCCGCAACCAGACGGCCCAAGCAGGGTAAAGAATTCATTTTTTCTGATTTGGACTGAAACGTTATCGAGGGCGCGTACTTCTGTTTCACCAGTGAAAATTTTCGTGCAGTTTTGGACGTCTATCGCGATTTCATCCTCGGCACTCCCGGCGACTTTGCCCTCAGACGTTTCAGCTAGTTTATCCAACCGCGATACCCCTTACTGCTGTCAGACAGTTTGTCCAATTCTACCCTGCTTGAAGCCTAGATCACGGGTGGATTGCTGACAAGGTGCAATTTGTATCACAGTGGCCGACATGGTGATTTTTCAGCCATAAACTGATACAGATCGCGCTGTGCTCAAACGATGGAGATCAACCTTGAGAAATGTGACCGTTGCAGCCACGCAAATGCCCTGCGTTGAAGATGTAGATGCAAATGTTGAGCGAGGCGAAACACTGATCCGCGAGGCCGCATCCAAGGGCGCCAATATCATCTTACTCCAGGAGCTGTTTGAGGGCCTTTATTTTTGCCAAGATGAATTGCCGGAACACTATGCCAAAGCGAAGCCAGCGAGTGGTCATCCAACGCTTGAACACTTTCAATCCGTTGCGCGTGAACTGGAAGTTGTGTTGCCGATCAGTTTCTTTGAACAGGCTGGGAATGCAAGGTTCAACTCAATCGCGATCATCGATGCGGATGGTACCAATCTGGGTATCTATCGGAAAAGTCATATTCCGCACGGTTCCGGATATCAGGAAAAGTACTACTTTTCGCCCGGTGATACCGGGTTTAAGGTTTGGGAAACGCGTTTTGGGCGCCTCGGGGTTGGAATCTGTTGGGATCAATGGTTTCCAGAGTGCGCTCGATCAATGGCCCTGATGGGTGCTGAAATATTGATGTATCCGACTGCGATCGGATCTGAACTGCTTGACCCTGGTTATGATTCCTCGAAGCACTGGCAACGGGTCATGCAGGGCCATGCCGGTGCCAATATCGTTCCCCTGATTGCCTCAAATCGCATAGGCACAGAACCGGGCAAGAGAGGATCAGAAATGACGTTTTACGGGTCTTCCTTTATCGCAAATGAAACCGGTGAAATCGTTGCGCAAGCTGACCAATCCTCAGAGATGGTTTTGGTGGAGACTTTCGATTTGGATGCCGTGGCTGAGTTACGTGGCAGTTGGGGCGTTTTCCGAGACAGGCGGCCGGAACTTTATGGTGCTCTGGCATCGATGGATGGGAAATCCAGTTTCCGTTGAGCCTTTTACCAGGCCTCAAATTCCGCCCTGTTCCTTGAGAAAATCCACGATCTCAGTACAGGCGATCCGATTTTTAGCATCCGTGAACACAAAGGGTTTCCCTGATCTTTGCGCATCAGCGTCGCGCCGCATCACTTCGAGGTCAGCGCCAACATAGGGCGCCAGGTCTTTTTTATTGATGATGAGCAGATCAGATCGGGTTATGCCGGGTCCACCCTTTCGCGGAATTTCTTCGCCTTGGCACACAGAGATGACGTAAAGCGTCAAATCTGCCAGTTCAGGGGAAAACGTTGCGGCAAGATTGTCCCCACCCGACTCGATAAAAACGATATCCAGATCCTCATGCTTGTCATTGAGCTGTGAAATTGCCCGCAGGTTGATTGACGCATCTTCGCGAATGGCGGTATGGGGACAACCGCCGGTTTCAACACCAATGATGCGATCCGACGTCAAGGCCTGCATTCTTACAAGCGCATCTCTGTCCTCCTGGGTATAGATGTCATTTGTGACCACGCCTACGGAGTAATCATCTCTCAACATTCTACAGAGTTCTGCGGTGATGGTGGTTTTCCCAGATCCGACGGGTCCCCCAATCCCTACGCGCAGTGGACCATGGATACTCATGATCGAAAAATCCTGCTGGTAAGGGTTTCGTGTTGCATGGCGGATATATCCGCTGCGAACGTGTTGCTTCCAAGGTCATCCATCGTAGAACTTGCGGCTCTTTGCGCGGTTTGCAATATGATTTCTTCTAGGTTAGCAAGCAGCACAACTCCACCTTGTTGCCCCAATTTCATCAATCGTAGTGCAGCTTGTATCTGGTTGGATAAATAAGCATGGAGGTAGGCTGAAAGGGTCGCGTTCAAGCAGATTTTCATTGTTCCTGCTGTAACACCTACCGCGACCGGTAACGGGCACTCATCCGGCATTTCTGGAATGTCAGCCCAAGCGTTTGCTGCGGTCAAAAACGCTGTGCCCTGCTGTGCCGTTTCAATGTGGCGTTCGCTCGAAATGCTCATTGCCAACGCATGCTCACACACACCACTACAGGCTTTTTTGTCTCCCGCTGATCGCCAAGCCTGCGCCAGCAGGACAGCATCATTCCAGCCTGGTCCGTGCACGCACAAATCGGCTAACCATTCCTTTAGCGTTGCCTTGTCTGTCACCCAACCGGCAGCAACCGCCGCTTCCAGCCCATGGCTAAATGAAAAGGCGCCTGTGGGGAAAGCTGGAGAAAGCCACGCCTGTAATCGTATCAAGGTTTGAAGTTCAGTCATGGCTATGATCGTGGTGGGCGTGTGTGTCTTTATACGCGCCGCCTTCTGGATCGAAGGGCGCAAGGATCTCAACAACTTTGGCTCCCAAACCCTCCAACATGTCTTTGATCACGGGATCGCGTCGGATGCGCAAGTTCCTGGTCATTATTTGAGTTGGCAGGTGCCTGTTTCCCAATTGCCAGGCAAGCTGAAGCAAGTGATGGTCGTCCTGTGCCTTTATTTCGTACAGTTCTTCAGGTTCGGCGCGGACTTCGATCACACGACCATCCTCCAGTTTAATTCCCTCGCCATGCCGTAGCAGCCGTGCCTGTTCCAGATCAAGCAGGAACTCAATTCCGTTATCAGACGTCATTTTGACCCGTCTTCTATGACGCGCAGTCTCATCAAGCGTGATCGTATCAACTGGATTATGAACGTGAGATAAGATGTCATGTGCAGTTGTCATTTCAGCATCTGTTTCCTTGTACGTTTCTTTCTCACCTGTTTCAGAAGAGGAAATATCTTTGTGCCATCGGAACGACATCTGCTGGTTCACAGGTTAACAATTCTCCATCGGCGCGGACTTCGTATGTCTCTGGATGCACCTCGATCTCGGGCGTAGCCGCATTGAGAAGCATAGCCGACTTTCCGATTTGCCCGCGTGTATTTTCAACTGCAAAAGTCCGCTTTTCAATCCCGAGTTTTGACCCAATATCATCCTCCTGGGCGGACTTCGAAACAAAGGTCACGGATGATTTTGTAAGGGATTTGCCGAATGCTCCGAACATCGGCCTCATATGGACCGGTTGTGGAGTGGGAATCGAAGCGTTTGGATCTCCCATTGGAGCTGCAGCGATCGTTCCTCCGATTAGCACCATGTCCGGTTTTACGCCGAAAAAGGCAGGAGACCACATGACCAAGTCTGCACGTTTACCGACTTCCACCGAACCGATGTGTTTGTCAATGCCGTGTGCGATCGCCGGGTTTATGGTATATTTTGCGATGTATCGACGGACCCGAAAATTATCATTGTCTCCCTTTTCTTCAGAAAGAGCGCCGCGCTGACGTTTCATCTTGTCAGCCGTTTGCCAGGTGCGGATCAAAACCTCTCCTACGCGGCCCATCGCCTGGCTATCTGAAGCAATGATCGAGAAAGCACCCATGTCGTGCAGGATATCTTCTGCCGCTATCGTCTCCTTGCGGATACGACTTTCAGCAAAAGCGACATCCTCCGGAATATTATTGTCGAGGTGATGACAAACCATCAGCATATCGAGGTGTTCATCCAGCGTATTGACCGTATATGGCCTGGTTGGGTTGGTGGATGACGGCAGGAAGTTATCCAGCCCGCACACTTTGATGATGTCTGGCGCATGTCCGCCGCCAGCGCCTTCCGTGTGGAAAGCATGAATTGTGCGACCATCAATCGCCTTTATGGTGTTCTCCACAAATCCGGACTCGTTCAAAGTATCGGTGTGGATCATCACCTGAACATCGAATGCATCAGCCACGCCGAGGCAACAATCGATTGCACCGGGTGTGGTTCCCCAGTCCTCATGGAGCTTCAAGGCACATGCTCCACCCTTGACCATTTCTTCCAAGGCAGCTGGAAGTGAGGCATTTCCCTTACCAGCAAACGCCAGATTCATGGGAAAGGCATCGGCAGATTGGATCATCCGTCCGATGTGCCACGGTCCCGGAGTACACGTGGTTGCCAACGTACCATGCGCAGGACCCGTGCCTCCGCCGAGCATGGTGGTAACCCCTGACATGAGGGCTTCTTCAATCTGTTGGGGACATATAAAATGAATATGGCTATCGAACCCGCCAGCCGTAATAATCTTTCCCTCAGCCGCAATGGCTTCCGTCCCCGGTCCGATTATGATGTCTACGCCTGATTGGGTATCCGGATTGCCCGCCTTACCAATGGCTGCAATCTCACCGCTTTTTAGTCCAATGTCGGCTTTGTAGATACCGGTATGATCAACAACCAATGCATTGGTGATGACGGTGTCTACCGCGCCATCTGCGCGGGTGGTCTGGCTCTGCCCCATGCCATCCCGAATTACTTTGCCGCCTCCGAATTTTACTTCTTCCCCGTAGGTCGTTAGATCTTTTTCCACTTCAATAAAAAGCTCTGTATCGGCAAGACGAACTTTATCTCCGGTTGTGGGACCAAACATGTCGGCATAGGCGGGGCGGGAAATCGTAGCTGGCATTATACTGCTCCCATCACTTTCTGATTGAACCCATACACGTTTCGTTCTCCCCCAATGGGCACAAGAACAACATCTCTTGATTGGCCTGGCTCAAACCGTACTGCGGTGCCGGAAGCGATGTCTAAGCGCATGCCCTTTGCCGCTTCACGATCAAACGCCAGCGCAGAATTGGTCTCATAAAAGTGATAGTGGCTGCCAACCTGAACTGGACGGTCACCGGTATTTGCGACTTTCAGAGTAAGGGTTGGCGATCCTTCGTTTAACGTAAGATTGCCCTCAGCGGTAATAATTTCTCCCGGGATCATTGTCGGCTCCTACCTAATCGGTTCGTGGACGGTTACAAGTTTTACACCGTCGGGAAACGTTGCTTCCACTTGAATGTCATGGATCATTTCCGGAATTCCTTCCATCACCTGATCACGACCGATGACGTGCGCACCGGCTTCCATGAGGTCTGCGACGGATCGGCCATCGCGTGCGCCTTCCACGACGAAGTCTGTTATCAACGCAATCGCCTCAGGGTGATTGAGTTTTACGCCTCGATCGAGGCGCTTTCGGGCAACTTCTGCAGCCATTGCAATCAGTAACTTGTCTTTTTCCCTTGGCGTGAGATGCATGCGTTAGATCCTCCAGACACGCGGTAATTCGTTATTACGCAAAAACCTTAGAACAGGCGCAAGAACCTTCCGCAGCTCATAGCTGTCTTTTGCCAAAATGCGCCCGACTATTTTGCCATTAAATGCGCTGAACCCGGTCAATTCTGCTGGACTGATCTCCCGCAGTTTACGCACCATTCTTTGTAGTTCCTCATCGTCCCCGCCACACACGAGCAATAGGCTGGAAACTGCCCGACAGTTCTTCATTTGCGCAACGGAAATTTCATTGCCGCTCAATTTGATGTCGTCAGCGAACCATAGTTTGCCACCATAGCGAATGCGCCAACGGTCCCGGAAAAGTACATTTCTGATTGCTTCACCCATCGCTTGGCGGCCCAATATTGTAGATTCGATTGCGAGCAAGGTGGCGTTTTCTTGCATGGTGACATCAAAGGTTCGGGTAAGGGCGGAGCCCTCGTAGAGGATCGTTTCCTGAGGCAGCCAATGCAGGGTGCTACCGGCACCCAGATGTGCCTGTGTAGAAAGGCAAGCAGCGCCGTCATTGGCTAGGTAAGCTTTTTCGCAGGCCTGTGTCGTTGCTACCACTTCTGTGTTTTCTGCCAATCGTAAATCCCAATTCAACTGATCACCACCAGTAAGGCCGCCTGCCGTATTAATAAGCACTGCTTCGATGTCGCGGCTTTGATTGTTGGGAAACCTGACTTTAGCGCTGCCGTTTTGATACAGTCTATCGAGGCGCGTTCGATCATTTACCAACTTGAATGAAACAGCCGCAGAGGCAGAAACCCGCTGATGGCTCACCGAATGCTCATCAGCAGCAGGATCACACTGAGAGGTGTTTGCGTACATGTTTCTTATCCAAATCACTCGCTTTGCCCTGATGAACAATGCGGCCACGATCCATGATGTAAAGCTGATTGGCAAGTTGTCTGCAAAAATCAAGATATTGTTCTACGAGAACAATTGCCAAACCTGATTGATCGCGAAGATACTCTATCGCGCGACCAATGTCTTTTATCACCGAGGGTTGAATGCCTTCTGTCGGCTCATCAAGCACCAGGACCTTCGGACGCATGACCAATGCACGGCCAATCGCCAGTTGTTGCTGCTGGCCGCCGGACAAATCTCCGCCGCGTCTACCAAGCATTTCGCCTAACACGGGAAACAATTCAAAGACTTCATCGGGTATGTTGCGGTCTTTGGCTTGCAACAGGCTGAAACCGGTTTGCAGGTTTTCTTCAACGCTCAACATCGGAAAAATGTCGCGACCCTGGGGAACATAGGCAATGCCGCTTGCTGCACGTTTGTGCACCGGTACCTGTCCAACACTTTCCTGGTTGAAAAGAATATCACCAGCAGATCCAAAATGATGTCCCGTAATTGCTTTTAAAAGGGATGTTTTTCCGACACCGTTGCGTCCCATTAAGCAGGTGACAGATCCGGGTTTGGCCTCCAGGGAAACATCAAACAAAATTTGCGCGGCGCCATAGTGCAAATCGAGGTTTGTCACGTTTAACATTTCTCGTATCCCAGTTTGCTAGCGGCCCAGATAGACATCGATAACTTCCTGATTGTTTGTAACATGGTCGAGGCTACCCTCCGCCAATACGGACCCTTCATGCAGAACGGTCACCCGACACTCGAGGTTACGAACAAATTCCATGTCGTGTTCGACCACGATGACCGCCCGCGTTTCTGCCATTCTCTTCAACAAGCTGACTGTCTTTTTCCGTTCATCACCCGTCATGCCGGCAGCAGGCTCATCCACCATTAACAGGCGCGGTTCCTGCGCCAGCAGCATGCCAATTTCCAGCCATTGTTTTTGACCATGAGACAATTCTCCTGCCAATCGATTGATTGAGGATGCGAGGCCAATTTCTTCAGCTATTGATGCTACTTTCTGCTGATCTTCGCTATGATATTTGTAGAACAAAACGTTGAATGGGGTCCGGTTATTTTTCAGCGACATCATCAAATTTTCTTCAACGGTCTGCTCTTCAAATACGGTTGGTCTTTGAAACTTTCTACCAACACCCAGCCTTGCAATGTCTGATTCAGACTTTCGCAAAAGGGAGTGGTTTTTTTCTCCCCATAAAACATCCCCTGCGTCAGGTCTGGTTTTGCCGGTGACAATATCCATGAATGTTGTCTTGCCTGCACCGTTTGGTCCGATAATCGCACGCAGTTCTCGGTCTCCGATTACGAAGCTTAAATTGTTAATCGCCTTAAATCCATCGAAAGAAACCGAGATGCTATCTACTTCAAGCAGGCTATCCATCCGCTTTCTCCCGGCGCGGGGCAAGTTTATCGATGAGACCGCCCAGTCCTTGGGGGGCATAGAGCGTTGTCGCAACAAAGCTGAAGCCCAGCAAAACGAGCCACCAGTCTACCCATTGGATGGTGTAAAACCCGAGTGGGATATCGGGTATTTGACCGCCGGTGAACCAGGAAGACAGAAGAGAAACAAAGGCTGCGCCGATCACCGCTCCGTAGAGGCGGCCCCTCCCTCCAATAGCCACCCATACGGCAAGATAAATTGAGGCGATCGGCGCAATCTCCGCAGGATTTATAATCCCCGCCTGCGGATAATAAAGTGCTCCAGCGATTGCAGCTATGATTGCCGAGAGCACAAAGACAAAGAGCTTGTATCCTTCTACGTTATAGCCAAGAAAACGCACCCGACTTTCATCATCCCGGATTGCCAGGATAACGTTTCCAAGTTTCGACTCAACGATCATCTTAACGCCAAGATATCCAAGCCCTAGTGCAACAGCAGAGGCCCAGAAGAACCACATCGAAATCGTGGACTGGGGCGTTGTTTCCAAACCAGGCAGATTTTGAAGTCCGGAGAGCCCATTGTTTCCGCGCAGCCCGCTGTCATTTTGGAAAAGGTAAAGAGCAAGGGCGAGGGTCATGGCCTGGGTGAGGATTGAAAGATAGACGCCGGTGACACGGCTGCGAAACGCTAACCATCCAAACGTCAGTGCCAGTAATCCAGGCACGAGAACAACAAATAGCAACTGCACCGCGAGATTGTCTGCAAAGGCCCAGATTACTGGGAACTCAGAACCACCCACGACACCGAATATCTGTTCGCCGATGGAAGCGTGTATTTCTTGCGGCGTCATTGGAAGTGCTGCGGATTTACCGGCATTCACCACTATGATCTCGGTCCGGGCATACATGAGCCACATGCCGATCATGTATCCGCCGAGACCAAAGAAAGCAAAGTGTCCCAAGCTCAAAATGCCGCAATAGCCCCAGACCAAATCCATTGCGATGGCAACAAGGCAGAAGCAGAGTGTTTTGCCAAGTGTTTTCACCATGCTGGTTGACACCAAGCCAAGGCCAAAGCCTTCACTCAAAACGCTAACCCCGAGTGTAAAAAGCGCCAAAAGCCCAAGAAACCAAAGCGTGGATGGATGGGTGATCAAAAACCGCGTTAGTGGACCACCAAAGGTCTGTTTTTGAAGTTGATTTGGGAGTGCAGCTTCTGTCATGTCATGCCTCTGCTGCCCTTCCTTTGAGCGCGATGATGCCGCGCGGCCGGAACTGAATGAATATGATGATGAAGATTATCATGTAGGTCTGTGCGGCAAGCGTGTTGGACGGATTGAAGTTTTCGATCAACTTTTGGAGGATGCCGATCAGGCCGGCACCTGCCAGCGTACCCCATATGTTTCCAACTCCTCCAATGACGACAGTCATGAAGCTTTGAACGATGTATTCGCTGCCCAATTCGGAGGTGACCTTTGCATATAGACCGATAGCAACACCTGCAATTCCGGCAATGCCTGATCCCAAACCAAACGTCAGCATGTTGATGCGGTCGGGGTTGATGCCCATGGATGCCGCCATGCGCGGGTTTTGTACCACCGCCCGGGTCTCCAGTCCCAAACGGGTTTTGTTGAGCGTCCACCAGAGCCCACAGAAAAACACCACACCAAGCACAAAGATTGCAATTCTGATCCAACTGATTGAGACAACGTCGTTGATCACAAGCGCACCATCCAGCCAATCCGGTGCAGTGAGGGGGCGGGCTTGGGTTCCAAAAATGTTTTTCGCCAATTGCTGCAACGCGATGCCCACACCAAATGTTGCAAGCAATGTCTCTAAGGGTCTGTCATAAAGATGACGGATCACCAGCCTTTCAAGTATCACGCCAGCAGCGAATGTGACAGCGAAAGCAACAGGAATGGCAACAACGATAGAGAGGGTGTAATTCGTGATGAACTGCTGAACCACATAGCCGGAGTACGCGCCCATCATGATGAATTCTCCATGCGCCATGTTGATAACGCGCATGACACCAAAGGTGATCGCCAAACCAATGGCGGCAAGGAAGTAAATTGATGCAAGGCTCACGGCATCGAGCAGTAAATCCAAAAATGTATTCCAACGAACAGAAAAATTTATGGTAGCCAGCGTTTCCCGCGCTGCGTTGGTCACCGCCAGGTTTGGATCGTTGTACTCAGCGTAGAATGTGTAACGTTCAACCGCCTCAACAATATCTTGAGGGTTTGGCCGTGGCTCCACCTTTCCAAGGTTTGCAAGGGCAGCATAGGCCTCATTGCGCATTTCTTCTGTATTCAGTTTTTCAAACTGGAAGCCTGCAACCTGATCATTTTCCAAATTTGCAATCAACGCAGCATCGCGCTGTTTGTCAGAAACAATCGGTTTTACCAGGTTGTCGTTCGCGAGCATTTCGTATGCTTCGACGATTTCGATTTCAATCGCACGATCGTTTAGCCAGTCAATCAGGGAATATGTCTGAGCCGATCCATCATCCCGCAATACGGTTTTTCCCGGAACAATGACACGAGCAAGGTTGATGTTTTCCGGCACGTTCGTTGCGAAACGGACGGTTGAGGCCAACAGCGGATTTAAGCTTGCCCGCACCTCCAGTCTCAGATCCCCGCTGAATGTTTTGATCGCGTTAACGCGTTCATCAACATCGTCTGCAAATTGCATTGCAAGCAGATCTGCCACGGTTTTGAAGCGGACCTTTAAGGTAGGGTCCGGCTCATTCTTCACGGCCTCTTTCAGAGCCTCAAGATGCTCCGGTTTGGGATTTCTGGAAATGCTGTCGAGGCTCGATCGGCGGACTTCCAAATCGGGGCTTGAAAGTCGTGAGGCAACAAGAACACCTGCAATCAAGGCCCGGACCCCACTGTTTGGTTTGATTTGCCTCAGCTCGCGCTTAGGGACTTCACCAATTGTCTCGCCGGTTTCAATGTCAATGAGTTGATACGTTTTTTTATCGTCCGTTTTCACGTAGAAGAGTGTTTCATCTTCCTTGCGATACCAGACCTCTTTCAACTGCCATTTTCCAAGAAATTCTGTGCTGCCTTCAAATCCGCTTTGTTGGATTTTTTCCAATAACGGGCCAACTGTTTTCACAGAGCTGCGTTTAATCAACTTGAAGTTTTCCTGCAATAACGCTTGAAACCCGTCGGACTGCGTTTGCGATAACGCGCCAGATAAGCCAGTGCAAAAAAATAGCAGGAAGGCTGCCAGAAAACGGACACTCATGAAAAAACCCAGCACCGGGAAGGCGCATTGCCCTCCCGGTTTGTCTTGCAACCTGATTTAGTAGTTTGACTTGATTTGGACGCAGGTACTGGTTTCCGTGTTGTACATGCCGCATCCGAGATCTTTCCAGTCAGATTTCAGCACTGCAGAAGTGGGGAGAAAATCTGTCCAGGCATCGCCAGGCACTTCTTCCGTTTGACTGATGATGTCAAACTGTCCGTCTTCCTGGATTTCACCGATCAAGACAGGTTTGGCCAAATGGTGGTTGGGAAGCATGACTGCTGTTCCGCCAGTAAGGTTTGGAAACTCCTGACCATACATTGCGGTGCGAACCGCATCGACGTCTGTCGTGCCTGCTTTTTCAACCGCGTTCACCCACATGTTGAAACCGATATAGTGCGCTTCCATGGGATCGTTTGTGACGCGCTTATCGCCCATGCGTGCTTTCCAGGTTTCAATGAACGTCGCATTGGCTTCTGATTCTGCAGACTGAAAGTAATTCCAAGCTGCGAGGTGGCCGACAAGGTTGGTGGTGTCCAGACCAGAAAGCTCTTCTTCACCGACTGAGAACGCGACAACCGGAATGTCATCGGCTGAAATACCAGCAGCGGCCAACTCTTTATAGAACCCGATGTTAGCATCCCCATTGATGGTTGAGATGACACCTACTTTTTTCCCATCCGCGCCCAGTGCCACAACATCTGCAACGATTTTTGACCAATCTGAATGGCCAAACGGGGTGTAGTTTACAAAGATATCTTCTTCCTTGATGCCTTTGTCGATCAGGTATTGCTCAAGGATTTTGTTGGTTGTGCGCGGATACACGTAGTCCGTTCCCAGGAGCGCAAATTTTTCGACACCGAGTTCTTCCAGATAATAGTCTGTGGCTGGAATTGCTTGCTGATTGGGTGCAGCACCGGTGTAAAAGACGTTCTTTGAAGATTCTTCGCCCTCGTATTGAACGGGGTAAAAGAGAAGTCCGTTCAGTTCTTCAATCACCGGAAGGACTGATTTTCTGGATACAGATGTCCAGTTTCCAAAAATAACGTCGACTTCGTGGACGGTCAGCAATTCACGTGCTTTTTCAGCGAAAAGCGGCCAATCGGATGCCGGGTCAACCACAACCGGCACCAGCGTTTTGCCCATGACACCGCCTTTTTTATTTTGTTCGTCGATGAGCATCAGCATGGTGTCTTTCAAGGTGGTTTCGGAGATTGCCATGGTCCCTGAGAGCGAGTGGAGAATTCCGATTTTGATTTCTTCCGCGAGCGCCGCAACGGGAGTTGCGATAGATACGGCTGCAGCAAGCGCCAGTTTCTTTAACATGTGTGATCCTTTCCCTGTCACATTGACGGAGAATTGCTCCGCCTAACCCATACCGGACTAAAAAAAGATTCTGTTTTCTTGCTAAGCCCAAGTACGCGGGGAAGGAAGCAAATCGATGTGATGCTGTCTGCTGCTAATTTTCAAGCGATGTGTTGCTTTTTTTGCAACACATAACCAAAACCCTGCTATTCGACTGCACTAAACTGGAAATCGGATTGCGTGACAAGCGCTATGTCCGTATCCAAAAGTGTGATGAAGTTATCCACATTCCCGGAAACCTGGATGTTCGCATCCTCGCCGTCTTGTGAGATGGAAAGATCGGAAAAGGCGATTCCCAGAGCCGCGAAGTCGATGATATCGAGCCCGTCTTCATAATCGCGGATGGTATCGTTTCCGAAGTCGAAAACCGAAAAGCGGAACCTATCTGCGCCTGCATTGCCAGAAAGACGGTCGTCACCTGAGCCGCCATCGATGATGTCGTCTCCTTCACCGCCGAACAATCTGTCATTGCCGTTGCCGCCAAAGAGTTCATCATTCCCCAGACCACCAATCAGGCGATCGCTTCCATCGAGACCAAAGAGTGCGTCGTTGCCATCGCGTCCTGCGAGACGGTTTGCCTCCGCGTTACCCGTCAGATTATCAGCGAAATCTGTGCCAACCAGATTTTCGATCTGTACGAGTACATCACCCTCTGCATCGCCTCCGCTTGCGTCTCCCGTTTGGAGATTGATTGCGACCGCCGCATCCGAATTTCCATAGGTTGCTGTGTCGATGCCTTCTCCGCCTGTAAGTCTGTCACCCCCAGCGCCGCCGTTAAGGCGGTCATCGCCAAAGCCTGCGTTTAAGGCATCTTCACCGGACCCACCTCTCAAAACATCGTCGCCATGCTCACCGATCAGGATGTCATTTCCTGCACCGCCCGTCAGGTGGTCGTCCCCGGACCCGCCCCGCAGCGTGTCTTCGCCGCCGCCACCGGAAAGGGTATCGCTGTCCGCGCCACCAAAAATGATATCGTCGCCGCCTCTGCCGGATAAGGTGTCTTCGCCGTCCGAGCCAAACAGCTGGTTTGCATTGCGGTCGCCGATGATGCGATCAGCATCCTGCGTGCCAATCACCCGTTCGATGCTCGCCAGCGCCTGGATCAAAGCGCCTTGCGATTGTTCGGTTAATTCGCCGACGGTAAGATCCACCACGTGACCGATCTCCATATACCGCAGATCGAGGGTGTCTGTTCCCGCGCCGCCATCATAGGTGTCCTGTCCTCTGCTTGCGAAAAGCGTGTCATCGCCTTCACCACCATTAAGCGTATCGTTCCCTGCACCGCCGAAGAGGACATCGTCCCCCCCGAGACCGTCGAGAATGTCATCTGCTACCCCGCCGGAAATCAACTCATCGGCAGCCGAACCGCTCAGCACTTCGGCGACTTCAATCATGTTTGTTTCCGCAGTCTGGAGCGTTTGAAGGGAAATGTCGGCTCCGGGATCGACGGGATCGGCTGGCTCACTGGGCGTATCCGGCGCTTCATCCAGGTTTTCATTGATCAGGCGGTATTCTTCGAACGCGCCCTCGTTGTTGATCCGCGCAAAATCCTCCGGATTTTCAAGGGAGAACTCAATGCCAAAATCGCCGGGCGTGAAATCGGAAATCAAGACCCAACTTCCCTCGCGGGGAACGCCGTTGTCTGCTGCCTCCTCGCTTTGGATCGCAAAGCCAATATTGATAAAGAGCGATTGGGCGGAGTATTCGCGTTCCAATTCGTCGTAGGTTTGCAGCACTTCGGGGAAACTGGCCTGCACAGCATCGAGCGTATAGTAGGTGACATCAAACGCACTCAGCTGAAGGGTGCTTTCAATCACCGTTTCGGTTGCCCCTCCGCCGCCACCGCCATCCTCGTTGATGTTAACAATGGTGGTGGTTACTTTCACCCGGGCGGTAAACTCATCATAGACACCATTGGTGTCGGGGCTGTTAAAGCCTTGATACTGCGCGACCACTGCGCTGGCGTCCGGATCCGGGTTTACAATAAACCCGCCAAGAAGCGGAATGCCGTTGGCTGTGGGTGCCTCCGAAGCCTGGCTGCGCCCGTTGCCCCTGTGCAGGACTTCGATCTCAACGCTTTCCCGCACAAATTCGTTCTGCTGAAACGTACCGACCGGAATGCTTTCAATCCCGATATCCAGACTGTCCGCGTCGATCAACTCGGTAGGCAGGATGATCCGGTCGAGCACACCCCCGCCCTCGATATAATCAAAGCCCTCACTGACTAGGAAGATGTCTGCCTCAAGGTCATCTGCGAAGGTTATGATGTCATCATCTTCACCCCCGTCAAGAACGTCTATCCGGCTGTCTGGATCATCCAGCAATCTGACTGCAGCCTCTTCTTCATCGATAATCCCGCCATCGCTCAGGTGATCATTGCCCATATTGCCCGACAAGGTGTCGCGTCCGTTCCCGGTTTGGATGATGTCGTTTCCGTCTGTCCCGTTAAACTGAAGATCAATCGCATCGTTGGGAAACTCCGCGTCGTTCAGCGCATTGCGGTTATATCCGGGGTATCCTCTGATTCCCTCGGCGAATGTGAAATCGGGGATCAGATCATCTTCTTCGCGGGATGTTATGAGGCTATCAATGTGGTCGTTGATGTCTATGCCAATGATTGAAAGAAGTGTGCTGGCAAAGGTGTTTGAATTATAGGTGACTTCATATTGGAAAAGCGTGCCTGTTTGATCGCCTCTAATAGCATTATCGAATTGCTCGCGCGCTTGTGTAAGGATATCCCATACATGGTCTGGGGTGCGATCACCCAATTCGATCTCAACGTTTGTGTAGAAATTTTCCTGCCCGAAGAAACCAGTATCTTGTGAATGGTTATTGTCCTCTTCCGAAACAACCCAGTTTCCAAAAAACCACAATGCATAGGCATTGCCCTGCACTTCAATCTCAGTTGCCTCCAGCAAGTCGCCCTGATCGAATACGAGTTGCAGGTGTCCATAACCGCTACCATCCAATGGACCTCCGACGACAAGATCAGTTCCCAAAACAAAGTTACCCGCAAGCAAAAGCCTCATGCTAGATTTTCCCTTTCACCTTATTTAGTGTTTGAATTGTTAAACCCGGAGCTTGTTAAGTTTCCTTCACGCCAAGTGGCTCCGTACGTTTCACCCCTATTTATGAAGCGTAAGAGATGCCCAAATCGCAAAAACCCTGTGGTCGGCCAGATAGCGTTGTGCTCTTGGTAAGACCTCAATCCCCAAACAGAGACACTAGTCACCAATCCAACTTTTCTGGGTTTACCAACGCGCGCATTGATATCGTGGAATATCATCCACTGCTGAACCCGTTCAGGCGTATTGAGGCTTGAAAAGATGTGCCAGAGGCAGACCTCAACACCTTTCGTGCTTTTTGGCTTGTCCCAATCCATCAGCCGCAAATCCGGCTTTGCCTTTTCAGCTTCGCTTGCAACGAGGCAACTTCTGGCATCTGGAAACTGACTGACTGCAGCCTGAAACTTGCCCGGTCTCTTCATGCGATAGAAAGGATATGACTTTTGTGTCGAGAGTTTTTCGAACGGTAGGATTGCTGCGCGCTCCTGCGGTGTTAAATCGGCATAAAGCTGATAGGGCTCAAAGGGAAAGCGCGGGATGAAATAGACCCAGAAGAGAAAGAGAACAAAAACAGTAAGCACCTGCCACCGCTTCTTCTTCCACCCTGGCCTCTCGTCGCGCTTTGGGGTTTTGTCCTTGTTGGCGTTTCCGGTCATTTTCCGCAGCTCCCGATGTTGAACTGGAACAGGGTTTTTTTAGGTTGGGGGTGGTGAGGCAGTTGATGGTGAGGCTAGGCGCCGTTGCAGATTTTCATGAGATAATTGTTTGAATAGTCGACCTCCAACTCAATCCAAATTGGCAGGTGATCTGACATCTCATGGGTTCGCCATTTGCGATACTCCGCTTCCCAGTTTTTATAGGGCTTGCCGGTGTTGGGTTTTTCCCG
>JBCCXO010000016.1:0-64912 GCA_039191645.1 Pseudomonadota bacterium | reverse complement strand
TCCGATTGTCGCAGCCTGTCCGGGCTGTGGGCGCACCACGTCAACCGTTTTCCAGGAGTTGGCGCAGGATATTCAGGAACAGATTCGCCGCGACATGCCAAAATGGAAAACCAAGTATCCAGGCGTGGAAGCGTTAAATGTAGCCGTCATGGGGTGCATCGTGAACGGTCCGGGTGAATCAAAACATGCCGACATAGGCATTTCCCTTCCCGGTACTGGTGAAAACCCGGCAGCCCCCGTATTCATTGACGGGAAGAAAGCGCACACGCTACGCGGTCCAAACATCGCCGCTGATTTCCAGAAACTGGTCCATGAATATGTGGAACATCGTTTCGGCTCCAAGTAACTGAAACGCATTTAACGATGCTTTAATACGGTCGCTCTATAAAGCGTCGCGTTTGCCCCAAAAGAAATGTTCGATTTTGCGTTTGACTGGGGGCGGACTATGACAATTTCTGAGAATCTTATCGAATTTTTTTGGCCATCGTTGCACGGCAACGACTTTCATGAATTGGCCAAAAAACGCGCAATCATTATTTTTTGTTTGCTGGGACTAGCCTCGGGCACAAGCTTGGGCATCGAACAGTTCATTGCTGAATATCCAAACAATCTGATTGTAAACTCTGTCCCGGTTTTGGGAGCGCTTTTGTACTTAATCGGCCCAATTTGGATCTATTTAGGCAGAGATCACTACAGGATTTCAATCATCCTTCTTTGCTGGGCGTTTTGCATCATCACGTATAACTCCGTGATCGCTGGATCTCTGGTCTCTGAAGACGTGGTTTTTTATGTAACATGGGGCATGTTCTTTGTCCTTGTCGCGGGTTGGAAGGTAGGTTTCCTTGCAATGGCTGCGGCGGGCACAAGCCTGACTGCTATGCTATGGTTCCCGGATTTCCTTCCATCGCCAAGCATCCCAATCGAAGAAGAGGCCGTTGCCAGTCTGATTTTCAGAACCACGCTCCTCAACCTGTTACTGGTTGGAGCCGCTGCTGCCATTTTCAGCAGTCAAACCGAAAGAATGGCGATAGGCCTCAACACCGCGCTGAAAGATACCTTAGCAGCCCAAAAATCAGCAGAAGCAGCAGACAGGGCCAAATCAGAGTTTCTCGCCAATATGAGTCACGAAATCCGAACACCGATGAACGGTGTCATGGGTATGGCTGAGCTTTTGTCTCATACGGATCTAGACAAAAAACAGAAGACATTTGCCGATATCATTCTTAAGTCAGGGGGCTCGCTACTGACGATTATCAATGACATTCTGGATTTCTCAAAAATTGATGCAGGTCAGATGGAATTGGATCCTGCACCGTTCGTTTTGTCAGAAGCAATCGAAGATGTAGCCACCTTGGTTTCTTCCAGAGTAGCAGAAAAAGACTTAGAGCTGATCGTTCGAATAGCACCAGACTTGCCGGAAATGTTCGTCGGTGACGTGGGCCGAATTCGCCAGATCGTAACAAACCTGGTGGGCAATGCCGTCAAGTTCACAGAAAATGGGCATGTCTTTGTTGATGTTAACGGCCGCAGAAACGCAGATGACTCCGTGCTTTTGCACATTTGCGTTGAAGATACAGGCGTTGGAATTCCGGAAGAGAAACAGGAAAAAGTCTTCGATAAATTCAGTCAAGTCGACACCTCTGCAACGCGCAAACATGAGGGAACAGGACTTGGTCTCGCCATCACGTCATCTTTGATCGAGTTGATGGGCGGAGAGATTGGAGTTGATTCAAAACCAGGTGCTGGATCCACATTTTGGTTCAAAATCACCCTCCCTGTTCATGCGACCAGGAAGAAAAAAGCCAACGCAATCGATCTGACCGGCAAGCGCATCCTGATTGTTGACGACAATCCAGTCAATCGATCAATTCTGTCAGAACAGATGATCAATTGGGACTTCGACAGCGCTGCCGTCTCGAGCGGCCAGGAGGCCATGGAGTTTCTCCGAACCGCCAAAAGCCGGAATATCAAAATCGACACGATTATTCTCGATTATCACATGCCAGAAATGAACGGTGGCGAAGTTGCAACGGCAATCAGAGAAACCCCTGACTTCGCTGACATTCCGATTGTCATGCTTGCCTCTGTCGATCAGACAGAAGACGGTAAACTATTCTCTTCTCTTGGTATCCAAGCTTATCTTGTGAAACCTGCCAGATCATCCTTGCTATTTGAAACAATCATTCAGGTCTTAAGAAACACCAACGCGCATGCATCACGCGAAGACGAAGACACCCTACGCTCATCGGAAGAATGTAGTATCGTGCCCGCAACGCTTCAGGAAATGCGGCTAAACGATCTTGATGTGTTGATCGCAGAGGACAACGAGGTCAACCAGATTGTCTTTAAGCAAATCCTCGAGGAAACCGGCTATTCGTATAAAATCGCAAACAATGGCCAGGAAGCCGTGCAACTTTACCAGCGGCTAAACCCAAAAATGATATGCATGGATGTGTCCATGCCAGTAATGAGTGGCCATGCTGCAACACAGGAAATTCGGAAACTTGAACAATCCAATGGTAGATGCACACCAATCATTGGCGTAACTGCCCATGCAATGAATGGCGACATGGAAAAATGTTTTGATGCTGGCATGGATGACTATTTGTCAAAACCGATCTCAGCAAGGAAACTGCAAGAAAAAATTCATAGAATTTTAGATCATCCTCGATCCTGAAAACCCAGTCTTCAGTTCGCCCACGCGCAAGGTTTTTTAAAATAAGAAAAACTGATTGAAAGGATAAAAAAATACTACTTCTTCTGATTGTTTAGAACTGTTATAAACTATGAATGAGTTTGTGCAGCCAATGAACAAGCTGTTCCGATCGACCCCTACACACCGGAGAGTAGCAACATGAACGAAATGACCGTAGATACAAAAGGCAAATGCCCGGTAATTCACACTCAATCAGCATCAGGCAGCATGGGCAATCAACGCTGGTGGCCTGAACAGCTTAACCTTAAAATTCTCAATCAGAATTCACCTCAAGCGGACCCGCTTGGCGCAGAGTTTAATTACGCTGAGGAATTCAAAAGCCTTGATCTGAAAGCGCTGAAAAAAGACCTGACCGATCTCATGACGGATTCCCAAGAATGGTGGCCAGCAGACTATGGCCACTACGGCGGCTTGTTTATCCGCATGGCGTGGCATAGTGCCGGGACATACCGCACCTATGACGGTCGTGGCGGTGCACGTTCAGGAACGCAAAGATTCGCCCCGTTGAACAGTTGGCCGGATAACGGAAACCTGGATAAAGCCCGCCGCTTGCTTTGGCCGCTAAAGCAAAAATATGGACAAAAAATCTCTTGGGCCGATCTTATGATCCTCGCCGGAAATGTCGCCATGGAGTCGATGGGCTTCAAGACATTTGGGTTCGGCGGTGGAAGACAAGACGTTTGGGAACCGGAAGAAGATATTTACTGGGGACCTGAAACAGAATGGCTTGGCGATGCACGCTACAGTGGCGAAAGAGAACTTGCCAATCCCCTCGGCGCTGTTCAAATGGGATTGATCTATGTGAACCCTGAAGGCCCAAACGGGAACCCGGATCCCCTGAAATCAGCGTTCGATATTCGCGACACATTCGGCCGAATGGCAATGAATGACTATGAAACCGTGGCACTGGTTGCCGGTGGCCATACCTTTGGTAAGGGACATGGCGCCGGGCCTGAGGAAAATGTCGGCAGCGAACCTGAAGGCGCGCCAATGGCACAAATGGGCATGGGTTGGATCAACTCGCATGGGTCCGGTAAAGGCGGAGATACAACGACCGCAGGATTTGAAGGTTCCTGGACTGCCAACCCTACCCAGTGGGACATGGGCTACTTTGATGTTTTGCTCAACTACGAGTGGGAACAGGTAACAAGCCCGTCTGGCCATGTTCAATGGCAACCTAAAGAAGGTCAAAATGCACCGGAAGCGCCGAAAGCACATGATGCCTCACAAACACAACCGTTGATGATGACAACGGCTGATATGGCAATGAAAATGGATCCGGAATACGCGAAAATCTCAAAGCACTTTCTGGACAACCCAGATGAGTTTGCAGACGCGTATGCACGTGCCTGGTACAAGCTTACACACCGTGATATGGGCCCCCTCATCCGATATCTCGGAGAAGAAGTCCCTTCTGAAGAGCTGATTTGGCAAGATCCGGTTCCTGCTCATGAAGGCCCAATGATCAGCGAAGCCGATATTGCTTCTCTAAAAGACAAAATCTTGACTTCAGGTCTCTCAGTTCAAGAACTGGTATCAACCGCGTGGGCTTCTGCCTCTACCTTCCGGGGTTCTGACCTTCGCGGTGGCGCAAATGGTGCGCGCATCCGCTTGGCACCGCAAAAGGATTGGGAAGCCAATGATCCTGACCAGCTTGCAAAAGTGTTGGAAGTACTTGAGGGCATCCAGAATGATTTTGCCGGAAATGTCTCACTGGCGGATTTGATTGTTCTTGGAGGCTGCGCCGCAATCGAAAAAGCAGCAGGCGGCGGACTGACGGTTCCCTTCACACCGGGACGGACAGATACAACGCAAGAGCTTACAGACGTAGACTCATTTGCTGTTTTGGAACCCAAGTTTGATGGTTTCCGCAATTACAGGAAGACCGGTGACACACGCTCAACCGAAGCTCTTTTGGTAGACAAAGCACAATTGCTTGGTTTGAGTGCACCGGAAATGACTGTACTGGTCGGCGGTTTACGGGTTTTGGATGCAAACGCGAACGGAAGCAAACATGGTGTCTTAACCGAAAACCCGGGAGCACTCTCAAACGATTTCTTCGTCAACCTTCTTGACGACGGAACCGAGTGGAAGGCAACCGACGACACGGAAGAAACATTCGAAGGACGTGATCGTGCCTCCGGAGAAGTAAAATGGACAGGCACACGCGCAGATCTCGTGTTTGGATCAAATTCCATCCTTAGATCTATCGCAGAGGTCTATGCAACAGATGATGCTAAAGCAAAGTTCCTGAGCGATTTTGCTTCTGCCTGGAACAAAGTAATGAATGCAGATCGCTTTGATCTTGCATAGAACCTAAGATTGCAAACCAAACAAACGGCGTTTCAGACAAGAAGCGCCGTTTTTTATGCGGATCGCTCTGGAATATCAACCAATTTACCCCGGGGGATTTCTGCATTTTTGTCATAAAATGGCAGTCCGACCAATTCAGCATCCTGCATCGAACCATCACGGCACCCAACCCTGATTAAATCGCCCGGACCATGGCCGTGATTGTCCATGAGCGCATAACCGATGCCGTACCCGAGGTAAGGTGAGACTGCACCTGCTGTCACGACACCTTCCCGTTTACCATCCACCTCAACATCAGCTGAAATCAAGGGCTCGCCCCCCATGCACTTTATTCCAAAATGTCGGGGTTTTTGGACCGCAGATTTCAAGGCTTCCTTCCCTATGAAATCCCCCTTGTCCTCATCCACAAACCGCCCAAGTCCAACATCATAGGGGGTGGTCGTATGATTGAAATCAGAGCCGGCATTCAGAATTCCCGCTTCAATTCGACGAATGTTCATAGAATCGAGGCCATAGATTTCCATCCCAAATGGTCTGCCTGCCGCATCTAGATGTGCCCACAGCGCGTCCGCATCATGATGGGGCTCTGTATAAAATTCCCAGCCAAGTTCATTGGTGTAACCCGTACGGGTTATAACAACATCCTGCCCCCCGAACGGTACACGAACCGCAGAAAAATAGCCAAAAGGCTCAGGCATTCCCGTGTCACACGCAGCTGCAAGAATCTCAAGTGAATTGGGCCCTTGCACCTGGGATACGAAAACATCCGGATCTGAGATTTCAACATCCATGCCACTCGCATGGGCCCGTGCCCAACTGTAAAAATCACCATCCGCCTGAACATACCAGAATTTATCTTTCTCCAGACGAACAAGGATACCGTCGACAATCAAGCCACCGTCGTCATAACAGGCAAGACCGTAGGAACAACGCATGACCTTTGACTTGGTAATGTCCTTCGTAAAAAGCCTATCCAAAAGGCGTTCGGCATCCGGCCCCTCGAACTGGGTAGGCAATTCGCCTGTGTGAAGCACAAATGCCTTCTGCCGCAAATGCCAATAGCCGTCTTCTTGCGAATGCCCGTCAAAATACACTGCCATGTGTCGACGGTTATAAACGCAGTAATGAGCACCCATTTTTTGCTCTATATGATAAAAGGGGTGCCGTGTTTGAGCATAATCCCAACCAGCCCCCGGTCGGCTGGTCACCAAATCTCTCAATTTTCCATCACTGCATCTCATTTCATTCCTCCTATCCATTCAAACTCCCTACCCAATTAAGCAACCCTTAATGGTAGGATCGGCACTCAAGTCCTGAGAGTTGTTGTTCCTCATTATATTAGAGCGAATCAGATGCGATAGAAATTCAGTTGATCTAAGTTCAATATTTAGATTAACTAAATTTTTATGCGCAATTGGCTTCCCTCCCTGAATGCCCTTAGGGCTTTTGAATCTGTCGCGAGACACCTTAATTACCATTCAGCTGCCCGCGAATTAAGCGTGACGCCAGCAGCCGTTAAACAGCTTGTCAGCAAGCTGGAAGAAACCATTGGTGCAAAATTACTGGAACGCAAAGGGCAAGGGTTAATCCTTACGGCGAGAGGATCAGCGAGCCGCGAAGATCTCACAGCCGCGATGCAAAAAATGATGGCCTCAGTGGAAAAGATGCGTGATCCGGAAAGAGCTAAACAACTCATTTTGACCGTCGAAGCCTCCTTCGCCACAGCCTGGCTGGTTCCCCGCCTGGACGCGTTTCGTCGTCGGTATCCGAAAATCAACGTACTGATTGATTCTTCGCAACATATTGTAGATCTTCATCGTGGAGATGCTGATATCGCCATTCGATATGGTGTTGAGAGCGCAAAGGATTTATTTGTGCATCGCCTCTTTGATGACCAGATTTTTCCCGCTTGCAGCCCAACCCTCGTGAACGGTCCGCCAACCTTAGCAAAACTTGAAGATCTAAACTCAGTCCCACTTATCCACTGGGACATGTCTCAACTCGAATGGGCGCACGCCACCAAACGTTGGTTCGCCTGGGAACAGTGGTTGAAACATGTCGGCGCAGATCACGTGTCATGCGATGGGGGACTTTACTTCAATGACTATGGCTTGGCAGTACAATCAGCCATCGCGGGACAAGGAATGATCCTGGCAAGCTGGCCAATCCTGAGAGAACCAATCGCATCCGGGTTAATGGTTTGCCCATTTCCAGAAAAGGTAACAACGGATATTGGCTATGATTTGGTGACAACATATGCAGCGCAAAAACGCCCGGAAGTCATCGCATTCTGCGACTGGATCAAAGAAACCGCATATGGGGAATAGGACTATTTCAGCAAGGTTGTTTCTGCCGGGTCGAGGCGTTCACCAACGATCGCTCGTTCCCAGGGCAATACGGCAAGCGGCATGCCATATAAGCTCCCCTGAAGATAGTCGAAACCCCATTCCTGCAATTGCACTGCGGTTTCCACATCTTCCACCCACTCAACAACGGTTTTCACGTTAAAAGCGGAAGCCAATTGTTGCATCGATTTCAGAAACACGCTGTTCTTGGAGTCTTGGTTGAGGTTTCTAACAAAACTTCCATCGATCTTGATCATATCAACACCAAGATCCCGCAAGTGCGCGAAAGAAGTATACCCGACACCAAAGTCATCAATAGCAACGCGACAACCAAAGCTTTGCAGATAACGCACCGCTTTGTGCGTTTCCTGAATGTCACCTGGGAGGTGAGACTCCGTCAATTCAACAATCAAACGCTCTGCAAGACCCCGAACATCATGAATCCGTCGAACAAGCGTTGATATCCACTCACCGTTTTCAAGACTCTCGTGGGTAGTGTTGATGGAAAGAACTGCATCGGGGCAAGATTCCAAAACATCCAACCCATTGTTTAACGCCTTCAAATCAAGAATACGCATCAACCCAAGGTCTTCCGCCAATCGAACAAATTCGGCGTCCTTGATGACCTCATCGCCCAATCCGTCCATTCTCAGCAAAGCTTCATGAAAAGCTGGTTTTCCCGTGTTTGGATCAAAAATAGGTTGGAAGGCCAGATGCATGGCATCTTTTTCCATTACATCTACAAACCGCGTTAAAAGCTTGGAATCTGCCTCTCGCTTGAGCAACATTTGCGGGTCAGGATTATGTAAATGAACTTTTATGCCAAATTCTTGTCGAGCGTGGGTAAGTGCGGACGTTGCACATGCAATTGCTTCAACATCTTTGCGGGCATGAAACGGGAGAAGACACGCGCCAATTGCGACCTTCAAAGCGACTGGACCGCTGGAAGTCTTCAGTACTTTTCCATTGATTGCATGATGCAACCTCTGTGCGGCAATCAGAATCTCAGCCTCTTTGCAATCTCGGATTATCAAACCAAATTTTGCACCCGAGAACCGGGCTGCTAAATCATCATTTCGCATTTGCTGTTTCAGCAAACCGGTTACTTGTTTAAGCACCTCGTCACCGGTAGCAAAACCGTAGGTGTTGTTCACCCGCTCGAAATCTTCCAATGCCAACAACAAAAACGCCGAAGACTTATTATCAAGAAAACACTGCTCGGTTGTCCGGTTGATTCTATCTTCAAGAAAACGCCGGTTAGCCAACCCAGTAAGCTCATCGACTTCCGACTTCCGTTTGAGGCTTTCTTCGCGCTTTCTGCGTTCATTGATGATCCGGACAATACCTGCAGCCCGCACCGGTTTACCGTCTTTGTTCGGATACCAACGACCGATGTCTTCAAGCCACAGTACCGTCTCATCGTACAGATTGGCCGGATTTATGGCGTATATGCACTGATACGCGCATCCAGCTTCATCAACCTTGGTCTTGTCCGCTGACTGTATGACCGCAAACCGCGTAACTTGACTGTCTGAACTCAAAAGCTTCTCGAACTCCCTGGCAGAGGAAACATCAATGTCAGGTTTAAAGCCAACGAGCTCTTTAAAATTATCGCTCCAGGAAAGCAGGTCATTTTCGATGTCCCACTCATAACTGGCCTGACCAATCGATGCCAGAATCGCGCTTGTGTTCGTCATTTATTGTTCCATCACCACAAATTCAGAGATGGAGAATACCAGTGAAGCGTTAAGATTCCTCAAAAGCCAGCAGAATGCCCGTCTTTTCGAGGATCAGATCCGGCAATAAGAACACCATTGTCATGATCAATCTGGATGACCTGCCCCCCACCATGCACGGCGCCGCGAGAACATCTATGCCCGAGGCCTTCAAGGCCATTTTGGATGCCATCGGCAATGCTGTCTTCCAGTTCAAGATCACCAGAATCCCCCCAGAAAATTCTGGAATGATCCAGCGCTTGTTGAGGGTCCATTTCATAATCCAGCATATTTGACAGGACATGCGCATGTCCCATTGCCTGATATGCTCCGCCCATGACACCATAGGAATGTGTGACCTTACCCTGTTTCGTAACCATAGCCGGGATGATTGTATGGAAAGGCCGCTTGGAAGGCCCAATCGCGTTTCCATGACCCGGGATGACGTTAAACCCAGCCCCCCGTGACTGCAGTGCAATGCCAGAATCTTTCGTGATGATTCCGGAGCCAAACCAGGCGAACAGAGAGTTGATGAAAGAAACCGCCATCCCATCTCGGTCTACCACAGTCAAATAGACGGTATCTGATCCGGTTGGGTCGGGTAGCAATATGTTTTCATTACGTTTTTCAGGATCGTAAAGTTTGCATAACGCGTCGATATGATCGTCCGAAAGTAACGCTTCAACCGAGTGCGACATGGTCTGCGGATCAGAAATATACGCATCGCGTGCTGTATAGGCGATACGCCCACACTCCGCTTCCAAATGTGCCCGTTTCAAATCATCCGGATTTTCGGAAATACCTATTTTTTTCAGCAGATTAACCAGTATCAGCGCAGCCAAGCCTTGGCCGTTTGGCGGAATTTCATGAAGCACATGTCCGCGATATTCGGTGGAAATCAACTCAACCCAGTCAGCAGAAACACCCGCGATATCCTCTTCCGACAAGAAACCACCTGCACTTTGGACGGTTTCTGCGATTTCTCTTGCAATGTCCCCCTGATAAAAAGCGTTTGCTCCACCTTTTGCGATTGTTTTCAATGTTTTGGCAAGGGCCGGAAACTTGACAACCTGGCCGACTTGAGGCGCCTGTCCGTCAAAAAGGCAATGGAGCGCACCACCTTCATTAGCAGCAAGTTTGTCTGCGTTTCCCGCCCAATCTGAGGCAACCCTCGGAGCGACTGGAAATCCGTTGTCCGCATAACGAATGGCCTCAGCAAAAAGGCGGACAAAATCCATGCTTCCAAACTTTTGGTGTAGTGTTTCCCACGCATTGACTGCGCCCGGTACTGTGACCGAATGGGCAGACTCCTCTGGAATTTCGGAGAATCCGTTTTCAAGATACCAATCAAGATGTGCACCACGAGCCGAACGCCCGGACCCGTTAAGACCGTGTAATACACCTTGCGGGTCTGCGACAATGGCAAAACAATCTCCCCCAACCCCGGTCATATGAGGCTCAACAACACTAAGTGTTGCTGAAGCTGCAATGGCAGCATCTACTGCATTTCCACCTTCTTTGAGCACGGCAAGTGCGGTTGCGGTAGCCAGAGGATGGGATGTGGATACGGCACACGTTTGAGCCAAAACGGGCGATCTACCGGGTAGCGCGAAATTTCTCTGCAAAATATTGCCTCTTCAGTTGGAAGTTCGAAAGACATTAGGCTATCTAGGTGTGCCAAATCAATTGACAATCCGGAGATCAAAATGTCCAAGCTTTCGCTCACCCGCGCCAACCGTATCATCAATCAAGCTTTTGCCCACGCTGGAAAGGAAGGTTTCAAGCCTTTGGCAGTGGTTGTTTTGGACGCCGGTGGAAACGTAAAAGCATTTCAATCTCAAGACGGCGCTTCTAACAATCGGTTCGATATGGCGAGAGGAAAGGCCAAGGGTGCTTTGGCTGTGGGCATGGGAACACGATGGCTCAATGCGCAGGCTGAAACCCGCCCCCATTTCCTTGCCGGACTATCATCCATCATAGAAGGAGGGGTTCTTCCTGTTCCCGGCGGCGTGCTTGCCCGCGACAAACAAGGCAACATTCTTGCTGCGGTTGGGATCTCCGGTGATACATCGGATGCTGACGAAGCATGCGCAGTTGCCGGTATCGAGGCGGTGAATCTGGCAGCAGATACAGGCGCTTAAAACTCCCCGTAGTGTCCGCCATGACCCACGTTAACATCGCGAGTTGCAGAGCGAATGGAGACGGTAAAGCCTGCTAAAACATCCACGAGCGCAATCATCATCAAAATGAAGAATACCGAGTGGGCAGCTCCGGGCACGAGTAAGAACTCGACCAGGAACGCGATGAACACGAAAGTAGACAGCAGGTGGTCAATAATGGTGTTTGCACCAACCCGGGTTGCCTTAATAATTTCGAAAAACAGCAGAAACAGTCCAACACTGATCATTAGATCGCCCATGGTCATCGTCCAGATCTGACCGGAAATCATAGGCAATTGCATAACGCTCTGGTCCCAGATTGTCACACCGCCACTGAAGAAAATCTGGATATTGTAGACAATGAACGGAACAATAAGCAGCGGAACATTAGTTAGCATCTGAAATCCCCCAGGTATTTTCTGCCATATGCATCATTGTTGTAAAAGATGTCAAAAAAAAGGGCCGTCTTGAGCCGGCCCATCGTATCTTTATGCAGTACGGATCAAACAGAATCTTTTGGTTCAAGGATCTGACGACCTCTATACATACCTGATTTCAGGTCAATGTGATGGGGTCGACGCAATTCGCCAGAATCTTTGTCTTCCACATAAGCCTTAGCTTTCAATGCATCAGCAGAGCGGCGAAAGCCCCGCTTCATGCGTGTTATTTTACTCTTTGGTACAGCCATGATGCCAATCTCCAAATTCGATTAAAAAAGGGCTCTTCAAAGCGAGAACTTTCGTCGCGAGAGCCCTGTCGTGTTTTCTGCACGCTCGTATACATATTTTTGTTCCGTTTGACCATAGGGCAAACCAATTTTTTATTCTGCCTGCGACAAGCACTTGATGTAAGCGCCAGAAGCCCTTGCCCGCGCACGTATGATCCGCGCAAGACTGGACATTTTGCGGGATGGTTTTGCAGGGTTTCTAGACTTCGGATTGGGAAGGGTGACCGCCAATAAGGAAGAAAATCTAGGTCCGAGTTTTGCCGCCGGACGATTGAAATAGTGTTGAGAAGCCGCCTCAATCCCAAACACACCAGTGTCCCATTCTGCTATGTTAAGATAGATTTCCATAATTCTCCGTTTACCGAGAATCTGCTCAGCCATCAGCGCATAAGGAACCTCTAGGCCTTTGCGAATAAAGGACCTGTCAGGCCACAAAAACAGATTTTTGACGAGCTGCATCGTAATCGTACTGGCACCTCTTGTGCGCTCTCCCTCTATCGCGTCGTCGATGACTTGATTGAGCGCATTCCAGTCAATACCGCCATGGTTGCAGAATTGACCATCCTCTGACATCAGAACGGATTGATACAAAACAGGCGCAACTTCCTCCAATTCAACCCAGTCACGCCTCGCACCGGATCCAACAATGCTCTCTCGCAGCATGAGGGTGGAAACGGGATGCACCGCTTCTACCCGATAAAGCAACAGCAGCCCTGCCGGTAAGACGATGAAAAGACATACGACAGCAACAAGAGTTCTGATACACAGTTCGCGCCAACTGCGTCGAAAAAACGGTAACAGCTTCCACCGAACGGATTTTTTTGAAGTCCGTTTTTTCTTCGCTTTTCGGGTCTTGGATTTGGTTGTTGCCATGATCCTGTACTAGACCATCTCATCGCAACAGGGAACTGTTCTTGACGCAAGATTGTGTAAGTGCGACGAGGGTGGCAAAACAACATAAAATAAAACAATGCATAATTTTGTAGAATTGCTGACCCACCACGCTGATCTCACGCAAGACACACTCAACGCCCTCTTGTCAGATCAAGTTCTTGAAATTGAAACGGCCAGACCGGACAGCCTTATGGAAGCAATGCGATATGCTTCTCTTGGCGGCGGAAAACGGATCCGTCCGTTCTTGCTCATTGAGTGTGCCGGCCTTTTTGGCCTAACGCCACCGCAAGCGGTTTACGCGGCTTCCGCTCTTGAATGTATTCATTGCTACTCGTTGGTTCACGATGACCTTCCGGCAATGGACGATGACGATCTACGCCGGGGGAAACCGACGGTCCATAAGGCATTTGACGAAGCAACTGCAATCCTAGCGGGTGATGCCCTTTTGACCCTTGCCTTTGATATCCTGTCACGGGAGGAAACCCATCACGATGCATCCGTCCGTGTCGAATTGGTAAGCCTTTACGCACGCAATGCAGGCCTGGGCGGAATGGTTGGCGGTCAAGTACTCGATCTGGAAGCCGAAAAAAGCGATCCCGGGCCCGATGAAATATCGACCATGCAGTCAATGAAAACGGGCGCCTTGATACGATGTGCCTGCGAAGCAGGCGCAGTATTAGGAACAGCAGACAAACATAAACGCGAGGCACTTTTGCAATTTGGAAGTCAGATCGGTAAGGCTTTTCAATTGGTGGACGACATTCTCGATGTAACATCAGACACAGAAACGATGGGTAAGAAAACCGGAAAAGATTCTGACAGAGGAAAAGGCACGCTGGTCGAATTGTACGGATTGGATAAATCCCGCCAACTGCTCGCTGATTTGTTGAAAGGCGCAATCAACAGTCTGGCGCCCTTCGAAGAAAAGGCCGACACCCTACGCCAGGCAGCGCGGTTCATAGTCGAACGAAAGAACTAAGCGCCTGACCCGGCATCCTTACTGTTCACTTTGCTGCGGACATGCTCAATTAAGGCATCGGAAACGACGCGAATTCGATGCAATTTCGCGTAGTCCTCATGCACAATGTACCAAAACGTCCGGGTAAAGGATATTTCATCCGGCAGGACTTTCACCAGTTTTGGGTATCTTCGTGCAATAAAATCATGAATGATGCAAACGCCACCATCCGAAAGCGCGGCCTCAAGCTGAACGTGAACACTCGTGCTTGTGAGGAATGGCTTTATCTCCGGCGAAACCAGCGGAATATAATCCAGTTCCTTGTCATAAATCAGATCTGACACGTAGCCGATACCGCGCAGACGTTTCAGATCTTCGATTTCCCTGACAGGGGGTCTCGATTTGAGGTAGTCTTTCGTTCCGTAAAGATGCAGCGTGTAGTCCGTGATTTTGCGGTATTTCAGACGCCCTGAAGTGGGTGCAGAAACCGCAATCGCAATATCCGCCTCACGCTTTGACAAAGAAAACGTCCTCGGCATGGCAACAATTTGAAGCTCAAGTTTGGGATGCTGCTCGCACAAACGAACAGCGCATTCCGCAAGCATCGAAGTGGCCATACCTTCTGGCGCGCCAATCCGAACAACGCCAGAAACTTTGTCAGCCTCTCCGGAAAATTCAGTTTGAGCGGCAATGGCGCTTGTCTCCATACCTTCCGCCATCGTAACCAGTTTCTGCCCTTCATCGGTTAGCGAGTATCCTTGCGGGCTTCTGTCAAAAAGATGGATTTTGAGGGACTCTTCAAGCGCCTTCACACGCCTGCCGACCGTCGCATGATCAACACCCAACTGCTGTCCGGCAAGACTTAGCTTACCAGTCCGTGCAACCGCTAAAAAATATCTGTAATCATCCCAGTTCAAACTTGCTACTTCTTGCGCTAACGTAAAATTGGCAGTCGATTTCATTGTGCAAAATTGCACTTTTAAATGGCTTTATCATAGGTTGTTTACACAATTTCGAACAGCTAGAAAAGCGTGAAAATTTTTGGAGGGTCTCGTGAGGAAAATTTCACATTACATCAACGGACAGTTGGTAGAAGGCAAATCAGGTCGTTTTGCGGATGTTTTTAACCCCGCAACCGGTGAAGTTCAGGCACAAGTTCCTTTGGCAAACGCTGACGAACTGAATGCTGCCATTGAAAGCGCAAAGAAAGCGCAGCCTGCTTGGGCGGCCGAAAATCCGCAAAAACGTGCCCGGGTTATGATGAAATTTGTAGACCTGCTGAACCGGGATATGGCTAAGCTCGCGGAAATGCTTTCCTCGGAACATGGAAAAACAATCCCGGATGCAAAGGGTGATGTTCAACGCGGTCTCGAAGTCGCAGAATTTTGCATCGGGGCGCCGCATCTGCTCAAAGGAGAGTTTACCGAAGGCGCAGGCCCCGGCATCGACATGCACTCCGTGCGTCAGCCTTTGGGAGTAGTCGCAGGGATTACGCCGTTCAACTTTCCTGCAATGATTCCCATGTGGAAATTCTGCCCCGCGATCACCTGTGGCAACGCTTTCATCTTGAAAGCATCAGAAAGGGATCCGTCTGTTCCGGTAATGCTGGCACAATTAATGAGTGAGGCAGGCCTCCCGGATGGCATTCTACAAGTTGTGCATGGGGACAAAGAAGCCGTGGACGGCATTCTGGATCACCCAGACATCATGGCTGTAGGATTTGTGGGCTCTACGCCAATTGCAGAATATGTTTACACGCGCGGCTGTGCGAACGGAAAACGTGTTCAGTGTTTTGGCGGTGCTAAAAACCATATGATCATCATGCCGGATGCAGATATGGATCAGGCTGCCGATGCACTTGTCGGCGCGGGATATGGTGCTGCGGGTGAGCGTTGCATGGCAGTGTCGGTTGCTGTTCCCGTTGGAGAGGATACAGCAGACCGCCTCATGGATAAGCTGGTTCCCAAGGTAGAGAGCCTTAAAATAGCACCCTACACCGCAGGAGATGATGCCGATTTTGGCCCGCTCGTTACCAAAGACGCATACAACCGGGTAAAGGGTTATATCGATGCCGGAGTAACCGAAGGCGCAAAGCTTGCGGTAGACGGGCGCGACTTCTCCATGCAAGGCTATGAAAACGGTTTCTTTATGGGGGCATGCCTGTTTGACAACGTAACGAAAGACATGTCGATCTATAAGGAAGAGATTTTCGGACCGGTCCTTTCTGTCGTTCGCGCGCAAACATACGAGGAAGGCCTCGACTTGGCCATGACCCATGAATACGGCAATGGCGTTGCAATCTTTACCCGTGATGGGGATACAGCACGCGACTTTGCCAATCGGATTAACATAGGAATGGTTGGTGTTAACGTGCCGATTCCAGTACCGCTAGCCTATTACACATTCGGCGGTTGGAAACGATCCGGCTTTGGTGATCTCAACCAACACGGTCCAGACGCGTTCCGTTTTTACACGCGCACAAAGACGATCACTTCGCGTTGGCCCTCAGGCATTAAGGAAGGCGCAGAATTCTCAATTCCAACCATGAATTGATTACAACCGAGGAGGGTTCAATGGACTTCGCGCTGACAGAAGAACAAACGGCCATCTATGACATGGCATTTGCATTCGGGCAGGAGAACATAGCACCCCATGCCATACAATGGGATGAAACGGACCATTTTCCGAAAGATGTCATCCGGTCAGTTGGTGAGCTCGGAATGGCCGGAATCTATGTTCGCGAAGATGTTGGCGGTTCTGGGCTCGCACGCCTGGATGCGGCTTTGATTTTTGAGGCACTCGCCTATGCTTGTCCTTCTATCGGCTCCTTCATTTCCATCCATAACATGTGTGCATGGATGATCGATTCTTTTGGCACCGAAGAGCAGCGCCAGGAATGGTTACCCTCACTGACCAGCATGGAACGCATCTGCTCTTACTGCCTGACCGAACCTGGATCTGGCTCAGACGCAGCCGCCTTGCGGACACGCGCAGAAAAAGAAGGAAACGGGTGGAAATTGAACGGCACAAAGGCATTCATTTCCGGCGGCGAAACTTCAGATCTTTATCTGGCCATGGTCCGCACAGGAGAAGACGGGCCCGGTGGCGTATCAGCGGTCTTGGTCGAAAATCCAACAGAAGGTCTTTCATTTGGAGCCAATGAACGAAAGATGGGTTGGCGGTCGCAACCGACAGCGCAAGTCCAATTCGACGATTGTAAAATCCCCGCCAATCAGCTTTTGGGTGAAGAAGGCAAGGGCTTCAAGTATGCAATGGCCGGGTTGGATGGCGGTCGGTTGAACATTGCAGCGTCCGCCCTTGGCGCTGCACAATTTGCACTCGACAAGACCCTGATCTACGTCAAGGAGCGCAAAGCCTTTGGAAAACCAATTGCAGATTTTCAGGCGCTCCAGTTTCGACTGGCAGACATGGAAACCGAGTTGCAGGCCGCACGGATCTTTTTGTACCAAGCTGCATGGAAACTGGATCAAAAAACACCCGATGCCACTAAGCACTGCGCAATGGCAAAACGATTGGTAACAGACATTTCGTTCAGAGTTGCAAATGATGCGCTTCAACTCCATGGTGGCTACGGATATTTGGCAGACTACGGCATCGAGAAAGTGGTTCGTGACCTGCGCGTACACCAGATATTGGAAGGTACAAACGAGATTATGCGGATGATCATTTCGCGGCAAATGCTGGCGGAGGCGTGATTGCTCCGGACTGATGACATTCATATCCGTACAGTTGGTCCTACCGGTCGGATCACACTTACACGGCCTGAAGCACTCAATGCCATGACCTATGAGATGTGCATGGCGATCGGTGAAACAATTGACCATTGGCGTGTTGACCGGGACGTCAAAATCATCGTCATCGATGCAGAAGGAAGCCGAGCATTTTGCTCTGGCGGGGACATAGCTGAACTCTACAAAACTGGGCGAGAAGGTGATTTTGAATACGGCCGAAAATTTTGGGCCGATGAGTATCGGATCAACGCGAAGATAAGAAACTACCCAAAACCCTTCATTGCGCTAATGGATGGTATCGTCATGGGCGGCGGTGTGGGAATTTCTGCACATGGGTCACACAGGGTCGTTACAGAAAACACCCTGTTTGCCATGCCGGAATGCGGGATTGGATTGACTCCAGACGTAGGCGGCAATTGGATACTGGCCCAAGCAGCCGGACGCATAGGCGAGTACCTGGGCGCTACGGGTGCACGGTTAAAAGCTGCTGATTGTTTGTTCGCTGGAATTGCAGACGCTTATGTTCCTTCTCAAAGGCTCCCTGATTTAATTGAGGCATTGGAGGATACAGCCGACCTTTCGTTTATCGACACCTTTTTGGACGACCCAGAACCCGGTGAATTGGAAGCGCATCTGCCGCTCATAAACCGTTACTTCTCTCTCGATACCGCCACTGAAATCATCACGGCATTGGAGGCATCCGACGGCGAGTGGGAAACCAACACAGCAAAACTCATGCGGCGAGGATGTCCGCTTTCTGTTGCATGCGCGGTTGAGATCGTTCGCGCATCCCGAAACGCACAGAAAATCGAAGACGTACTCAAAGAAGAATACCGTTTTACCTATCGCTCAATGTCCCATGGAGACTTTATCGAAGGCATTCGAGCGCAGATTATTGACAAAGATAGAAAGCCAAACTGGCAGCCGGCAAGTCTTGAAGAACTGGACAACGAGAAAATTTCCGCCATGCTGGAACCGTTGGGGGAAAATGAATTGACTTTTTAACAGTCAACCGGAGGAGATGCATATGGCAACAATTGGATTTATTGGACTTGGCAACATGGGTCTGCCAATGGCAACCAATCTGGTCAATGCCGGACACGAGGTCGCGGGATTTGATTCAACGCCTGAAGTTCTTGAAAATGCCAAGATGGCCGGGGTCATTACCTGCGCCCATGTGACCGATGCGGTTGAAGGTGCAGAAGCTATAATCACCATGCTGCCCAACGGTGCAATCGTTCTCTCCGTTCTGCAAGAGATTATACCGGCATGTGAGCCAGGCACATTGCTGATTGACTGCTCGACTGTAGATGTCGGCAGCGCCAGAAAAGCCCATGAAATGGCTTCAGAAGCTGGCATGGGAGCCATAGATTGCCCGGTTTCCGGCGGCATATCTGGAGCAGCTGCAGGCACCCTCACCTTTATGATCGGTGGCTCGGAGGAAAACTGTAAGCGGGCCAAACCATTCCTCGATATTATGGGAGCAAAACAGGTGCGCTGTGGAGATGGGGGTGCAGGGCAGGCCGCCAAAATTTGCAACAACATGCTCTTGGCAACAACCATGATCAGTGTTGGAGAGGCTTTTTCTCTCGGCAGCAAACTCGGATTGGAGGCTCAAGCCCTTTACGATGTTATGTCCACTTCGTCAGGATCCTGCTGGTCAATCAACACATATTGTCCGGTTCCCGGAGTTGGCCCACAATCGCCCTCTGACAACGGATACCAACCGGGGTTTGCTTCCTCCCTGATGGTCAAAGATACCTCCCTTGCCCAAGAAGCAGCAATCGATGTGGGTCAAGCAACGCCACTGGGCGCTCATGCTTTGGATTTGTACAAACAATTCTCCGAAGAAGGCGGCGCGGACATGGATTTTTCGGGCATCATTACCTGGCTTGAGAAAAAACAAAGAGGATAATCATATGGGCGATTTGGTACTTACAGAGAAAAAAGGCAGGGTTGGATTGATTACAATCAATCGCCCGGATGCACTGAACGCCGTCAATGAAGAGGTAATGGATGGAATCATTTCCAACACCAGGGTCTTCGATGAAGATATGGAGATTGGTTGCATCGTGATCACCGGTGCCGGCAAGGCATTCATCGCAGGCGCTGACATCAAGGAAATGCACCATAAATCCTACATGGATATGTATTTGGCTGACAAACAATCAGCCTGGGAAAGTTTTGCGAACACCCGCACACCAATCATTGCTGCAGTGAATGGGTTTGCTCTGGGGGGAGGTTGTGAGCTTTCCATGATGTGTGACATCGTTTTTGCATCTGAGAAAGCAAAGTTTGGTCAACCGGAAATCAAATTGGGCGTGACCCCTGGCTGGGGCGGATCACAACGCCTTACCAAAGCGGTTGGGAAAGCAAAAGCGATGGACCTTATTCTGACAGGCCGAATGATGGATGCGGAAGAAGCAGAACGCGCAGGATTGGTTGCTCGCATCTTCCCCGCGGAAACCCTGGTTTATGAAAGCCTTAGAGTAGCGGCAGAAATCGCTGAATTTTCCAGTCCCTCGGTGATGATCGCAAAGGAGCAAGTAAACCGTGCCTTCGAGACAACATTGGCCGAGGGCCTGCGCTTTGAACGGCGGACATTCTACTCGTTATTCGCAACAGAAGACCAAAAAGAGGGGATGTCTGCCTTCTCAGAAAAGCGGAAACCCAATTTTAAGAACAAGTAAGCTCAGGGGGCCGAAAGATGGAAAATGTACTCGATGAACTCGAAGCACGGCGCGATCAGGCCAGGCTGGGAGGCGGTGAAAAACGCATTCAGGCCCAGCACGCGAAAGGAAAGCTCACAGCACGAGAGCGTATAGAGCTCCTTCTCGATGATGACAGTTTCGAAGAATACGACATGTTTGTAACCCACCGCTGCACCGAATTTGGCATGGAGAAAAACAAAATGCCGGGGGATGGCGTCGTAACCGGTTGGGGAACCGTGAATGGTCGGATCGTCTACGTCTACTCACAGGACTTTACGGTTTTCGGCGGGTCGCTTTCCGAGACACACGCCAAAAAAATAATCAAGATTATGGAAATGGCCATGAAAAATGGTGCCCCTGTCATCGGTATGAACGATTCTGGCGGAGCGAGAATCCAAGAGGGCGTTTCCTCCTTGGGCGGATACGCAGATGTATTCCAGATGAACACACTTGCCTCTGGCGTGGTGCCTCAAATCTCGATGATCATGGGACCCTGTGCCGGAGGTGCAGTGTATTCCCCTGCCATGACAGATTTCATCTTCATGGTCCGCGATACTTCCTACATGTATGTCACCGGTCCTGATGTCGTCAAAACGGTTACAAACGAGATCGTAACGCACGAGGAACTCGGAGGCGCATCAACCCATACCAAGAAAAGCTCTGTAGCAGATGATGCATTTGATAACGATGTGGAGGCTCTTGCAGCCTTACGCCGATTTATCGATTTTCTGCCACTCAACAACCGCGAAAAACCGCCGACACGACCGTTCTTCACCCCGGTTGATGAACCCGATCCGTCACTAGACACCTTGATACCCGACAACCCCAACAAACCCTATGACATCAAAGAATTGATATACAAAATCTCTGATGAAGCGGATTTTTTTGAGCTTCAACCCGATTTTGCCGCAAACATTGTAACTGGGTTCATCAGGATGGAAGGGTCTACCGTTGGCGTTGTGGCAAACCAGCCACTAGTCCTTGCTGGGGTTTTGGATATCAACGCGTCACGTAAGGCAGCTCGGTTTGTGCGCTTTTGTGATTGTTTCAACATTCCGATTTTGACACTCGTGGACGTGCCTGGGTTTCTGCCCGGTACAGCGCAGGAATATGGCGGCGTGATCAAACACGGTGCGAAACTTCTATTTGCGTACGGAGAAGCAACGGTGCCAAAAGTCACGCTCATAACGCGAAAGGCCTATGGCGGCGCTTATGACGTGATGGCTTCCAAACATTTGCGCGGTGACGTCAATTATGCCTGGCCATCAGCCGAAATCGCGGTGATGGGCGCGAAAGGTGCTGCCGAAATTCTATATCGTTCCGAACTTGATGACTCAGAAAAAATCGCGGCGCGTACAAAAGAATATGAAGACCGTTTCGCAAATCCATTTGTCGCTGCAGAGATGGGCTTTATTGACGATGTGATCTATCCTCGAAACACGCGCAAACGGGTTTCGCGAGCCTTTGCATCACTTCGAAATAAAGATTTGCAAAATCCCTGGAAAAAGCACGACAACATTCCACTTTAAGGCCGCCACCGTGAAATCACTGTTCCTAAAGCTTGTTTACGCACTTCTGGTGTTGATGGCCTGTTCGATGCCGATCCAGGCCCAATTTTTGACCAACGAGATTCCAACATGGGAAGGCATTGAAAAAAGCCCCGCCGATATTGAGAACGATAAAGAACTCGTTCGAAAATCGATTGAACTTGCGGGCAACCGCAGGACAGCAGTTCAATATGCCGTCCGCCTCGGTTGGGAACAGATTGGCAAGGGCGATCCCAACCACGCCATCAGAAGATTTAACCAAGCATGGCTGATTGATCCGAAGTTCCCGGATATTTACTGGGGTTTTGCGATAGCAACACACATCCGCGGGGATGACCTTGCTACGGTTGAGAAATGGCTCAAGGTCGCAATGGAGGCAATAGGCCCAAATGCTCGCCTGAGCACGGATTATGGTCGAATTCTGGGCGAGAGATCTTTGAGCCAAAGGGCCAAAGCAAAGTTCGAAGAAGCGCTGGTGTTAGACCCGGAGTACATACCGGCACACCTTGGCATGATCCGGGTCGCTCAAGATCTTGGCGACAACGATTTGGAAAAAAAGCATCAAGCACTTCATGATGATTTGACGGGAAGGACCCAATAAGATGTTTAAGAAAATTCTTATTGCAAACAGAGGCGAAATTGCTTGCCGGGTTATTAAAACTGCGAAAAAGATGGGTATTTCAACCGTCGCAGTCTACTCAGATGCAGACCGTGACGCGCTTCATGTGAAAATGGCAGATGAGGCAATCCATATTGGCCCTCCACCGGCCGCAGAGTCTTACATCGTCATCGATAAAATTCTGGCCGCCATACAAGAAAGCGGCGCGGAAGCAGTTCATCCCGGCTATGGATTTCTTTCCGAAAATCCAAAATTTGCTGAGGCTCTGGATCAAGCCGGGATCTCCTTTATTGGCCCTCCCGTCGGCGCGATTGAAGCGATGGGGGATAAGATAACTTCTAAAAAGCTCGCCTCAGAAGCGGGCGTATCAACCGTCCCTGGCCACATGGGGCTGATCGAAGACGCGAATGAAGCAATTAAAATTTCACAGGAAATCGGATACCCCGTAATGATCAAAGCCTCTGCCGGCGGTGGCGGCAAAGGCATGCGAATAGCCTGGAACGATGAAGAGGCCCGAGAAGGCTTTCAGTCTTCCAAAAACGAAGCGAAAAGCTCATTCGGTGATGATCGCATTTTCATCGAGAAATTCGTCACACAACCCCGCCACATAGAAATACAGGTGTTGGGCGATAAACATGGCAATTGTATTTACCTCGGTGAGCGCGAATGCTCGATTCAACGACGCAACCAGAAAGTGATTGAAGAAGCGCCCTCTCCATTCCTGGATGAAAAAACGCGTAAAGCAATGGGAGAGCAAGCCGTTGCACTGGCAAAAGCAGTTGACTATTGCTCGGCCGGAACAGTCGAGTTCATTGTGGACGGTGACAAGAACTTCTACTTCCTGGAGATGAACACCCGCCTACAGGTTGAGCATCCGGTAACCGAACTGATCACCGGAATAGATCTTGTTGAGCAAATGCTCCGCATTGCAAACAACGAAGCGCTTGCCATCAAGCAAGAAGATATAAAGCTGGACGGATGGGCAATCGAGAGCAGGCTCTATGCTGAAGACCCCTATCGGAATTTTCTTCCTTCGATTGGCAGGCTTTCGCGTTATAGACCGCCAAAAGAAGAAACACACAGCAACGGGTCCATCGTTCGCAATGATACGGGCGTTTTCGAAGGCGGCGAAATCTCCATGTTTTACGACCCGATGATCGCAAAATTATGCACTTGGGCAAAAGACCGATCATCTGCAATTGCAGCGATGCGGGAAGCACTTGACGGCTTCGAACTGGAAGGAATCGGCCACAACCTGCCCTTTCTTTCAGCAGTGATGGACCATGAAAAGTTCTGTTCAGGAGATATTACGACTGCCTTTATCGCGGAAGAATATCCGGATGGATTTGGGGGTGTTTCCATCAGCGATGATGATTTTGTGAAAATTGCCGCCGCTGCGTCCGTTCTCAATATGATTTCCGAACTCCGCCGCACCCGGCTAACCGGAGCACTCGCCAACCATAAACGGAAGGTTGGCAAAGACTGGATGGCCGTTTTGGGCAATAAGCAAATTCCGCTCAAACTAAAGAAATTGCGGAACGAAGGTGCCACCGTCAAAATCCGTGACATGTCTTTGGAAGTAGAGACGGATTGGCGGCCCGGGCAATCGCTTGCCAAGGTCAAAGTTGGCGACGAACAGGTCACGTTAAAAGCGGACCCCACGAATACCGGTTTTCGAATCCGCTGGCGGGGCGCGGATATGGATGTGAAAATGCTGACCGGCAAACAGGCAGAGTATTTTGCACTTATGCCAGAGAAAATTGCGCCGGACACGTCGAACATGTTGCTGTGTCCAATGCCGGGATTGGTCGTTGCCATCCATGTTAAAGAGGGGGACGAGGTCCAGGAAGGTCAGGCTCTGGCAACCGTTGAAGCCATGAAAATGGAAAACATTCTTCGTGCCGAGAAAAAAGGAGCGATCATGCTCATCCATGCAAACGAAGGAGATAGCCTGGCCCTAGATGATGTCATCATGGAATTTGAGTAAGCCTGTAATTGTACAACCGCCAGTTTTATGACATGGCCCAGGACCCTCCGGAAGACATAGCCAGATTTGAAAACGCGCTCACCATAATGACGGGACCTCAATCAGGTCCTTTTAAAAACCTGCGCGGAATGCCGGTTCTTGGAAGTGCAATCCGGGCAGTCCATAATCTTGTAAACATAAATCATCGTTTTTTGGTCATTCGTTCATTTGCAACCGTGGGCTACAGCAATCGCCGCCTTTTGATCGCAGCCTTGAATTTTTTAGTATATTGGATCGGGGTTGGGCTGTTCTTCTGGAACAATACGCTGTTGGGGATAGCCACGGGCAATATGGGACCGGTCTTTGCAATCATTGTCTGGATGTTGGGAGCATGCCTTATGGTTCTGGTCCCACTTTCAACGGCGGATATGCTGGCAACAATCAAGGGGACCATCGCGCACGCCAAGGGGCAAAAAATACTCGAACAGACCGATTTACAGGAGGTTGAAGGCTTAGGACATAACATTTTTAGCCCGAGGGACTGATCAAATGAATCGGTCCTGCAAAATCACCCATCCATTCAGACTATATGCGAATTGGAAAATTTCCGCTTACATTTTATAATAATGCAGGAGAAACACCATGACTGACACACCGACCAAGCGTGACTGGCTCGATCTTGCATCTGCTGAGATGAAGGGCAAAGACCCCGAAACACTGGTTTGGCACACGCCGGAAGGCATACCGGTAAAGCCACTTTACACCTCAGAAGATATTTCAGATGTAGCGCATCTAAATTCCTTGCCGGGGTTTGAACCCTTTGTTCGGGGCCCTAAAGCAACCATGTATACGGGGCGTCCATGGACAATCAGGCAGTATGCCGGGTTTTCGACCGCAGAAGAATCCAATCAATTTTACCGCAAAAATCTAGCGGCAGGCCAAAAGGGCTTATCGGTGGCATTCGATCTCGCCACCCATCGGGGCTATGATTCTGATCATCCAAGAGTTGTGGGGGATGTCGGAAAAGCGGGTGTCGCGATCGATTCCGTGGAGGACATGAAAATACTATTCGACGGTATCCCGCTTGATGAAATGTCTGTTTCAATGACGATGAATGGCGCGGTGGTTCCGGTTCTGGCATCATTTATCGTTGCTGGTGAAGAACAGGGAATTGCCAAATCACAGCTTTCCGGCACGATCCAGAATGACATCTTGAAAGAGTTCATGGTTCGCAACACTTACATCTACCCACCAGAACCATCGATGCGAATTGTGGCGGATATCATCGAATATACTGCAAATGAAATGCCAAAATTCAACTCCATTTCGATCTCCGGGTACCATATGCAGGAGGCCGGTTCCACGCTGGTACAGGAATTGGCATATACGCTTGCAGATGGTCGCGAATATGTACGCGCAGCCCTGGCAAAAGGCATGGATGTTGACCGGTTCGCCGGGCGGCTTTCCTTCTTTTTTTGCATCGGCATGAATTTTTTCATGGAAGCAGCAAAACTGCGTGCGGCACGGCTACTGTGGACACGCATCATGAAGGAATTCAAACCGGAAAATCCCAAAAGCCTGATGCTGAGAACGCATTGTCAAACCTCCGGCGTTTCGCTGCAGGAGCAGGACCCCTACAACAACGTGGTCAGAACGGCCTTCGAAGCAATGAGTGCAGTGCTCGGTGGAACACAATCGCTGCATACCAATTCCTTTGACGAAGCCATCGCTCTTCCAACAGAAACGTCCGCACGCATTGCGCGAAACACGCAGTTAATCCTGCAACACGAAACAGGCGTAACAAATGTCGTGGATCCATTAGCCGGTTCTTACTACGTGGAAAGCTTAACACAGCAACTGGTAGACGAAGCTTGGAAACTCATAGAAGAAGTAGAAGCCGCGGGCGGAATGACCAAAGCTGTAGAAGCTGGCTTACCAAAGGCACGGATTGAAGAAGCAGCAGCGGCCAAACAAGCACGAATAGATCGGGGTGACGAAATTATCATCGGCGTCAACAAATTCCGCTTGGAGGTTCAAGATGAAATCGAAATCCTGGAAGTTGACAACAACACCGTCAGGACCGCGCAAATCAACCGATTAAACCGGATGCGGAAAACACGGAATCAGCCAATGTGCGATGCTGCGCTTGCTGAATTGACAAGAGTAGCAGAAACCGGTGACGGCAATATATTGGAAGCAGCCGTTGAATGCGCCAGAGCCCGCGCATCGGTCGGTGAAATCTCTGATGCCATGGAAAAGGCATGGGGCAGGCATACTGCCGAAACACACGTAATATCAGATGTTTATGAAGCTGGATTTGATGGCGATGAAACCTATGCCAAGATCAAATCTGATATAGCAGAAATGGAGACCACCCTTGGCCGCAAACCCCGTATCATGGTGGTCAAAATGGGCCAGGATGGCCATGACAGAGGTGCAAAAGTCATCGCAACGGCATTTGAAGACATGGGATTCGACGTGGTCGTCGGACCCCTTTTCCAAACACCTGAAGAAGCAGCCGACATGGCGGTTTCTGAAGATGTGGATGTGGTCGGGATTTCTTCACACGCGGCAGGTCATAAAACCCTTGCTCCGCTGCTGTTGCAGGAGCTGGCAACAAGAAACGCCGCAGACAAAATTGTTATCTGTGGCGGGGTAATCCCTGCGCAGGACTATGAATTCCTCAAAAAAGCAGGTGTGACCGAAATCTATGGACCGGGAACCAACATTCTGGATTCTGCTTCGAGTTTACTCGGACACATCAATGAGAAATTCCGTGGCCGGAACTTTGCTGCGGAATGAAACCGGTGGGAAGTTTTAGCGCCGTGTTTCGGACAGAAACTCGTCAACAAGCCTATCGTATATTGGACGTTTAAACGGAACGATTAAGTCCGGCATCTCTTCGAGATGTTTCCAATCCCAAGCGTCAAATTCCGGATGAGACCCGTCCGGCGGTTCATCAATATTGATTTCGTCTTCTTCACCTTCGAAAAGAAAGGCAAACCACTTTTGCGTCTGTCCACGAAACTTACCCTTGAGCGCGATCCCCAACATATCATCCGGTAAATCATATTTGAGCCATTCAGAACACTCCGCCAAAAGCTGTACAGATTTTATCCCGGTCTCCTCAAACAATTCCCGCTTTGCAGCGGGTAATGGATCTTCCCCCTGATCGATTCCACCCTGCGGAAATTGCCAACGATGGGTGGCCGGAGTTTCTGAATTTTGAATGCGTCGGCCGGCCCAAACTCTTCCTTGTGCGTTCAAGACAACCGCACCAACACAGGGGCGATACGGCATTGCGATGCGGTCTGGCCTTTCATTCATTGTGCTGGATCTTTCACAATAGAAGCCAGCGGCGTGATCTCAATGCCATTCTGTCTTGCTTGCCGCACATACTGAGAAACAAGCGCTATCGTATCAGGAAATGCATTACCAACGCCAATCGCAAGACCCGTCCGCTTCGCCTGCTCCGAAAGTTTGTTGAGTTTTTCGAATATCGCTGCCCTCGACCGAACATTGTCGATGAGTATATCCGCTTTGGCATAGGGCAACAGTTCCTTCAATGCCACGCCTTGACCCATAGAATTTTTGACCGTGCCATCTTCAAAAAACAGCATCCCACGCTCAGAAAGCTCGGCAAAAATGGGAGATAAACTGGCCGGCTGCTGCAATATTTTATTGCCCAAGTAGTTTGTAACGCCCACATAATTTGTGAACCGACTCATGGACCAGTGAAGGTTTGCAAGGTTTTCCTCCAGATCGGCTGCCGCTTTGAGGGTATGGGGCCCGGGATTGTTCTGCGGATAGTCCAACGGTTCCATGGGAACTTGCAACAACAATTCATGCCCACCTTTACGCGCTTCTTGCATCCAACGGACCAGCGAATTGCCGTAGGGCGCAAAAGCCAGCGTTACACTGCCCGGCAACTCCCGGATTGCCTGTTGCGTGGTCGTCTGGCTGATACCAAGACCACCGATGACAATCACAACCCGCGCAACCCCAAAATTCCCCTCTGTATCCGGTTGCCGTGAATACACATCCATTGCACGCAACCCATCTTTTGACTTTTTTGGAATAACGCCCGTTGCACCTCTTTCAATAAGTTCAGGATCAGGAAGGTGTGCAAGCGCTTGCTCTTGCCTTCGAACCGGTTGGACCCTTGGCGTCTGCGGCGTTGCGGGTGTTAACTCAACCAATTCGCCCTGAGGTTTAACAACCTGAATATCGCCACCGTCCGGATCAAGTTCGTAATCCTGCTTGGCTTTGGGAATCTCAGTTGGCGTTTCCGCTTCTGCTTCTTCAACCTCCGGTTCTGTATCCGCAACCACTGTAGCAACTTCGACCGGGGCTTCTTCCTTAAACAGGCCTGCCATGCGTGCCCAGCCATCATAAAAATGAAAAATCGGGAAGCCCAACACCAGAAAAACAGCGAAAACAATCGCAAGGCTACGCTTGCGTGTGCTTGCACGGTCAGGCGAATACCCTTTTAAAGGTTTCTCAAATTCGTTCTCATAATCCATCGGGCGCCGCTAGCCTCCTCGAACGAGAATTATCCCCTTAGAATCAGTTGGGGGAGAGCATAGCCCTCCCCCAAAAAAAACCAAGTGGCTAGACGCCTATCTGCTAGTTTTGTGTCGGGATTGCTGCATTCGGATCTGGTGGGAATGCTGCATGTTGTTTCAAGCCACGCAGGAGATCCTTCGCATACTGCAATTGAATATCATCCTCTGGTTCAGGCGGGACATAGGCAATTGAGCCAGACCCACCTTCATCTTCTTCAGAACCGACAATATGGCCCCGCAGATTGGATTCACCACGCGCTTCTACACGCCCTTGTAACTCTTCCGGAAGCGGCTGAATAATCTCAATATCCGGATCAATGCCTTTGCCCTGGATCGAACGATCAGAAGGGGTGTAGTAAAGAGCAGTGGTTAATCGCAACGCACCATTCGCACCCAGCGGAATAATTGTTTGCACAGAACCCTTACCGAATGACCGCGTTCCAACGATGGTCGCACGTTTATGGTCCTGCAACGCACCGGCAACAATTTCAGAGGCAGAGGCTGAACCGCCGTTGATTAAAACAATCACCGGCTTACCACCAGCCAAATCACCCGGACGGGCAGAATGCCGGCGTGTTTCGTCATCGTTCCGACCTCGAGTAGAGACAATTAGACCTCGATCAAGGAAACTGTCTGTGACGCTGACGGCTTGATCCAGCAGTCCGCCCGGATTAAGGCGCAAATCGACAATGAATCCTTTAAGCTTGTCATCACCAACCTCTTCCCGAATTTTCTTAATCCCGGCTTCGAGGTTGTCAAAAGTCTGTTCATTAAAGGCATTCACATCGAGGAACCCAATATCATCGTCCTCGACGCGGTATCGGACAGAGCGTACTTTGATGACATCGCGGATAATCGTAATTTCAATTGTTTTGTCTGCCCCCTCACGAGCAATGGTCAGAACAATCGGAGTATTCACTTCACCCCGCATCTTTTCGACCGCTTGCTGAAGGCTGATGCCGCGGATACTCTCCCCGTCAATTTCGGTGATCAGATCACCAGATAGAACACCGGCGCGCGCGGCTGGTGTATCGTCGATCGGGGATACGACTTTAACGAACTCGTTTTCCATCGTAACTTCGATACCAAGGCCACCGAATTCACCGCGGGTCTGCACCCGCATATTGGAAAAATCCTTTGGATTGAGGTAACTGGAATGGGGATCTAACGACGTCAACATGCCGTTGATCGCACTTTCTATAAGTTCTTCTTCAGAAGGTTCTGTCACATAGGAAGACCGTACCCTCTCAAAAATCTCACCAAAGATGCTTAACTGCCGATAGGTGCCAACACCTGCCGCTTGTGCGGTCGCAGCTTGGTTCAGCCCGTACAGGATTGTCACGATAGACATCGCGCCAATAGCTGCCCCAACTAGCAATAGACCGATATTACGAATCATTTGCTTCTCTTTCCAAATTTGTTTCCGCCCACCATGGGGTCGGATCGATTGCTTTTCCGTCTTTGCGGAACTCAACATATAAAATGGGCTTTGTTGTGGAAACATCAACTTGTCCGAGACTTGCAAGTTGTTGTGATCCCATAGTCCCGATTGGCTCCCCTACAATAACAAATTGACCAGGGGATACATTAATTTTCTCCATTCCAGCCAGAACAATATGATAGCCTGCTCCTGCATTAATGATCAAGAGTTGTCCGTAGGATCTAAAGGGTCCGGCATACACAATCCATCCATCAGTTGGTGATACAACCCTTGCGTTCGCAAAAGACTCCAGCGAAAGCCCTTGATGTGCGTCACCAAGCTCATCCCGTTCTCCATAATCAGTAAGTAAAGTCCCACCAACCGGATAGGGAAGGAGGCTTTTTGCCTCATCAAATGCAATTGCCGGTGCAATACGTCCAGCATCAGAAAAAGCCTCATCAGACTGAAATTTTTTAGCCTCTGCAATGCGTTCGCTTTCGCGTTGTTTTCGCTCTTCATCAGCAATTCTGGCTGCTTCCGTCGCCTTGCGAACACTGCTGATCTGTGTTTCAAGGCTCGAAATCAACTCATTAAGTGAATTGGCTTTAGCCGCCAATTCTGCTGCTTTTGCACTTTCTTGTGCCAAATCCGTTGTAATCCCGCTTGCCAATTGCCGCTTTTCTTCAAGCAACAGGTTAAGCCGCTCTTCATCCTGCGCCAAAGAAGCCAAATCTAAGGAGAGGCTTTCACGTTGACTGCTGATCCCCTCTGAGACCTTTGCAAGCATCTGTAGCTCTCCGATAAGAATCGCTGTTTCAGATCGCATTTCTGGAATAACCGAGCCAAGGAGAATGGCGGACCTTACAGATGACAATGCATCCTCCGGGGTCACCAGCAAAGCTGGCGGTGGATTTCTCCCCATTCTTTGCAGTGCTCCCAAAACCTCCGCCAGAAGCGCTCTTTTTCCATTGAGAGAGACACGAATCTCACGTTGTTCATCGCGCAATTGTGATAACCGCTTGCCGGCCTTGGCGATGCGTTTTTCCAGTGCACGAGAGTTTTTCGTTGTCTCGATCAGCGACCTGTTTATGGTCGCTCGATCCTTATCCAGTGATTCAATCTGCTCGGCTAATGCCTTGCGTCTGCTTTCACTAATGCGGATTTCAGACCGCAAAGCTTCCAGTTCCAGCTGTGACTGATCTCGCTTGTTTTCCAATTCTTGCGAAACGGATACACCAGAACCAGCACATAAAAGAGCAACAATCACCCCGCCCATAAAAGCACAACGCTTTATTGGCTCATACAGACCTGAGAAAAGACTGATTCTCCGCACCATTTGGAAAAACTACAGTAAAATCGAGGCATGGTGAAGATTGCGTTTCAAACTCTATTCCCGATGATAAGGGTGCCCGGACAAGATGGTAATGGCACGATAAATCTGCTCAACCAGCATAATGCGTACCAGTTGATGCGGCCAAGTCATAGAACCAAACCGGATTGATCGGTCCGCTTGCGCCTTAAGGTCGTCACCATGTCCATCAGCGCCTCCAATCGCAAAAGCAAGGGACCGAACCCCATCTTCTTGCTGAGCCCGGATCAATTCCGCAAATCCCTGGCTTGTGAGATCTTTTCCACGTTCATCCAGCAAGATGATCTTGCTACCCGCCTCGACTTTGGCGAGCAACTGCCTGCTTTCTTCTTGTTTTCGAAGCGCAACATTGCTGCCCTTGCCTTCAGGGATTTCGGTTAGATGCGGACCTGTGAGGTGTAGTTGCTTGCCGGATTTGACAATCCGTTCGCAAAAGCGGTCGTAGAGTTCACTCTCCGGCCCGGTCTTTAGCCGACCGACCGCCAAAACTTCTAGCCGCATATGACAGTTTTCCTAGTTTGCTTCTTCCGAAGTCGGAACCTGCCACATTTTTTCCAGCGCGTAAAACTCACGCACCTCGGGTCTAAACAGGTGGACAATAATGTCGCCTGTATCAATCAACACCCAATCCGCGCTTTGCAAACCTTCAACCTTTGCGGAACCTGCACCTTTGTTTTTAAGTTCACGCAAAAGATGATCTGCAATGGCGCTTACATGGCGATTCGACCGCCCGGAAGCGATCACCATATAATCTGCAAGTGCCGATTTGTCTTTGATGTCGATAGTGACAAGGTCTTCTGCCTTGGAACCCTCAAGGCTGTTTGTCACCGTTTCCAAAACATCTTCTACTGCCAGAATTGCGGTTTCTGATGTTTTTTTCGATGTGCTTGTTGAAGCACCCGAACTCTGCATTGCTATAGACAGTTTTTCCCTCGTTCTACGCAGTTGCACAAATGGCCATTCGGCCCACATCAGCAGGATACTGCTGATTCTGTCGTATTTTCAAGAAAAATTCCTTAATCAACGTTAACGCTTTGAAGCAATGTCAAAATTTTTTACTTTTTTGGCCCGCTCGCAGCGCTGTTGAAGACAAAATACTTCTAGGTCCATGGATGAATGTCCAGGCTGGGGGGTGCATATCCGCCAACAATCCAGCATCGTCTTCATCCACTCTGTATCGGGATAAAGCAATCGCTGCCCTGGCCGAAAGGTAAGAAAGCGTTGATCCAGGACGATCGATGACAGCGATTGGCAACATCGCCGCTATATCCCTCCAATCCTGCCATTTGTGAAAGTCGGCAAGATTATCCGCACCCATAAGCCAGGTAAATGTGAGGCGCGGGCGAAGATTTTTGATCAGCCGCACCGTGTCAGCTGTATATCGAACTTTGTAGGCTGCTTCAAAAGCCGTGATTTTAATGCGCGGATGGCGAACGAGTTCATGACACAAACGAAGCCGCATCGTGAGACTGGGCAAATCAGAGGTGTCTTTAAGCGGATTACCCGGTGTGACAAGCCACCAGATCTGATCCAGTTTCAACCGTTTTAAGGCAAGATCGCAAACGTTCAAATGACCTTCATGGGGTGGATTGAACGAGCCACCAAACAAACCAATTCGCGCCCCATCGCCTGCTGCTGGGATTTTTAGTGCATCTCTTAAAACGATCGCATCGCTCAAGGGCGTGTCTGCCCGTTTCCACGCACCAGATACTTGAAACTGGTCAACTGCTCCAAACCAACCGGGCCACGCGCATGCATTTTGCCGGTCGCTATGCCGATTTCTGCGCCCATTCCAAATTCGCCACCATCGGCAAATTGGGTCGAAGCGTTATGCAAAAGAATGGCTGAATCGATCCCATACAGAAATGTCTGAACGACCGATGCATCCTCCGCAATAATGGACTCCGTATGCCCGGAAGAATACTTCTGTATGTGTTTGATCGCACCCTCAACCCCATCGACCAATTTTACCGATATAATCGCGTCCAGGTATTCAGTCGCCCAATCGCTTTCGACAGCAGCACCAGCCGCAGGATAAACCTGCAAAACACCATCATCACCACGCAGTTCACATTCCGAGTTATTGAGAGCCTCCAAAAGTGGCTTGAGATGCGTGTCTGCCGCTTCCCTATCCACCAGAAGGGTTTCAGCTGCACCACAAATCCCCGTCCGGCGCATCTTTGCATTCACAATAATCTCGCAGGCCATTTGGACATCAGCCGATTTATCGACATAGACATGGCAGAGCCCTTCTAGATGAGCGAAGACTGGAACCCTTGCCTCTGACTGGACCCGCTCTACCAGACTACGACCGCCGCGCGGTACGATAACATCAACCGCCCCATTAAGGCCTTTAAGCATTTCTCCAACCGCTGCCCTATCCGTTGTGGGCACGATTTGGATCGCATCAGAGGGAACGTCGGTTGTATCGATCGCTTTTTGCATTAAATGATGGATCGCTCTTGAGGTATGATACGAGTCGGAACCTCCCCTTAGGATTGCCGCGTTCCCGGATTTCAGGCAAAGCGCTCCAGCATCCACCGTAACGTTAGGACGGGATTCAAAAATAACCCCAATTACACCGATGGGCGTTCTGACCCGTTCAATTTTCAATCCGTTTGGGCGGTCCCAGGAGGCTATGGTCGCATTAACTGGATCATTCAACGCCGCAATTGCTGTGACCCCATCCGCCATTGCGTCAATCCGAGCATCATTAAGCGTCAATCGATCCAGAAATGCAGGGGTTATTCCGCTTTCTTCAGCAGCCTGCACATCTTTCGCATTGGCTTCAAGCAGCATCTTCTTTTCGGCCTTCAAATGGGCCGCAATAGACAAAAGGGCTTCGTTTTTCGGTTCCGGAGGGCAAGATGCCAATTCAACAGCTGCGGTTTTCGCCCGTCTGCCAATCTCATCCATAATCGCTGTCACGTCTGTGTCCGAAACTTTATCAAGCATCGTTTTCTTCCAACTGGGTTATTTTACTTCTCAAAGCCAGGTTATCACGGTGTATCATCGCACCACGACCCGTAATATCAAGTTTCTTCTCTATCTCATCGCTTCGGCATCCGATGATATGTCGTGCATCTTTCGCATCATAGGAAACAATACCACGGCCGAGATTTTCCCCGGAAAGCGAAATAACGGCAACAATATCACCACGAGAAAAATTACCGGAAACCTCAGTAACCCCGGCTGGTAACAAACTCTTGCCGTTAAGCAGTGCATGCTCTGCACCCTGGTCAATACTGATTTCTCCGCCGATCTCCATTTGCCCAGCGATCCATTTCTTACGCGCAGTCACAGGGTTTTCCTGTGCATCAAACCATGTTGCTGCACCCCCCTCAAAAAGCGATTTTATGGGGTGCAAATCCTTGCCCGAAGCGATCACCATAGTCGTACCCGCATCGGTCGCGATTTTGGCTGCTTCCAGTTTAGTCACCATACCACCGCGAGAAAGTTCTGTCCCGGCATCACCAGCCATCGCTTCAATTTCAGGCGTGATCCGGGAAATACGGTCAAACCGTTTTGCCATTGGTTGCTTCCCCGGAATGCCATCATAAAAACCATCCACATCAGATAATAAGATCAGCAAATCAGCGCTGATCATACTGGCAACCCGTGCCGCCAGACGATCATTATCGCCGTAACGGATTTCACTGGTGGCCACGGTATCGTTTTCGTTAATGATCGGAACAGCACCCAGCCTTAACAGTGTGGATACGGTTTCGCGGGCGTTGATGTATCGGCGACGTTGCTCAGTATCCCCCAGGGTCAGCAAAACCTGACCCGCCTGATGACCGTATTCGCCAAGGGCCTCTGAATATGCACGCGCCAACAATATCTGACCTGTTGCGGCTGCAGCCTGACTCTCTTCGAGCTTCAAACCGCGATTGGGTAAGCCCAGCTTTCCTCGGCCAAGCGCTATTGCACCAGAAGAAACAACCAAAACCTCGCAACCATTGGATTTGAGCAAAGCAACATCCGAACACAAAGACTGTAACCAGTTTTGTTTCAAACCTGCCTCTTTGTCGACAAGAAGCGAGGAGCCGATTTTGATGACGACCCGCCGATAGTTCCCAATTTCTACCATTGCAGCCAATCCCCGGCCTGCTTCTCAGCCGGTTCAATCTCGGCCCGTTTATCTTCCTCAATGGTGGAAATCATCGCGCGTAACGTCTTCTCAATCCCCTCCCGACTGACAGAAGAAAGCTCGATCACGTCGCGACCACAAGCCTCCTGCAACTGATTTAGTTTTTGTTTGCGATCTTCCGGCAAAAGGCTATCCACCTGGGAAAGCGCCACAATTTCCTGTTTTTCAGTGAGTCCTGCACCATACGCTTCAAGCTCACCACGGATAATGGCATAGCTTTCCGCAACATTATCCTCATTGGCTGAAACAAGATGAAGCAACACCCGTGTCCGCTCCACATGACCGAGAAACCGGTCGCCAATGCCAACACCTTGATGCGCCCCCTCAATCAATCCCGGAATATCTGCGATGACAAACTCCCGTCCATCAATGTTTGCCACGCCAAGATTGGGATGAAGGGTTGTAAAAGGGTAATCAGCAATTTTGGGTTTCGCTGCCGTTACACTCGCCAGGAAAGTGGATTTACCTGCATTTGGAAGTCCGACAAGACCAGCATCCGCGATGAGCTTTAACCGCAACCAAATCCACTTTTCTTTGCCTTCTAAGCCAGGATTTGCATGACGTGGAGCTTGATTGGTAGAGGATTTGAAATGCGCGTTTCCAAATCCACCATTTCCCCCTTTGGCGACCAGATACCGCTCTCCCAAAGCATCAAGATCAACAATCAGGGTCTCATTGTCTTCTTCAAACACCTGAGTCCCAACCGGTACCTTGAGAATGACATCATCTCCCATCGCACCATTGCGGTTGCGGCCCATACCATGCATTCCGGTTTTTGCTTTAAAATGTTGCTTGAAACGATAATCAATCAGCGTGTTGAGCCCATCAACGGCCTCAATCCAAACGTCACCGCCTTTGCCACCGTCTCCACCGTCGGGTCCGCCCATTGCGATATATTTTTCACGACGAAAAGAAACCGAACCGGCGCCGCCATCACCTGATCGTATAAAAACCCTTGCCTGGTCGAGAAATTTCATTTTGTTTCATCTCCCGACCCGGCATGATTAGGCAGCGACCGCGCCCATCCAGTTTTCACGCGTAATGCGGAAATGATCCACATCCATGTCTTTTTCAAAGAACCGCGAATAGTTTGTATCCTGTTTCCAGAATCGGCCGCCACATTTTTCGATGACCCGCCGGGAAGCGGTATTTGTCGACAGGACAGACATCAACAAAACTTCCTCAGTACCGACTTTGAAGAACAAATCTACCAGAGCCCGGGCAGCCTGGGTGGCATATCCCTTACCCCAGAATTCCTCGCCGAGCCAATACCCCATATGCGGCAGGTCGTAACGCCGTTTTACCAGATGAATTCCGCACATACCCATAAGTTTACCGGTTTCAGCATGCGTAATAGCAAAAACACATTCACCCGCATCTGGCTTGGAAACTTGTTCGATAAACTCCTCCGCATCCTTGTCGTAATAAGGATACGGCATGGATTCGAGCATGGAGGACACTTTACGGTTATTCGCAAGCGTTGCGATATCCGCCACATCCTGTTTGGTCGGAGCACGCAGGACAAGGTCCGGCGTCGTCAGTATCTCGCATGCAAAGACCAGGCTTTGCGCCTCGTTTTTCTGGTCTTCTGTCATCACATTCTCCATTTGCTGCCAATTAAGGCAAAAAGGGGAGCTGGTTTTCCATCTCCCCTCGCTCAAACTTTGATATGGTTGGCTGGGTCGATGATTACCAGCCTTATCTTTGACTGGTTATTCCGCTGCTTCCGCCGGAATCACGTTTACGTAGGTTCGGCCATTCGCTTTTTTCTGGAAAGCCACCTTACCGCCCGTGAGCGCGAAAAGTGTATGATCCTTGCCCATACCAACATTGTTGCCAGGGTGCCATTTCGTGCCACGCTGACGAGCAATGATGTTGCCGGGAACTACAATTTCGTTGCCGAACTTCTTAACGCCGAGGCGTTTCGATTCTGAATCGCGACCGTTTCTGGATGAGCCGCCTGCTTTTTTGTGAGCCATGTCTCTATCTCCTGGGTCTACTTACTTGGTTTTCTCTTTGGCCTGTGTTTGCCAATCTTTGATTTGATCTGCACTGAATGGCATATATTCGTCTATTTTGACAATATCATCTTCGCTCAGTGCTGCAATTTGTGCAAACGTGGTAATACCTTGCTCATTTAACTGCTTTTCAGCAACCGGGCCAATTCCCTTGATGTCGGTGAGTTTGTCTGCATCACCAGAAGGGGCCTTAAAGAGCGGCGCAGCTGCATCAGCTTTTTCTTCTTTCTTGGGAGCTTCCTTTTTAGCTTCAGCTTTTGGAGCCTCGGCTTCTTTTTTCGGTGCTTCCTTTTTTGCCTCTTTCTTCGGAGCTTCCTTTGCAGGCGCTTCCTCTTTCTTAGGGGCAGCTTTCTTCTTCGAAGGTTTTTTGCCGTCCGTTAAAATTTCGGCAATTCGCACTGTCGTCATATGCTGACGATGGCCAATTGTGCGCCGGGAGTTTTGACGGCGACGCTTTTTAAACGCGATGATTTTGCGGGTCCGGCCTTGTTCAACGATTTCAGCAGAAACCATTGCACCGTCTACCAATGGTGCTCCAGTGGTAACGTTACCCCCTTCTCCAACCATCAAAACATCAGACAGCTCTACGAAATCACCAGCTTCGCCAGCAAGTTTCTCAATCTTTAAGACATCATCCGGGACAACACGATACTGTTTGCCACCGGTTTTAATGACTGCGAACATCTTTATTTCCTCTTCGTGTTCAGCACAAACCTCAACGCACGAAATCCCGCCGTTGGGCTTATCTTTTTCAGTCGTTCCTGTGGGATACGAAAAATTAAAGCGGGTCTCTCCCGCTCTTCAAGCGCGGGTATAAGGTAAAATCGGCTGAAATGTCAAGTCAAAAGACGCCCCTAATCGCTATCGATCATCGAGGTTAGCATCGATCATATCGGCCAGATGATCGCAACAAATTGTTGATCAGATTATAGCGCCCAACACTGAGCAAAGCCTTGATTAGCGGGAGAGTTCATCGCAATCTCTACAGAATCAAAATGGTTCAAATGTCCAATCACGTGCATTACGTTTCTCTTCCAGCCCTAGTTTTAGCGTTGTTTGCCGCCGGAAGCCCCCACGATTCTCTGGCCGCTGAAAACATCGGTATAAGTCCCGAACCAGCTAACTTTGTGCGGATTTGCGATGCGTACGGCACAGGCTTCTTTTTTATACCCGGAACCGAAACCTGCATGCGGTTTAGTGGTTTTATTCGTTCAAGCTATGAGAAGGTAAACATAGACGGTACTTTCGACGGGCAACCTGGTAACACACTGGGTTTGTCAGGCTGGACCAACCGTGCACGTTTGAACATAGACACCCGCAATGAAACTGATTTTGGAACGTTGCGTGCCCTGTTTCGTCTGGAGGGGGGCGATTTTAATACTGATGTGAATGTCGATATGGATGTCGCCCTGATCTCCTTAGCAGGATTTCGTGCAGGCTTCACAGGCATCAACTATTGGAATTCAAATGCAGATTGGGCAAATTTCTCAGGAATTGGCACCGTCGGGATTTCCGACGAGGGTTTCCTGAGCTTTGATGATGCAACAATCTTCGACTACACCTTTATGATACAAGATCTGGCCATAACAATCGGTGTTGAAGATCCAAGGCTTGATCTCAGTTCGCTCACGATTGGAGCAGGAGGCGGCGGCAATGAAACGAACAATGGCACGACAGCAGGCGAAGTAAACTTTTACGCGGGGTTCAACTACGAATCCGATTTCGGCGCATTCTATTTCACAGCGGTTCATGATTCTCTGGCAACAGAAAACCTCGACCCGCTTGCAAATCCAAGCAATGCGGAAGGCGGATGGGCATATCGCGCCAACGTCACGGTGAACCTTGATACTCTGATTTCCGGCGGCAAGCTGGTCGGTCAATATTCTTATGACGGCAAGTTTCGCACGGCTTATGTCACAACCGATGGGGTAACGTATGACCCAGAAGCCATATGGGCTGTGGCTTTTGAAGCGGATTTATCGGACGAGTTACAGTTCGTAGCCCAATATTCGCATGTCAAATCAGATGAAGACGAAGCAGAGGGCAGCGCTTTCAACGCTGGCGTTGGCATCAATTGGTTCCCGGTTTCTGCCCCCGGATTTTCCCTTAGAGGTTCTTATTTTTTCGGTGAAGTTGAAAACTCTTTGGGACTTGGCGCAACAGGGGCAACAGTCGCTACAGCAACACGAGCATCGTATGATTATGACGGGTTTTTTGTAGGCGCCCGGCGCGATTTCTAGAATACAAGCATTCATGTATACTGGCGGCGGAGCTTGAAGTTTACAGAGACAACTCACGCAAATGGATGAGGTCACACTAAGGTATCCCAGATTCTATCGCCGGCTTCAGGCTGCGATTATTGATGCCGCGATCCTCTTAACGGTGTTTTTTGGTGTCGCAGCAGGACTAACCGACGTGACGCTTTGGGGCGGATACAAAGGGCTTTTTGTTTTACTGATCTTCATCGCACTCGAACCCGGATTGGTCAGCCTGACGGGTGGAACAGTCGGGCATCATTTGCTCGGAATCAGGGTTCAGAACAAATCAAACCATCGAAACCTCAATGTTGTATTCGCCATCATCCGCTTTGTCCTAAAATCAACCCTGGGTTTGTTTTCGTTCGTTTTCATGATGATCACAAGAAGACACCAGGCATTGCATGATTTAGCCTCCGGCTCGGTGGTTGTTTTGAAACATCCCAACTCTGCTTCTCATCAACACGCTTTAGCCGCTCAAGAGGTCATGGATGAAAATTATGAGTATCCAAAATGGTATCAAAGGGTGGTTGTGATTCTTGTATACAACGTGATTTTTTTTATCCTGATTGGACTGGTTCTCCAGCTATTGCTGTCTGAAAATTGTATCTTCAATGAATTCTGTAACCCAACAGAGCGCGTCATAGAACGATCAGCCGATTTTATTATCTTGGGGGCCTTTGCGTTGTTTTTAGTGCTTGGCTGGAAAGGCCGTCTGTTTGGTGCCAGAAGACACTTAAAATCAACGCATTGAAAACGTACCCGGAGCTTATCTCCGGGATACGTTTATTTCTTTAACTTTTACCGTCAGGACTGCTTGCTCAAGGCTTGAATGAGAGCACCCAAATTGTGTTCAAACATTTTCTCATAACTGGTTGCAGGCCCGCCACGTTCGGACAATGCGTCTGAGAACAATCGTCCACCGATTTCGATTCCAGTTTCGCGGGAAATCTGCTCAACCAGTGCTGGGCTTGTGATGTTCTCAACAAACAACGCACCTGCACCCACTTCTTTGAGATGATCAATCAGATCAGCGAGTTCTTTTGCAGAAGGCTCTGCTTCCGTATCAATCCCAACCGGTGCAAGAAATGTAAGTCCGTATCCTTGCTCTAAATAGCCAAAGGCATCATGGGCGGTAACAACGGTTTTCTGGCCCCCAGCAAGCGCCGAGAGATCGCTTAAAGCTTTTTCATGAAGTGCCTGCAATCTGGCAGAATATGCAGCCGCATTGGCTTCATAGGTAGCCGCATTTGAAGGGTCGACTTTCGCCATTCCCGCAGCGATATTCGCCACGTAAATCATCCCGTTTGTCAGATTATTCCAGGCATGCGGGTCAACTTCGCCGTCAACCTTTAGAGGCTTAACGCCATCCGTTGCGACAAACACCTTTGCCTTGGTGCCAGAATTTTCAATAAGAGTCTGTGACCATGTTTCAAAACCCATCCCATTCACAAAGATAACCGCGGCATTTGCGACCGCTTTGGCATCTGCCGTGTTGGGTGAGTATACATGTGCATCTGCATCCGGGCCAACAATTGTGGTCACCTCCGCAAGTTCGCCCGTAACCTGCTCTACCATGTCTCCCAAAATGGAGAAGCTTGCAACAACCTTGATTTTATCCTGTGCCGCTGCCGGGAAGACCATCAGGGTCAAACCTAACAACAGGAGGGTACTAAAGAGTTTTTTCATGAACTTTCTTTCTGTTTTCTGTAGTTAAATCGGGGTCAGACAAAGGCTGACGTCTTAAAGGATTGATGCGCATTCCCATGTGAAATCCCTGCGGGGCCAACAAAAGGCTGAGCATAAAAATTGCGCCTGCAACCAGCACAATTGCAGGGCCGGATGGCACTTCAGGCAGGTAAAAGGAAACAAGTAATCCAACCCAACAACTCGCCAAAGCGAAAACAAAGGTCAGGATGAGATAGCCTGTTATGGTTGATACCCAATACCGAGCAGCGGTTGCCGGCAAAATCATCAAACCGACAGCCATCAACGTGCCCAAAGCTTTAAAAGCCCCCAGCAAATTGAGCACCAGCAACAACATGAACCAATGGGTTATCAGGTTTGCACGTTTCGTCTGGCTTTCAAAAAACACCGGATCAACGGTACTTGTGATGAGAGGGCGCAAGATGAGCGCAAAGCTAACAAGGGTTACGGTTGTGGTCGCTCCGATCAGGATCAGGGTTTCATCATCAATGCCCAGGATTGATCCGAACAGGAAACTCTTCAAAGGGACAGCCGAACCTGCAGCAGACAAAATGAAGATGCCGAGCGCAAGCGCGATCAGGTAGAGCGAAGCAAGGCTTGCGTCTTCCCGGATAATCGTGATGCGTGCCAACATGCTGGTCAAAAGTCCAACGGTAATACCCGCAATCAAGCCGCCCACAACCATGGAGACAACGGACAAGCCGGCAACGACAAAGGCGATGACGATTCCCGGTACGATCGCATGGGCCATCGCCTCTCCGGCAAGGGACAAGCGTCTTAGAACAAGGAATGCACCAACCGGTGCAACAGAAAAACTCAACGCCATGGTGGCTGCCAGGGCACGGACCATGAAATCATATTGAAGCCACTCAAACATGTTTCCCCTCACGCGATCCGTAAACAGCCTCAATCCACGAAGCCTGACTTTCTGACAGATACCCATAGGCTACCAGGTTATGCGGAGTAAGCGTTTCGGCTGGTTTGCCAAAAAGCGCACGCCCTTCACCCAACAAGAGAGACACATTGCAGTGCTCCAAAACCGCTGTGAGGTCATGAAGCACCATAAGGACAGATTTTCCCTCTGACGCCCACTCGTCAATAAGGCTGAGCAACTCAGCTTCTGTTGTCTGATCAACAGCGGTAAACGGCTCATCAAGAAGGATCAGCGACGTATCCTGAACCATCGTGCGAGCAAAAAGAGCCCGCTGCAATTGCCCGGCTGAAAGTTTGTAAAGCGGCATGTCTGCGATGTGTGCGGTACCTGTGCGTTCCAAAGCCGCTTCTACCCGGCGTTGGCAGTCCGCGTCCATCCGACCAAAAAGACCAAGCCTCGCCCAAGCTCCCATCGCTGCAAGATCGCGGACACGGATTGGAAAACGGTTATCAAAATCGGATTGCTGACCGAGATATGCGATCGTATCTGGTTTGTCTTTGGTCCAGTTAAACCGGCCGGACAATGGGGGCAAAAGCCCAAGCAAGGTCCGAACCAGGGTCGACTTACCAGATCCGTTGTGCCCGACCACGGCAAAGACGTCACCACGTTCAAGTTCGAACGTAACGTCATTTACGATCGGCAAGTCCCCATAGCCAAGGGTTAGCCTGTCCGCTGTCAGGAGCATGGATTGCTTCACCAATTCACGTGTTTACGTGTTAATCGTGAGGGCAATCACGACCCAAAGCGAGACACAAGTAACGCCCACGGCGATCAGATGAACAAGTGTACTGGATGCGGTAAAATCTAATTCTGGACGCGTTTCGACCTGAATCTTTTCTAAAGACATAAACAACTCCCTTAGGGACACCCGCCCCGTTAATGGGTTTCATAATGCCTGGCAGGTCTTCTGGCTCGTGGTTATCGGGTCTGTGTGCTCGCCTTCCCAGGAAAATCCCAGTGGCGTTTAAGAGCACACCCTACCACATACAGTTGCGGGTACAGCCCCGGACTTACCCCCTGATGGGTACAGCGCACCGGGTTCCCTATTAAGCTTCAGCCTTTGGCGTCTGAGCACCAAGCAGAAACATTTAGCGCCCACGTATCATTTGCGTCAAGAAAATAGTTTGCGCTCATGAAGCCTATTTAGAGCAAAAAATTTAGTTCTATGATACATCAAAACCAGCCTGAAAACGGCAGCATCCGTGTTGCAAACAGGTCATGTTGCCGGTTTGGTGCGAAGGGGAAGACGGTCCTGAACCAAGGAAACCCAAAACCTGGACCCAATCGGAAGTAGATCATCATTGAAATCATAATCATTGGAGTGGAGAGGCTTTCCATGCGGACCGGTTTCTCCATTTCCCAGCAATACAAAACATCCCGGAACAGCTGCAGCAAAATGAGCAAAGTCTTCTGAAAAACTCATCGGCTCGCGATCTGTTATCGTCTCAAGGCCAGCGGCCATCGAAGCGCGTGCCACTGCCTCGGTCGGCACCTGCGAATTGATGGTCTCAATAAACTCGGTGGTGAATTTGACGTTGATGGATACACCATGGGCGATCGCAATCCCCTTGCAAAGTTGTCGTATAAGCTGGTCAATTTGCATACGGTCCTGAGGATTTCGTGCTCTTACATCCCCTTTCAAAGTAGCATTGCCAGGCAGGACATTGCGCTGACCATCCGTCAGAAACTCCGTTACCGACACAACTGAACCGGATCCCGGAGCAAGCTTTCGGGAGACAATGGTTTGCAGCGCCTGAACCACTTCTGCACCGATGGTAATGGCATCCCGGCCGGTTTGCGGCATGGAGGCATGCCCTCCCTGCCCGAAAATTTCGATCTCAAACAGACTCTCAGAAGAACAGATCAATCCGGTCTTTGTCGAAACCTGACCAACGGGCGCACCGGGAAGGTTGTGGATTGCATAAACCTCCTCAAAGGCGAAACGCTCCAATGTTCCCTCTTCAATCATTGCTTGTGCCCCTAACCCATGTTCCTCATTGGGCTGAAACAGAAATACAACGGTTCCATCAAAACATGGATTTTCTGCCAACATTTGAGCTGCACCCAGAAGCATCGTCATATGTCCATCATGCCCGCACGCATGCATCACACCTTCTACCTGGGAAGCGTATCCATGCACGCTCTTTTCATGAATAGGCAATGCATCCATATCCGCACGCAGACCAATGGCACGGTTCCCGGTCCCTGCCCGAAGAACCCCGACAACGCCAACACCCTCATGCACCTCAAGACCGAGATGACGCAAAATACCGGCAACTTTTGCCTTGGTTCTGGTTTCCTGAAACCCCAATTCAGGATTCTGATGGAACGCATGACGCAGCTCCGACAGGTCTTTGTAATCAATAGTCACAATCGTCTCCTTTTGATGAAACTAGACCATCGAACCGGAGCCAGACAACCATCGACAGGGAATTCACGGCAAACGATTTACATTGTGACAATAACAGCATCTATCTTTTCGACACGTTATCTGAAATGGTTTAGAGCGGCCAACCAACCAGAACTGAACACTCCTTGTCCGACCAAACCACTGATATTCAGAAAGGTATCCTTGCAATCATTGCAGTAACCCTGCTTTTTGTCGCGATGGATGCGACGGGCAAATTTCTTTCTCAAAACCATGATCCAATGTTTGTAGTGTGGGCCCGATATGCCGGACAGGCCGTCATCACGCTGCTGGTCTTCTTTCCTCGGCTCACAACCATCGCAAAAACCACAAATCTCAAACTTCAATTTATCCGTTCCGGCTTCCTGTTTGGCGCCACGCTGTTTTTCTTCTCTGCTTTTGCCATCATGCCTTTGGCCGAAGTCACAGCAATAGCCCAGGTAGCCCCGCTTTTGATTCTGGCGATGGCGGCATTAATCCTCGGAGAAAAAGTGGGAAAATATCGCTGGGGCGCCGTCGGTATTGGATTCATCGGTGCGATGATTATCGTTAGACCTGGCTCAGAAGCCTTTGATCTAGCTGCAGTTTTACCATTGGGAGGCGCACTGTGTTTCGCAGCCTACAGCATTTCCACCCGGTACCTTGGTTCATCGGACTCGGTCTGGACAACTTTTTTTTATACCGGAATGGTGGGAGCAGTAGGCGCCAGTCTGATGGTGCCATTTTTCTGGAGCACACCCCAGGCAGGTGCGATGCCATGGCTAATCCTGATCGGTGCCTTGGGTGCAGCAGGACAAGCAATGCTGATCATTGCAATGCGCTACGCACCAGTATCACTCGTTGCCCCCTTCTTCTACCTTCAGCTGGTGTGGTCTGCGATCCTCGGATTTCTGGTTTTCAACGACGTCCCGGCCAGTAACACCGTGTTGGGAGCAGCAATCGTTGTTTCTGCGGGATTGATTGTCCACTGGAGAGAACGCGTTCTGGCAAGACATCAATCAATCAAAGAAAAATCTTCCACTTATTCCTGATGTTTGATTCAACATCTTGGCTCACATATGCCGGATTATGGGTTTCCAGAATCTCCAGCACCCGTTCGCGCGCAGTTTCCCAGGCATCTGGTGTGCCACCTTCATTCCAAACCGCTGGAGAATCTCGGTTTGCAAGCGCAGGGTAATAATAATCACGCTCCATCGCACTCATTGTATGGCTTCCACCCAGGAAATGCCCTTCCCCGGTCACTGCTTCTTTGATGGCCTCAAATCCGAGTGTCTCCTCGTTCACTTCAACGCCGCGTATCATACGATGAATGTTGGAAAGCATTTCGTTGTCGAGAACAAACGCTTCAAATGAAACGCCCAACAAAGACGCCATCATACCGGAGGATTCGTAGATCATATTCGATCCGGCTAGCCCACAAGCAAGCGCAGACAGCGCTTTTTCGGCTCCCATTTGAGCATCCACGGCTTTTGCGTCAGCCATGGAAGATGCAACGCCGGTTGGCAAACCCAGATGATTGCCGATTTGTGCCGCAGCAGCGTTCATGATGGAGATTTCCCCGCCCGACCCACAAAAAGCCCCAGTACGCAAATCGATCACGAAAGGCCAGTTGGAAAAGATCACCGGATGCCCACGCTTGAACAGATTGACAAGCACCAATCCTGCCAGCGTTTCCGCTGTGGTTTGAGCTAACATTCCCGCTAACGGCGCCGGAGCAGTTGCACCAGACTGAGCAGCAATGATGGCGTTGATTGGCATGTTGTGCTCGATCGCAGCCAATGTCACGGAAACAGCATCTTCCCCATAACGTAACGGAGAAATTACTGGCGATATATGCGCTTTGCAAAATGGAGCCCGCGCAAAACTCCCCTCGCCACCGCCCACCATATCAAACATTTCCACGATCGGATGGACATAGTCTCCAATGGTAAAACTCATACCGACCGGCTTCTCGGTTCCTTTCATCAAAGCGAAGGCCGTGTTCATATCAAGATCGAAATTGTCTTCCATATCCGTTGCGACGCAACACCGGGTAAACCAACTGACATTTTCTAACTTATCGGCTAACCGGGTGAAATCATAAAGGTCCTTCAACGTTGAAGCACGGTATATTCCCTTATCAATATCAAGGGTTTGGACGGCCGCACCGCCTGTTCCGAAAAAAACTTTATCCCCGCCTACCTCAATTGCGAGATCCTGCCTGCGACCATGTAAGGTAAAACGTTTGCAAGCATCGGCAACGATGTCTTCAACAAAGGAACGCGGAAATGACAAACGACCCAGAGTATTGACGTTACAGCCCTGCTCCAGAGCTTTATCCATCACAACATCGGGAACTTCGGTAAATCCAATTTCCTCAAGAATTCGATAGGCAGAATCCAATATGGCAGTCAGTTCAATCTCAGATAATGGTTTGTAGCGACCACCGGTTTGCCCGGGGGCTGCTGGCTGAAATTGCTTAACCTCAGCTTGGCGCAGTGCAAGACGGCCCTCACGTCCGCTCGTCCTTGATCTTCGTTTCGCCATAGATCCTCCGTTGGCTAATGAAAAGATTACCCTTGCCAGATGGGAGTACAAGCGGATATTTTCGCTTCAGCTTTTTCGAATTTCTTGTTGAGTAATCCAGTGTTTCAGGATGGACATTCAAAATTTTCTTTTCGCGCGATCGAAGTATTCATCGCGGTAGTGGAGGAAGGGGCTGTAACGGCCGCTGCCAAACGGCTTGGTGCAAGTGCTTCAGCAATCTCCCTACAGCTTTCCAATCTCGAAAGCGCCCTTGGCGCAAAATTGATTGAACGTTCCTCCCAGCGCTTCGCGCTAACAACCGCAGGCGAACTCTTTCATCCCCGAGCCTTACGCATCATGGACGAAGTCACCTCTGCAAGCGCTGTTCTGTCAAAATCCAGCATGTCACCGCGCATGCTCCTAAAACTTGCAATGATTGAAGATTTTGATGCGCTTGTTATTCCAGCTTGGCTGACATCGATCAAGCAACGCTTCCCGAATGTTCGCTTCCATATAAAAAGCGGGCCCAGCCATGAAAGCCATGCAGCGCTTGGAAATCGGGCAGCAGATATGATCGTTGCCGTTGATGCCACTGAAGCGACGGATTGGGTAGAAGATCATCCTATTCTCAATGATCCCTACATCTTGGTAAAATCAACAAAGATCGGCTCAAGTGAATCAATCGAGGATCTGATGAGATTTCCATTTATCCGCTATTCTCGTGAACAGTTAATGGGACGCCAGATTGAAGCACACTTGCGCCGCAGCAAAGCGGTTCCGGCACGAGAGCATGAATTTTCCAGCAATCAGGCCATCTTTTCCATGGTCGAAGCATTAGGGGGTTGGACAATAACAACTGTTTCTGCATTTTCTACGATTTCATTTTCAAATCGTATCATCGCAGAACCTCCTGCGTTGGTAGCATGCCAACTTCCAATCCCGGCCTTTAGCCGTTGTATCTCTCTTTATGCCAGAAAAGACGCGCTGGGAGACTTGCCAACCATCTTTGCCGATATTTTACGGCAATCCATGAATGAAAGTTTCGTCTTCCCCCTCAAACAGAAGTTCTCATTCATTCGAGAAATTCCAGGATTCGATACCCTTGGCGAAGCCCATTTAATTGAACCTTAAATTCGAATTTCCTGCAATCACCCGTTCTGCTTGACCGACGGTTTTCAAGTAAGCAAACTTTCTCAAACGCAATGGAGAAGGTCATGAAAACACACACGCAGGTCGTTGTCATTGGCGGTGGGATAGGCGGTTGCTCAGCCCTTTATCATCTGACACTGGAAGGGATTACCGACTGTGTCCTGGTTGAGCGCGATGAGTTGACCTCGGGCACAACCTGGCACTCCGCTGCGCAAGTGACCAATTTTGGACCCAATCAAACGATGGTGGGTCTGAAAACGCATTCGATTAAGCTTTATAAAGAATTGGCAGACGATCCGGATTACCCGATAAATTATCACCATGCGACAGGTGGATTGCGCCTTGCCTCTGAGCAATGGCACCTTGACGGGTATCACCACTTTGTTTCCATGGCCAAAGGCATGGGCGTTGACTTCGAGATTATTGATCCGCAGGAATGCAAAAAACGGCATCCACTGATCACCACTGATGGCCTTTTGGGCGCACTTTGGGACCCGCTGGATGGCGACATAGACCCCGCGCAGCTATGCCAGGCGCTGGCTCGCCGTGCTCGCCGCAACGGCGCCGAAGTGTATCGCCACAATCCGGTGACCGGGCTTACGCAAAAAGCTGACCACACCTGGGTTGTCCACACAGAGAAGGGCGACATCCATTGCGAGAAAATTGTCAATGCTGGCGGATACCGGTGCAATGAAATTGGAGCGATGATGGGAGTGGAACTTCCCGTCGCATCGATGGAACATCAGTACATGCTTACGGATAACCTACCGGAGATAGAAGCGTTGGGCGATGATTTCCGCGTGCCGCTTATTCGGTGTCCAACGGATGATTTTTATCAACGCGCCGAGAAAAAAGGCCTCCTGATTGGCTTTTATGAACAGGACTGCAAGACGTGGGGCCTTGATGGAATAGATCCCAACTTCACAAACGCGCTCTGTCCTGATGATCTTGACCGCGTAACCGATGTAATGGAAGGGGCTTTCAGACGGCTACCGTGCCTCGAAACAGCAGGCATCCATTCCATCATTAACGGGCCTATCACCTACACACCAGATGGTCTGCCGCTCGTCGGCAAAATTCCCGGCAGGCAGAATGCCTATTGCATCACCGGGCTGCGCGCTGGTTTGGGTGAGGGTGGCGGCCATGGTTGGTTACTGGCTCAAATCATTGCTCATGGAGAGGCCTGCTATGATACCTGGTGCCTCGATCCAAGACGGTTCACGGCCTATGCGACAGAGGAATTTACTGCCCTAAAGGCAATCGAAGACTATCAAAATGAATTCCGTTTTCACATGCCGCATGAACACAGACCTGCTGGCCGCCTGGCGAAGGTCACACCGCTCTATACCACCCTGAAAGAGGCAAACGCGTCGTTTGCTCCAATCAACGGTTGGGAACGCATGGATTTCATCAAACCATCCGCCGAATTTGAAGAAGAACACTCATTTTATTTCAACAACACATTTGAGAAGATTGCCCAAGAAGTCGGCCTGGTTCAGAGCAAAGTCGGCTTATGCGAGGTAAACGGGTTCAACCGTTTCGAGATAACCGGAGAAGGCATTCATGACTGGCTTGATGGGATCATGTGTTCAACCATACCCAGAAAACCGGGCAAAGTCGGTCTGACGTATCTCCTCAACGATCATGGAATGGTCAAGGGAGAAGCAACCATTGCAAATCTTGATGAAGATCGCGTCTGGTACGGGTCTGCCGCGGCAGCGGAATATCACGACATGGACTGGCTCACAGAGCATCTGCCGCAGACCGGGGCCATCAAGATCAAAAGCCTGACAAACGACTACACCATCCTGGTGCTGGCAGGACCCGACTCACGTAAAACCCTCCAAAAGGCGGCTCCAAGAAGTGACATTTCTAGAGAGGGATTTCCCTGGTTGTCGGTACGAAAGATAATGATTGGTCAAGTGCCGGTCGTCGCAATGTCTGTAAGTTTCTCCGGTGAACTGGCCTATGAACTCCATATCCCAAATGCCCAGTTACTGCTCGCTTATAAGACACTGATCGATGCAGGAACGGAATTCGGCATTGGCCACTTCGGCGCTAGAGCTGTCGAAAGCATGCGACTGGAGAAGGGATACCTGCATTGGAAAGCCGACATCATCACAGAATACAACCCATTTGAGACCGGCCTCGAAAGATTTGTTAAAATGGAGAAAGATTTCATCGGCAAAAACGCCCTCCAAAAGATGCACAATCAGGGCAACAGGCGGCAACTTGTTACCCTTGATCTGGAAAGCACGACCACACCGGCACATTCAGGCGATTCAGTCATGAAGGACGGAAAAGTGGTTGGAACCGTGACCTCTTCCGGTTGGGGGCACAGAACCGGAAAAAACATCGCCTACGCATTCGTGGATTCAGGAGCGATGGAAGACCTGTCCGTTCTCGTTCTTGAAACCAAAATCCATGCAAATGTTGTAGACAAAACGCTATACGATCCGGGCAACGAAAGGGTGAGGGCCTAGTAATCGTTATTAAGCGCTTCAACTGCCGGAATTTCTCGCTCGCGTCGGGCAATATAGTCAAGCAAAGCTTCATCAGTTGCCACGTCAAGGGTTGGCTCTTCATAAGCAGATAATAGGGATTTCACATGCTTCAATGCCCGCTCGTTGATCTCAACTGACCCCTCAGCCGCCCATTGTTCAATGGAGTTGTTGTCAAAAAGCTCCGGCATAAAAAATGCTTGTTGGAAACGCGCTTGCGTGTGCGGATGGCCAAGATAATGCCCGCCGGGGCCAATGTCTCTGACAGCTGCAAGTGCCTCATCGAAATCATCCCATTTAATGCCTTCAGTCATGCGATAGGCCATCGCACACTGCTCTGCATCCACGACAAACTTCGCCATGGAACAATGCATACCGGCCTCATTCCAGCCAGCAGAATGCCAAACATAGTTTGCTCCCGCCATCATCACCGCCATCAAAGTCGATGCACTTTCATAGCCCGCCTGCGCATCAAACGTTTTCGCACCGCCAAGCGTGTTGGAAGTCCGCCAGGGGACACCGTAGTACCGCGCCATTTGCCCAATCATAAAGTTCATCAGACTGATTTCAGGCGTACCCGCCATCGGAGCACCCGATTTCATCGAGACGGTAGATAGATAGTGTCCATAAATCGCCGGACACCCCTTTTGGATAACCTGTGTATAAGCGAGCGCGGAAAGGGCTTCTGCATTCAATTGAGCAACCGCTGGTGCTGTTGAAGCCGGGGTGTTCGCGCCTCCCAAGACGAACGGAGAGCACAGAACAGGTTGGTTCCGTTTGCAAAACGCGCGCATGGCACCAAGCATCACTTCATCCCAGACAAGGGGTGAATTGCCGTTGCAATTTCCTGTTACAACAGGATGCGTATCGATAAACCCCTCCCCAAAGAGAATATCACACATATCCATCACATCTTCAGCGTTCTTGGGAGACGTCGTCATCCCCATAAATGTCTTGTCTGAGTGCTTCATCGACGAATAGGTGATCCGCAAGTGGCGATGAGAAATCACATGATCCATTGGCTCCACGATATGATGTGCAGACGAATGTATGGCAGGCAACATATGACTGAGCTTGTGAAAATTGGCGAGATCCTCAAGCGTTGGGCCCCGACGGTTATCGTCAAGATCGCGCAAATACGGTGCTCCCGTCATTGGCACAAAGATGGAATGATCATTCCCAAATGGAAGATTGTTTGCCGGATTACGCGCATGAAAAGTGAAGCTATCAGGAATTGTAGATATCAATTCCTTGATCAACCCACGATCAAAATGGACCCGATCGTCGTCGCGAACGTCCGCTCCTGCCTTTTTCCAATCTTCAATTGCAACCGGATCCCGAAAAACAACGCCAACATCCTCAAGAATATCGAGCGATGCATTGTCAATCTTTTCGACCTGCTCCTGGTCCATGGGTTCCACCAACGGCAGGTTCCGTTTAAGCGCCGGCAGCATTGCAGTTTCATGCCCTGAACGCAGCTCGCGACGCGCACCTCGGCCGCCTCGCCTGCTTCTACCTATTTCTGCCTGATCACCCATACGCATCAATCCATGTGAGATTCCAAAAATACCACCCCGAGTAACCTCCGCAAAACAAAAATTGCGACCCCTCATATGACGGAAATGGGCAATCGCAAAAGCATTTAACATCAAACAAAAGCATCTTCCCGAAGACAAAGAATCTATGCAACACTGTGGCTGAACGGATGGGAGGAAAACATGACACTTGAGCTGTTTATCGCGTTTAATCTTGCTCTGCTGGCGGCGATAGCAAGCCCTGGTCCAGCGTTGCTGATGTCTATCCGAACCTCCGTTGTTAAAGGGTATGTATCCGGCATCAAACTTGGCATTGGCCTTGCCTTCATGGCTTCAATGTGGACGTTGGCCGCGTTGATGGGACTTGAAAGTGTGTTTGCCTTGTTTCCATGGACTTATCTCTTTGTAAAAATCGCTGGAGCGATTTATCTCCTCTACATCGCCTGGAACACTTGGCGGAATGCCAAATCACCGATTGGAGCATCCGGAACAATTGCAGATCATGCTTTCCGTGATGGGGTCTTGCTAAATCTTGCCAATCCAAAATCAGTTCTTTTTTCAGCCGCCGTCCTAATCGTCATTTTTCCCCCAGATCTTTCTCTAGCCGCCAAAGGTTTTATCGTCTTGAACCACTTTGCTTTGGAAGTGTTCTGCTACACGATCATTGCTTTGGTGATGAGTTCAAAAGCAGTGAGCGACAAATACCTAGCAGCCAAAACGGCACTGGATCGTTTCGCTGCTGTCATACTTGGCGGCCTTGGTTTGAGACTGCTCCTACAGAGGTAACATGCCAGGTCCCCTTGCTTCCCTTAAAATCATTGAGATGATCGGCTTGGGCCCCTGCCCGCTGGCAGGCCAGCTTCTGGCCGATCTAGGTGCAGACGTTACCGTTATAGATCGCAAATCCGGCATCGATATCTCTAGGGATGTGAACCGGCGAGGAAAGAAATCAATCGCCTTGAACCTTAAGGAAAAACGAGGGCTGGAAGTTGCCCGGGCTTTGATCAAGGACGCAGATATCCTGTTAGAGGGCTTTCGACCCGGCGTGATGGAACGCCTTGGCCTTGGTCCGGATGAATGCCTGAAACTCAACCCCTCACTTGTGTACGGCCGCATGACAGGCTGGGGACAGGAAGGCCCCCTTTCCCATTCCGCAGGACACGACATAAACTACCTTGCCATAACCGGAGCCCTTTATGCTATGGGGCTTGATGGCGAGCCACCGGTACCTCCGCTTAATCTGGTTGCAGATTACGGAGGAGGATCCATGTTTTTGATCATGGGGGTGCTTGCTGCGTTGCTAGAACGCGGCGTGTCTGGAAGGGGGCAGATTGTTGATGCAGCAATGTGTGACGGTGTACCGGCCATGATGGGCCTAATCCAAGGCATGCACGCACAAGGTCTTTGGACAAACAATCGACAGGATAATTTTATCGATGGCGGTGCGCCATACTATCGTTGCTACAAAACCAGCGATGGGAAATTTATATCGGTCGGCGCCATTGAACCGCAGTTTTATTCTGAATTGATCGATTTGCTTGGATTGGAGAAAGACTTGGTAGCACGGCAAAACGACAAGAAAGACTGGCCAAACACTCATCAAATTCTGGCGGAAACATTTGCTGCGAAAACACGGGACGAATGGGCGAAGATATTTGAGGGGACAGATGCCTGCGTGGCACCCGTTCTTACATTCAACGAAGCAGAATCCTATCACCATAACGCAGAGCGCGATGCATTTTTCAATCAAAACAACGTCCGCCAAACGTCGATCGCACCGAGGTTAAGTCGAAGCAAATCTCCGCTGCCCGCTCCTGTAACCCTGACTGGCAGTGACAGCCACAAGATCCTTCAGGAAGTCGGGCTTACATCCACACAAATTGAGGATCTTGAACATGCCGGCATTTTACTTTGAACCGCGAGCCATTGGAGGAAACCATGCAAAGCGAAGTTCTTGAATATTCAGTTTCTGAGGCTGTTTGCACCATTGCTCTCAACAGACCTGACCAGCTCAACGCCTTTAATCAGGCATTGCGTGCCGACTTATTGTCTGCCCTGCAACATGCCGAAAAGGATCCAAACGTTCGGGTGATCGTGATCAAAGGACTGGGAAAGGGGTTTTGCGCCGGCGCTGATCTGGCCGAAGGCTTGGAACGCGACATAGAGCAGGAACTCAAAGAAGAATATAAGCCGATCCTCATGGCAATCCACGACGCCTCAAAGACATGCATCGCCCAGGTTCACGGATGTGCAGCCGGCATCGGTGCCGGATTGGCAATGGTATGCGATATGGTGATCATGTCTGAAGAAGCCTACGTTTACCTGGCATTTGCCGCAATCGGCCTGGTGCCGGACGGCGGATTGAACTGGCACCTATATAAGGCGCTGGGCCCCAGACGGGCATTTGAAACCATCGTGGAAGGAAAGAGGCTAACCGCACAAGAATGCTTCAATCTAGGCATCTGCAATGAAGTGGTTTCAGCCGGGGCGCTGCAGGAAGCGGTCTATGCGCGTGCTGCAAGAATTGCCAAAGGCGCACCGCTTGCACAAAAGGCGGTGAAGCAAATTTTGCGCCAAGTAGGAAACCTGACACTGTCCCAGACCATCGATCTGGAGGCCGAAATCCAGAAACCACTGGCTGAATCAGAAGATTGTCGCAACGCGGTTGACGCATTCTTCAAGAAAGAAAAACCTGTCTTTAAGGGAAGATAAAAAATGGAGACTGCTGCTGAATTGGGGCGGGAAATCGCAAAAGGAAGACTGGATCCTGTTGACCTTGCTCAAGAGACCATCGATCGGATAAACGCTGCACCGGAACAAGGGTCTATATTTGCAAGGTTGACCCCGGACCGAGCAATCCAAGAAGCAGAATCCGCGCGGAAACGTCAAAAACAGGGAGATTTGAAAAGCCCTCTGGACGGGGTCCCGATATCGTGGAAAGACTTGTTTGATACAACGGGCGTTGCAACTGAATCCGGCTCAAACTTGCTCAGGGGTCGCACACCAGGCAAAGACTGTGTTGCCTTGGAAAAAGCAACCGAAGCCGGTCTGGTTTGTGTTGGCAAGACCCACCTGTCAGAACTTGCCTTTTCAGGCCTCGGCATCAATCCATCAACAGCCACATCACCGAACAAATTTGGCAGCCACCTGGCACCCGGGGGTTCCTCATCTGGCGCGGCGGCTTCGGTTGCATACGACTTGGTCCCCATTGGCATTGGTTCAGATACGGGCGGATCGGTTCGCATCCCATCTGCATGGAATGATTTGGTGGGCTTCAAATCCACGCATGGGCTGATCTCCATTGAGGGCGCGGTGCCACTGTGCTCTGGCTTTGATTCCGTTGGGCCCCTCTGTACAAGCATGGAAGATGCATGGCTGATGACTGCCATCATGGCAGGCATGAAACCCATGCTCCCAGAAGCAAAACCACTGTCTGAATGCAGATTCTTGGTCAATGAAACCATCATGCTGGATGATCTCGGACAAGATCAGAAAGATGGATTTGAGCAATGTGTCGAAACCCTAAAATCGAACGGAGCGCTAGTGGATCGCGGCAACATAGAAGAGTGCCATGATATCCTGCCCCTTGGCCCAATCGTATTCCCATATGAAGCTTGGCAGGAGTGGGGAACGGAAATCACTGCTGAACCGGATATGATGTTTGAACCCATCCGAATGCGGTTTGAGTCAGGGAAAAACATCAGCAAAGAAGCGTATGAAATGGCTTGGACAAAAATGATGGAATTACGCGCATCCTACAACCAACGCACCTCAGGATATGACGCCGTATTGGCACCCACCGTTGCGATAGGTCCGCCGGAGGTGAAACCGCTCCTAAGTGATTTTGAGAAATTCGGTGCAACCAACATGTTAGCACTTAGAAATACACGCTTTTTCAACATGTTCGGTTGCTGCGCACTCTCGCTCCCCACATCTAAGCCAGCTTCTGGCATCATGGTTGCAGCATCGGGCGGATCAGATGAGCAGCTAGCGCGTATCGGCCTTGCAATCGAAAAAGCACTTGCCTAACCCATTGCATCCAGTAACAAATTCGCTAGTGTACCCTTGAAGAAATTCAGGGGAGGAAGAGACTGATGAAAACGCGTGCTGCAGTAGCATTTGAAGCCGGGAAACCACTCGAAGTTTGTGACGTGGATCTGGAAGGCCCAAAAGAGGGCGAGGTACTGGTGGAGATAAAGGCAACAGGCCTCTGTCACACAGACGAATTCACCCGTTCCGGGGCTGATCCAGAGGGCATTTTCCCTGCAATTCTGGGGCACGAAGGTGCCGGTGTCGTCGTTGATGTGGGTGCCGGTGTGACGTCTTTAAAAAAAGGCGATCACGTCATACCACTTTATACACCTGAGTGCAGAGAGTGCGACTATTGCACTTCGGGGAAAACCAACCTTTGCCAAAAAATACGTGTGACGCAAGGTCAGGGCTTGATGCCAGACGGCACTTCACGATTTTCGATCAAGGGAGAAAAAACATTCCACTATATGGGAACGTCAACCTTCTCCAATCATACCGTCGTTCCAGAAATTGCACTTGCAAAAGTTCGCGAGGATGCTCCCTTTGAAAGCATTTGCTACATAGGTTGCGGGGTCACTACCGGCATTGGAGCGGTGATCAACACGGCCAAAGTTCAGCCGGGTGATAACGTTGTTGTCTTTGGCCTCGGCGGCATTGGATTGAACGTTATACAGGGTGCGCGCCTTGCCGGAGCCAACATGATCGTCGGCGTTGACATTAATCCCGAGCGAAAAGCCTGGGGCGAACGTTTTGGTATGACACACTTTGTGAACCCCAAAGAAGTTGAAGGCGACATGGTACCATACCTTGTTGATTTAACGGGCGGCGGCGCGGATTTCTCGTTTGAGTGTATTGGTAATGTCGACGTCATGCGCACGGCACTGGAGTGTTGCCATAAAGGCTGGGGAACGTCGATCATCATTGGCGTAGCAGGAGCAGGTCAGGAGATTACCACACGACCCTTCCAGTTGGTCACAGGACGCAACTGGCGAGGCACCGCCTTTGGCGGCGCTAAAGGCCGAACAGACGTGCCAAAAATTGTGGATTGGTACATGGACGGCAAAATTGAAATCGATCCAATGATCACGCACACCATGCCTCTGGAAGACATCAACAAAGGCTTCGATTTGATGCATCACGGCGAAAGCATCAGAGGTGTCGTCAAGTTTTGATTTTTGTCGACGCTGATGCCTGTCCTGTCAAAGACGAAATCATCCGCGTTGCCGAGCGCCACAATACTACGGTCATCATGGTTGCTGACGGAGGGTTGAGGCCCTCACGTCACGACCTCGTGCGCAACCAAATCGTCCCACAAGGAGCAGATGCCGCGGATGATTGGATTGCCGAAAACATCACAGCGACCGACATTTGTGTGACGGGTGATATTCCCCTTGCAAAACGTTGCCTTGAAAAAGGTGCAACGGCAATTCGGCCCAATGGCAAACTGTTTGACGAAACCAACATTGGCATGGCGCTTGCGATGCGAGAACTCAAGCAGCACATCCGCGAAAGCCAGCAAACCCAAACCTACAACGCTTCTTTTACAAAAGGCGATAGAAGCGCTTTCCTGGAAAGCCTCCATCGTTTATTGGTAAGTTCTGCGTAACCAGCGAGGAACCTGGCCATGACATCCCCAAGCACAATCCTGCACGAACAACCCGACCTCGATACACTCGGCGGCAGAATTGGCCGTGCCCGCGAAGCAACTGGGCGCACTGCCGAAGAAGCGGCAGTTCAGTTGGGCGTAACGCGGGAAACTTATGAAAACTGGGAAGCAGACCGGGAGGAGCCGCGTGCAAACCGCCTCGCGATGCTGGCAGGATTTTTAAATGTAAGCCCATCGTGGCTCTTGCATGGCGTCGGAGAATCACCGAGCCACAACAGTGACTTTGAAATGGTCTCCGAATTGGAGGAAAAACTTGCCCGCATCGAAGATTTGCACAATCAAACCTCGGAGGCGATAGAAAACCTCCGCAATGCCATCCAACGTCTTTCCAACAATCAAGGAGCTTGAAACTTGGAAACCCTTTCTTCCAATAACTCCCATGGCGGAGTTCAAGGCGTTTACACGCATCAGTCCACGACCTGTAACTGCGAGATGAAGTTTTCGGTTTTCGTACCACCGCAAGCCAAAACCACACCATGCCCGGTTTTGTATTACCTGTCCGGCCTTACTTGCACACATGCAAACGTGACCGAGAAAGGCGAGTTTCGATCAGCTGCAGCGAAGCACGGCATCATCATCGTTTGTCCTGATACCTCGCCCCGCGGCGAAAACATTGCAGATGAAGACGTCTACTTTTTTGGAACCGGCGCAGGCTTTTACGTGGATGCGACTGAACCTCCCTATTCAGATCACTATAACATGTATTCATACATCACTGAGGAGTTGCCAGCGCTGGTAGGCGCTAACTTCAACGCAGATATCGCCCGACAATCAATTTTCGGGCACTCTATGGGAGGACACGGTGCCATTACCATCGCCTTAAAAAACCCGGCAATGTACAAATCAGTCTCTGCCTTCGCCCCGATCTGCGCACCGTCACAAGTGGAATGGGGCCAAAATGCATTCGCCAAGTATCTGGGAAGTGATGAAAGTGCTTGGCGCATTTACGATTCTGTTGCCTTGATTGAGGACGGGAACACAGTATCAGAGATTTTGGTTGACCAAGGTACAGGCGATGAGTTCCTGCAAAGTGGGCTTAGACCCCAACTGCTGGAGGAGGCATGTCGTTCCGCCAACATCGACCTGAGCCTTAATTTGCACGAGGGGTATGACCATTCTTACTACTTCATATCCTCGTTTATGGCTGACCATATTGCCTGGCATGCTGAGCGACTGGGATAATTATAATTGAACACCTCGGTTGAAAATGGCCAGGTAGGAAGCGCACGCGCCTGGTTCATCTGGACGCTTACGGCGTTAGCTTTCTCTTATGCGTTTATTCAACGCGTCACACCCAGCGTCATGGTGGATGACTTGATGGCTGAATTCACCATCGGCGCGACAGTTCTTGGCACCTTGTCGGCACTGTATTTCTATCCCTATGTGCTCCTGCAAATTCCCCTTGGCGCTTTGATCGACAGATTGGGAGCTCGCCTTCTCATCGCCATTGCGTTAACGATCGCTGGCTTCGGTTCAATTCTTTTTGCAACCGCCGAAAACCTGGGGACCGCTTATTCAGGCAGACTCCTGATCGGCATTGGATGCGCAGTTGGTTTTCTGGGCTCTCTCACGATTGCAGCACGATGGTTCCCACCACATCGATTTGCATTCTTTTCCGGTTTGGTGATGTTGTTTGGAATGAGCGGCGGCATGCTGGGGCAAGGCCCGTTGGCTAGCATTCTCAACGATGTGGGTTGGCGAAACGCCATGTGGGCACTTGGCAGTAGCGGAATTTTACTGGCGTTGATGATTGTGGTTTTTGTCAGAAACGCCCCCATAGGACACAGCAGCACAACACAGCCCAAACAAACATGGGCGCAGGTTCTACATGGACTGGGACAAGCGCTCTCCAGGATCGATGTTTGGAAAATCGCAATCGTTGCCTCCACCATGTCAGGCGCGATGCTAACGTTAGGCGGGTTATGGGGGACACCGTTTCTTGTCGCAACCTATGGTCTCGACAAAGCATATGCTGCCTCCCTTGTTTCTTTAATGTTTTTAGGCTGGGCTTTTGGAGCGCCAACAATGGGTTGGCTTTCTGACCGGATACAGAAACGGAAGATATTACTCATCATTGGGTCGTTTATCCTTTGTCTAAGCTTGGCAATCATATGCTTTATACCAGGGTTACCCCTATCATTTACGGTGGCGCTTTTTCTGATTTCTGGGTTTTCAGGCGCTGCAATGGCGGTGTGTTTTGCCTTAGTAAGAGAAAACTCCCCCTCTGAAATCAGTGGATCTGTGTCAGGGATCGTCAATTCACTGACCGTTGCTTCAGGCGCAATCTTGCAGCCCGGCGTTGGCTTTATTCTTGATCAGGTATGGCAAGGTGAAGTGTTAAACGGAGTAAGGGTCTATCATACCGAGGATTATCAAACCGGATTCATTCTGATTTTGGCAAGTTGCATAATCGGGTTCATAACGACCCTGTTTTTGAAAGAAAAACCTGCAAAAATCACCTCTGTTATGGAGTAAGGTTGTGTTCTCTTAATTGACGTTTACGGAAGAACCTTATACTTTCTTCCTATATGAGTTTTTGACTGTCCAACCGTCGCCCCGGTTACATGAAGCGTCGGTGTGGGCAGATTTTAATTTTGGAGGAGTAAACATGGCAACGAAACAGCCAGCGAAAAAGCCGGTAAAAAAGCCTGCGGCAAAAAAGGCACCGGCAAAGAAAACAAAAACAAGCAAACCAAAAGCAGTAGAGAAAATCTGGCTGAACTCCTACCACCCATCAATTTCGCATGAAATTGGGGATCTGGAATACGCTTCCGTCGCTGCACTTATGGAAGATGCATGCAGGAACTTTGGGTCTCAGCCGGCCTTTTCTTGCATGGGAAAGACAATAAGCTATTCAGACATTGATCGTCTTTCCTCGATCATTGGGGGTTGGCTGCAATCCAAAGGACTTGAAAAAGGTGACCGCGTAGCGATCATGATGCCTAACATCCTGCAGTATTCGGTTATTCTTCCTGGCATTTTGCGCGCTGGTTACACCGTGGTAAATGTTAACCCGCTCTACACACCCAGAGAATTGGAGCATCAACTGAATGACAGTGGCGCGAAAGCCATATTTGTCCTCGAAAACTTTGCCAATACATTGCAGGAAGTAAGAAGCAAAGTAGGTGTTGAGCATGTTGTGGTGACCAATATGGGAGACATGCTAGGTGGGCTTAAGGGCGCGCTTGTTAACTTCGTGGTGCGCAAAGTCAAAAAAATGGTGCCAGACTGGTCACTTCCAGGCCACCATTCATTCAAGTCAATCATTGGGGGTTCGACCCAATTAAAGCCGGTGGAAATCGGTCATGACGACGTTGCCTTCCTGCAATACACCGGCGGCACAACGGGGGTATCCAAAGGGGCTACCTTACTCAACCGGAACGTGCTCTCAAACGCTGCGCAAAACGATGAATGGATGAAGGCGATCGAGGAAATGCCAGGCAGCCCGATTTATATCTGTGCGTTGCCGCTCTATCATATTTTTGCGCTCACGGTGAACATGATCATGGGCATGCGTCTCGGCGCACACAATGTTCTCATACCAAATCCGCGCGATATTCCCGGTTTCGTAAAGGAACTTGGCAAATGGGACTACAATGTTTTGCCGGGCCTGAACACCTTGTTTAACGCACTGCTCAACAACGACGATTTCCGCGCACTTGATTTCAGCAAACTTAAACTAACGCTTGGCGGCGGCATGGCAGTCCAACAACCAGTCGCGGAGCGATGGGGAGAAGTTACCGGATGCGGCATTTCTGAAGGATATGGTCTGTCGGAAACATCCCCTGTTGCAACGGCAAATCGGTTCGATGCTCCGGAGTTCTCCGGCACAATTGGCCTGCCCCTTCCATCGACCGAAATTGTAATTCGCGATGAAGATGGCAAAGATCTGCCGCTTGGAGAAGTGGGTGAGATCTGCATTCGCGGGCCGCAAGTAATGGCAGGATATTGGCAGCGTCCGGATGAAACCGCAAAGGTAATGTCGGATGACGGGTTTTTTAAATCCGGTGATATGGGTTTCATGAACAAAGAGGGCCAAACAAAAATTGTGGACCGCAAGAAAGACATGATCCTTGTATCGGGTTTCAATGTCTACCCTAATGAAATCGAAGAAGTCGCAGCCACCCATGAGGGTGTTCTGGAGGCCGCAGCGATTGGCGTGCCACATCCCCACTCAGGTGAAGTGGTAAAACTCTTTGTGGTCAAATCAGATCCTGATTTAACCGAAAAGGACGTGAAAGACTGGTGCGCAAAAGGACTTACCAATTACAAGCGCCCCCAACAAATCGAATTCAGGGACGATTTGCCAAAGTCTAACGTTGGGAAAATCTTACGCCGCGAACTGCGCGACGACTAATCTTGGTTTTCAGATGCCCTTTGAAGGTCGATCCAGTCCGGATCGACCTTTATCTTTTTTGCAATCTTGTCTTTTCCTTCGATCACCCGCCAAAACGGAGCGATCTCTGCGCTTGTTTTTCCCGCTTCCAACTCTTCCAAAGCAGCTTCTGCTACCATTCGGACAAATATAGCCGTAGACACCGGGCACGTTGCATCACATTTATTGCGTCTGGCAAGCTCATTGCGCATGGCAACGACGGTTCGGGTAGTCCCTAAAGGGATTTTTCGAATATAGGCATCAACGATCATAGGCGTGCCGACGAACATCATCTGTCCCGTTTTGATTCCGGCGAAATCATATTCAAGCCGAACTTTTTTGGGCGACTTCTTACGTCTCAGCTTATCACAGGCACTTAATTTGGATTTTGTGGGCATGGCTCAAGACATCCGGGATTTGTGCCCCAAATTTATAGTCAAAACGTAACATGCAAAACACCCCTTAATTATCGATATAAAATCAATAGTTTATCAGAATTTCGATCAAAAAAGTACGTCAGCATTTAACCAATCGTTTCACCATCGTCCCGTTGGATCGCAATTACAGCCGATCTTGGAACAGAATCGCCGCCATTCGGCCAATGGCTTTCGCCATTTTTCTCTCCCGGATGTTGTATGCCAACAAACAAGGTGCGGCGGTCCTCAGACCAGGTAAGCCCGGTGACCTCGCACTCTTTTGGTCCAACCATAAAACGTTCAATGCGGCCGGTTGTGGTATCGCCTACCAACATCTGGTTATTTCCCATTCCGGCGAAATCACCCTCATTGTTGTATTCACCGTCAGTTTGTATCCAGAGAAATCCATTGGTATCGAATGCAATCCCATCTGGTGAATTAAACATATTGGCAGCGTGGATGTTCTTTGATCCGGCATTTGCATCGCTGTGAACTTTGGGATTGCCCGCCAAAACGAACAAGTCCCATTTGAAGTGGGTGGACGTATGGTCGTTATTGTCAGGAACCCACCGGACAATCTGACCATATTCATTGGCAGGGCGTGGATTTGGTCCAGTCGCCGGAGTCGGATCCCCACCGTTATTCGGTTTAATGCCACGGTTCTTGTTATTGGTGAGCGCACAGTAAACTTCTGCATTGTTTGGGTTAGCTGCCACCCATTCCGGCCGGTCCATGGTGGTTGCACCCACAGCAGAACCCGCAATACGCGTACGAATACAGATTTCAGCATAAGATTCCATACCAGTCGTTTCAGGACTGAGTTCAAGCCATTCGCCAGTCTGATCGTCATGAAACTTGGCAGCATATAACGTACCGGCATCCAATAGATGCGCATTATCGCCGGTAGTCGAAACCGTGCCATGGCTTACATATTTATAGATGAACTCTCCACGCTCATCATCACCCATATAAACAACAACCTGTCCATTTGGCGCCACAAGCAACTCCGCATTTTCATGCTTAAAACGGCCTAGCGCCGTAAGTTTTCTGGGACGCTTTGTTGGATCAAAGGGGTCAATTTCAACAACATAGCCAACCCGATGTGGCTCATTGGGGTGTTGTGTCATATCAAAACGCGAATCAATTCGGGACCAAGCATAGCCCCAATCTTCTTGCTTCAACCCATACCTTTTTTGGTCACTTGTCTGTTCAAAATTCTCGGAACTGGCAGAAAAATATCCATTAAAGTTTTCCTCACAGGCCAGATATGTTCCCCAGGGAGTGCGCCCATTCCCGCAATTGTTCCAAGTTCCTTTTGCAAGACTTCCAGTCGGATCAAAGACGGTTTGCATCAATGCGTGACCAGAAGCCGGTCCAGCAATTTCAATCACAGATTCAGGCGTGATCCTCCGGTTAACACCGGACCCTTTTACCAATCGCCATGTACCATCTGTATTGGATATCTCACAGACAGTGATGCCATGCG
>JBCCXO010000015.1:0-67051 GCA_039191645.1 Pseudomonadota bacterium | reverse complement strand
TTGACAATTATGTGATTTTCATCGGTGAACCAGCGCACGCATTTTTCAAGCGTATAACTGCCAAACGTTTGGCATCAAATCTTAATGAATGAAAGTTTTTCACCGGGGTGTTGCCGCATTTAAAATGGGAAATTTCTGTACTAACAAAGATAGGTTATCGCTAGAGAGTAGGGAACCATTTAAACACTCATTTCCAGAGTGTCCACTGAATGGACACAAGTGAGGGACTTTCCGGCTGATCGGCCGTTTCGCCTTCGCCAGTCCAAAATCGAAAACTTAGCGTAGAGCACTCTCGATCGATTTTTCCTGTCGTGTGGTCGACCCTGACGTTGTAAGGTTATGCGATCTCGGGTTCGATGGATTTGAAAAAGAAGCCAAAAACCTGCTGAGCAGTTTGACTAATCAGGTGTGTACTCTAAACATCTCATCATTGGTGTCATTAGGTGTGAGTGACCTTCCAGAATAATGCAGGTTGTAAAGGCAATTGGTTTTAGAAATGGCCAAGAGACGATAGAAAAATGAACAAGGGTCTCATTTCTTTGATCGCAATCGTTTGCATTCTTCTTTGCCTGCTGCCTATTGTTTCGGTGTTTCTTGCAGCAGTTACAGCACCATTGGAAACAATTTCGAGATTGGCGGATACGGTTCTCTTTCGTTACATCGTAAATACTCTAATGCTTGTTTTTTGGGTCACTGGCGGGAGCATCCTTATTGGAACGATCACTGCCTGGATTGTATCTACAACTGAGTTTCCCGGCAGGAAAATTCTTGAAATTGCCCTTGTGATCCCACTTGCGTTTCCCGCATACATTATCGCCTACGCATACACAGATATTCTGGACCATCCCGGGATCGTACAATCTACCCTAAGGCAAACGTTCAATTTGGGACCGAGAGATTACTGGTTTCCCGAAATCCGTTCCTTAGGGGGCGCAGCCTGTATGCTGGTTTTGGTTTTATATCCATACGTCTATTTACTTGCACGATCTGTTTTCAAGTCCAGCGTTGCTAATGCGTTCAACGCTGCGCAATCATTGGGCGCCTCCAGAATGCGTGCATTTCTGTTTGTAGCGCTTCCAATGGCGCGTCCGGCTATAGCTGCGGGTGCTTTTTTGGTCATCATGGAGACTATTGCTGACTTTGGAACGGTTTCTTACTTCAGCGTACAAACCTTCGCGACAGGAATTTATACAAGTTGGATTGGGCTAGGAGAACGCGGTGCTGCGGCCCAATTAGCTTTAGGGCTACTCGCATTTGCATTACTCATTGCTTTTCTCGAATACAACAATCGAAAAAACCTCGACATTGCTGATGCCGACAATAAGCGAGATGTGGTTTCACGAATAGCTCTAGATAGAACACAGACTGTTTTCGCCCAGTTGATTTGTGCACTGCCAATTGTGTTTGGTGCCATAATTCCTGCCAGTGCCCTATTGCTCATGGGAATGAATGCAGAGCAAAACATATTCAGTGAACGATACGCACGATTTTTCATGAATACCTTGGTTTTGGCGACGTTGGCAGCAGTTGTGACCGTACTGGCCGCCGTTTTTATTTCCACACTGAACCGATTTTTAAAAAGTCGGTTGTCGTTGCTAGCGATGTTTATCGGCAGGCTTGGCTATGCGGTACCCGGAGGTGTGATTGCAGTTGGTCTGCTGGTTCCATTTGCCAGTTTTGATAATTGGCTTGATTCAGTACTGACCGACTTATTTGGGATTTCTACGGGATTATTGTTTACAGGTTCAATAGCCTTGTTGGTAGCAGCCTACATGATACGCTTTTTAGCCGCTGCGATCGGTGCGTATGATAGCGGGTTAAGCACAATCTCGATCAATGTGGATAGAGCATCCCAGATTATGGGGAGCACAACAGGTGGCACCATAAGAAAAGTTCATCTGCCAATGTTGAAGTTAAATGTATTCACAGCCGCATTGATTGTATTTGTCGACACGATAAAGGAGTTGCCGGCCACCCTCATACTACGTCCGTTTAATTATGATACGTTGGCCGTGCAAGCCTATCGGCTGGCTGCCGATGAGCGATTGGAGGCAGCCGCACTGCCGAGTTTGATCATTGCGCTTATCGGTCTTATTCCGGTTCTTTTGTTATGTTTGCGATTGAGCGAAACACAAAAAAGCGCACCGCTAACGGCGCGCTTTCAAAAACCAATCCAGTACTAAGCCCGATTACTTCCAACCAGACTCATTAAGAACGTTCTGCGCTGCTGAGATATTCTCTGCAATTTTTGACAGATCGATGGTATCTGGACGGAAGAAGCCAAGATTTGCAACGGACTCTGATAAGCCTGTGCCTGGTACAGCTGGATATTCGTCGTTGCCAGCCGAGAAGTATTTTTGTGCCTGTTCGGACGCTAGATACTCCAGGAACTTAACAGCGTTCTCCTTGTTCGGCGCATTTTTAGCAACGCCTCCACCAGAAATATTCATGTGCGCACCGATGCTGTTCTGGTTCGGAAACACCCAGCCAATGTTAGCCAAATCTTCTGCAGACATCGATTTGTCACCCTTACGTGTAGCCCGAGCGTAATAATAGGTGTTCGACATTGCAATGTCGCACTCGCCAGATGCGATACCCCGGAGTTGATCGGTGTCTCCACCTTGAGGATCGCGGGCGAAATTATCAACCACGCCTTTTGCCCAAGCGCCAATAGCGTCTTCACCAAGATGCCCGATCAGAGCTGCCGTTATGTTTTGAGTGTATACATTCGAAGAGGAGCGAATACACACCTTCCCTTTGTATTCAGGTTTTGCCAAATCCTGATAAGTCTGTGGTGGGTTTGACACATCCTTTTTGTCGTAAAACAAAATTCTTGCGCGTTGTGAAAATGCAAACCACTGGTTGTCAGCATCTTGCAAGTACGCCGGGATGTGGCTCTCCAAAACATCGCTTTCAATTGATTGCAAAAGACCCATCTCTTTGGCGCGTGTCATCCGAACCGTGTCAACGGTTAGAAATACATCTGCCGGTGAGTTTGCACCCTCGGCCTCCATGCGTGTGATCAATTCATCGGCTTTGCCTTCGATGCGATTGATTTTGATCCCGGTTGCTTTGGTAAAATCGGAGTATAAGCGTTCATCAGTATCGTAATGACGAGATGAATAGAGATTCAACTCGGCTGCGTTCACAGTTGTATATGCGGTTGCAAAAACAGCAGTAGATAGTAGCGTAACAATCAAGCGTTTCATAAAACTCTCCCTTAGCCTAAAAATACATGTAACGGACGCAGATGATTTTGCGGCGGTTTCCAAGATGATCTAATCGTACAACGTGGATTGTATTCACCCCATTTTTGATGCTTCGATTAAGCCCATCCTTCAAACCGCTGACTTCCTATTCTGCACTTTCCCAGATATGAGCGATTTTTTTAAAGTCAACTATTTTAGTCTAAATTAAAAGGATGCGCTCGATAGACCCGATTGTTTCCTCAGGGGGTAAGGATGGCCTATTTGATTTTACAACTGTCTCCAAATTGGCAATTGCGAGATTGATTGCTGGCCTGCCCGGAGCGTACGTGCTTGCAACGTCGGTTGCGGAGTCTTGTTGGAAGAAAACTGGGTATGGATAAATTTTTGGGTAATAGCCAATATTGGTCATGCAAATTCGCCGTTTCAGAGTGACCTTCATTGCGGGGCAACATGGAGGATACACGTATGAACATGTCTACGCCTATTGCTCTTTGCGCCCCAGATTCTTGGCCGCAATTTCAAAATAAGTTACACCTCAATGGTTTTATTCGTTCGATCCAAACCGCATCTGACCGGCAAGATGTTTGGTCGACCATATGCAAACATGCAAATTCTGTTGGATTTGAATATGTTACCTACATTGATAAGCGGTCCTGTACCACAAATCAAAAAGCAACGGTTTTCTCCAACTTGCCGAGATGGTGGCAAGAAATTTATTTGGCGGAAACCTATCTAAGCGAAGACCTTATCTTTGCTCACTGTGATGACCTCAAACCCAAACTCCTCGAGATTTACAAGGACGATCCGAACTACACCTACAGCTATACGGAAAAAGAACGACGCGCCTCCATGCATGATGCTGGCTATCGATCCGGTTTCGTAAGCCCCAACAGCACCAACGACGATGCGTATGTGTCAGGTTGGTGCTTTGGCTGTTCATTGGATAACTCAAACTTTGTGGAACTTTATGCGCAATTCGGTGCAATTCTCAGAATCATGGGATTTTGTGCGCATGAAAGAATGAAGACTTTCAGGTCATCCCGAAATCCTTCATACGCATCAATTGGGGGCTTAAGTTCAAGAGAGATTGAATGTCTGACTCATTTGGCTTGTGGCAAGCGGTCACCAAACATAGCGAAGCTGATGGGCATATCTCTTTCTACGGTCGAATTTCACATCAAAGGCATCAAGAAAAAACTCGAAGCAGCGACCCGGGAAGAAGCAGTTGCCAAAGCTATAGCGGAAGGCACAATTCGTTATACTCCATCGAATTGAATAGCTTTGAGTTTTAGGCACTCACTTCAGATTTTGAAACGCTTCGTAAGACTTTAGATTCCGTAGCTGAGTGGCACATTCCTCATTGTTTCGGAAAAAGTTAGCGTGCTGTTGAATTAGGCCAAATAGACCAGTTTCTTTGTCTTTCATAAGCTCTGCCAACTGCTTGCAGGCTGTTTTAGACACCGAAACAAACGGCACTGCATCAGGCGGCGGTGGTCCTAATGCTTTTCTGACATTTGCCAAGGAGCCACCGTATTTTTCTAAAATGTCTTCTCGAGTCAAATTTCGGGGGCATATATTATAGTAAAAGCATTTAACAGATAAGGAATAGACGCTGTTGGGGTCGTGCTTTTCGTTGTAGCGATCACCGTAATGGTATTCCCGTTCTTCAGCCGCATCGAAACACAGTGCTTGTCCGCATTCATGAAAGGCTCTTTCTTCCTCCTCATCAAAAACCAAAGTATCTTCAGCAAACGCTGAATCGGAAGACAGAATAGCCGGCGCGAATAGGCATGCCAGAAGGAAGATGAATGCACTCATTTTCATTGTCTGATCCCTTGTTGAGAGACTACGCTTTCGATGCGGCGAGGTTCAGGCCGACTTTTCGAGATGTGATTTTGATCTCAACAGGGTCGACCTCATACCTATGAACGGTTTTAAACCCCTTGATCAGTGCAATGAAGTTCCAGGGAATCCGGAGAACTTTGCCGTTATAGGTCTGTGCGTTTCCATTATATAAACGCCGTGCCGCGTAAATCTGATCTTCGGTATCTTCAAGTAGCGACTGTAATTTGCCTATGGTTGCCGAAGATGCGAGTTCAGGCCTGTTCTCCGTATGGGCAATGAATGCTCTAAGCGCATTGCTTAAGTCCGCTTCTGCTTCGGTGACCTTTGCATGATTGTTCTGAGCGACTGCTGAAAGTGCCTTGGTCCTAGCATCAACGATCGTATCGATGATCGACATCTCTTGATTGATTGCGGATTGCACCGCCTCAACAAGATTATGTACCAGCGCGTGGCGTCTCTTAAGCTGAAACGTTATCCCCGACCATCCTTCGTCGACTTTAAGTTTTGAGCTGACCAAACCATTGTGAATATAGACATACACAATGGCCAAGACTGCCAGAATTAGGATGAATTCCATTTTCTACTCCTGTACCTACAGGCCAAGATCGGTGATTGCGATTTTCATGGAATAGCGGGAATAAGAAAACTGCGGTTTTCCGTAGCTTCGCTTGCACCATTAGGGGGTCGAACCTCGAATGAGCGAATTGAGATGGTCGACAACTTTACGTGGATGCGTGTAAAGCATCGTCTGACCGGAACGCGGAACAATTCTAGCATGAGCGTCAGGGTAATTCCGACAGAAGTCTCTTACCCATTCCGCTAACATAAAATCATGTTCTTCAGCGTGGATGAACTGAACGCGCGTGCGCCCGTGCAGCGAGTTTATGTCTTCGCTCCAATCGCTTGCCCACAAAGCAATGTCAGCTACGATACTGTCCGTATCCTGAAAACAGTATGCGATGTTGTTTCTCGTAATTTCTTTGAGAGCGGGCTCGCTATAGGTCGCCGCATCTATTGGTGAGCCGGAATAAAACACATCAAGTATTTTGTTTTCACCAGAAAGGCCAGAATTGAAGATCTTAGCGGCCACGCGATACCCCATCCTTAGAGCTTTCGGTGCCTTTATCGCTGTAACCAGGCTGCGTCTGGCAACCAGAGAACCTTGATGGAGTGTTTTCCAGTCTTCAACTGGTGCGCCGGTGTTGATGATGCTCAGGCTCCACGCTTTGTCTTGCAAAGCATTGGCAAGTCTTGCCGCAAACACCCCACCTTCCCGGTGTCCCGCCACATGGATGTCCTGCAGTCCCAGCTTTTCGATCAGCTCAATGCAATCCTCTACATACCCCTCTAGACCGTTGCTATGTTCGGCAGGTTCCGATTCCCCAAAGGAGGGTCGATAGGGAGCGATTACGTTCAAACCAGCTTCTTCGAGATAGGTTCTGAATTTTTGCGTTTCTTCCGGCAAGCTGGACGCAGTCACATAAAACAGAACCGCTCCATTCCGGTTGCCATATTGCGCGTAGGCAAGTCGTCTTCCCCGAATGTCAATACGTTGCACGCTAAATTGTCCGGATCGCCAAGTTTCGTTTTCTTCCTCGGCATTTGCGGAAGATGCATGAACGGATACTTGGCTCATTAGCGTGAGTAGGCGAATAAGCTCCGTTTGCCCTTGCGCCTCAGTTTTTGAGAGAATTGACTTTATCTGGTTCCGTACAGTGTCGAGAGAACGTTCCCGTTTATCTGAAATCTGGGATGGATTGTAGCCGAGTGTCAAAAGTCGTGCAGTTTCAATTTCTGCATCCGTTAATCCGAACGCCGCAGACAATATCATTCCCAATTTGTTCGACCAAATGGTCTCTAGAATGCGCACAAGGACAGCTTTTCTGTCATTTATGCTTTCATCAACGGATGACAAATGTAACAGATAGGTCTTGTTATTCGCGTCATAAACCCGGACCAGGCCACCAGTATCCTCGTCTTTGGTTGCACTGACTTGTGCCTTGAATTTGGATTTCAATTCCGATGCGTCTTGGAGCGGAATGTCGTCAAGCGTCACGAACTCGGCAAAGGGAAAAACCGTGTAACAAGGCTTATTCCTGAAAGTCACCTTTCCATAATCATCCAACACAAAAGCGGGAAGTGTCTCTGCTTCGAGTTCGCTTTCCAGATCTCTGACGTCTTTTTCAGCGGGTTCCAACATAAGGGCCCGACCAAAATGCTGCTCTACTTCTTCAAGGCTAAGATCGAAGTCTTTGTCCTGTAATTGTTCGCTGAAAAATTCTTTTAAAAACGTTTCGTCCCATGCTGCAATTAGCTCATCAAACGTTTCCATATCCAAGACTGAATTATACGCTGCATTCAATAATTTCAGCTTATTGGAAATGTCGCTTGGCAGTTTATTCATTTTCTGGAATTTCGTGGGCTCACAGGATTAAAAGTACGATCATAGTTTAAGAATAGGTCGGTGCAAGGCATAGGTAAATGCACGTATCCTCTCATTCATCTTTTCCATCAGTTTCCTTTGAGTGCGCAAACAGGCCTCAGCGGTTCTAACCCATTTTCTTAATCGCCCGCTCGCTTCACCCTCAAAACCACTCCTACGGATTTCCGTAGTTACCGGACATCCAATCTGTGGGGTACTTAACAGACGAAAGAAAGTTTCAGGCGATACTTTGATTTATATCTATGAGAGGCCAAAATGGATCAATTCAAACGCATTGGTTTAATCCTTGTTCCACTAGCAGCATTAACCCTTTTTGCTGGCTGCCAGGGGGAAACTTCTTCTGACTCTGAAAGTAATTCAAGTTCGGATTTTTCCGGTTTGAAGGTTGTCCCTGTTTTCGGTCCAGACAAAAATGATGTGTCTAAAGATGTGGATTGGTTCGGATCAGACATTGGACGAATAGGAGGAGAAAAGAAAACAGAAAGTGGTGTCCTCTGGGGCTATGATTTTGAGACAGAATTCAGATCAACGGGCCAGGACGGAGTGTATCCAATCGCCGAAGGTGAAATAGGGGTCATACTAAATTTCGATGGGCATTCCCATGTGGGCCGTTATCAATTGCCTGCTCCAGATGGCGATAAACAGGTGTTGGAAGTTCCCCTTACCGGCGTTGGTCAGATTGTACTTGATGCCGAAGGTTTAGCGGATACCGCGCTTGTTGACTTGGGTTTCGATGGCCCACGCGGCGGGAGTGTGTCGACCACAGGTTGGCGTAATCATAAGGGCGCCTATTATCGCATACCCGGCCAATATACGATTACCCTTACCAACAAGGATACAAGTGAGAGCCACAACAAATCTCTGACAGTAATAGAAGGGGAGAGTCAGAACGTAACTTTCACCTTCACTCAATAAGTTGGAGTGTTTGCTATGGAGCTTTTCTTCTCGACTGAGGGCAGCATCAAACGCAAGCAATTTTGGATTGGCTTTGTTATCCTGATCATCATTGGGCTTCTTGTTTCCATCATTTCTGCTGCAATCAGTGAATGGATAAGCGCTCTTTTTTCACTAATCCTTTTATTTCCTGCTGCAGTGCTCACCCTAAAGCGTCTTCGTGACAGAGGCCGCGAGAACCCGATTGCATGGCTGATTGCCTATTTGGCGCCCGGCACCCTATCAAACCTTTCGCAGGCGGCAGGTATTGGCTTTGAAAAACAAGAGTTTGCCGGTGTCACAGTTTCATCACCGACTCTACTGGGAACGATTCTTGTGACGATTTCCTTCGTCGTATTTATCGTTGCGGTGATCGATTTGGGTTTTTTGAAGGGCAAGGAATAATCAAAGGGCGACACGTTAGGAGCCAAAAATGAAAATCGTCGTTAAAATACTCACTGCACTGGGTGCACTGTTCATCTCCACCACATTGGCAAATGCCGCCTGCATCATTGGGGGCGATAGCGGCACGAATGGCTCAATCCTGCAATTTTACGAAACGCCAAGAAAATCAAATGCAATACGCGGCGGGGCAAGAGTAGGCCAGTGCGGGATTCAAATGTCGAGTGATTGCAAAGGGAATTGGTGTTTCGTGCGCCTCGACACGCTTTGGGGCTGGGTTGATACGCAATACCTCGATGTAAATGCCCAGAAAGCTTCAAACACAGAACCTGCTGCTTCGGGAAGTCAGAGCAAAAACAAAAGCCAGGGGTCGGGGTCATTGATCGGCGATTTCACCTACGCGATTACTGGCGGCGGCGGTGTAGTCAATATGCAGGGACTTAAGCAAAATATTCCTGTCGACCCTGGCGGCGATCTCGTTTTCAAACGTATTGATGAAAATACCTATTCCTACTTCAGCGAAATTTCCCAACAAAATGTCACCCTTAAACTAACCGGTGGAACATGGCGCGGGGTCACAGACAATTGGGGTGTTGGAATACCCATGACACTGAACCATGAGCTGTTTCAGCTTGGCGCGTCTGAAACATCCATCGCGTTGAAAGGGACAGGCCCAATGGCTTCTGTCGATATGGTTTTACAACTATCTCTTAAAAACACCGGTTCAAGCAACACCAGTTCTGCACAACAGCAACAAACCCAAAACAATGCGAACAACAACTCCCAAAACAGTGCGAATAACAACTCCCAAAACAACCAACCGCTATCACCCTGCGATGATCTTGACCGGGTTGAGACCCAGGTGCGGGGCTTTGGTGATCCGGCTCGTAATGCTGAGTTAAAGCGGATCAAAGCAGACGCAGGCGTGACGCCTGGCGGCAGAATTACGAATGGTAGATGCCAAACCGCTGCAGACAACATCCGTACAGCGGGACTCTTGGACCCTAACTGGAATGGAACCAAGAAAACGGTGAACCCTAAAGGTGGATCAAACGTCAAACAAGCAAACGGAAACAAGCAAACCCTGCCAACACCCATTTTCAGCGGTAATATGGGTTGCGGTGAATTGCAGCGAGCAGTTGCCCAGATCATGCGAGGTTCTGATGGTTCACTCAAGGCACAGCTTCGTAAAATCCTGTTAGAACGGCAGGCATTTGATTTGTCTCGGGTTGCAAGCCCGGTCTGTTTGGCAATATTGGCTGAGTTGGGCTTGGGCTCTCAAGCATTTAATGGAGAAGACCCGAACACGATGATAGAGGGTGGGAAAGAAATTCCCGGGTCAGAAGCAGACTTTACACCGTCATCGCAAGGAACTTCCAACAACACACAAGAGCCGTCTACTCCACAAAAACAGGCCAATGGCGGCACCAACACTGCTGAAAATGTTTGCGATACATTTTATGACGCCGTCATCATAATTGTTTCCGCAGGTTCTGTTCCCGAGATGCGTCGTTTGTCTCAACTACTCAATCAGTTTGGCCTCAACAATTCTGTTACTCAAAACGGATGCCAAAAGGTTCTCGATACTCTATTCGCTGAGGGTATGCTGTGATGCTTCAAAGACGAACTGGCGGGGTAATTCTTCTAGCGATCGCCTGCATCCTTTCAAACGCCAGCGTTGCAACATCTGCTCAGATTTATAGCGTCGTATTCGGCAATTGGGCTATCGAACATAACAACGGCGAGAGCTTGGGTTATATTGAAGTTTTTGAAGTCAGTGTTGATGCACCGGGTTTTGACGGGAAACTGTTCGCAAATGCTGAATTGTTCAACTCATCCGCACTATTGACTGGAAGCGTAGTAAACAAAACAACAGATGCGTTCATATTCGACGTCTTGTATCGGGCTACCGCATCCGGAGAAAATGCGAACGGCAGGCTTTTGCTTTCCTTGAAAGGAACAGATCCGGATCGGCTTGCCGGTTCCTTTGAATTGGACAATCGTTTCGTCCTCATAAACCTGGTACGCCAAGCGTCACGCGATCAAACAACGCAAAACCAATCTCCGCAGGCGATCAAAAATGATCCTGCGAAAACAGCTTTGACACTGCCAAGTTACGGACTTCGAAACATTCCTTCTGGGCGTGCATTAAGGATACGCTCAGCCCCCAACCGGTCCAGCCAAGCTATCGGGCAGATGGAGTCGGATACTCAAAACCTTTCACTTTTGTCCTGTACTCCGCAAATCGATCCGGTTCGGTTTGGACAAGTCTCTTTTGAAGGCAAGTTGGAGCTGTTGGGAGGTGTTTGGTGCAGAATTAAAACCCGGGATGGCAGGCAAGGTTTTGTATTGGGTCGATACCTGCGACCCCTCTACAAATAGCAATAGGAGCAACCAGATTTCCATGAGAGCATTTTCTTCTGCTATCGTCTTAATCTTGGGCCTTGGACAGGCACATGCCAATGATTTTTATGATCATAACGGCTCAGTGATGCGCGTTGAATATCAAGGTAAAAACATCTCCATAGTTTACGAAAAGCCCCGCGCCGGCTTGGGAGCAAATGGTGTAAGATCAGGCCAGATACTATTTAACGGGCGTTTGAATTCAGAAAACTATCTGGAGGGAATGAGCAGACTTTTTTCCAGCCACTGCGGCGAAATTGATTATTTCGTTTACGGAGACTTTTATCCGGGTCGCCGCTTTGTTTTGACCGGCGTTTCTCCGGTGCGGGATAAAGCGACCTGTGCAATTATCGACAATGTTCATGATGGTCCAAATAGTAGGCTGGTTTTCACACCGATTAAGAATGCAGCGCAAAGCAGGAACCTCCAAGATAGCAAACCAAAACCCCAGGCGGTCTCAGGCCAGTTTTCTTGTGTTGTAAGGGTTAAACCGGGTAGCGCATTGAACATGCGTGCAGGACCATCTACAACCTATGGCATTGTTGGTACCATTCCATTTGATGCGTGCGATGTTGAGATAGGGAGCAGTTGCCAAAAAGGTTGGTGCGGCGTTCGCCATGGCGGAACCAATGGCTCGGTCGGATGGGTGAATGTGAATTATCTGCAAAACAGATAACGCTTCGATTTTCGAAACATCTTAAAATTTGCTTTAATCAGTATTTGACTGATGCCTGCTTTGAACGGCTCTCAACTGAAGAAAGAAGTCTTTTGCATTGAGCGAAGTAGCCAAACCAACACCCTACAGGTTAGAAAGGGGCCCGCGCCGACAGATTAGTTTTGACCGCTAAATCTAAACTCAATTACACGATCTTCTGCTGCACCGACCTCAAAGGTTTCTTCCACATTTACACGTTCACCCCTCAGTCGATACTCGATCAAAGCCGTGTATTTGCCCGGCATTAGGTAAACATTGCTTGGCCCCCAAAAATCCCAAATGTAGTTTTCGCGATTGGTTGGCCCATCAAAAAGCTTGAAGATGACTTCCTTCCGTCCAAGTTCTCGGCCATCTTCGTCATAACCTTTGAGTTGGACGCGGGTGACTGGCGCGATAGCGGTGGCTTCTGTTGTTTCACCCGCTTTTACCTCCACAAAAATCGGTTCAAGCGCCACTTTACCGAGCTTGCCAGGGAAGAATTTCACCTCGTAACGCCCCGCTGAAACGATTTCATTGATCTTGTTTGTAAAGCCGTTAAATGAGGTATTGGTCTCAAGATTTCTGACCTCCCATTTGTAGTTCTCATCTTGCAGACCAATTGAATCGTTGACAGAAAATGCATCAACATCAAGCATGCCTGCTTCCATTGGAATCGTGACTTCAGTGGTTTCAAATTCTCCCAGATCCACCTCCACACTTCCGGATATAGCACCATAAGTAGCCGTAACACGATAGCGACCGGGCTGTGCGGAATAACGCGCACTTGGAAGCCGTCCAATCTGTGGGATCGCACTTTGATCCACATTTGGATCCTCAGATTCGAGTTTCCAAAGATAAGCAAATCGTTTGGATGTAAACAGGTCTGATGACTCATCGCCAAGAACTGGCGTTGCAATCAAATTGAAGGTGGGCCGGTTTTGCTGAACCACTGGTGTGGGTTGTGGGGGCACTTCGACTTCGGCTTTGACCGTTTTCGTCAATGCATCGCCCAATGCATCGGCATCGTCAGCCTGAAAATATTGACCGCCCGTATTTTCAGCCAGACACGCAACCCGCTTTCCTTCTTCAGCATTCAAGCCAAATCCAATCACGTGAGTTTTAAACTCCAAGCCTAGCCGGTTAAGCTCTGTCCCAAGTGCGCATGGATCAGCCTCACAGGTTTCCAAGCCATCGGTAATGAGAACAACCGTTGCTTTTTCTTCCGTAAAGCGAAGTTCTTCTGCAGCTTTTCGAACGGCATCCGATAGCGGAGTCTTACCCTTTGGGCTCAGACCATTGACTGCCTGCGAAATTGATCTTTCGGTCTGCGCGATAGGCCCCGGCGAAACCAGCATCTCAATATCTGAGCAATCTCCTTTTCGATTGTGCCCGTAGGCAATTAAGCCGAGGTCCAATTGGCGCGGCAATTTGGGCAAGACATCTGCAAGCGTTTGCCTTGCACTCACGATTTTATTGACGCCATTTATCTGGCCCCACATCGACCCAGAGCCGTCAAATACGATGATCGCTCGATCGTTTGCGAGACCAGAATGTATGAACATAAGGAATGTGAGGGCGCTGAAAATCAATGTTCTTATGACACTCTTAAAGGTTACAAGCACTTGAGATCCTCCAAATTTTGTCGGCATAGGTCTCGATCCTGCCGCTACATATAAGCGATTGTCGAAGCTGGCTTGGAATGTAGTCCCTATTTTAGGGGGCCATAACTACGGAAAACGGTAGGAGGCCACAGTCAGGTTTTTTAAAGATGAAAAGAAGTGTCAGATTTGCGCAGGCTAGCAAATGAACTATCTGCCAAACGAAGGAATTCCCACGCTGATTGAAATCTCGATTGTGCGGTAGTTAGAATTCATGGTTCAAACTTCAGGTGTTGGTTTGTAATAAGGTAAAGGTCCCGATGCTTACTTTAAACCCAATGCAGCCATGCCCCGGGGTTTTGCCGGTAGTATATCTCATCTCCGAAAGAACACGCGACACAAAGACCATGCCGTGCTGTGACTGTCATAATAACGGTTAGAGCTGAATGTCAGGTATTACAATGAGTGCTTTTGTTACCGCATTCTGAAAAATCTCAATGGCGGAGAGGAAGGGATTCGAACCCTCGAGACGGTTATGCCGCCTACTCCCTTAGCAGGGGAGCGCCTTCGACCACTCGGCCACCTCTCCACCGCCGTGGATATGACTAATCCGAATTGAAGACAAGTGTTTTTTGCACCTTTGTCCCGCGAAGCGTAAAAACCTACTGATATTGTTGATATACAATACAGAGCATTTACTTGGTCATCCTCTCATGGGATGAAAAGAAGCGTGTTTGGCATCCAAATTGAACTTACTGCCAAGTGCACGCGAGAAACAGGAGAGGGAGAAGATGAGAAACTGGATTAAATGGATCGTGCCCGGTCTAATAACGGTGGCGGTTTTGACAGTCGTTTCAGTTTTATTCTTTGCCGAGGCCATTCAAAACGATCTAACGGCCAAAGCGTCAAAAAGCCTGAACAGCGCGCACCCTTGGGCGACAGTTGAACTTGAAGGAAGAGATTTGACACTCTCCGGTACTGCGCCAACACAAGACGACCAAAATGCAGCACTTGGTCTGGCGAAAGATGCTTATGACGTTCGTATTGTGAAGAATGCAAGCGATCTATTACCGGTTGTGTCTCCGTATGTTTTTTCCGCCACCAAACGTGATGGGAAAATCACACTATCTGGCACAGCACCAAAAATACAAACAAAAGATGCCCTTCTACAGGCCGCTAAAAAGATTGATAGAGGGGCTGAACTTGAAGACAATTTAACGCTTGCTGCTGGCGCCAGTGAAAATTTTGCTGAAGACGCTGAAACCTCTCTCGGGTTGCTCAAAGGGCTTTCTGAAGGAGCAATCAACCTCAATGACGACAAACTGGAAATCAGCGGTATTGCAGAAACTTCAAGCGCTTATGAGGATGTTTTGGAAGACTTGGAAACAAAGCTTTCATCAAACATTACGGTCGCCAAGAACGCATTGAGCGCCCCCATTGCAGACCCGTTTGAGTGGAAGACAGAGTTCGATGGGCAAGAAGCAATCATAAGCGGTTTTGCTACCAGCAGGGAAGAAATCGCCGAAATCGAAGCAAAGATTTCATCCGCAATCCCAGATGCAAAAGTCTTTAATCGAATGCGCATTGCTTCAGGGGAACCAGAGGGCTGGTCCAACGCCGTTGGATTCCTTGCTGACCTTTTTGTTGGATTTGAATCGGGGCGAATTTCACTTTCCGGCAGTAACTTGTCCATCTCTGGGGTCGCTGCATCCTTTGCAGATTATGGCGAGATATCGGAAAAACTAAAAAATGCTCCTCAGGGCTTCACGATAGCAGAAAACACACTTCAACCCGTCGGAATATCACCATACACATGGACTGTGCAGCTTTCGGAAGAAGTTGTGACCATCGGCGGATATACCCCAAATGTTGAGCGTCGGGATACGCTCAGAGAGCGCATACGAAAGACATTTGACGGTAAGCAAATTGAAGGAAGTGCAAAAGTCGCTGGCGGGTCTCCTGAAAATTATAATGCTGCGACTGATTATGCGTTACAGGTGCTTTCAAAAATGCAGGTAGGTGAAGCCTCTCTAAGTGATCAAAAGCTGACGCTCACCGGACGCGCAAAATCATCACAAGCCTATAGTGAACTTAATGATGGGACTTTGAAAAAACCCGAAGGGATCGATGTGGAATTGGAAGTCGAGCTGCCACTGGCCAATCCATACCGATGGACGATTGTTGTGCGGGAAGGCGAGATAAAACTAACTGGAAACATCGCTTCAGACCAGTCCCGTAGTCGGATTTTGGAGAGTGTTGCCACGATCCTTGACGGAAAACGTCTGGTGGATAACCAAGCACTGGCATCTGGAGAGCCTGCAGAGATAGATGCCGTTCGTGACCTCTTAGCTGAATTTACCGGAAAATTATCTGCAGGGCAGGGCAATGTTGTTGGTACAGTTGCGTCAATTGTCGGGCGCGTTGAAAATAAGCAATTGGCAAAGGCGATAGAGACCAACTTTGTGCAAAAACTTCCCGCTGGATATACCGGAACAACAAACATCCTGTTTCCCAAAGAGTCGACGGAGGAAGCAGGTACGCAAGTTGAGATATCATCAAATGGGGTAGTCGTTGCCGGGTCTTCTGCGGGGGGAACACCTTCTGACCAAACCACTGAAACGAACGGGCAAGCAACCTTACCGATTGCAGATCCCTATCGCTGGAGTGTTAGCAAGATACCCTCCGGTGTTACCGTTCTGGGCAATGTGGAAAGCACAGAATCCGCTGAAGCGACATCTCAGATGGTCAAAGATATCTTGGGTGTTTCAGAAATAGCGGATCGGCAAATACCCGCATCTGGAGCGCCTGCAGGTTTCAGTGACGTTCGGGAGTATGTCACACGTCAACTGAAACTTCTCGAAGCGGGACAAGGAAATATAATTGGCAATCAAGTCTCCATAACGGGTAGGGCGAAAAATGAAAACTTGCGCAACTTGATTGATCGTAGTGTGAAAAACAAGCTGCCTGAAGGGTACATCGGCTCTACCAACATCGTCTTTCCCAAATCAGAACTGCTTGAAGCAAAACCCGATGAGGTTTTGCCACCCGTTGCAGAACCATTCAGTTGGAGCATCTCAAAACTTGGGAGCGACATCGTACTGTCCGGAAATGTTGTCAGTAAAGAAGCGAGTGCCGCGATCGTGGACCTCGTGAAATCCACTTTAGAGATTGAAAATGTTACCGAAGAACAGACCTTGGCACGAGGTAAGCCGCCGGGCTTTGATGCGGCAACAGCGCTTGCAATTCAGCAGACAAAACTGCTCGAGTCCGGTAAAGCCAACGTGGTTGACCAAAAAGTTGAGGTGATTGGCACCGTGAAAAACCAAGTTCTTGCTGATCTGATCACATCGGCTTTGCAAGAACAGTTGCCGCAAGGGTTCTTCGGAGAAACTGAGCTTTCCATCCTGCAAAATGAGTCCGTAAATGCATCAGCCTCTGCATCTGTTGATGACGAGGCAGAGGCATGCCAAAAGAACATTATCAACGCCATTAGCGGCCGAAAAATTCAATTTGAAACGAACCGTGCCATCATCAGAGCAGACTCAGAAACAATTCTAAAAGACGTGACAAGTGCAGCAATCAATTGTCCGAATGTACAAATTGAAGTGCAAGGACATACCGATTCCCGGGGCCGTGAGGGATACAATCAAGAACTCAGTGAAGGGCGGGCAAAAGCGGTGGTACAATACCTGATTTCAGCCGGGATACCCGCTGAGCGCTTGACAGCAAAAGGTTTTGGAGAAGCAAAGCCCATAGCCGAAAATGAGACAAGCGAAGGCCGTAGTTTGAACCGGCGAATTGAATTTAAGGTGCTCCAGTAGAGAAGAGGTCGAAATGTTTTACTTGATTGAGCAATTGTTTTTGCTCCTGTTGATTGCGTTTGTAATAGGCTTGTTTGTTGGATGGACGACGCATCAAACAGACAATACTCAGCAGTAGCCAACCGGAGGAATAGCATCATGACAATGTTTATCATCCAAGCCGCTCTGCTTTTTGCCATAGCGTTCTTCTTGGGGTGCATAATTGGATCTCTGTTAAAGCGCATGTTTGGAGCGGAAAAGATGTCAGCCACGGCTGAAACTGCACCTTCAAGTTCCGTGGCAGAAAAAAGACCGGTTGAGCCATCAAAACCAGAGCCCAAGAAATCACCTGCCGAAAAAGAAGAGCCAGTCGAGAAAACGATAGAAAAGCCGGCTGCAAAGAAGCCTGCTAAGGCAGTATCAAAATCCAAACCTGCAAAAGCTAAAACGGCTTCTGCACCAAAAGTTCAGGATGACTTGAAAAGAATTAAAGGTATAGGGCCACAAAATGAGAGCCGCCTGAAAAGCATCGGGGTCACCACATATGCACAAATTGCGGCATGGTCGAAAGGTGAACAGAAAGAAATCGGAGAGCGTTTGTCATTTCCGGGGCGGATAGAACGCGAGGACTGGGTAAAGCAAGCCAAGGTGCTTGCCAAAGGCGGTGATACAGAATTCGCAAAACGCGTCGACAAAGGCGATGTGGATTCATCCAAAGGAGAAGCCAAGTCAGTATCAACCGGAAAACAGCCACCAGTAATGAACACTGCCCCGGATACAGGCGCTGATGATCTTACTCAAATTGATGGTGTGGGAAATGCGCTTGAGAAAAAACTAAACGCAATAGGCATATACAAGTTTGATCAGATTGCGAATTGGACAGCTGAACATCAGGAGTGGATAGGCCATGAATTGGGATTTAGCGGTCGTCCTGAGCGAGAAAATTGGGTCGGCGAGGCAAAGGCACTTGCTTCAGGTAAACTGGCGAAAGCAACTGCAAAAAGTAAGCGCGGTGCGATTACAGCGAAGAGGAAAAAGTGACCACTTAAGAGCGACCCTTTGTCAAGTCTTTCCGAATTGACAAAGGACTGTTGCTGATCCGGTTCTTATATATCTGATAGTTTTCCATGATACGCTGGACGTAGTGACGGGTCTCGGTAAAGGGAATCCCTTCGATCCAATCAATAACGTCGTAGAGCGATTTGCCCCTGGGGTCGCCAAACCTTCCGATCCACTCATCCACCCGTCCAGGACCCGCATTGTAGGCTGCAAAAGTCAAAATGTATGAGTTCCCATATCGCGCAAGCTGCTCTGACAAATAGGCTGCGCCCAAGGTTGCGTTGTACCCGGCATCCGTGGTCAGTTTTCTCCGCGAATATTGAAGTCCATTTCGCTTTGCAACTGCTTTTGCTGTACCAGGCAGCAACTGCAGCAAGCCCTTCGCATTTGCGCTTGAAACAGCCGCTTTATCAAATGCCCTTTCCTGACGTGCAATTGCATAGGCAAGGGCTAAACCAGTGTCTCCTATCTTTGCAGTCTTTGGTATCGCGCCGATCGGCCAAGAGAGTGTGTCGACCTTCAGGCCGCGGCCAAACGCAACTTTTCCAATCTGTAAGGATAAGTTGAATTTGCCCAACCGCTCAGCGTCCGCAGCGAGGATTGCTATCTCACCCGGAGATTGCAACGTGCGGGCAAGATGTCGATAAAACGGTTCTGCACGCCAGGCATGCCCAACATTCTCGAAGCGCTTAATAGCGCGGTAAAGCTCCCTTTTTCTAAGGCGTGTTCTGTCTGTTTGGTTGGGTGCTGTGCGGGTTATTCTCAGACGGTTTGATTTCAGTTCATGGGTTGCAAGCTGACCATAAAACGTGCCGATGTGCTTGGCTGCTTCACGGTAATGTTGACTGGCATTTGCAGCATCACTTGCGCGTCCCATCCAGTAATGTCCACGCGCCAGACTAATCGGCCTTTTAGAGACCCTTATTACTTCTGCAAAATGGCGGCGGGCTAATGCTTTTTTTCCCAAAAACCGGAGGGCGTACCAGCCGGCATGAAATTCTGCTTCAGCAATCTTGGCGGGAGACTGTGCTGAATGCTCAGCTGCCAATCGATATGCTTTTTCAAACTTTCCCAGTTCAAGCATTTGTCTTGAGACAATTCTGCGCTCTACCCACCATTCGTCAGGATCAATCAGTTTATTCGGATCGCGTGTTGCAGAAAGGAGCAAATCGGCTGCCTTTCGATAGTCACCACTCCGCCGTGCGTGTTCAATTTTAGCGAATGTGAACCCCGTATCTTTTTTTGAAGACGCCGCCACGGCAGAAATCAAACGATCTGCATTTGGGGCTTTTCTGAGCGCGGCAGCTCTTGCTTTCGCGAGGCTAACCTGCTCTGCCAACCCCGCAATACGGATGGCCGCTGTAGCACGGTCACGATAAAGCAATTGATGCATCCTGAAACGGTGATCTTCACGGGTGAGCGAGGCACCAACTTGATCAAGGATTTTTCGTTCCAGAGTTCGATTAAGCGTCTCCTCCCGCCAAAACGGCGCAATGGCCCGATTTGCTAAGCTTCGGTTTCCATTATCCAAATACGCACGGGATAAAAGCATCGCGCCCTCAACCGAACTGGGTTGTGATCCGCTGAAAACATCAATAACTCCACGTGAATCAAGCCCCTCAAAACGGAGCGCCCTTTCTGCATTCCGTCTAAGTGCCTTTTGAGCTGGCCAATCCGGCAAATCAAGCACCACTTTGGTAATTGTACTCGCCGGCACTCCTTCTTTGCCAGAGACTGCAATTGCCCAGGCTAGCAATTTTCGATCAAGGCTGCCGGAAGGCATTCCGGCTCGGATACGCATTGCACGCTCAACGTTATTGGAATCGAGTGCTTTCAACCCGTCAGAAAGCGAGCCTGTGAGCGGTGAAATCTGTTTTTCGTTGAAAAAAGCAGTTGGCAATGCAGACGTGGTTTTAACAGAAAGAGGATTGGATACACGATCTGGCCGCTTCTGTGGGATTGGCACACGTTCAAGCAGCAACTGTTCAATGCCCTGGGCAAAAACGGATGCACTGGGGTGTAGACCAATCAACCAAATCGACAGAGCAACAACAGTCAAACATCGTACAATGCGAATGAGAACCTGCATGAGACCCACCTGTTTTTCCCTTTTCCGCCTTATCTGGCACTAAAGTGATGAAAATACGATAAACTCACCAAGTTTATAAATTCAGAGCATTTCAGTACTTGCGCACCGTTGCGCCCACAGATAATGTCCGCTGGATTTTAATCAATTGGCTCAAAGAGACTGGAGAGTTCGATGTTTAGAGGTTCAATGCCCGCCCTTGTGACACCGTTTGACAACGATGGGGCATTTGACGAGAAGGCGTTCCGTGCATTTGTCGAATGGCAGATTTCGGAAGGCAGTCATGGCCTTGTTCCTGTTGGAACAACGGGCGAGTCTCCTACACTTACTCACGATGAACATAAACGGGTCGTGGAAGTATGCATTGAAGTTGCAGCAGGTAGAGTGCCTGTAATTGCCGGGGCAGGTTCAAACAACACTGCCGAAGCTGTGGACCTGGCGCAACATGCAGAACAGGCTGGTGCTGACGCAGTTTTGGTCGTCACTCCATATTATAACAAGCCGAACCAACGCGGTATGAAAGCTCATTTTTCCGCTGTTGCCGAAGCTGTAAAGATCCCGGTGATTATCTACAATATTCCGGGTCGCTCCATTATCGATATGAGCGTTGAGACCATGGCTGCGCTTTATCAGGAATACGAAAACATAGTGGGCGTTAAAGATGCTACAGCAAATTTGAGCAGGGCATCTGAGCAACGCCATGCGATTGGAGAAGCATTTATCCAGTTGTCTGGCGAAGACATCACCGCTCTGGGTTTCAATGCACATGGTGGAACAGGGTGTATTTCGGTGACCGCAAACGTTGCACCGCGCATGTGTTCCGAGTTTCAGGACGCTTGCACCGCTGGTGATTACAAAACCGCACTTTCTATTCAGGATAAGCTCACACCGCTGCACAAAGCGCTGTTTGCAGAACCGAGCCCCGGCGGGACCAAATACGCCCTGTCTTTACTGGGCAAGTGTGAAAATGTGCAACGATCGCCCCTCGTTCCGATCTCTCCCGAAACCCAGACAATTGTTCGGGATGCAATGGTTCACGCAGGGCTTATCAACTGATAGAAGCGCGATGAGACAATGGCCAGCAAAAAGAGGGAAAGTTCCAACGGCAAGTTGATAGCTGACAATCGCAAGGCACGCCATAATTTTGAGTTCCTCGAAACTCTTGAAGCCGGTTTGCAACTAACCGGTACAGAGGTCAAATCACTGAGAAACTCAAAGGCGAATATCGCCGAGAGTTACGCCACTGAAGAAGAGGGCGAGATTTGGCTGATCAACAGCTACATTCCGGAATATCTGGAAGGCAACCGAAACAATCACAATCCCCGTCGTCGGCGTAAACTTTTACTTCACAAGCGGGAAATGGCGAAACTTATAGGCGGTGTTCAAAGAGAAGGTCTAACCATTGTTCCGGTTAGACTCTATTTTAATGAACGCGGTATCGCAAAACTTCAAATAGCACTCGCCAGGGGCCGCAAAACGCATGACAAACGTGAAGTGGCAAAACGCCGTGACTGGAACCGCGAAAAGGCTCGTCTGATGCGGGAGAAGGGATAAATGCACCCGAACCCGATCTTTCGAAATGAAAATGAAAGCCGCAATCTTGAATTTATACGCCATCGCGCGTTCGGTTCCCTTGCTGTCAATGGTGACAATGGACCTCTTGTAAGTCACGTGCCGTTTCAGATTTCCAACGATGCGAGCTTTGCCGAGTTACATCTGGTGCGATCAAATCCGATAATGCGTCTGTTGAAGGAGCCACAGCTTGCAGTCTTGGCTGTTACGGGTGGCGATGCCTATATTTCTCCTGACTGGTATGGCGTGGATGATCAAGTGCCAACCTGGAATTATGTTGCTGTCCATATTCGCGGAACCCTTCAAGCTTTAGATCATGAAAACCTGGACGGAGTTTTGCGGCGTTTGTCTGCTGGAATGGAGGAACGTCTCCTGCCTAAGAAACCTTGGACTTCTGAAAAAATGGATGAAGAAGTCTATCTCAGAATGAAGCGGCAGATTGTACCTGTTGGTCTCACAATCTCCAGCATTGATGGAACCTGGAAATTGTCTCAAAACAAACCCGAAGAGGTTCGGTTGGCTGCTTCTGATGGATTGGATCAATCTGGTTTCGGGTCAGAAGTAAATGAGATTTCGGCACTTATGCGGCAGGTAAAACAAGGCTAGTCAGGTCGCAAAAAAGTTTCTTGCTTTGCCAATAACGTCTTCAAACATTGAAGACGTTAATCTGCCCGTGTTTGTGTTGTATCGTGAACAATGATAGCTCGAAAAAATTCGGTACCCTCCAACATCATACGTTTTGTTATGGCCGAACGAATGTTGAGAAAGCTTCCCGCCTAATGCACGGACAACAGAATCATGCGAGATTTTTCCTAACGTGATGATTCCTGAGAGGTTCGAAAACCTCTCAATCGTGTTCAATAGGTAGGGCCGGCAATTGTTTATCTCGGATCCAACCGGTTTGTTCCCGGGCGGTACGCAGCGCACTGCATTTGTGATTGCGCAGGATTTCAAGACGAGCGAATCCCGGGGATGTGCGTCGTAGTTCCCAGATGCCAAACCGAATTTTAACAAAGTGGCATACAAGAGGTCGCCGGCATAGTCGCCGGTAAAAGGGCGCCCTGTACGATTGGCCCCCTGAAGCCCAGGGGCCAATCCGGTGATAAGCAATCGCACCTCATCATCTCCATCACTTGTCACCCATGTATCGACCGGCGCATTGTGCCACTCAGGATTTTCAAGGCGATGCTGTAAAATAAAGTCTCTCAGCCGTGGGCATTTTTCACAGTCACGGTCGGGATCAGAGGGTAGGGCATTCATCAATAGTCATCATCGTCATAATCGTCGTGATCACCATTATATTCAGATTTTTCAGAAGGGTCTCGCCCGATCTGCTTTTTTAGCTCAGTAAGTTCTAGAAAGTTATCAGCCTGTCTGCGTAAATCATCCGCAATCATCGGTGGATTTGTTGAGACTGTCGACACAACGCTCACTTTTCTGCCTTTTCTTTGCAACGCAGCTACCAGCGAGCGGAAATCGCCATCTCCTGAAAACAGAACGATATGGTCGATCGTGTCACCTAACTCCATCGCATCAACGGCCAACTCCATGTCCATACTACCTTTGATCTTTCGTCGACCAGCTGAGTCTGTAAATTCTTTTGTTGGCTTTGTGACAACCCGATAACCGTTGTAATCCAGCCAATCAATCAGGGGCCGGATTGAGGAATATTCTTGATCTTCAACCAACGCGGTATAGTAGTAGGCGCGCAGCAGATAACCTTGCTCCTCGAAAAACCGAAGCATCCGTTTATAATCAATATCAAAACCAAGCGATTTGGAAGTTGCATATAAATTCGCGCCATCGATAAAAAGAGCAATGCGTTCTCGTTGATCAAACATAAAATAACCTGCAAATACAAAAAATTATCAGAAACGATTCAAATATCGTGAGACGTTAAAATGGTACGGTACGTCCCCTGCATCAATTAAATAAAATTCACATATTCATGAGCGAGAATATTTTACGATCCAATTTTGGCGGAAAAGGAACGAAAATGCTTGAAACATCGCAAAAATACGTATAGTCAGACCCAACTTCTCAGATATTAGGAGGCCTTCATGGCACGCGTTACCGTCGAAGATTGCGTCGACAAGGTTGAAAATCGCTTTGAGCTGGTTTTGTTTGCAGGCCACCGCGCCCGTCAAATTTCCGGTGGCGCAGAAATAACTGTCCCCCGCGACAATGATAAAAACCCAGTCGTGGCCCTACGAGAAATAGCGGAGCAAACACTTTCACCTGGTGATTTGGAGGAAGATTTAATTCATTCTCTTCAAAAACAGGTCGAAGTGGACGAGCCTGAGGGTGAATTGGTTGATGTGCCAGCCATTCCGGAGGCTCATCCCACGCCAGAGGCTGCTGTTTTTGAAGAAACAGCCGATGCGCCTCAATCTGATGTGACGTTCGACAGCCTTTCAGAAGATGAGCTGTTGGCCGGGATCGAGGGCTTGGTCCCGCCGGAAAAAAACGACGATTATTAATCTGATCTTCGCGTGAGCGTCACCCGACATCCAATCGGTGTATTATTTCTTTGTTGCGAGCCTTTAAAAAAGCCGCCAATCCCATCATATTTGGCTTTGTCAATTTATGGTGAATCGCAACAATGATGCGTCAATACGAACTCGTCGAAAGAGTGGCGAGTTACATTAAGGAACCAAACGAAGCCCTGCTAAACAAGGCTTACGTCTACGCAATGCAAAAGCATGGCGAACAAACCCGTGCGAGCGGTGATCCTTACTTTTCCCATCCACTTGAAGTGGCGGCCATTCTTACGGATTTGCACCTTGATGAGGAGACAATAGCAGTCGCCCTTCTGCACGATACGATTGAAGATACAGATGCGACCCGACGAGAGATTGATGACTTGTTTGGTGAAAAAATTGGCGTGTTGGTTGAGGGTCTAACCAAGCTGAAGAGATTAGATCTCGTATCGAAAAAGGCAAAACAGGCAGAAAACCTACGGCGTCTTTTATTGGCAATTTCCAACGATGTGAGAGTACTGCTCGTCAAACTTGCCGATCGCTTGCATAACATGCGAACGCTAGATCATATGCGAGATGACAAGCGGGTGCGAATTGCAACGGAAACGATGGAGATTTACGCCCCACTAGCCGGTCGGATGGGAATGCAAGACCTGAGGGATGAGCTGGAAAAACTATCTTTCATGTACATCAATCCCGAAGCCTATAAGGCTGTAATCAGACATCTTTCGGATTTGGCAGAAAAAAACGAATCCCTAATCAGTGAGATTTCGCAGACTTTGCAAGAAAGGCTGGCCGCAAACAGCATAAACGCTGAAGTCAAAAGCAGACAGAAAAAGCCTTACTCGGTCTTCAAGAAAATGGAGAGTAAGGCACTTGGATTTGAGCAACTTTCAGACATTTACGGATTTCGTGTGATCGTCGATACTGTTGAAGAGTGTTATAGAACCCTCGGACTGGTTCATACAGACTGGCGCATGGTTCCTGGAAGATTCAAAGACTTCATCTCCGTGCCCAAGCAAAATGACTATCGTTCAATTCATACAACGGTAGTCGGCCCCTCCCGTCAACGGGTCGAACTCCAAATTCGAACGCGCCAAATGAACGAGGTCGCGGAATACGGCATTGCCGCGCATGCTGCCTACAAAGACAATGAAGACAGTTATGCGGAAAGCAATGCTTATGCGTCGTTGCGCAAGACCATTGAGCAATTGGCCGAGGGTGACAATCCCGAGGAATTTCTCGAGCATACAAAACTGGAATTGTTCCTCGATCAGGTTTTTTGTTTTACACCGAAGGGCCAGATAATATCACTTCCAAAAGGGGCAACACCTATTGATTTCGCGTACGCCGTACACACGGATATTGGTAACACCTGCATAGGCTGTAAGTTAAACGGCAAGATCATGCCTGTGATCACAGAATTGCAGAATGGTGATGAGGTGGAAATCATACGTTCGGAAGCTCAAACACCGCCTGCCGCATGGGAAGCGCTGGTTGCAACGGGCAAAGCACGGTCTTCGATTCGTCGGGCAAGTCGCCAAGCGGTTCGACGTCAATACTCAGCACTGGGAGCAAGGATAATAGAACGCGCGTTTGAACATGCCGGGCGTGAATACAACACAGACCAACTGAAAGCATCGCTACCGCGACTGGCAAGAGAAAGCGTTGAAGATGTACTTTCTGAAGTTGGTAGAGGAGAGATTTTACCAGTTGATGTATTGGTGGCAATCTATCCAGACTATGTTGCCGAGCAACCTTCTGAAGCTGAACTTCCTGAAGAACAGCGCTGGTCCCTTCTTCGTTCCGCAGCTGAGCGGGTCTTTCCCTCATCTGCCGAAAAGAATACCGCTCAAACCAAAGCAAGGATTCCGATCCGGGGTGTGGAAGATGATCTTCCAATCCATTTCTCGAAAAACGGCGGAGCTGTTCCGGGTGACAAAATCGTTGGAATCTTGGAGCCGGGGAAGGGCATTACGATTTATCCCAGTGATTCCACATCCCTTTCCAAGTTTAGGGATGATGACAATCGCTGGGTCGATGTGCGTTGGGACATAGATGAGGCCCGAAATCGCCGCTTTCCGGCCAGGGTCCGGGTATTGGCGAAAAACATCCCGGGCACCCTTGCAACAATTGCCGATGTGATTGCAGACAACGATGGCAACATTCAAAACCTGAAAATGCAGGTTCCGGTGGATGATTTCACCGAAATGGAAATAGATATTGAAGTATGGGACCTGTCGCATTTAACCCGCATTATTAAGCAATTGGGCGGAAAACCGGTCACTACACGCGTGGAGCGCATCACAAATTAATTTAAATCGCAGGAAAGATGAGATGAACACAGACGAGGTTTTAGATATTTTCAGGGAGTGTGGGGCCATGTTGGAAGGCCATTTTATTTTGACTTCAGGTCTGCACAGTCCGGTTTTCCTTCAAAAAGCGCGTGTGTTCATGCATGCTGAAAAGACATCCCAATTGTGCAAAGCACTCGCCTCCAAAATCAAAGCTTCCGTCATCGAGGAAATCGAATTTGTCGTGGGCCCGGCGGTCGGGGGCATTATTCCTGCCTATGAAACATCGCGGCACTTAAGTGTACCCAACGTTTGGGTAGAACGCGAAGACGGTAAGTTCCGACTGAGACGGTTTGAACTTCCGGATGATGCAAAGGTAGTCATAATTGAAGACATTGTAACGACAGGGCTTTCAATACGCGAAACGGTAGAGTCACTTCAAGAAATCGGAGTAAACGTGTTGGCGGCCGCTTGTCTGGTCGATCGCTCCGCAGGAAAATCTGATGTAGGGGTTCCTTTGATTTCTCTTGCTGAATATGAGGTTCCTGCTTTTAAACCGGACAACCTTCCGCCTGAATTGCAAGACATACCAGCCGTAAAACCGGGCAGCCGAAATCTATGAAATGTTTCGTGACATTTTCGTAGAAACTTCCTGTTAAAGTCAGCAATGATATATAAGCCTTATATTGGGGCTACTGGGAAACTGAAATTTACGCATGCTTTTCTCACGAAAAAATCCAGCGACTTGGGGCGAATGGCTGCGTGTAATGCTTTGGCCGAGGCGTAGTTGGGCGCGTTCGGCGAAGTATGTATCCAAACGTGTCTTACGCCTGACTGCTTCTCCACACGCGATAGCGGCAGGGGTAGGAGCAGGCGTATTTGCCTCTTTTACACCCTTTGTGGGCTTTCATTTCCTGATCGCCTTTGCGGTTGCTTACGTCATAGCCGGCAATTTTCTAGCTGCTGCAAGTGGCACGTTCTTTGGCAATCCAATCACATTTCCCTTCATTTGGACCTCCACGTATCAACTCGGCACTTTCATACTTTCTGGGGAGACACCAGACGGTGGAGCAAATGAACTCGAGAGTTTGGCGGACGCGGACTGGTTGGAATTGGGCTTCAGTGGTATCTGGGATCAGGTGGTAGGGATCTGGGAACCCGTGGTGAAACCTATGTTGATTGGATCCGTACCGCTGGGGGTCATGTTTGGCATCGTTGCCTATCTGTTCACGCGATGGGCGTCGGTCAAGTTTAATGAGGCCCGAAAGAGAAGGCGGCAGCGAAAGAAGGAACAAATTTCTGTTAAGTGATAAAAAATACAGCAATTGGTAGTATCTCTGACGAGGGTGGCACTGGAAAAATTTTATGATTATTGGCTTGGGCAGTGACTTAATCGACATTCGACGGATTGAAAAATCGCTTGAACGCTATGGCGCGCGATTCACCAATCGGGTATTCACTGAAATTGAAAGAACAAAGTCTGACAGGCGAAAAAACAGAGCAGCATCCTACGCCAAGCGATTTGCAGCAAAAGAAGCGTGCTCAAAAGCATTAGGCACGGGCATTTCCAACGGAGTATTCTGGCGAGATATGGGTGTTGTTAACGACCGCAACGGTAAGCCAACCATGGCGCTTGAAAATGGGGCAGCAAAAAGGCTTGCGCAATTGATGCCCAATGGATACGACGCGGTAGTGCATGTGACAATCACAGATGATTTTCCCCTGGCTCAGGCATTCGTGGTAATTGAAGCAGTCGAATCAGCTATGAAACCATAATTCTTTGAAGTGGACTTTCCATTGAGTACTGAAAAAACAGAAAAGAGTGGCGGCGCCATTGGAGAAACGATTTCCGTTATTATTCAAGCACTTTTGCTTGCAATCGTGCTGCGAACATTCTTTTACCAACCCTTTAGTATTCCTTCTGGTTCCATGAAACCGACACTTCTGGTGGGCGATTATCTCTTTGTTTCTAAATTCAGCTACGGGTATTCAAAGTATTCCATTCCGTTTGCGCCTGACATTTTCGACGGTAGAATTTGGTCAGGCGAACCAAAACGCGGCGATATAGCAGTTTTTAAGTACCCACCAGACCCCAATATTGACTATATCAAAAGAGTTATCGGGCTACCCGGTGACAAAATACAAATGGTGAGCGGCATTCTCTACATTAATGGCGAAGCGGTAAAACGCGAACGCGCACCGGAAAACCACATTGATGATGAAACGGGTCTGGGCCCTGTTCCTGTATTCACTGAAACCCTCCCGAATGGTGTCAGCTACAGAACGCTTGATTTGAATCCTCAAAGCCTTGGGGACGATACACAGGTTTTCGAAGTACCCGAAGGCCACTATTTCATGATGGGGGATAACCGGGATAACTCCGCCGACAGCCGGTTTGAAGTTGGATTTGTGCCATTTGAAAACTTTGTTGGTCGTGCGTCCGTAATCTTTTTCTCCATGAAAGACGGAACCCATCCGCTTGCGGTTTGGAAATGGCCAGCAGATCTTCGTGTCGATCGGTTGTTTGACGGACTTTGAGTATGTCAGGCCCCACCGATCAAGTGGCGAAAAACCCTTTTGAACAGCTGGAAGAGCGTCTGAATTACAGATTCTCCTCCTTTGGTGAGCTCGAAAGAGCTTTGACACATTCAAGTTTTCGCAGAAACTCTGATGACCGTTTTCATTATGAAAGGCTTGAGTTTCTGGGTGACCGGGTCCTTGGGCTCTGCGTTGCTGATACACTATGCAGACGATTTCCTGATGCAGAAGAAGGTGAGTTATCGCTGCGTTTGAATGCGCTTGTAAAAGGTGAAACATTGGCTGAAATTGCCGATGAACTTAAATTACATGAATACATTCGAACAGGTGGCGACCTCAAATCCGTCACCGGAAAACGCATGCAAAGTGTTCGGGCTGATGTCATGGAAGCAGTCATCGCCTCAGTCTATTTGGATGGCGGCCTAGAAGCTGCGCGTGACCTAATCGCCCATATTTGGGGAGATAGGTTCCTTGATGTGACAACAGCGCGCCGAGACTCAAAAACCGCTCTACAGGAGTGGGCCCATGCGGGGCAGATGGGCACTCCGAAATATAGAGAAACAGAAAAATCAGGTCCCGACCATGAGCCTGTGTTTACCGTCGAGGTGAAAGTCTCCGGAAAAATAGCTTGTAAAGGTACAGGCCGCTCAAAGCGACTTGCTGAGCAGGAAGCTGCTCGTGCAATGCTCGTAAGAGAAGGAATTTGGAACGATGATGCAGATTAGAAGTCAGATACTATGACAGGAGAACTGACAGCTGAAACAAGAGCTGGTTTCGTCGCATTGATTGGCGCACCAAACGCCGGAAAATCAACGCTAATGAACCAGTTGGTAGGGTCCAAAATTTCTATTGTCACCCATAAAGTACAAACAACGCGTGCAGTGATGCGTGGCATTGTTGTGCACAACAAGTGTCAAATTGTTTTCGTAGATACACCCGGTATTTTTGCGCCAAGAAGAAAGTTGGATGAGGCGATGGTTTCAACCGCTTGGGGAAGCGCGCGCGATGCGGATCTATCCGTATTTCTGCTTGATGCGGAAAGAGGGATTACAGACGATGTTGAGCAAATCCTCGCAAACCTGAACTCAGTGAGTGGCCCGGTGTTGTTGTTGATCAACAAGATCGATCAGGTCAAACGCGATCAATTGCTGGCATTGTCAGCAAAATTGAATGAACTTTATCCATTTGGTGAAACTTTCATGGTGTCTGCTCTCAACGGAGATGGATGCGCTGACTTCGTTCAATATCTTTCTAAAAACCTTCCAACAGGGCCATTTCTGTATCCAGAAGACCAGATTTCAGATTTGCCGCTGCGGATGTTAGCTGCCGAGGTAACCCGAGAAAAACTTTACTTGCGGCTCCATCAGGAGCTGCCCTATGCATCCCATGTCGAAACAGAACAGTGGGAAGAGAAGAAGGATGGCTCTGTCCGGATCAGTCAGGTGATTTATGTCGAGCGTCAAAGTCAAAAAAAGATTGTGATCGGAAAAAATGGCGAGACAATCAAGGCAATTTCGACGGCGTCCAGAAAGGAGCTGGAGGAGCTTACCGAACAGAGAGTTCACCTGTTTCTATTCGTGAAGGTAAGAGAGAATTGGGGGAGCGACCCGGACCGCTACCGTGAAATGGGACTTGAATTTCCCCGTGGCTAGGTCACAACTGATCTATGGAATGGCAAGATGAAGGATTGATTCTGGGGGTACGCAAGCACGGGGAAACCAGTGCGATCATAGAACTTATGACACCAGATCATGGCAGGCATCTAGGGCTTGTCCGCGGCGGACGTTCTAAACGGCTAAGACCGGTACTCCAGCCTGGGAACTCTGTAAATGTACGCTGGCATGCAAGATTGGAAGATCATCTGGGCACGTTTACGGTTGAGCCATTGGAGTTGAGGGCGGCAAGTTTAATGCAGAGCCAAGCCGCTATTTTTGGCATTCAACTGCTTGCATCCCATCTGCGGCTTCTACCTGAACGCGACCCCCATAAATCCCTTTATCACGCAGGACTGGTAATCGTTGATAATTTGGACAGCCCTGAAATTTCAGCAAGCCTGATTATTAGATTTGAACTTGCTTTGCTGGAAGAGCTTGGTTTCGGACTTGATCTGCAAAGCTGTGCGTCCACCGGGGGCTCCAAACAACTCTCTTACGTCTCGCCAAAATCGGGACGTGCCGTAAGCCAAACAGCTGGCGAACCGTGGCGGGATAAGCTGCTTGTTCTGCCGGCTTTTTTAAATCGATATGAAAACGAATGGGGTAGGGTACCCAATTATGAAGATTTGCAAAATGGCTTTGCACTCAGTGGTTTTTTTCTGGAAAGACATATCTATGGTCCAAGAGGTACAAAAATCACAGATGAAAGAAGCAGTTTTGTTAAAGCAGTTTCTAAAGCCGCAAGCGGGAGTTAAAAATCATGAGTAAATACTGGTACGATGAAAATCAGGAATTCGGATCAATCCCCCTCGCCAGGCTTGCGACGACACAGGGTTTAGACCTCTGCAAGGAAATGCTGGAAGGGAAGCTTCCTGCTCCTACCATGGCGAAGGCGTTGAACTTTCATATGTGTGAAGCTGAAGAAGGTCGGGTCGTGTTCAAAGGGACACCCCTAGATGAACACTTTAATCCATCGGGTGTTGTACACGGCGGTTGGGCAGGTGCAATTCTCGATTCAGCATTGGGATGTTGCGTATGGACGAAAGTCCCCGTAGGGATGGCATACACGACAGCAGAATTTAAAGTTCATCTGGTAAGACCCATGACAGACAAAACCGGCGAAGTGTTTGCTGAAGCGCGTGTTGTCCATATGGGGCGTAAACTTGCAACCTCAGAAGGAACATTAAAGACAGCAGATGGCAAATTGCTCGCACATGGAACAGAAACATGCGCAATTTTTAATCCTCTTGAGGGTTAAGCAGTTGCCGCCCGTTCAATCGGTTTTTCTTGAATGGGCCAATGCACGATGGCCGCTAACAATCCTAACGCCACCGCGATCCACCAGACAACATCGTAAGAGCCGTACGTATCTCTGAGATATCCACCGTAATAAACCCCCAGAAAAGAGCCGATTTGGTGGGAGAAAAAGACAATTCCTCCAAGCATTCCAAGGTGTCTTGTTCCAAACATCACGGCGACGAGGGCATTGGTTGGAGCAACGGTGGACAGCCACAGTAACCCCATCACAATAGAGAAAATGATAACCGTTGTTGGCGTTTGCGGAAGTAGCAAAAAGAGTGTGATCACAATAGAGCGTCCAATATATAGATACGTGAGCATCATTGGTTTTGAGTATTTTTGCCCAATTATGCCAGAAGCAAGCGATCCAAAGATGTTGAATAGGCCAATCAACGCAAGAGCCCATCCACTCACAGATAAACTCATCCCAAGATCATTCACGTATTTCGGGAAATGAGCGGTGATGAAGGCGACTTGAAAACCGCATACGAAAAATCCCGAGATAAGCAAAAGGTAAGACTTATGCGAAAGGGCTTCACGCAAAGCTTCTGCGATTGTTTGGTTGACGTTTTCAATTGTACCCGTGGTACTTTTTGCGTTTCCACGGAGTGGAATAGCAAAAAATGGGATCAAGAGCATCAAAGCAGACATGATCAGTAGCGAACTGGACCACCCGTATGTCTCGATGAGAACCACAGACAAAGGGGAAAAGAAAAACATGCCGGCAGAACCAGCTGCAGTCCCTAGGCCAAAGACAAAACTGCGTTGCTCAGGTTCAACATTCCGCGCGAAAACTGAAAGAATGATCCCAAAAGAACCAGCCGCTACCCCAAGGCCGACGAGAATACCACCGCCAATGTGAAGCCATATTGGTGCTTCGGCAGTCCCCATTAAGTAAAGCCCCAGGGCATAGATGACCCCGCCTGCTGCCAAGGACTTGTAAGCGCCATACCGATCTGCAAGCGCACCAAAAATGGGTTGGCCCACACCCCAAGCTAAGTTTTGGATCGCGATCGCCAGCCCAAACGTGGCACTACCCCACCCAGTTGCATCAAGAATCGGTTGCTGAAAAAAACCCATGGCGGACCGCGGGCCGAACGCTAAAAGTGCAATCGCGCATCCACAAAAAATGATCAATTTAGCGTGCGATGAAATAGGCACCTGCATCCCATGTTTCCTACGTGTTCACAGCTTGAAAAGGTGTCAGCCCGTTGGTGTTTTTGCAAGTTAAATTCTTGCATCAAAATGCGAAGCTGTTGTGCAAACTTCACCTTTCAAGCCGTGGCATACGATTCCAAGCGTCGAGTGCTGCGATCTTGTAAGCCTCCGCCAGGGTGGGGTAATTGAATGTATTTTCTACAAAATATTCCAACGTACCTTTGAGGTTAAGTACAGCCTGACCAATATGGACAAGCTCTGTAGCCCCTTCGCCAACGATATGACAACCCAGCAGACGCCTTGTTTTTAGTGAGAAAATCATCTTCAGCATGCCAGTATCCAAGCCCATAATGTGCCCTCTCGAAGTCTCACGAAACCTCGCGACACCACATTCATGCGGTATGCCCCGCTCTATAACCTCTTCTTCTGTCATGCCCACGGTCGAAATCTCTGGCACGGAATAGATGCCAAAGGGAAAATACTCAGGCGGGTCATAAGCTTTTTCTCCGAATGCATGGCATACTGCGATGCGACCCTGTTCCATGGATGTGGATGCAAGGCTGGGAAATCCAATGACATCACCAGCCGCATAAATATGATCAACTTGGGTCTGAAATGTTTTTGAATTCACCTGCAATCGGCCCCTGTGATCGCATTCAAGGTCACACATCTTGATGTTAAGGTCTGGAGTTGAACCCATACGGCCTGCCGCAAACAGAACAACATCGGATCGAACAGTTCGGCCACTTTCCAGGGTAACGCAGCAGTCGCCACCGTCAGTTTTAGATATGCTCTTGGCTTTCTCGCCAAATCTGAGAGCCATCCCCCGATCCCGGAGTTGATAGATAAAATCCTGCACAAGTTCTTGATCAATAAAATCCAGCATGGTGTTTCGAGGTTCAACCAGATTTACATGAACGTCTAATGAACTGAAAATCGAAGCATACTCAATCCCAATAACGCCTGCGCCAATAACAGTAAGGGATCGTGGCAGTTCCGGAAGCTCTAATATCTCATCGCTGTCGAAAACATGCGTCCCATCAAAGGGAACATAATCCGGTCTGAACGGCTGAGTTCCAACAGCGAGCAGAAACTTGTCTGCGCTTAATCGGTTGGCTTCTCCTTCAGAGCCGGTTACTTCAATCGTGTTTTTGTCCACAAATTTGGCTGAGCCATTAATCGTTTTGACCTGATTGCGTGCAAATTGGTGTTCAAGAACCTCAACCTCATGATTAAGCGTAATATGGAGGCGAGTTCTGAGATCTTGCGCGCTCAGGTTTTTTTTAACGCGGTAAGCGCGACCATAAAAGCCTCTCTCACGCCAACCGGAGAGGTTAAGGGCAGTCTCTCGCAAGGTTTTCGAGGGGATCGTACCTGTATGAACAGATACGCCACCCACACGTCGACCGCGCTCTACAACTATAACACTTTTTCCAAACTTGGCAGCTTGAATGGCTCCCCTGCGCCCTGCAGGTCCACTGCCGATGACAATCAGGTCATAGTGATTCAACAATAGGCCCCCCTGAACTCCCAATTGGATAAGTTACATGGATGCAACTCGGTAACAACCAAAATTTTAAAGGAGCCCTTCGTCCACTCTTTTGGGGATCAGTCTATTGGCGTGTGATTGAAACTCGGCAGGTTGAGCACAGCATCTCTTCCGCCGTTTGCTTCGATCACGATTTCCTGGTCTGCAAATGCCCGCTTGCTTGTTTGCTCAGGATCGAGAATTTCTTCCAGCAACCCATGCATGTGGTTCAGCTGCTCTGTGTAGCGGGTGTCTGTCGACAAGTCGGTGGTTTCATCGGGGTCATCGCCCAAGTGAAAGAGCTGCGGAGGAAATCCACCGGCATAATAGACATATTTCCAATCATTTTGCCGGATCATGTAAAACCCTGTCGGGCTCCCTCCATCATGATACTCACTGATGATAAACCGATCATGTTCTGGATTATGCGCCAATGCTACAAGATCTTTCGATTGCCATTCTTTATTGTTTGAAGTGTCCGAAATGCCAGCGTGCTGGCGCACTGTAGCGGCCAGATCTGTGAGGCTCACAGGCGTGGTGTTAATGCCGACTGGGATGCCATCTCCAGCAAGGATCATGGGAACACCGACAGAATCTTCAAACATCACTGATTTTGCCCAAAACCCGTGATTGCCAAGCATTTCTCCATGATCTGAAATGTAGAGAATGGTTGTATCTTCCATTTGTCCTGATGTTTCCAGCGCTCCCAGAACTTGTTTGATGTTGTGATCCAGAAAGGAACAAAGTCCATAGTAGCTGCGCACTGCCAAGTCCCTGCTTTTTGCGTCAAAATGGTCTTCATAATCCCAAAATTTTCGCATTTCTCGCAAGACTGGATGCTCACTCGATTCAGCAGGAGCAATCGGCGGCGGAAGCTCAACGTCCCTGTACAGATTAAAGAATGCCTCCGGCACGGTAAGGGGGTAATGTGGACTGATGAAAGACACAAACAGTGTCCAGGGCTTGCTGCGATCCGCGCCCGATATCCATTCTTTGGCCAATTCGGTAATATCACGGTCATAATTGGTGTATGACGTCTCGCCCGGTCCAACATCCTGTGCAAGCTCCGCTGCTTCTGGAAAACCGGGCATTGGATCGCGAATTAGACCTTGCGGCCATCCTTTGCCGTTATTTGTCAAATACATTGGCAACAATTCTTCGCAAAATCCGTGGTCGTCTTCTTTTGAGCGAAAATGCAGTTTGCCAATCGATACAACCGTGTGGCCAGCATCCCTTAAATCATGCATCCAACTGCGATGCTGTCCGTGATAAGGTTCGGCAGAAGACCAGCAACGGGTTTCGTGCACTTGTAAGCCCGTTGCTAGACAAGCGCGGGCAGGAATGCAAATGGGAGAAGGCGAATAAGCACGTGAAAAAACCGTACCGCGCGAAGCAAGGGCATCAAGTGTCGGCGTTTTGACAATGGGATGCCCGCGGCATGACAGAGCTCCTGGGGCATGTTCATCAGAACAAACGATTAAGAAATTCTTGTTGGTCATTTATGAGACACTGACAGAAGAGCCACAATATGTCCAAGTGAATTCTTTCAATCACTGCCTCAGCCATGGTGCATGTCTTTTGAACCATAAGTCTATCGCGTGCATGGCTTGCAGACCTGGGCTCATCAGCAACGATCGTGGTATTCCCGCGGCCGATTCCCAAAACCAAAACATTGGCGTTCCGCAGCCCCGGCTGAGTCGATTAACGCAGCAATAAAAAATCCCGATGGTGTATGCATCTTGATCAAAGGGCAGTTGAAGCGGTTAAAATCATTGAAAGTTATCAACGAAGGCCCAGTTAAGTGCCGGTATCGCCTTGGAAACTGCGCTTAGCGTCAAGATTGTACTCAAATCATTTTACAACTGGTTACATCAAGTTGCCTTGATTAGGTCTTTTGCAGTTGCTATATCTAGGTTGTCCTACTGAGGACATTTTTTAAATTAGCCCTTATACTCAATTTGAGTATAAATACCGAGGGAGTGCATTATGTCAAATCTTAGTCGACTGCTGGAAAGCAAAAACTCTGTGAAAGCTATGACAGCATCAGAGCGTTTTGGTGTTTTGGAAATGCCTCCACTTGAATATACCGAGGAAGTGGCTCGTGAGACGGCACCGCTTTACGAAAAAGTAAAGCATCACATTCCTGAAATTGAATGGCCGATTCATGCGCCATACGTGCATGCAATCAACACAATTAAAAAGGAACGGAATGCGGTAATTTTGGCTCATAATTACCAGACACCGGAAATTTTTCATTGTGTCGCAGATTTCGCTGGTGATTCCCTTCAGCTGGCCATGGAGGCCGAAAAAGTTGACGCCGAAATCATCATTCAGTGCGGTGTTCACTTCATGGCAGAAACATCCAAGTTGTTAAGTCCAGAAAAAACGGTGCTCATTCCAGATATGAAAGCCGGATGTTCTCTGGCCGAATCGATTACCGGTGAAGATGTCCGTCTTCTTCGGGAGGCGAACCCAGGCGTGCCGATCGTGACGTATGTGAACACTTCTGCGGATGTAAAAGCTGAAAGCGACATATGTTGTACATCGTCAAACGCGGTTCGTATTGTCGAGAGCTTTGAATCCGATACTGTTTTGCTGATCCCAGACGAGTACCTAGCGCAAAATGTCGCTAAGCAGACGTCAAAGAAAATTCTCACTTGGAAGGGCCACTGCGAAGTACACGAGCGGTTCACGGCGGAAGAGTTGCTGGCCTATAAAGAGGCAGACCCGGAAATACAAATTGTCGCACATCCGGAATGCCCTGTAGAAGTAACGGAGGTTGCCGATTTTACTGGGTCTACATCCGGTATGATCAGCTATGCTAAAGGCCAAAAATCAGGTGCCAAAGTACTTCTCGTTACGGAATGTTCGATGGCTTCAAACATTGAGCAGGAAGCCAAAGGTGTGGAGTTTATTAAGCCGTGTAATCTTTGCCCTCATATGAAACGGATTACCCTGCCAAAAATTCTGGACAGCCTTGTTTACATGCGCGAAGAAGTTCTGGTCGATCCTGTGATGGCAGAAAAAGCGCGTCACTCGGTAGAACGAATGGTAAACCTCAAAATTAACTGATTGCCGACGTATGAACGAAGAACAACCAGATTTCTTTGAAAAGCTTCCAACGAATGAAGCCGATGATGTCGTTATCGTCGGGGGAGGGTTGGCCGGGCTTTTCTGCGCGCTCAAGATGGCACCCAGACTCGTAACTGTCCTCGCAGCAGCCCCCATTGGCACTGGAGCTTCTTCTGCATGGGCACAGGCAGGGATAGCGGCCGCAGTCATGCCGGGTGACACAGTCGAAACGCACATCGCTGATACGCTCACGGCCGGGGCGGGTATATCAGATGAACACATTGCCGGTTTGATGGCTAAGGAAGCCTCGGATAGAATTTTCGATCTTGTTGCATATGGTGTTCCCTTTGATCGTGACCTTGAGGGAAAGCTCAAAGCTTCCCGTGAGGCTGCGCATTCTGCAAATCGGGTTGTGGGTGTGCAGGGAGATAGAGCAGGCAAGGCCATCATGGAGGCCTTGGTCGCGACGGTGCATGAAACGCCGTCCATTCGCTTGCTAGAGGGATTTGTTGCAGAGGAACTCTTAATAGAAGGCAAGCAGGTTGGCGGAATTCTGGCACGCGGAGACCGAGGGACCAATCCGCACAGAATTGAACTCAAAGCAAACGTCGTGATTATAGCCACCGGCGGTGTTGGCGCTCTGTATGAAGTAACCACAAATCCAACACAGGCACGTGGGGGAGGCGTGGGCATGGCAGCACGCGCCGGAGCAGTGATAGCGGACCCCGAATTTGTGCAATTTCACCCTACCGCCATCAATGTGGGACGTGATCCAGCGCCACTCGCGACCGAAGCTTTGCGTGGCGAGGGCGCTATCTTGGTGAATGATGCTGGTGAGCGGTTTATGACTCACACGCACGAACTGGCAGAGCTCGCGCCGCGAGACGTTGTCGCGAAAGCAATTTTCGATGAAGTTAGCGCCGGTCGGGGGGCCTGGTTAGATGCGCGCGAAGCAATCGGCGATCATTTCGCGACGGAATTTCCAACCGTTTTCTCCTACTGCCAGGAAGCTGGCATTGATCCAGCCAGAGAGCGGATACCCGTCATACCGGCAGCTCACTACCATATGGGCGGGATTTTTGTGGACGCAGATGGCCGGACATCTTTGGATGGACTGTATGCCTGTGGTGAAACCACATCCACGGGAGCACACGGCGCAAATAGACTGGCTTCAAACTCTTTGCTCGAGGCAGTTGTTTTCGCCGCGCGGATTGCCGAAAACGTGCTGGAACACTTCCCGGATGGGACTGCGAATACCATTCTCGAGCGCCCGCCTGGTGAGAAAGATGGAAGAAATACGAAAAGAATGATGCCACTTCTTCGCTCGGTAATGTCCACTTATGTCGGTGTGGCAAGGGATGCGAAGGGGCTGCGGACCGCTATTCAGGAAATCATCTCTCTGGAGGAACAGAACCGGTCAGCCCGTTTCGCAAACGCCTTAACAACAGCAAAATTGATGGCAGTTGCAGCGATTAAACGCGAAGAAAGCCGAGGCGGTCATCGCCGAACCGACTTTCCCGACCCAAAACCTGATTGGCAGAGGCGCACATTCATTACCTTGTCAGAGGCAGAAAATTGGATCGCAGAGGAGTTGGATTGAGGATGAATATGTCTATCAGACCGCAGTTGTCCTCAATCCTGATCCGGCGTGCAGTCGAAGAAGCATTACTCGAAGATCTCGGCCGTGCAGGCGACATCACAAGCAATGCCACAATCCCCTCACACGCAACAGCCAATTGTGTATTGAGCACCAGGGAACCGGGATTTCTCTCGGGTCTCAGCATCGCAGAATCTGCCTTCAGATCTTACGATTCTACCATAACATTTGAAGCAGAATACAAGGACTGCGATAGGCTGGAGGGTAGTGAAGCACTGGCTGTAATCTCCGGAAATGCACGTTCTATACTAGCAGTGGAACGCGTTGCATTGAATTTTTTGATGCGTATGTCAGGAATTGCCACTTACACATCCAAGTTTGTTGAGAAAATCGCGCATACGAATGCAGAGATTTGTTGTACACGGAAGACCATTCCCGGGCACCGGGCTTTTGATAAATACGCCGTAAAGTGCGGCGGTGGTTCTAACCACCGTTATGGTTTGGACGATGCCGTTTTGATCAAAGACAACCATATTGCTGTTGCCGGTGGTGTTGCACTGGCGATAGAGCGCGCAAAGAATTTCGCCGGTCATTTGGTAAAAGTTGAGGTTGAAGTCGATACACTGGACCAGTTTACAGAAGCTCTGGGAGCAAATCCTGATGTTGTGCTGCTCGATAACATGGATAACAATCAGCTGGCCGAAGCTGTTGAAATGAATCAGGAAAAAACAGGTGGCGCGGTAAAGCTGGAAGCTTCAGGCAATATCAACTTGGATACGGTAAAGGGTGTTGCAGAAAGTGGTGTCGATTACATATCGACTTCAAAAATCACTATGGCGGCACCAACCTTGGACGTCGGGCTGGATATTCGAATGAATTAACCCCGCCCAACCCGTAATCCGGGTGCTGGTCTTTCTTTTAAAATCTCGCTTCTGAAACGGAACAAAGCAGCAGGTCTTCCGCCAGTGGAATGCTCGCTTGCACCCGTAGGTTCTACCAATTCCGCATTCTCCACAAGTCTCCTAAAGTTTTGTTTATGAACCGCCCGGCCAAATATGCTCTCTACCGTTTGCTGGAGGAAAGTGAGCGTGAAAGTCTCTGGTAGAAGTTCAAAAATGACGGGCCTATACTTAAGCTTTCCGCGCAATCGGGCAATAGCAGTTGCAAGTATCCTGCGGTGGTCATGGATCATGGATGCGCCAAGCGCCAGACCATTATTGGTTTGCTTGACGCGTCCATCTGCAACCGTTTCCTGAACTAAACCGGCTTCATACATCAGTTCGTATCTCTCAAGAACAAGTTCATCCTGCCAAACGGCATCGTCAAGCGCGAATGAAATTCGGATGCGCGAGAGAGGATCAAGCCCCCGAACAATTCGACTGGATCTGGCTGGATGTCCAGCCCAATCAAGCAGTGCAGGAATGATGTATTCGTCTAAAAAGGGGGGGCGCTTGTTTCGCCAGTCTTCCCAAGGAAAAAAGTCGTACCAGTTCCGCCATCCTGCATCTCCCATTTCAAACTTGTTATTCTGATCTGCTGCAAAACGCGTAAGAGCCAGATATCCAACCGAAACGACATGTGGACTCTGATCACCTGCTATCGGCATTCGACCTCGATCGCCAAACGTGTAAAGTTGCTCAACATAACCTGGCCGGAGACCAGTTTGAGCCTCAGCAAGTTCACGCAAACCCTCTTCCATGGTTCGGTGTTTGACTGGATCAAATCCACCGTAGGGCAAAGCGTCAGGTCCTCCGTCAGCCCTGTCAGTGATCCGCAGTATTGATGGATTTCCCTCAAACATGGTGACAATCGCGGCATTTAAGCCAATTTCTATGCGAGCATTATCCGACAAAGTTTTTTCGCTTTCGCTCAATCCGTCCGAAAACATCAACAAACTCTCGTTGGGCCAAATCAGCGGACTTTGGTTCCAGATCCAGTTGTTCCTTTGTAAATCCACGTGGGGTACCAAAGAATTTCTTGGCTTCCGTCTTTCCAAATCCCGCAAGCTCCGTGGCCTCGAAATATGCAGCGACGGTATCAGCCTTCTTGATCGCAGTTTTTAGCGCTGCTGGAGTTTTTCGCGGCAGTGAGTATCGTTGATGTATGGCTTCTTGCAGTCTCGCCTCCACATCTTTGTATTCATCGCCTAACACTGCTTTAAAAGGTGAGATCATGTCTCCAATCACGTATTCAGGTCCGTCGTGTAAAAGCGCGATAAGCTCATCATCGGGAAGGGCTTCCGGATTAAGTTTGCAGAATGCCTGCCATACAACAATACTGTGCTGGGCAACACTAAAAGCATGTTTACCCCGGGTTTGACCGTTCCAGCGTGCCACCCGCGCCAATCCGTGAGCAATGTCTTCGATCTCAACATCAAGTGGCGACGGCTCCAGCAAATCAAGGCGCCTTCCAGACAACATTCTTTGCCACGCTCTGGTTTTTTCGTCCTTGGCCTTTGTCACGCTTTTTCTGGCCACCCAAAATTCACCCATTCCGGAATTTTTACTGTTACCGGAACGTCCCCTGAGGTAAGCGTTTCCGCTTTTTGTGCTCGGTCAAGACGCAACATAGCCAACCCTTTTTTACCTTCTGTGCTGCCAAGGGTTCCAACTGGTTTTCCATCTCCAGAAACAGCTGTTCCAGGCTCGGGCAATATTTCTTCCGATGAAACCTGAACAATCCGTTTCTTAGCGCTTCCACGGTGTTGCATGCGTGACACGACTTCCTGCCCGACATAGCAGCCCTTTTTGAAGTCCACCCCGCCGAATTGGTCCATTAAAGTTTCGTGAGGATAGGCATCACCATATTCAAAATCGACGTGTCCTTCCGGAATGCCAATTTCAATCCGCTTATCTTTGAGTTTAGCCTCCCGAAACCCTTCTGGTATCGTTCCATAGCAACGAAATCCAAGGGCATCGTTTCTGTAGTCCATAAAAGCAAGTTCTGCGGATAGATCCGAAACACCCCAAACCGCTGTTACCGGCATTCCTTCAAGGCGTTCGATATCAACCTTTGCCCGCAAACGATAAAAGGTGAGGCGTTTGAGAAAGTCGTCCATAAGAGCAGCAGGCACATCAAAAACGAATGCTCCTTCGATCTTGAACATAAAGAAATCGAAAAGAATTTTTCCCTGAGGAGACAAGAGCGCACCGAAAGGCGCTTCGTCAGCCTTCAGGTCAGTGACTTTGCACGTAACAAGGTTTTCTAAAAAGTGTTCCGCTTCGATGCCAGATACTCTCAACAAACGGCGATTATCCAACTTTTCAAAATACAAAATTAGTCTCCAGCAACAAAGAAGTGCCACCGTCCGCTCGGTGAAATGCCAACTCTGTAGAAAATATACCCGCCAAAATCTTCCATGTCCTGGAAATCACCATAAGTCACAATCCGAAACAATTCGACCATCTGCCTATCGGTAAGCTGATCGATTGGTAGAGCGTAAAAATAGGGCCATACAAAAAGTTCTCTCTTGGTGTCCGGGTCTAGTCTGACATACCCAGCTTCCAGAACCTCTTCAAGGATTGCGAGCAATTCATGGCCATTTTCATCCCCTGACTGTTGTTTCAGAAAGTCTATTGGATCGCCCTCAAAACCACCCAATGATAACAGAGTCATGTTGTCGCCAACTCCAATATAGGCGCGTAACTTTTCGATATCACCTTCCCGAGTGGCCTCAAGTATCAATTGATGCATACGCCGTGCCGGAAAAGGCAAAGCATCCAGGTCATAGGAAACTTCGGGAATTTCTATGGGTTGCGCGGGGTCATCTTCCGTATAATCCTCTGCAACCGTTTCGTCGGTTTGCGCTCCCTCAGAAGCTGGCGCGTCAGGAACAGCCGGCGGTGCGTCGTTAACGATGGGAGGATCGAATTGATCTTCCTCAGCAAAGCCTGGGCCGCCGCCTAAGCAGAAGGTCGCAAAGGCAAGAAATGTAAGGATTAGTGCCGAATTTCTAAGCATGGTGTGAGCCGATGTTTAACACGAGCCTATGCTATGACGAAAAAATTGTCCGATAAAGGGAAAAACGAACACCTGATTGGTTGGCAAATGCTATTGAAGGGTTCGCGTAGAGGGTAAAAAACCCATCTCGTCCAACTCTCTAAAATGAGCAAGCAATCTCGAAGCTTGTTCGTTGCCGCGTTCCAGCACCAAACGTTTTAGCGCGGACTCAATGAACGTTTCAGCAATCAATGCAGGATCGATAGCCTCTTCCGTAAGCTCAGCCCAAACCTCTCGAAAGCACTCTTCAACCAAAGCGCGCTTTTCATTTTCGATTAACGTGTCGATATCTTGTGATACTTCTTTTTTCATAGCCGGAACTGTCTATTTGGCAATCCCACGCAAAATAAGGCCAACCGCTGAATTTTAACAGTCTGAGCAGATGCCAATTGGCAACTTGGTTAACGCCCATACCGAGAGGGAATTTCAGCTGCGATTGTGCCGCCTTCCTCGACATAGCGTTTGTTTGCTTCAAGAGCGGCGGGTGTGCAATCTCGGTAGGTTTCCTGAAACCCCCGAAATCCTTGGTTAAATCTGGCAATCATTCTGGCCCGTCGCGCCTCTGTGGGTTCTTCTTTTTCTATGAGTTGGCTCATTTGATCTCTCCAGAGTTGACCTTCCTCCGCGCCGCACAATTCTCTCAAGTAATGGAGCGCTCCCAGTATTTCAGAAAGCCGCATCATTTGGGCATCATAAGCAGGTGGGAGAACGCGAATCCTCGGCGTATCCGGTTTGGCCTCTTCACCCTCTTGGGCAAAGGCTGCACCACTCGCGGAAAACGCCAAAAGAAAAGCAAGTGCAAAGGAAAGAAAAGTTCTCGGCATTCGGTTTCACACCGTTCTCAAAACAAGGGAAATATGAGTGAGTGTTGTATGTAAAGCAACTTTAATTTAATCACCATTTATCTTTGTTAAAACTTCGGCAACAAAAGATGGCGTTTCCGGCGTTGTCAGAAGGCCGTCCATTTCTTCCAATGTGAACCAACCAATATCGATCGCATCATCATTAGCCGCGGCCACACCGCAGACCGATTGCGTGACATAGGTAGTCAAAACAAAATGGTATTGAGGATCCCCTCGATTGTTCGTGTGGATACGATCACGCGTGGCCGCAAATTCCATCTCGCTTGCTTCTAAACCAGTTTCTTCTTTTAGTTCCCGTTTCGCGCAGTCTTTTAGCGTTTCGCCGAACTCTTGTGAACCGCCAGGAAGGGACCAATGACCCTTGTACGGCTCTTTACCGCGTTTGATCAGTAAAACCTTTTGATCTTGAAAGACGATAACGCTTGCACCCGTTCTTGGGAGACTATCCATAAAAAACCCTTTGATAACAGAACATTGAAACGGCCAGTTGACTCAAAATGCTATATACTTGAATCAATTTCTTAACACGAAACAGACAACAATGTGCGGAAGATTTTCTTTAACAGCCAGCCCTGAAGAGCTTGTGGATCTGTTTGATCTGGTGGAGCTTGGAGCCTTTCCGCCTCGGTACAATATTGCGCCTACGCAGCCAATCTTAACGATCGGGATTAGTGCTGCAGGAAGCAGAAGCCCGGAGCTGGTGCGTTGGGGATTGATACCCCATTGGGTCAAGGATCCAAACGATTTTACCTTGATTATCAATGCCCGATCAGAGACAGCCGCCACAAAAGCATCTTTCAAATCTGCGCTCCGTCATCGCAGGGTCCTCATTCCGGCAACAGGATTTTACGAATGGAACCGTCCTGCCGATAAAAAAGCGCCAAAACAACCCTACTGGATAAAGCCCTCCCGGGGCGGAACAATCGCCTTTGCAGGATTGGTCGAAACCTGGATGGGTAAGGACGGTACAGAAATGGATTCCGGATGTATCCTGACAACGCAGTCCAATGATCAAATAGGGAATATCCACCATCGCATGCCCGTCGTCATTCGCCCGGAGAATTTTGACCGTTGGCTGGATTGTAAAACACAAGAGCCGAAAGATGTTGCCGATTTGATGCATGCCGTTGAGGATGGTTTCTTTGAGGCGATACCAGTGGGCAGTGCAGTAAACAAAGTTGCAAACTCTGGGCCGGAAATCCAAAATCCAGAACGGCTTGAACTGCAAGAAGAGCCAAAAGAAGAAAAATCCGGTGATGATGACCAGATGAGCTTGTTTTAATTCAAGGCATGATTTCGGGTTGACGCATCTGGAGCAAGCAGCCATAAGGGGCTTCATGACGACGACTTTAATCAAGCCTTCACTGGCTTGCTGCATTATCAAAGGCATTATTGACTAGCGAATAGCTGGTCCGGTCGTTCTTTTCCAAATTGTCTTTTTCGAACGTCCCGGACCACGGGACAACATCATTTGGAAACGGCTTATGTCTGAATTGAACATTTACAACACTCTGACCCGGGAAAAGGAACTTTTCAAACCTGAGGACGCGGAAAACGTCCGAATGTATGTGTGTGGCCCAACCGTTTACGATTTCGCCCATATTGGAAATGCGCGTCCCGTTATCGTATTTGATGTTTTGTTCCGGTTGCTTCGGAATATCTATGGCGATCAGAAGGTCACCTATGTTCGCAATATTACGGACGTTGATGACAAAATAAACGCCAGAGCCCTGCGCGACTACCCGGAATTGCCGTTGAACGACGCAATTCGGATCGTAACTGAAAAAACTGCGAACCAGTTCCATCATGACATTAAGGCTCTCGGATGTCTCCCTCCAACCCACGAACCGCGTGCAACAGAACATATCGAAGGCATGGCCTCCATGATCCAGGTGCTTTTGGACAAAGAACACGCATATGTAGCCAAAGGTGAACAGGGCAGAGAAGTTCTGTTCCGGGTTAGTGCTATGGAGGATTATGGTCAGTTATCAAATAGAAAGCTAGAGGATCAACAAGCCGGAGCACGCGTTGCTGTGGAGGCACACAAAGAAAATCCCGGTGATTTTGTCCTCTGGAAAGAATCTAGCGCTTCGGAACCGGGTTGGCATGGGGAGTTTAACGGTGAAACGATCCATGGCCGTCCCGGTTGGCATATTGAGTGTTCTGTAATGGCAAAGCATCATCTTGGAAAAACCTTCGATATTCATGGTGGTGGTCTTGATCTGATTTTTCCCCATCATGAAAATGAAATTGCCCAATCCCGCTGTGCCCATGGCTCAGATCGCATGGCACGTTATTGGATGCACAATGGATATCTTCAGGTTGAGGGAAGGAAGATGTCAAAATCCGAAGGCAATTTTATTACCATCCATGATTTGCTGAGCACCGAAAAATTTGGTGCCAGATCATGGCCGGGTGAGGTGTTGCGATTGGCCATGCTCATGACCCACTATCGCGAGCCGATAGACTTCAGTGTCAAACGCCTCGAAGAAGCAGAAAACCTGATCGCAAAACTTGCAAGACGAAGAAGCGAGAAAGATCACGGAGACAGCGAGGGCGTGCTTCTGGCATTGCTGGATGATTTGAATACGTCTGATGCCATTGCCAAACTCAACCAGCTTTCGGGCGAGAGTTTGATTAAAGGACTGGACATGTTGGGCATAATGATTTCACACAAGGAAAGCACGATATCGGAAGCCATTGTTGCGCGTTCGATTTCGGATCGATTGGCGGCCTTAAGTGAGAAAAATTATGCAGAAGCTGATCGGATCAGGGATGAACTTTCAGCTCAGGGAATTCAGCTAAAGGACTCAAAAGACTCAGAAACTGGTGAACGCGTTACGACTTGGGAGGTGGTCCGATGAGCAAAGAACGCATCTACCTGTTTGATACCACACTTAGAGATGGTCAGCAGACCCCGGGCATAGATTTTTCCGTTCAGGACAAGATTGTGATAGCAGAAATGTTGGATGATTTAGGTCTGGATTATGTGGAAGGCGGATATCCGGGTGCCAACCCGACGGACACGGAATTCTTTTCAAAAAGGCGCACAAAAAATGCTGCTTTTGTAGGATTCGGTATGACGAAGCGCCCTGGTGTTTCAGCGTCAAACGATCCAGGCATCGCTGCTCTGCTTCAGTCGCAAACCGATGCAATTTGCTATGTGGCCAAAGCCTGGGATTATCATGTTCGTGTCGCGCTCGGAACTTCGAACGAAGACAACCTCGACTGCATCAAGGCATCCGTTAAAGTCGTGAAAGACGCGGAACGCGAGGCAATGGTGGACTGCGAACACTTTTTCGACGGGTTTAAGGCGAACCCGGAATATGCATTGCAATGTGCCGCAACTGCCTATGCTGCAGGCGCCAGATGGATCGTTCTTTGTGATACAAACGGGGGCAGTCAACCCCATGAAATCGAGGAGATTGTGACACACGTTGCAAAGGTAATTCCAGGTGAGAATTTAGGCATTCACGCCCACGATGATACCGGTCAGGCAGTTGCAAACTCTCTGGCAGCAGTCAGAGCTGGTGTCCGCCAGATCCAGGGGACTTTAAATGGCATTGGCGAAAGATGTGGTAACGCAAATCTGGTGACCCTGATTCCAACCTTGGCGTTGAAATCAGCTTATGCTGAAACGTATGAAACCGGAGTGGGACTTGAAAAGCTTGCAGAACTTACCCGTATTTCTCACAAGTTCGATGAAATCCTCACTCGTGCACCCGATGCACAGGCGCCGTATGTCGGCGGTTCTGCGTTTGCAACCAAGGCTGGCATTCATGCGTCAGCAATTCTCAAAGAACCGGAAACCTATGAACATGTAAAACCCGAAAGCGTTGGTAACAATCGCCGTCTTATGGTTTCGGATCAGGGGGGCAAATCCAACTTTTTGAACGAACTTTCCAGACGCGGCATTGACGTGAATAAAGACGATGCAAACCTCGACGCGTTAATTTCAGTTGTTAAAGAACGTGAAGCCGAAGGCTATGCGTATGAAACAGCCGATGCGAGTTTCGAAATCCTTGCCCGCAAACACCTCGGGACAGTGCCGCAGTTTTTCAAAGTGGATTCCTTCCGCTGTCAGGTTGAAAGAAGGTTTAACGCCATCGGAGAAGTGATTACGGTTTCAGAAGCGGTGGTAAAACTGACCGTGGATGGAAAAAGCCTCCTGTCAGTCTCCGAAGGACACGGTCCGGTAAATGCACTTGATAATGCTTTGCGCAAAGACCTCGGGAAGTATCAAGCTCAAATTGCCGATCTTGAATTGGTGGATTACAAAGTGCGCATCCTCAATGGTGGCACAGAAGCGGTCACGCGCGTTTTGATCGATTCCACTGACGCGACAGGTGAACGTTGGACGACAGTTGGAGTGTCCGACAACATTATAGATGCTTCGTTTCAGGCGCTGACGGACTCCATGAACTATAAGCTGATGAAAGAGGGGGCAGGTTGACAACGCAGCCATCGTCTCGATCAGGCTTCTTTTTTGCATTTTCGGCTTACCTGATCTGGGGGTTAATGCCTCTTTTCTGGAAACTGACCGGGCACATAGATCCCATAGAGGTAACGGCGCACCGGGCATTTTGGTCCCTACCGGTAGCGGGTGCTGTTCTGTGGGCTATTGGCAGAACAGCGGATATCCTTCCAACGTTGAAATCGCCACGTAAAATGGGTGTGTTGTTTCTCTGTTCCTGTTTGATTTCTGCGAACTGGGGCGTGTTTATCTGGGCAATTACCGTTGAGCGTACGCTCGAAACAGCGCTAGCCTATTATATCAACCCGTTGCTGACGGTCTTGTTGGGATTTGTGTTTCTGGGTGATCGGTTTAGCCGGCTCCAGCTTATTGCGATTTTGATTGCAGCGGCAGCCGTTTTAATGCTCACAATCGTAGGTGGGCAATTTCCGCTTTTGAGCCTTTTTCTTGCCGCAACATTCGGAATATACGGCTTGCTGCGCAAAACGGTGGAAGTAGGTCCAACGCAAGGTTTTCTGGTAGAAATTCTTCTGATTTTCCCATTCACATTAGCCTATATCATTTGGATTCAAATCACGGGAAGTGGCGAATTTCTTAAAGGTGAAATCAATTGGTTACTGCTGGTCCTCGCTGGACCTGCAACTGCAGTTCCCCTGATCTTGTATGCATTTGGCGCCAAGCGATTGAGACTTTCTACCATTGGATTGATGCAGTTCATGGTGCCAACAATGCTCTTTCTGATTAGCATATTTATCTTTGGTGAACCTTTAGAACGGGTTCAACTCTATGCATTTGTCATGATTTGGATCGCGTTGGTGCTGTATGCTTGGTCGATTTTAACAGCAGAAAGAAAACAAAAAAGCCATCCTCTGGAAAAGAGGATGGCCTGAGAGAAGACTGAAGCCAGGTTGGGGCGCTTTGAAGCGCTTCAGTCAGTAAGTTGTTGCCGCAAGAGGACAGCGGTAGATACTTGCAAAGGGGCAACACAGTCATCCTAGTCCAGTGTCGATGACGGATTTGTGACGAAGACTGTGGATCACTTTGCAAATGCTTCGATTAACGCATCTGGATCGCTGATAATCAGGGGATTAATCCGATCAGAGGTATGAATAAAACCAGATTCGCTCATGTGCTCAAGCAAGTCAAACATGGGTTGCCAAAAATTTTCGATATTGAGGAAGCCCAAAGGTTTTGAATGCTGCCCCAGTTGAGCCCAGGTCATGATTTCCACGATCTCTTCAAGGGTTCCGATCCCACCGGGAAGCGTTAAAAACGCGTCAGCGTTTTCAAACATGAGCCTCTTGCGTTCATGCATGCTGTCCGTGATTAGAACGTCGTAGTTTTCCGAGATTTGATCATTCAAACCCTCTCGCGAAACCAAAAACCTTGGAATAATGCCTTTAACTCGCCCGCCATGCGCCAGAACAGATTGAGATATAGCGCCCATAAGCCCGCTATTTCCCCCGCCATAGGTCAATTGAATGCCGGATTGTGCGAGTTTTTTGCCGGTTTCCCGTGCAGCTTCCATAAAAACCGGCTGAATGCCCGGCTGTGATCCGCAGTAAACACAAATGGAATTGATTTCAGTCATGTGCGTGAACCTGTTAACGTCTGATAAAAAGTGCTAGTTACTGGCAAAATGTGAAATAATAGGCTTTGGGTGTATTGACCAGAGTGATTCTGATCCGCTCTAGGGGTAAAATGAATGATAAAAGGTTTCCTTCCGATTTTGTACGCTAGTGCAGGTTTGTCCGCAGCAGCGTTACTTGGATACATTGTTTTTGGACCAGAGCTGTTTACGGGCTCGCAGAAAGACCAAACTGTCCAGATCACGCCATCGGAAAACAAAACAGAAATTGCCAAACTGGTCCCCGAGACAGAATCGTCAGAACCGACGGCGACAGATACAACACAGGCACCGGAAACAGAACCGGTCGCACCGGTGTTTTCCCTTCTGCGCGTCGAGAAAGACGGTAGCCTCGTGGTCGCTGGATCTGGTCCGGGAAATAGCACGGTCGTCTTGTTAGAAGGTGAGGTGCAAATCGGGACGGCAGAATCAGGCCCTGAGGGTGATTTTGTTTTCGTACTGGACAAACCTTTATCCCCTGGTTCACACGAACTCAGCCTGCGTGCAACGCCAAGGGATGGAGAACCCATTTTGTCTGCAGAGGCAGGATTGATCAATGTCCCTGAGCCTGAAAGCGGCGAGGAGCCTACAGTGATTGTTGCCGAAGCGGGGAAAGCAAGCCGTATCCTTCAAAAACCCACCACCGATTCTGCAGATACCGAAACGGAGATTGCAGCGGCAACACCGGAGCAAGAAGCCTCCCCGGTACCGGAATCGACAGAAACAGAGCCAACAGACGAAAGCCAAACTGCAGAAGCAGTCACATCCGATGACAGCGTAACCAATGAGGAAAGCCAAACTCCGGAAAATCAGTCGGCCCAGGCTGAGGTAAATACGACGCAAGAAACCGTTGAAGTAGAAGCCAAGGAGCAGGTTGAACTCGCTAAAGCAGAAACCTCAGATGAACCCATTCAAACAGAGCCAGCAAAACCGGTCCTGATCGAGGCCGCCGACATCGAAAAAGGCAGAGTATTCATTGCCGGAACGGGAGAAGCGGGTGGGCGGGTAAACATTTACCTCGACAGCAAGTTTCTCGGTTCTACCGAAATCGGCAGTAACGGCGCGTTTCTCTATGAGGGCAATCATGATATTGCAACCGGCCGATATGATATTCGGGCGGACATGACAAAAGGCTCGAGCCCGAAAGTCCTCGCGCGCGCTGAAGTTTTGTTAATCCATGACGCCGAACCCGAGACTGAAATAGCATCGGCCGAACCTGAAAAAGCAGACGAACCTGTAGCGCCAAGCGTTGCACAGGATCAAACGTCTCTAACAGCCCAAGTTGAAAGCACATCCGAGGCCGCTGCTGCGACAACATCCTCGGAAGGGACAGCGTTAAAGGACCCAACAGCAGAAAACCCATCCGATACAACACAAACCGCCGAAGCGACGGAAGTGGAAACTGAGATTGCTGCCACGCAACCCGCTACCTCTCAAGCTGTACAACCTGAACCACAGGTGGCTCAAGAGGTTGAAGCAGTAGAAGAAGCAGGAAGCGCGGATGTCGAAACTGCTGCCGCATCTGAACCCGAAAAGAAAGAGATCAGAACCGGAAGCGCTGTCATCATTCGCAGAGGTGACAATCTGTGGCGAATTGCCAGAAGAAATTATGGTGACGGTATTCGGTATACAACCATATTTGAAGCCAATCGGGACCAAATTCGGGACCCAGATTTGATCTATCCCGGCCAGGTTTTCAAAGTGCCCGAGGACGATGCGGCAAGCGGAGAGACATCCGACGGTTGATACAACTTGAAAGAGCGTTTGACTTTATCGGTATTTACCGATAAAGCGCAGGCATGGATTTAAAAGCCGACAGTCTTACGAAAGACTCTCAACCATCAAACAACACAGCAGACATGCTAAAAGCCATCGGACATCCTGTAAGATGGCGGATTATCCGTGAACTGGCGAAACGTCCAAGAGGATGTTGCGGCGACATGTGTGATTGTTTTACCCTGTCGCAATCCACAGTGTCCCAACATCTTTCAGTACTCAAATCCGCCGGCCTTATTGACGTGGAACAGATCGGGACGAAGTCAAGTTTTTCCATACGTTTTGATGCGCTCAAGGACCTTCAAGTAGAAATCAGTGAGCTGTTGGAGACAGCGCGGTGCAACTGCGATGACGGATAATGCACTTGTAAACAAAGTTGATGCCGATGAGGCCAGCTTGTTAAAGACCCTTCGCAACCTGTGGCCATACATGTGGCCGGAGGACCGCCCTGATTTAAAAATGCGGGTCGTCTACGCGTCTTTGTTCATGATTGCGGGTAAAGTGGTGACGGTTCTCATACCCTACCTTTACAAGCTCGCGACGGATGCGCTTACCGGTGATCTATCAAAAAACACAGATCTTGAAGCCTTATTGCCTGTTTTTCTTTTGACACCGGTTATGCTTGTTGTTGCTTACAACATCGGGCGGGTAGTAATGATTGGGCTAAATCAGCTTCGCGATGCCCTGTTTGCAAGCGTGGGACAATATGCCGTTCGTCAGCTTGCCGGTATTGTATTCGAACACTTGCACAATCTGAGTTTGCGATATCATCTTCAACGCCGAACTGGCGGGCTGTCGCGCGTCATAGAGCGCGGCACCAAAGGTATCGAAGCAATCGTAAGATTTTCAATTCTGAATGGCATTCCTACCCTTTTTGAATTTGCCCTTATGGCGGCGGTAATTTGGTACTGGTTCGACTTTTGGTACGTGCTTATCATCACCGGAATGGTCTGGGCTTACGTCTGGTTTACAATCAGGGCATCGGATTGGAGGATCGAAATTCGCCGAGATATGAACGAGAACGATACAGACGCCAACTCGAAAGCGATCGACTCGCTTCTCAATTTCGAGACTGTTAAATATTTCGGCAATGAAATGTTGGAGGCCACCCGCTTTGGAAACTCAATGAAGCGTTACGAACGCGCTGCGACCAAAGTATGGACCTCGCTTGCGTGGTTAAACTTCGGCCAAGCCATCATAATGGCGTTGGGGATGGCGTTTTGCATGATATTGTCAGCCAATGCAGTTTTGGAAGGTGATCAGACGCTAGGCGATTTTGTCATGATCAATGTGCTTCTGATGCAATTGTTCATTCCATTGAATTTTATTGGATTTATCTATCGGGAGATCCGTCAAGGCTTTGCTGACCTCGAAGATATGTTTTTCCTGATGTCAGTCGATCAGGAAATAAAAGACAAACCAAATGCCAAACCGCTTGACGTGACGGCTGGTGTTGTTCGGTTCGACCATGTCAAGTTTCATTACGACGAAGATAGAAAAATTCTCCGTGACGTTTCTTTTGAAGTTCCTGCCGGGAAAACGGTTGCAATTGTTGGACCATCTGGTGCCGGAAAATCAACAATATCAAGACTAATGTTCAGATTTTATGACGCAACAAGCGGCGCGATCACCATCGATGGCCAGAACTTACGTGATGTACAACAGACCACATTAAGAGCAAAAATTGGGATGGTTCCGCAAGACACCGTTCTGTTCAATGACACCATAGCATACAACATACGATATGGCAGACCTGATGCGACAGACGAAGAAGTGGAAGAGGCTGCTGAAATGGCGCAGATTGGCGACTTTATCCGGGGCTTGCCTCAGGGCTTTAAAACCGAAGTAGGGGAAAGAGGCCTCAAGTTATCGGGTGGAGAAAAACAACGCGTTGCAATTGCCAGAACGCTTTTAAAAGCACCCCCAATCCTTATCCTCGATGAGGCAACGTCTGCCCTTGATACGCAGACAGAACGTGAAATTCAGGCTGCCTTGGATGAAGTTTCAAAAAATCGCACAACGGTTGTCATAGCGCACAGGCTGTCTACGGTCGTATCAGCCGATCAAATCTTAGTACTGAAAGCAGGAGAAATTGTCGAACGTGGAACGCACAAGGAATTACTCCGTAAAAAGGGTCTTTACGGAGAAATGTGGAGCCGACAACGAGAAGCAACCGAAGCAGAAGACCGCTTGCGGGCAGCACATGAGAATGATGAACTTGGAATAGTCCGGCGCAAAAAACCAGCAGCCGATTGAGTTTGTGAAGTAGAGTTGATAACGAAAATCCAAACAAGCAAAGTAGCTGAGTATGAGCATTAAAAATTCAATCCTTAATTCGGTGCCGCCCATCCACAAGGAAGGGTACCCTTTCATTGCAGCGTTCGCGGTCCTTACAGTGATACTGGGATGGCTTTGGAATCCTCTTTTTTACATCGGATTGGCATTGACCATTTGGTGCGCACTGTTCTTTCGTGACCCCAAACGGGTTACACCTGTCAGTGATGAATTGGTCGTAAGTCCGGCGGACGGAAAAGTGTCACATGTTGGAAAAGTCGTTCCACCAAAAGAGCTTGGTCTTGGGGAAGAACCGGTTTTGCGGATATCTGTGTTTATGAACGTCTTCAATTGTCATGTAAATCGTGCGCCCATCCGTGGTAAAATCTCGCAAATCGTCTATCGAAAAGGCAGTTTTCTTAACGCAGAACTCGACAAAGCATCAGAAGAAAACGAACGAAACTCCATTGTTTTGGAAACAGATCGCGGCGAAATCGCAGTGGTTCAAATCGCTGGATTGGTTGCCCGCCGGATTGTGTGTTGGGCAAATGAGGGCGATGAGCTCGTTTCCGGGGAACGTTTCGGACTTATTCGTTTCGGCTCCAGGCTGGATGTGTTCCTCCCGGAAAAGGCAACGCCGATGGTATCAGTTGGACAAACAGCAATTGCGGGTGAGACGGTGATTGCTTCTTTCGGAAAGAACAAGGTGGTTCCCTTGATCAGAGCTAGTTGATGGCAAACCCATTTCCTCCATTTGATCCCGAGGGGGACGATAAACCTCCGAATCCATCGGATGAGACGTCAGTACGCTTGCGCGATATACCGCTTAGAACGATCTTTCCCAATCTTTTGACCTTATTGGCAATTTGTTCTGGACTGACATCAATAAGATTCGCGATGGAAGATCGGATAGAATTGGCAGTTGCAGCAGTTATCTTTGCGGGCTTTCTCGATGGTATTGACGGGCGGGTTGCCAGATTCTTGAAGTCGACAACGCGGTTTGGTGCTGAGATGGATAGCCTCGCCGATTTTGTAAATTTCGGTGTCGCGCCAGCCCTGTTGCTATACATAACAATCCTGACAGAGTTAAACTCCATTGGATGGATCGCTGCGCTTATCTACGCCAGTTGTGCATGTCTGAGGTTGGCTAGGTTTAATGTGATGTTAGACAACCCGGATCAACCTGACTGGCACAATCGATTCTTTATTGGCGTGCCTGCTCCCGCAGGGGCACTGGTCGTTTTGCTCCCTGTTTATCTGCTGTTACTTGGCGTGGAGAATGATAAATCCTGGGCGTTCACAACGACTGTCTATACAATGGCCTGCGGATTTTTGATGGTTTCCAACCTGCCAACGTTTTCCGGGAAAAACATTTCTCAGAAAGTCAGAAGAGACCTTGTCCTGCCATTTCTTATCTTTGCCGTGTTTCTTGCCGCGGCTGTTATCAGCTATCCATGGACCATGCTCTCAGCGCTCGCGATTTTGTACCTTGCATCGCTTCCGTTTTCCTTCAGAAATTGGACGCGATACAACGCAAGGGAAAACAGATAAACGCGCTTACTCCGCCGCATCCGGGAATGGGACAGGCTTGTCTGGTTTCGCAGGCTTTGCTTTCTTGGTAGTACGTTTTGCTGGTTTCTTAGCTGGAACACGCCGCTTCTTAGGCAGTTTCGGAAGGTCTTCCGTCGTATCTTCCGGAACTACAGCGGCAACAGGCACTGGTTCAAGCGCCATTGCAGCGTCTCCCTGCGATGCAGCAACGACCATGTTACTAGGCTTCCCAAATCCAAAGAGCCTGGCCACGTTGACAGGGAAGGTCAGCATAACCGGGATGAGAACCAGCGTAAGCAAGGTGGAAAACGCCAGACCGGAGATAATTGCCGTCGACAATTGCACCCACCAAACCGCTGTAATCGCACCCACGCTGATGGTCTGACCAATGAAGTCAAAGTTTGTTTGAAATGCCATCGGGACCAGGCCCATAATGGTTGTTATTGTCGTCAACATAATCGGGCGTAAACGCTGGGCGGAGGTCTTCAAGACAGCGTCATGTATTTCAGCGCCTTCTTTTCGGAGCCGATTATAGGTATCAATCAGGACGATGGCATTGTTTACAACAATACCGGCAAGCGCCACCACGCCCGTTCCAGTCATGATAATTGAGAATTTTTGCCCAGCGATCATCATACCAATCAGGACGCCCACGATCGCCAGAACAACAGTCATTAGCGTCAACACTGTTTGGTAAAATGAGTTAAATTGCGTAACAAGAATGATGAACATCAGGAACAGCGCACCTGCAGCAGCCTTCATCAAAAATGCGCCAGATTCTTTTTGTTCTTCGTCAGCGCCGCGGAACTTAAGGAATATGCTCTCCGGCCAGGCCTGACTGTCCAACCATTCTTGGATTTCGTTTATTTTCTCATCGGGGGTAAGACCCTCAGCTTTGGCGGATGCAAGAAGGTTTGCCTTGATATCCATCGCATAAAGACCGTCGCGGCGCGTGATAGAAGAAACTTTAGGCTCTGGTGTCATTTCAATAAAGTTGGAAATTGGAACTTGCCCGTTTGAAGTTCTCAGTTTCAACTCATTTAGATGATCCAAAGACCGTTGTTCCTCGGGCAGGCGGACGCGAATATCAATCTGGTCATCAGAATTGTTTTGCGTGGTATCACCAATAAGCGCACCGTTTGTGATAAGCTGGATCATAGCGCCAACGGCGGGAATACTGGCGTTATAGCGCCCCGCTTCCTCGCGATCGACGGCCAATTTCCAATCAATACCGGGCAGGGGCCTTCCGTCTTCAATGTCTTGAAGGTTATCAAGCCGATCAAACTTCTCGCGAATTTTTGTAACGGCTGCCATCATGGTATCGTAATTGGTGGATTTCACCTCAAGCCGAATGTCTTTGCCGGTGGGTGGACCACCCTCGATTTTTCTAAGTTCAACTTTAATGCCGGGGATGCCAGCAGTGCGTTGTCGGATTTCATCGAAGATAACCACGGCACGTCTACGGTTCGAATAATCTTCAAGTTCGATTGTGCCAACTGCAACAACATCGGCCGGTACATCTTGTGGCGCCGTCACATCTACACCGCTGCCGCCAGTACCACCCCCAGGCGCAGTTGCCGTCATCACTAGGTTTTCAACGCCCTTAACCTTCAGAATTTCTTTTTCGACACTGATTGCCACATCCCGGATATCAGAGCCGGAGAGATTTCCGCGCGCGGAAACAAAGGCAAGCGCAACATCGGGTTCTTCATCAACAAAGAATTCTACGCCTTTGCTCAACTGGCCAAAAAGATTGAACGTGAAGAACGTGATCCCCGCAACAATCGCGATAACCGTAAGGTTGCCCAGAACGCCGCGCGAAAACAGACTGAGCATGCGCAGATATCCGCCCATGACGCCGGGAACTTTCCGCACATCCAGTGGTTCCTTGGAAGACAGCATTTTTGCCGATGAGTTTTCATTGACATTTTTGGGTTTTTCCTCGGACGCCGTTCTGCCAGCCAACCGATGGGTGAAATATGCACCAACGGCGCCGAGCAAAAGGCCAACACAGAGCGAAACCACATCCACCGGTAAAGGCAAACCAAGACCTGCCAATTGCGGTCCAAGCATTGCCCAGCCAACGAAACCGAAGGCGAGACCAACAAAGACCGTTTTTAGCAAGCGTTGTTGCGTTTTTAGCAGGTTCCCAATTCTTGCAATGGCCATCCCCATCGTAGGCAGGAAGACCAAAGCGGTAAGCAGTGATGCTGACAGGACAATGATCACCATGATGGGCAGATAGCTCATAAATTCACCTGGGACACCGGGCCATAACAGCAATGGCAAGAAAGCGGCCAGGGTGGTTGCCGTTGAGGAGACAACGGGCCAGAACATCAGTTTCGCAGCACGCGGATAAGCCTCTTTGGCGGTCATGCCCTCGGCTATTTTCCGATCTGCATATTCACTGACCACGATAGCGCCATCCACCAGCATCCCGACACACAAAACCATCCCGAACATCACCATCATGTTTACGGTAAGGCCAGCTGCGGAAAGAATTAGGAAGCCCACCATAAACGAGGTGGGAATGGCAATGCCAACCAGAAGGCCAGAACTCACCCCAAGAGAGGCAACAACGACGATCATGACCAGTGCAATTGCCGTCATAATTGCAGACTGCAAAGATCCCAAAACTTCATAGATGAAGCTGGATTGGTCGATCATGTAGGTCACTTCTACGGTATCTGGCCAGTCTTTGGTAAACTCATCCGTAACGCGTCTGACCTCAGCATTGTTCTCGATGATGTTGGTGCCAATTCGCTTGACCACTTCCAAAGACATCGCTGGCTTGCCGTTCACACGCGTATAGCTGGAAGGATCCTTGAACGTGCGCCGAATATCCGCAACCTCACCAAGCGTAACAACACCTTCACCATTTTGCTTGATCGGGATCGCATATACATCTTCAACAGACTGTATGAGACCGGGGACTTCGAGGTTGAACCGGGCGTTACCGTCATCAATAAAGCCGGCAGGGACCAACTGGTTAAACGAAGAAACCGCGTTCAGCAGTTCATCTTGCGTGATGTCGTAGGATTCCAGGCGCACCAAATCCAACAGGACTTCAATCTGCTCTTCCCGTGTCCCTTTTAATTCCGCTTCGCGGACCGTTGAAATCGCCTCGATTTCGTCTTGTAGACGTTTGGAGTAATTGTAGAGCGTCCGCTCTGGAACATTGCCGGACAGCGTCACGATAATCGTCGGTTGCAAAGCAAAGTTAGTCGGGAATATCGCCGGTTCTTCTGCACCCTCGGGCAATTCAGCCTGCGCCAGATCAACCTTGTCGCGAATGTCAGCCAACACAACGTCTTTGTCAGTCCCGATCTGGAACTCCAAAATAATTCCGGCATGCCCCTGAGAAGCAATCGAAGTGATTTCTTTCAGGCCTTCTAGACCACGCAGCTCCGTCTCCATCGGGCGAACAAGCAGGCGTTCTGAATCCTTCGGGGATATGCCCTGTTGCGTAATCGAAACATAGTAGACAGGAACATCAATATCGGGGTTCGCTTCTTTTGGGATGTTGATATACGTAAAAATCCCGGCGAGAACCATGACAACCATCATGGTCAGAACGGTTCTGGGACGGCTTAAGACGGTGTCTAACATGCCAGTCATTGGTCAACCTCGGCTTTCTGTATTTCTGCGGGGACGGCTTTTACCAACTCTCCATCAATGACGTATTCCTGGCCAAGCGTAATGATCCGCGTCCCGGCTTCAATTCCGGCTATCCAAAAACCGCGATTGGTCTGGGAAACAATCGTTACTGGCATGAATTTTACACGGCTTTCCTCGTCAACAATCTTAACCCCAATCTGTCCGCTATCTTCCAACGTAAGCCAGGACGGGGAAATTCGAATAGCGTCTTCCGGCGGAAGCTTGATTTTGGCACTGGCCGTTAAGCCGTCTCGAACGGTCTGTCCTTTGGTGTCCAAACGAATTTCAGCAGCAAATGTGCGCGTCTGAGGGTCTGCGGATGGGGCGAGGTAATTCACCGTACCTTCAATATGTTCACCCGTCACAAGTTGGACATCCGCTTTCATGCCGACTTTCACATCGTTGATTGAGCGCTCAGACAATTGGCCAGTAAAATACATCGGGTCAGAATCAACCAATGTGATGCACGTACCACCAACTGTAAGCACATCGCCGACCTCTGCAATGGGATCTTGAACGACGCCTGAAGCGTTTGCTCTCACCTCAGTCCACGAAAGTTCAATTTCGGCTTGCCTGAGTTGGGCGCGAGCAGAGTTTAGATTAAAGCGAGCCTGACGCATGGTCGTATCGGTGACAAACCCCTTTTCTTGCAGTTGTTTGTTCGATTCAAATTCACCCTTCGCTTGCTCAAAAAGTGCTTTCGCACTGGCAAGACTGGCATTCCGTGCGCCCTGATCAATCACACAGACGAGATCGCCGGAGTTAACCCAATCGCCGCGTTTAACGAGACGCTTTTCCAAAACGCCCGCCGTTTCCGCCCGTACCGGTATAACAGCCTCCGCCTTCGTGCGGCCTCGCAGATTGACCGTTTGCTCCCGCTCCACGGACTGGATCTCGACGACACTCACCTTGAAACGCTGAGCTTCACCATTTGAATCTTGCGTTTCCGAGCTCCCATGCGATGGCGTTGCTTGAGCCGTTTCAGTGGCGTTGTTTTGACCACCAATTTTTATTTCGGCCCCGAACATCCAATATCCAATCACCGCCATGATCGCGATCGCAAGTAAATGTGAACCTTTAATTGTGAAAGTCATACCAACATACCTGTGTTCAAACTCTTGGCGCAGATTTTATTCTGCCGCATCCTTCATTTCGATTTCTTCGCCAGCCAGATGAATGAGGCTGTCGCGGTTGTTTGTGAGATATTCTAGCGCTGCTTGTTTTACATGAAGTCCATAGCTCGTAACCCACTGCGTTGCCGGATGATCACATCCTTCACGAAGATCATTAATAATCTTCAAAACATCTTCAGTATCTTTGATTTGTTTATCGATTGCAGTCTCAATTACTTCGCGACTGCACAGACCCGCACACATGGTTATCAGCAAAAATTCGGACTTAAACTTATCCGTCTGAGGAACGACATTGAGCAGTCTAATAAACTCTGCCCTTCCTCTGTCCGTAATAGAGTAGATTTTTTTATCCGGTTTCCCGCTTTGAGTTTCTGATCTTCCTGCCACCAACCCCTCAGCCTCCAGTCTGGAAAGCGTAGGATAAATTGTGCCGTAGCTGATATCGACGAAGAAGCTGAACGCTCCCTCGCTCGATTGCTTTTTAATCTCGTACCCGGTGGCATCTCCAAAATTGAGAATGCCTAGTATCAGACTTTGGGTATTCATGAAAAATCCAGTCGAAATCTATGTATGGCCCCAATGGCGCATATTCCGATTATATATATAACATTTCGATATATATCAATTCAGCATAAATGTGAAGTTCTTGTGGCGATGGTTACCAAAAAGTTATCGGATCACTTCCTGCAAAAGGGGTCAGTCACAAAACGATTGGGTTTCGTGGAGAAAAACCTGCCCATTTTTTGAGACTTTCCCATCGGTCAGTTTCAAAATCGTAGAAGCAATTTCCGAAGGGTGGGCAATGGTTTCGGGGTCTTCACCCGGCATTGCCCTTGCACGCAATGCAGTTCGCATCGGACCGGGATCAAGCAAGTTAATCCGCATTGCCGTTTTGGCGCATTCTGCAGCCCAGGTTTTGACAAGAGTTTGTAATGCGGCTTGTGTTGCGGAATAGGGCCCCCAAAAAGGTTTGCATTGGTGGGCTGATCCGGCCGTCATGAAAACAATTCGCCCTGCGTCGGCTGCACGCAGCAGAGGCGACATTGAGCACAGTAAACGCCAATTGCTCGTTACATTTAAATTCAGCGTTTTGTCGAACGACTTTGGTTCAATGTGTTCGAGTGGGGAAAGATCGCCCAACATGCCAGCGTTTGAAACGAGGATATCCAAAACTCCCCATCGCTCATGAATGGAGCCACCCAGACGATCGATGGCATCGAAATCCAGTAAATCGAGTGGGACAAGGGTCGCGGAGCCCCCTGTAGCTTGAATTTCATCATCAAGCTCTTCCAGACCGCCAACTGTCCGCGCAACGGCAATAACGTGCGCACCTGCTTTAGCCAGGGTCAGCGCACAATGATAGCCGATGCCTCGAGAGGCTCCGGTGACGAGCGCCAATTTGCCATCAAGGCTTTTCAACGATCAGCCCTTTGCTTCGGACAACAACGACAGGTTGGAAATGTTATCGCGGTCTTCATGGTCGGTCAGACGCGTTGGATATTCACCCGAGAAACAGGCATCGCAATATTGCGGACTGTCCTGATCCCGAGATGCCTCACCAGCTGCACGGTACAAACCATCAAGAGAAATGAAACCAAGTGAGTCAACGCGGATAAAATCACGCATAGCGTCGATATCCATCCGTGAAGCCAGCAGTTTGTGTGTCTCTGGTGTGTCAACACCGTAAAAACAAGAAGACATCGTCGGCGGACTTGCGATGCGCATGTGCACGGAAGAAGCGCCAGCATCGCGAACCATTTGAACAATCTTTTGAGAGGTCGTTCCGCGCACAATTGAATCATCCACGAGGACAACCCGTTTTCCTTCGATCAGCTTTCTATTTGCATTGTGTTTCAGTTTTACACCCATGTGTCGAATGGAGTCAGACGGTTGAATAAACGTCCTGCCGACATAATGGTTCCTGATAATCCCGAGCTCAAACGGGATTTCAGCACCTTGCGCATACCCGATCGCGGCTGGAACCCCCGAATCCGGAACAGGTACGATGATATCTGCCTCTGCAGGTTGTTCTTTTGCAAGCTCAACACCAATCTGCTTGCGTATGTCATAAACATTTTTGCCTTCGACGGTTGAATCCGGTCTTGCAAAATAGACATACTCAAAAATACAGAACCGCTTTTTAACCTCTCCGAACGGTCTGAGACTGCGCAATCCCTTGTCAGTGATGATCACAAGTTCCCCGGGCTCTATATCCCGAACGAACCGGGCGCCGATAATGTCTAAGGCACAAGATTCCGACGCCAGAATATAGGCGCCATCAATATCACCCAGAACCAACGGACGTACGCCGTGCGGATCCCTGCAACCAATCAGCTTTTTGTTGGTTAGGCCGACAAATGAAAACGCTCCCTCCAAGCGCTTCAGGGCGGACTGCAACCTGTCGACAAACATGGGTTCGCTCCCCATGGCAATCAGGTGCAGGATTGTCTCTGTGTCTGAGGTTGATTGGAAAATGGCCCCTGCGCGTTGCAATTCTGCGCGTAGGGTCATGGCGTTGGTGATGTTCCCATTATGAGCGACCGCAAATCCGCCGCCGGAGAACTCAGCAAAAAAGGGCTGAACATTTCGCATTTCATCCCCGCCGGTTGTAGAATAACGGGTATGGCCAATCGCTCGAAAGCCCCTCAGGCGGTTTAAGATGCTTTGCTTGGTGAACGTATCGCCAATCAGGCCCATGTGACGTTCAGCGTGAAACTGCTTTCCGTCAAAAGAGACAATGCCGGCACCCTCCTGACCACGGTGCTGAAGTGAATGCAGTCCTAGGGTTGTAAGTGCCGCTGCATCCTCATTGTTAAAAATTCCAAATACGCCACATTCTTCTCGGAGTTTATCGTCATCAAGAAAAGACATTCGTGCCTCCTAAAGGGTCTTGGTCAGGCATCCTGACCCTCAGTTTCTGGATCGCTTTCGATGCCAAACTTATCAAAAACGAATCCGACCGGATCATCCGGCAAAGCATTTACAAGGCCTTCACCCATGGATTCCAACATTGGCTTGGACTTTGCGTTTGCAACCCAGTCCGGTTGATTATCCGGGAAAAAGTTTACGTAAAACATAAGCAAGACCATGACGAGCAGTGCACCACGTGCTGCGCCAAAAACAAAACCAAGGGTTCGATCCAACGCCCCAACCCGGCTATCCACGATCAGATCTGCAATTTTCATGGTTATCAAACTGACAATGATGAGCGCGATCAGAAAAACGATAGCACCCGCCACAATCTGTGGCACAAGCTCGTTGCTTGTCACAGAGATCGTATACTCCGCAACCAACGGTGTGAGTTGCTTGTAAAAAGTGAAAGCAACCAATCCAGCGACTACCCAGGAACTGATTGACAAAATTTCGCGCGAGAAACCGCGAACCATTGCCAGAAAGCCTGACAAAAGCATCAAAACAATTAAAATAACATCGAGCAATTCGATTGGCATGAGCTGCGCCCTTTAACCTGCCTCACACTTTTCCGCTGATTTAAACGTAAACGCGACCATTTTCCAGCTTTTCTTCACCTATTAAGATGTTTCTTTCATGGCAGCGATTTGAGCAGCCAGCTGTGTCAGTTCACGGGTAATGGAGACCTCCAATCCCGGTTCTTTGCTGTCGTCCTCGTTTGCAAGCGGGGCAGAGGCTTTGTTAAACCCCAGTTTGCCAGCTTCTTTTAACCGCTGTCCTGTGTGAGCAACGGGTCTGACACCTCCAGATAAACTGACCTCTCCAAAATATACAGAATCAGCCGGCAATGCCACGCCGCACAGGGATGAGACAAGAGCTGCTGCCACCGCAAGGTCTGCCGCAGGTTCAACGATTCGGTAGCCCCCGGCCACGTTGAGATAGACATCGTGATCACCAAGCCGGACGCCGCAATGGGCCTCAAGAACCGCCAAGACCATCGACAACCGGGAGGAATCCCAACCTACCACGGCCCGACGGGGAGTGCCGAGGGAAGAAGGTGCGACAAGTGCCTGTATTTCAACAAGTACCGGACGCGTGCCCTCCATCCCGGCAAATACGGCCGCGCCGGGAGAGGTTTCATTTCTTTCTCCCAAAAACAACTCTGAAGGGTTCGTCACTTCCCGCAAACCCTTGTCTGACATCTCAAAAACGCCAATTTCGTCGGTAGGACCAAACCGGTTTTTTACTGTCCTCAAAATTCTGAAATGATGTCCTCCTTCACCTTCAAAATAGAGAACCGCATCAACCATATGCTCCACAACACGCGGACCCGCGATTTGTCCTTCTTTGGTAACATGGCCAACGAGAACCACACAGGCACCATGTTTTTTCGCGTATCGGATCATCGCTTGAGCAGCAGTCCGAACCTGCGTGACGGTTCCCGGTGCAGAATCAGCCAAATCTGACCACAACGTCTGAATGGAATCGATGATCAAAAGAGCAGGGGGCTCATCGCCTTCTACGGTCGCCAAAATGTTTTCAACGCTGGTTTCTGCAGCAAGACCGACGTGAGGTTCAATTGCGTTAAGACGTTGTGCACGCATCCGGATTTGTGCAACCGCTTCTTCCCCGGATACATAAACAACCCGGTGCCCAGATTTCGCAAGCGCGGCAGATGCCTGCATCAACAACGTAGATTTGCCGATCCCCGGGTCGCCGCCAACCAATAGCGCTGACCCTTTGACGAAACCGCCGCCCGTCACGCGGTCAAGTTCCGCGATACCAGAGGCAATTCGTGGTGCTTCCTCCGTCTCTCCGGCAAGAGAAACGAGTTTGACGGGTGTTCCTTTGCGCATCTGCTTGCCGGGATTAGCGCCAATCCCGGAAACAGCGCTTTCTTCGACCAGTGTATTCCAAGCCCCACACCCGTCGCATTTGCCGGACCATCGAGGAAATGTGCTCCCGCATGACTGGCATACAAATTGGGTTTTGGGTTTGGCCATTTTTACTCAGTGTACTCCCGTTGGTACCTTCTGCCAAGATTTGTTAGCAATTCATAACCGATCGTACCACACGCGCGTGCAATTTCATCGATCAGTATATTTCTCCCAAAGAGTTCTATCCAGGAAGTTTGCTTCAAGAGCGTCTCCGGTACATCGGTAACATCAAACGCGGTAAGATCCATCGACACGCGGCCGATCATCGGGACCAGGTTGTTTTCGATGGCCCCATATCCACCACCTGTTCTGGAATTGCGCAGCGGAACGCCGCTTCCAGATAGCGACCGATGAATCCCATCCGCATAGCCAATCGAACAAATGGCAATTTTGCTGTCTCGGGTAAGGATGTGGGAGGCCCCATATCCTATCGTCTCCCCTTTTTTTGCAGACCGTATCTGCAAAATACGTGATTCCGCGCGAACAACAGGTTCCATTGGGTTGGCGAAATCGTTCACCGCTTCACCGCCATAAATTGCAATGCCAGGTCTTGTTAAATCGAAACAGGCTGCTTCGTTGGTTAAGACTGCAGCCGAATTGGCAAGAGATTTCTCCAAATTGCTGAAAAGACTCGAAATTTGCTGGAATCGCGAGAGTTGGAGCCCATTCAAGGCATGATCAGGATCATCCGCACAGGCCAGGTGCGACATGACCAAAGTCGCACCGGATGCTGACAAAGCGCTAGGGTCATCGGCCAACGTCTCGGCATCATCAAGGGTGAGACCCAAGCGGTTCATTCCGGTATCAACATGGATTGCACAGGGTTTGCCATGGGCGGAAGTCTTCCAGAGGCCAATTTGTTCTTGCGTTGACAACACAGGAGCAAGGTCAAATTCGAGTGCCGTTGAAACCGTATCGGCAAATATTCCGTTGAGCACAAAGATTCGCGCTCCGGGAACGGCCCTGCGCAAGCGCAATCCTTCCTCTACCATGGCAACAAAAAAGGTGTGGCATCCCGTCTCCCACAAAACGGGACCGATCATCTCTAAGCCAAGGCCGTAAGCATCTGCTTTGACCACAGCGGCCGTTTCAGCTTCACCAGACTTATCTTCCAAAACCTGCCAATTTTTGGAAATTGCAGAAAGGTTTACGGTTAGACGTGGTGCAGTGGTCATGAAAAGCGGC
>JBCCXO010000014.1:0-67330 GCA_039191645.1 Pseudomonadota bacterium | reverse complement strand
TTGTCCCAACCAGAATCTCCAAAACATTTTGTTTGGTGTATCCAGCATCCAAAAAGGTTTTTAGCTCTGCCTCGGTTGGATTCCCGCGAGTCTCATTGATAATCGCTGCAAACTGCCTCAAATGCTCGAGTTTTTCGTCTGAAATCGGCGTATTGTTTCGCAACGCTTCAATGACGTCGTCCGGAACGCTGTGTGATTGCGCAATGGTCGTATGCGCTGCCATACAGTATTTACAGCCATTTAAACGGTTGTTCGTCATGAGGATGATTTGCCTCTCGGTTTCAGAAAAACTTGTATTTCCGAAGACTTCAGAGAGCTTCAAATATCCCTCAAACAGAGTCGGCGCTTCCGCCATGTTTCGATAAAGATTGGGAAGGAAGCCATAGGCTTTTTCCGCATAGGCGAGATTTTCCTTAGCCTCTTCCGGTGCTGAATCGATTGTATGTTTTGTAAAGGTAACCATTTTTTGTTCTTCCCTAGTTGAAGTTTCTTGAAATGCTTGTGGTGGTGGATGAGTTTTGAATTTTTCCGATGATCCCGTTTTCCCGCATCTCTTTCTGGCCGCTCAAGATGTCATACTTGTTCGCCATACGGTTCAGCAGGTCGACCGTTTTATCGATGTGCTCGTGGGTATGATTGGCATTTACAATGAAGCGAATTCTGCCCTCGTGTATTCCGACTGCCGGATAGCTGATCGGCACTGAAAAGACGCCGTTTTTGTAGAGATCAAAACAGACCTTCAGGAGTTTCTCCGTGTCAGCGATATAGACCGGAATGATTGGACTTAGGCTGGAACCCAAATCAAAACCCAGAGACAAAAGTCTCTTTCGCATATAGATGTTCTTCTTGTGCAGAACCTCGGCATGCTCTGGCTCTGTTTCCAACACATCCAGAGCTGCTACGATTGTGCCTGCGTCTGCCGGCGAAAAACACGCCTGAAAGGCAAATGCATTTGAGCCCCACTGGAAGTAAGAGAGATATTTCGGGTCACAAGCAACAAACCCACCTATGGATGCGGTTGACTTTGAGAAGGTTGAAGTCAGGAAATCAACACCATCCAGGACGCCCATATGGTAGGAAAGGCCTTTGCCGTGCTGCCCATAAATCCCGAAGGAATGCGCCTCATCAACAAACAGCAGAAAATCGTATTTTTCCTTTAGCTTCACCACCTTGTCCAATGGGCAGATATCCCCGCTCATGGAATAGGCCGATTCAAGGACAACGATAATTTTGCCCTGGCAAACCTGCTCTGAGGCAATAAGTTGGCTTTCGATGTCTTCAACTGAGTTATGCTCAAACTGTATCCATCGACGTGCAGGTGAAAGTTTGATCCCATCGCGAATGGACGCGTGCGATTCACTGTCGATCAGGACGTGATCTTCTTCCTGACAAATTGCAGCCAGGGTGCCCATATTAGCTGTGAAACCAGTAGGAAACAGCATCACGCCTTTGTTGTACCAATTGCTTAGGCGTTCTTCGATTTTCTTGTGAAGCAGATTCATCCCGCCAGAAATTGCGGATGTCCCACATCCGGTGCCAAATTCGCGCGTGGCTTCGATCGATTTTTCAATCACCTTTGGGTGGCGATTCAAGTTCAGATAGTGATTGATAGACCAGATGATGCAGTCACGTTTTTCGCTGTTTAAAGCCGTTCCCATACTCGCGAATGCGTTGCTACCGTTTTCGGTAAAACTGTCAAAACCGAAAATCCCCTCTTCGACCTGATTTTGGCGCAGCTCATGCATGCTTTCAGAAATATAATCAATGTCACGACGTCCATTTTTCTTCATCTTCATCAACAAAGTACCTGTTGTTTCTTGATATATATTCACTGCTTCATCCTCGTTTTGTAAAAAATATCATTACATCGAAAAAATTATCCAAATATTGTCTGATTTATAAGCGTTATATTTAAGAACAAACTGTTCAACTATTCGGACAGTAAACTGACAAACGCAAACTGGAGGTGTTTAAGAACGATGGCGAGCATGGGAAGCAGAGAATTCAGATACTTGTCGGTTTTCGCGCAAGTCGTAGAGTCCGGCGGCTTTCGTCATGCCGCGAAGGAGCTGAATGTTGGCGCCAGCTCTGTCAGCGAAGCGGTGCAGCAATTGGAAGATATTCTCGGCGTCAGACTGTTTGAACGCACCACCCGGAAGGTCTCTCTTACCGATGCGGGCCGTGCGCTTTATGCTGATACCATGCCGGCTTTGGAAACCCTGGAAAATGCGTTGGATCTGACACGCCTCAAGGCGCAGACCATTTCCGGGAACCTCTCCATCAGCGCCTCGCAAGGCGTCTGTGATCTTTTTCTCAACGACATAATCACCCAGTTTTCAAAGCTTTATCCCGATGTCATTGTGCACCTCATCACCGATGGCAAGAAGAATGATCTGGTCACATCCGGGATTGATGTTGCGGTTCGCCTCAACCGGTTGCTTGATCCGGAAACCTATGCAGTGCCCATTGGCCCGCCTCTTGAAATGGCGGTGATTGCTTCGCCATCCTACTTGCAAAAACGCGGCATTCCCCAAACACCCGAAGCGTTGAGCGATTTTGACGGCATCGTTTACGCGCTAGACAAATCCGAGAACGTGCCTTGGGTCTTTGGCAACCCCGGAGAAACCATTGTTGCCAAGCCCAAGGTTTTGCTGCGCTCCAACAACCTTCACTCCATTCTCAAGTTTACGCTCGATGGACTGGGCCTCTCCTACATGTATCGGGATCTTGTCCGAACGAGGCTTGCCGCGACCGAATTTACCGAGGTGCTTGGCGACTTTGAGAAAAGCAAGTTTCAATACTCCTTGAATTACCTCAAACGGAAGAATCTGAAATCAACCGCACAGGCGTTTATTGAATTCGTCAACCACCGGAAACTTTGAGGCGGGAGTGTGGTTCAGGGCGGGGCATAACTCGCGATGTTACCATGCCCGGAGGGCACGAGCCGATGGGCGAGGCGAAAGCGTGTCTTTCGCGTCCGCATAGGCCTTGAGCGTAGCGAAACTGCCGTGAGCGCAAACCACCGCTGGGTAAGGGTTTGGGGGGCAGAGCATCAAGATGAGGCAAGGGAAAAGGCCTCTCCCTACGTGGCAGGGCAAAGTTCTGCGACTAGCAGAACTGCCAGCCCGCAAACGGACGCGAGCCGGATGGCGAAGCGGGAACTTTAAAGTTTACCCATCTCCCATTTTCAGGGCCTGGATGAAGGCTTCCTGCGGGATTTCCACCTTGCCGAACTGGCGCATTTTCTTTTTGCCCGCCTTTTGTTTGTCCAGCAGCTTGCGCTTGCGCGTCGCGTCGCCCCCATAGCATTTCGCCGTCACGTCCTTGCGCATCGCCGAGAGCGTTTCACGCGCAATCACCTTGCCGCCAATCGCCGCCTGAATAGGGATTTTAAAAAGGTGACGCGGAATAAGCTCCTTGAGCTTTTCACACATCACGCGCCCGCGCTTCTCCGCTTGCGAGCGGTGCACCAGCATGGAAAGCGCATCCACCGGCTCTTCATTGACGAGGATTTGCATCTTCACCAAATCCCCCGCCCGGTGGTCGGTGATCTGATAGTCAAAGCTTGCATAGCCACGCGAGATGGATTTCAACCGGTCGTAGAAATCAAACACCACTTCGTTCAGCGGCAGGTCATAGGCCAGCATGGCCCGCTTGCCCACATAGGTAAGCTCAATCTGGATACCCCGCCGCTCCTGGCAGAGTTTCAGGATCGCGCCCAGATGTTCATCCGGCGTGAGAATGGTCGCGCGGATCCACGGCTCGTGAATCTCTTCGATATAAACAACATCCGGCATGTCCGCAGGGTTGTGCAATTGCTGCACCTCACCGCTCTTGAGGTAAATGTCATAAACAACACTCGGCGCCGTGGCGATGAGATCAAGGTCAAACTCTCGCTCCAGCCGCTCCTGAATGATCTCCAGATGTAAAAGCCCCAAAAACCCGCACCGGAAGCCAAAGCCAAGCGCCGCAGACGTTTCCATTTCAAAGGAGAAGCTCGCGTCATTAAGCCGAAGCTTACCCATCGCCGCCCGAAGGTCTTCAAAGTCGGCCGCATCCACCGGAAAAAGACCGCAGAACACAACGGGCTGCGCAGGTTTAAAGCCCGGCAGCGCTTCAGCAGTTGCGCGTTTTTCTTCCGTGATCGTGTCGCCCACGCGGGTGTCGGCCACCTCCTTGATGGAAGCGGTGATAAAGCCAATCTCGCCGGGGCCAAGCTGATCCACGGGGATCATTTTGGGCGTCATGATGCCCACCCGGTCAATCAGGTATTTTGCATCCGTCCCCATCATCTTGATGGTCTGGCCTTTTTTGATCACGCCATCGATGACACGCACCAGAACAATCACGCCGAGATAGGCATCATACCAGCTGTCGACGAGCAACGCCTTGAGCGGTTCATCGATCTCCCCATGGTCGGGCGCGGGCAAACGGTGCACGATAGCTTCGAGCACTTCCTCGATGCCCTGTCCCGTCTTGGCGGAGACTTCAATCGCATCGGACGCATCAAGGCCGATCACGTCTTCAATCTGCTCCTTGATGCGGTCGGGTTCCGCCGCGGGCAGGTCGATCTTGTTGAGAACCGGCACGATCTCGTGGTCGTTGTCGATGGCCTGATAGACGTTGGCAAGCGTTTGCGCTTCCACGCCCTGAGACGCATCCACCACCAGAAGCGATCCCTCACAGGCAGACAAGGAGCGGGAGACCTCGTAGGCGAAATCGACGTGGCCCGGCGTATCAATCAGGTTGAGCACATAGGTCTGGCCGTCGCGCGCCTTGTAGTGCAGGCGGACGGTCTGCGCCTTGATCGTGATCCCGCGCTCGCGCTCAATCTCCATGTTGTCGAGTACCTGCTCCTGCATATCGCGCTCAGCCAGCCCGCCGGTGTCTTGAATAAGGCGGTCGGCAAGCGTGGACTTTCCATGGTCGATATGCGCGACAATCGAGAAATTTCGAATGTTTTCCCGACCGGGATAGGTGCCTTGCGCTTTCAGGGTATCGGTTAAATGTTTGTTCATGGGAAAAGGATGTAACACCGTTGCCATAGATTGCAATGGGGCTTGATGTCCTGAAGGCAACCTGCCACTAATTAAATATGAAAATTCTGTTCAAAATAGTGCTTTTATTGGGGCTCGTTTGCACCGGGGTAACACCAGCCGCACAGACCATTCCTGTTCCAAAGCCCAACCCCAATGCGTCGGGCTCAAACGCGGAGGAGAAACCAGCCAAGGTTGAAACCCGCGTCTATCAATCCGCTTGTCCGGCGGTACTTGAGGGGCTTGCAGAAGTAACGCTTTTGCCGCCGATCTCTGACAATCAATGCGGGGAGCGTTCGCCTTTAGAGGTTAAGAGTATCAGCGGCATTAAGCTGAGCAGCCCGGCAGTCTTGAACTGCCGGATGACGACGACGCTAGCGAAGTGGATCGAAGACGCCAATACGGAAGCAAGGCTCATCATGGGGGCAGAAATTTCGGGCATTGTTTCCAGCACTTCTTATCAATGCCGCAGACGTAACAACAAACCGGAGGGAAAGATTTCAGAGCATGGGTTTGCCAATGCGCTCGACATTTCCGGTTTTTCGCTCGCAAACGGGAAACAGATCATGCTGATTGCCGATTGGCCCGTGGGGGAGGCAAAGGCGGCGGAAGAGCCTGACACAACCGGAAACACTGCCCCGTCACAGGAATTGCGCTTTCTTAAAGCGGTGCACAGTCGGGCGTGTGAACACTTTATGACCGTGCTTGGGCCCGAGTCGGACCCCTATCACACAGACCATTTTCATCTCGATTTGGGGTGTCACGGAAAGACCTGCTCTTACAGGATTTGTGAATGAATCATTTGGCAATCTTGCGTTTGTACCAATGCAAAACTGCCATGATTGCAATGCAAACAGCTGATACGGCCAAGAGCCATTCCCAAGACAAATGACTCATTTGCGCGCCCATATATACCATCAGGGTGGTTAAGGGCAGAATACCAATGCCGGTCGTCCATAAAAAGGTCCACCAACTTACCCTGGTCAGACCGGCAGCATAGTTTATCAGGTTAAAGGCGATCACCGGAATAAACCGGCTAATAAGAAGCGTTGTCGCGCCCTGATCTTCAGTCCATTTATCCAACATGGTCTTTTGCCGCTCGGGCAGCGCCCATGCGACGAAGGGTTGGCCGAAGATACGCGTCAGCGCGAAGGACAAAGCCGCTCCGATCATGGCTCCAAGCCAAGTGAAAAGCGTGCCGTAAAAGGTTCCAAACGCACCACCTGCTGCAATTGCAACAAACTCCGCTGGAAACGGCACAAAACAATGGATAATCATCAAAAGAATGATCCCGACCGGTCCCATCCAGCCCATGTCTTCAATCATTTGCGGAAAAGATTCAAAAGCGCCTAGCCAATGAACCCCGGCTGAGGATTTCGCAAAAAGGGCTGCGGAAACGAGACCGGCAACCATCAAAAAAAGAACGACCCATTGCCATACCCTAGGTGGCTTTTTACCATGCATATTATCGCAATTAGATGCTTCTTCCCTGCTCACCAGTTGCCACCCGTAGTTCCGGCCCCATTCCGGACTTGGAAAACTATAACGAGCACAATTGAAAGATCAAATCACCTGCGGGTTACCGGAACGGCGCCTTAGATATCCAGGTTTGCAACGTTCAAAGCATTGGATTGGATGAAATCGCGACGTGGCTCGACCTCTTCACCCATTAGACGGGTAAACAGATCATCTGCATCGGCGGCTTCATTCACACGCACCTGAAGAAGGGAGCGCGCATCAGGATCAAGGGTTGTCTCCCAAAGCTGGTCGGGGTTCATTTCGCCAAGACCTTTATAGCGTTGCAACGATATTCCCTTCCGTCCAGCGTCAAAGATATTTTCAAGCAAAGCTCGAGGCCCAGAAATCGACGTGCTGGTATCCTTGCGATGGAAGGTCGGAGGACGCCCATAAATCTCCTGCAGTTGTGCAGCAAAATTGTCCAGGCGCAGTGCATCCGCTGAATCGATCAAGGCCATGTCAACCTGTGCTACTTCCTTCACGCCTCTGACGACCCGTTCAAAATTCAAACTGCCGTCTTCCCCTGCGACGCCTTGCCAACCCCGTTCTGTCTCTTCGGATATCACATCAAGGCGTTTGGCAACGTAGTCAGCGGCTTGCACAGCCTGTTGCGGATTGTTGATGAAATCCGGGTTCAAAGCGCCTGCAATTGCTGTCTGCTCCACCACGTCTTTGTTGTAGCGGGAGTGAAGTCCGTTAATCAGCGTTTTGACCTTAAGGGCAGTCGATATAACATCGCGAAGATCCGCAGAAGACCGGACTTCGCCTGTTGCCAACTCAAGGCTCGCCTCTTCCAGACCACCTTCGATCAAGAATTCCTCAAGCGCGTGCTCGTCCTTGAGATACTGCATGGACTTGCCTTTAGTAACTTTGTAGAGGGGCGGTTGGGCAATATACAGATGCCCCTGCTCAATCAGCTCCGGCATCTGGCGGAAGAAGAAAGTCAACAACAGCGTCCTGATGTGTGCACCATCCACATCTGCATCTGTCATGATGATGATCCGGTGATACCGCAGTTTTTCAATGTTGAATTCATCTTTACCAATGCCCGTACCAAGCGCTGTGATTAGGGTGCCGATCTCCTGGCTTGAGAGCATTTTGTCAAAACGCGCACGCTCGACGTTCAAAATTTTACCTCTGAGCGGAAGAACCGCCTGATTGGCACGGTTACGGCCTTGTTTGGCAGAGCCGCCCGCCGAATCACCCTCAACCAAGAACAGTTCTGATTTTGCCGGATCACGTTCCTGGCAATCGGCAAGTTTTCCGGGCAAGGAAGCAATATCAAGCGCACCTTTACGCCGTGTCAACTCTCTGGCTTTGCGCGCAGCCTCACGTGCAGCTGCGGCCTCGACCACTTTGGTGATAACCGACTTTGCTTCGTTTGGGTTTTCTTCAAGCCAGCCGTTGAGGGACTCATTTACCAGGCTTTCCACAACTGGACGCACTTCAGACGAAACCAGTTTATCCTTGGTTTGAGATGAAAACTTTGGATCCGGTACCTTGACCGAGAGAACGCACGTCAACCCTTCCCGGCAATCATCACCGGAAAGCGAGACCTTCTCTTTTTTCAGCATACCGGAGGCTTCAGCATATCCATTGACCTGCCGGGTCAATGCACCCCGGAAACCGGCAAGGTGTGTCCCGCCATCGCGCTGCGGAATGTTGTTGGTAAAGCAAAGAACATTTTCGTGGTACGAATCATTCCACCACAAGGCTACCTCAACCGTAATTCCGTCTTTCTCAGATTTAAGATAAATCGGCTTTTCAATAAGCGCGTTTTTGGTTCGATCAAGATATTTCACGAACTCCTCTAGTCCACCCTCATAATAGAGCTCTTCAGAAACATCTTCAGCGCTCCTCTTATCGGTCAGAACAATGCGCGTGCCGGAATTCAAAAATGCCAATTCTCTTAGACGGTGCTCCAACGTTTTGTAATCGAAATCCACCATCGTGAATGTGTCTGATGACGGCGTAAAGGTAACCTCCGTGCCCGTCTCGTCACCGCAGTCACCGGTTATCGACAACGGGCCATCAGAAACACCATGCGTAAACGTCATTTCATGAATGTTGCCGTCACGCTTGATCTTGAGTTTGAGCGAGACTGATAACGCGTTCACAACAGAGACACCCACACCGTGCAAACCACCCGAAACCTTGTAGGAATTCTGATCAAACTTACCGCCGGCATGGAGCTGGGTCATGATAACTTCGGCTGCTGATATTCCCTCTTCGGCGTGAATATCTACAGGAATGCCGCGGCCATTGTCTGTAACGGATACAGATCCGTCGGGATTGAGCGTCACGGTTACACGGTCCGCATGGCCTGCCAAGACCTCGTCAATTCCGTTGTCTACGACTTCATAAACCATGTGATGAAGGCCGGATCCGTCATCGGTATCGCCGATGTACATGCCAGGACGCTTTCTGACCGCATCAAGGCCCTTCAAAACCTTGATGGAGTCGGCGCCATATTCTGCCGTATCCAAATCGTTTTCTTCTGGTATTTCAGGGACTTCTGTCATATAGCCGTCGCGTTTCCCCTAAGCGCGCATCATTGCGCGAATCGGTGCTCTTTTCCTGTACTAGATATAGGCTTTTTTAGCCCAAATTCCAAATCTGCATGCAGCTTTTCCAGTGTCTTAAGCATATGTTCATTTCGGCGCGACATCTGGTGTCATTCCGTTGTATCATGGCGCTGGTTCGCTAATTGTTTTTGAGTAAGAGCGAGGTCAGTTTTTGAATACCGATACCGAATTTTTTGTTCCGCCAGCACCCGCACCAAGATTGCACCCGCCTGGTCTGCTGGAGATGATCAAAATCGTTTTTCGCAACCCCATTGAAGTGTGGGATGAGAGCGCATATCGGGAACCGTATGTGTTCAATCCCAACGGCATGGGCGGTCCTCTTTTGGTCGCCAACGATACGGATTTAATTCGACATACCTTCATTGAACACGCTGATAGTTTCAAGATGTCGAAAGTACGGCAATTGGTGCTTCGGCCGCTTTTGCGCGATGGTTTGATTACCGCTGAGGGTAACATTTGGAAACGGGCCAGAAAAACCATTTCTCCGATTTTCACGCCGCGACATGTGCAAGGGTTTGCAAATGCAATTCACAGCACGACAGAAGCGTTTGCCGAACGTTACGGGTCTGCTTCACAACCCGTCGACATGTCCCAAGACATGACGCTTTTAACCTTTGAAATCCTTTCTGCGTGTCTATTCTCAAACCAGATTGTAGGTGACCCTGACACGTTCGTTGAGCAGATCGAAATCCTTTTCCAAACAGCTGGTAAGATTGATCCTCTTGATATTGTGGCAGCACCTGCATGGATGCCGCGAATATCGCGGTTGCCCTGCCGTAAGCCGTTGGCGTATTTCCGCAAGCTAATCAGTGATACCGTAGAGCTGCGAAAAATGAAGATTGCCGCAGATGAGGAAATCCCTGACGATTTTCTGTCTTTGCTTTTGCAGTTTGAGGGTGGAGACGGGTTGTCGCGTGATGAGATCGAAGACAATGTGATGTCTTTCATTGGCGCCGGGCACGAAACAACAGCGCGCGCACTATGTTGGACGTTTTACTTGCTTGCGCGTGCACCTGAAGAACGGGAAAAAGTGGAAAAAGAAGTCAAACGGGTAACAGCAAAAATCAAAAATCCCGCGCAGTGGCTTGATGCCATGCCTTACACAAAAGCTGTTTTTGAAGAAGTTATGCGTCTTTATCCGCCAGTCTCGTCGATCAGCCGCGAAGCGATGGAGGACGTCCAATGGCGAGACTTGACGATCAAAAAGGGTACGCAATTGTTTGTCATCCCCTGGACAATTCATCGGCACCGATCGAACTGGGAAGAGCCCGACGCCTTTAATCCATCCCGTTTTTTGCCGGGAAACAGGGAAAAACTGCACCGCTACCAGTACCTCCCCTTTGGACTTGGGCCGAGGGTGTGTATCGGTGCACGATTTGCCATGCAAGAGGCTGCAATTGTATTGGGTGTGCTTTTGTCACGATATCGGTTTGATATGGTTGCTGATGCACCCGATCCCTGGCCTGTACAGAAAATGACCACCCAGCCGAGGGATCCGTTGATGATGACTTCGCAACGGCTGTGACGTTGGCTAGACGAGACAACTTGCCTCCATCGGCAAAACTTCCAGCTATGGATTTTTTGAGCCACTGATCCTATTTTCTAGGAACAGGAGTAAACCATGGATACTACACCTGCGCCGTTTATCCCTCCGGCGCCGGGGCCTCGACAATCCCCGCCAAGCCTGCTGGAAATGTTTCGGATTGTTTACAACAACCCAATCGAATTGTGGGGAGAGCCCTCCTACAATGAACCTTATGTATACATTCGCGCTGGTATTGGCGGGCCTTTGCTGATCGCCAATGATCCGGCGCTGATCCGGCACATACTGGTGGAGAAGTCCAAATCGTTTCGCATGGCTCGGGTCAGACAATTGATCCTCAAGCCAATTTTGAACGAAGGCTTACTCACGTCGGAAAACGAAATCTGGAAGCGGTCACGCAAGGCCATGTCGCCTGTGTTTACACCGCGGAACATCCATGGATTTGCGCAATCGATGGTGCGATCAACTGACGCGTTTGCAACCCGCTACGAAACCCTGGAAGGGCCGTTTGACATGGCCCAACATATGACGGAACTGACCTTCGAAATCCTCGCGGAGACACTGTTTACCGGACAGGTCGCAGGAGAACCCGATGAGTTTGGCGAGCAAATCGAACGTCTGTTTGAGACTGCTGCGCGCATCGACCCTTTGGATATCATCGCGGCTCCGAAATGGATTCCAAGAATTACCCGTGTGCGAGGCCGTAAGACGCTCAGATACTTCCGTAATCTCGTCAAAGAGACTGTCGCGATGAGAGCTGGAATGATGGAACGCGGAGAAGATGTGCCGGATGACTTTATGACATTGCTGCTCCGCACGGAGGGCGAAAATGGCCTGACACGCGATGAGATCGAAGACAATGTCATCACCTTTTTCGGAGCCGGGCACGAAACCACCGCCCGCGCCCTTGCGTGGACCGTTTACCTGCTTGCCAAGACACCGGAAGAACGGGTCCGGGTTGAAGATGAAGTCAAACGTGTTTCGAAAGAAAAAGAAAACCCTCTCGAATGGATAGACGCAATGCCTTGCACGCGGGCAGCATTTGAAGAAGCCATGCGTCTTTATCCACCTGCGCCGACCATCAGCCGCGAAGCAATTGAGGATATAACCTGGGATGGTCAAACGATCACTAAAGGCACGCAGGCCTTCATCATGCCATGGACGCTCCATCGTCATCGTAAATACTGGGATAATCCCGATGCCTTTATCCCGTCACGGTTTTTGCCGGAAAACCGGGAAAAAATAGATCGGTTTCAATACTTGCCATTTGGTGCTGGACCCCGTGTGTGTATCGGGGCGACGTTTGCTCTTCAAGAAGCTATCATTGCTCTGGCGGTGCTTATGTCGCGGTATCGATTTGATATGGCCCCGGGTGCAGAAGAGCCATGGCCCGTTCAGAAACTCACGACCCAGCCCGGAGGCGGCTTGCAGATGGTCGCTACTGCGATATAAGTCCCTTTAGATTTCCAATTCCCAACAGAAAGCTAGTCAAATGCGGATTGATGCCATCGAGATCGGGAACAATCCACCCGAAGATGTAAACGTAATCGTCGAAGTGCCCTATGGCGGCGAACCCGTCAAATATGAAATGGACAAGAACGCAGGCACTGTCGTCGTTGACAGAATTTTGTACACTTCCATGCGATATCCGGGAAACTACGGTTTTATTCCCCATACCTTGTCCGAAGACGGGGATCCAATTGATGTGCTCATTGCCAATAAGCGCGCGCTTTTGCCCGGTTCCGTCATTAATTGCCGCCCCATTGGCATTCTGCATATGAGTGATGAAGCTGGTGGCGATGAAAAACTGGTTGCGGTTCCCTCGCCACACATTTCCGCTATGTTTAAAGATGTGAAAACGCTGGACGACTTGCCGAAACTCCTCGTAGATCAAATCGCGCACTTTTTTGAAAGGTACAAAGATCTCGAAGAAGGGAAATGGGTCAAAATTGATCGCTGGGGGGACGCAGCCGAAGCCAGGGAAAACATTGAACGTGCGATTGCGGCGGCTACTTCGGCCTAGTCGCATCCATCGCTCAGCTGATAGGTTAGCGGAATGCGCACCGGGCTCGTGTTGCCACTGTCGGGTAACCACTCAGGCTCCCCATCATACTCGAATTGTTCGAGGGTCCCAACCAAACTGGTAAGGGCAGATGCCATGTCGGTTCGTGCTACCAGTGCGCCCAAACAATGGTGTGCACCACCCCCAAAGCCAAAATGGATTTTCCGCTTTTTCGTGATATCAAAACTCGGGTCTTCACAAATTGCCGGATCTCGAGCTGAAGCATGCACCAACATGTGCAAGGTGTCGCCCGCCTTTATGGGCTGATCCTGAAATACAAAGTCTTCGACCGCCTCACGGGTTGCCCATGTTGTCGTGGGCCATGCTCTGATGATTTCTTCAATTGCCTGAGGAACCATTACCGGTTCTTTGCGTAGAATTTGCCATTGATCAGGATGCTGGATGAACAGACCCATGGCAAAACCCAATTGCGAGCGAGTTGTATCAACACCGCCAAAAATCGAAATTACCACCATATCCAACAGTTCTTGTTCTGACACATTTCCCAATGTGTTTGCCTGACTTACCAGGCGTGCCACATAGCTGGCACGATCCTCCCCAGTGCGGGCTCTTTCAATCAACGTACCGGCAAGATTCATCAAACGGTCACAAGCTGCATTAAAGATCTTTTCGTGGCTCTTGCAATCAAGGCCCATTGCGAGCCCTAGATCTGAAGCATCGCTTGAGAGGCTGTCCCAGTGTTCATCTTCAAGTCCCAGTAGGGCACAGATGGCCAATCCAGCAAAGGGGATAGAGAAGTCCTGCATGAACTCACAACGGGATTTGACACATAGCGTTTGTGTGAGCTGCGTTGATATTCGATCAAACTCGGGGATGAGGCTTTCGATAAAATCAGGTGCCAGTGCGGGCATTGCAAGGCTTCGCAGTTTGCGATGCGTTTCGCCCTCTTTCGAAATGACACTGCGGCTCCAGAACTCAGCAAAGCTTCCTTCCAATCCGTTGATAACAGGCCAGGCATAACTCCCCTGCCGCAGTCGCTTGTCCCGCAACAACAATCCAACCTCTCGATGGCGAAGAACGGCAAACCCAAACGGTGTTTTTGCGCACCAGTTCTTTTTGCGGGCGAGGTTTACATCCAAAGAGCGCGTCGAAAATCCGGGAGCGTGAAAATCCAGATATGGAATTTCGTGCTGTTCACGCATCTTAGAGCCGTTTTTCTATCGCGTCCCATACAAGAGAAGCGATATCCGTGCCAGAGAAGTTTTTGACTTCGCGAATGCCCGTTGGAGAGGTGACGTTGATCTCGGTCATATAGTCACCGATGACATCAATCCCGACAAAGATAAACCCTTGATCTTTTAGGGTTGGCGCGATCCGTTCGCATATCTCCTGCTCGCGTTTTGTCAATTCAGAATGTTCTGCCCTTCCTCCAACATGCATATTGGATCGGGCATCATCGACTGCTGGCACCCGGTTGATGGCACCCACCGGCTCGCCATCAACGAGGATTATTCGTTTGTCGCCCCCACGTACCTCCTTCAAATACCGCTGGGCAATAAACGGTTCACGGAATTGCTGGTCGAACATTTCGAGCAGCGAAGTAAAGTTCATGTCGTTGTCTGGAAGAAGAAACACCCCCGCGCCGCCGTTGCCATAAAGCGGCTTAAGAATAATATCCCCCATTTCCTTTCTAAACTCAGCAATCGCCCCGAAGTCTCTGGTAATCAGCGTTTCAGGCATCAGGTCTTCGAATTCAGTGACCAGAATTTTTTCTGGTGCATTACGAACGGAAGCTGGATCGTTAACAACCAACGTCTGCGGGTGAACGCGTTCAAGGATATGCGTGGTTGTGATATAAGCCATGTCAAAGGGAGGGTCTTGGCGTAGTAAAATTACGTCCAATTCGGATAGGTCAGTGTCAACTGGTTCGCCCAGCGTATAATGGCCGTCTTCCTCGTCTTTCAGCACCATTTTCTCAATCTTGGCGCGGACTTTGCCGTCGCGCAATTGAAGTCGGTTTGGTTCCCAGTGAAACAGGGCGTGCCCACGATTTTGAGCTTCGAGGCCAAGCGCAAAGGTCGAATCTCCTACGATATGAATGGTGGACACATGGTCCATCTGGATGCCTACCTTCAGGCTCATCAACAAATCTCCTGTTCTTGATAAGCTCGAAATTTAGGCGTCAGATCAATCTGTTGCAATGCTAAAAAGCATCTTGGAAATGAACGGGCAGTTTCCAGGGGCACACAGCAATGATATCGAAGCGGATCGACAGGTTGGCTGCGTCCTTTTGTTTGGCCAACCAAAGGTCTGTTGCGCTGTTGATACGATGCTTTGCTGTCTGTGTCACCGCGTCAACCGCCTCGGCAACAGACGGACGCGCCTTTACTTCAACAATCGCAACAAGATTTCCACGTCTCGCGACGATATCAATCTCTCCCAGTTTTGTTTTGTAACGGACTGCCGATACTTTGTAGCCCTTGAGTGTCAGGAATAATACCGATAGCCATTCTGCCCAATATCCCCGGCGATGGGCCTTTCGGCGCGCTGAGATTTTATTCATTTGCGCTTTCTTTCAATGCAAGGGCTCTTTGGTAAAGGTCACGCTTCGAGACACCGGTCAGAGCCGCTGCTTCTGCCGCTGCCTGGCTGAGCGGCATGGTTTGTAGAAGTTCCTTTAAAAGCGTGTCTGTGTCTCCCGGAGACTTTTGTGCTGGTGGCGCGACCACAAGGACAACTTCACCCCTAACCTCCCGGGCATTGAATTCGGCGATCAACGCTTCAAGAGGAGCAGTTTTGATTTCCTCATGCAATTTGGTCAATTCCCGCGCCAGGCAAACCCTACGCTTCGGACCGAAAGCATCTCGCATTTCGTCCAAAGTCTGATGGACCCTTTTTGGGCTTTCAAAAACGATCAGGGTGGCGTTTACAGTTGCCAACTCACTTAGGCGTGTCAACCGAGCTCCCTTCTTTGCGGGTAAGAAGCCTGCAAACAGCCAGGTTTCTGCACTAAGACCGCTGGCAACCAATGCGGCCAAAGGTGCGGAGGCTCCTGGCAAAGGTATGATTGGAATGTCCATCTCGCGCGCCTGAACAACCAAGCGAAATCCGGGATCGGAGACGATGGGAGTTCCAGCATCGCTTACAAGGACAACGGACCTGCCGGATCGGACTTCTTCCAGCAGCATGGGACCGGCAGTGTCCGCATTGTGCTCATGGTATGCAAGCAACTTACGTTTGATACCGTAATGACGGAGCAATTTACCGGTAACGCGGGTGTCTTCACAAGCGATCAAATCACTTCCTGCTAAGTGCTCGAGCACGCGTAGGGTGATGTCACCGAGGTTACCGATGGGCGTTGCAGCCAGGTATAAAGCAGGCGGGACGGCAGGCGCCGTAAATACTTGGCTCTTGATAACGTATTGTGACATTGCCTTGCCCTTTTATCAGCGGTCGATCATGTCTTTAAAGCGATGCCAAGCAACACCTGCTTTTGCATAATAGCGCCTCAACCCTGGCAACGGAAACCGTGGCGTTATTCCGTGGACTACCGCTGGAAGGTGTATTGGTACCGGGTTTTTCGGATCGTTTCCGCGCGCTAGCCATCTGGCAATTTCTCGACCGGCCCAAGTTGCATTGTTTACGCCATTGCCATGGTATCCAAACGCAAAATAAACACTTGGATCTGCCGGTAGACGGCCGATTGCCGGGCGCAGTTTTGAGGTGAAACAGACAAACCCCCGCCAGGCATATTCGATGTCAACATCCTTCCAGGCGGGCCAAAGCTCGGCAAATGCATCTGCAAGACGCTGCGCGGAGATCGCTGCCCCCTGCGGTGTACCTTGAAAATCTCCTCTCCCGCCGATCAAAAACCGGTCCCCTGGCAGCATACGATAATAGAAATAGACGTTCCGCGAGTTGATTGCCGGGCATTCAAGTTTCCAGTGATGTGCGGCAAGCTCTTCTTCCGTTAGCGTCCTTGTAACAATGATCTGACTTTGCAGCGGCAAAGCGCGTCCCGCAATATCTCTTTTAAGGTGTTCCGGCATAAACCCATTGCACGCGACGATGACCTTTTTGGCAACTAGTCTTCCGCCGCAGGCGGTTTCCAGTGTGTGTTGGCCGCCGTTCGAATCCCAGTTGATGATTTCGCTGTTTGGGTGAAGGGTTGCACCGTGTTTTGAAGCCGCGCGCCCGAGACCCAAGCAGTACTTCAACGGGTGTAGCCCAAATCCAGGTTGCATTGCCAATGCTCCCTGTTGATGGGGTGCATCATAGCCGGTCTCGCTCAACTCTTCTTTTGAAATCATCCGACACGCAAGCCCGAGATCGTTGTTCAAAAGATCACACTCGGCTTGAAGCTCCCTGAAGTGTGCTGGTTTTTCCGCAACTACCAATTCAGCATCGCCCTGTTTATCGAAGTCGATCTCTTCTTCGTCTGCAAGGTGCTGGACCAGTTCTACCGCCTCTACTTGAGCGTGAAAGTATTTTTTTGCCTCATCTTTTCCATATTTTCGAATGAGCCGAGAAACGCTCAATTGTGTTCCACCCATACAGCAAAACCCACCATTGCGCCCGGAAGCACCCCACCCAATATGTCCAGCTTCCAGAACGCGAACGTCTAAGCTGTGGTCGTTGGCCAGGTGGTACGCGGCAGACAGACCTGTGTAACCGCCCCCGATGATCGCGACATCACACCTTTGTGCGCTGTCGAGGGCAGAGCCGCCATTCCAGCGTTTGTCAATTGAGGCCTCCCACCAGGAGGGTTGGGGCTCATTGTAGCGATAAAGACTATCGTGAAAAAGCGGCATAAAATCTTACGTTGCGTAATTTATGACAAGGATGTAAAAGGCATTTCGTTTTGAACCAGTGGGTGTTAGACTGTCAACAAAGTGGCGGTAATAAAATCAGCTTAGCATGGGACGGGGTATGTTCAGTGTTTTTCCGAAAAACGGATTTGGCTTCTGTAACTATATAGCAGCACTTGCGATGCTCTGTATTGGACTGGCAGCCTGCAGCTCTACGGGCGGGGGTCCCAATCGCGGATTTCCGACAGGCGATCAGGCTGCCAATCAACAACGTATCTTAACGCCCAATCCTGTTGGAGAAGTGCTCGGTACCGGGACGGTCCGTGTTGCGCTTTTGGTGCCGAATACGATCCCCGGGGGTGCTGCCGCGGTTGCAAAAGAGTTGCGCAATGGGGCGGAGATGGCAGTCCAGGACTTTGGGCAAGGTCGAATTCAGGTGGTTGTAAAAGATACCAAGGGCCAGGCAGCAGAAGCACAGGCGAAAGCCGGAGAAGCTCTGGCTGAGGGATCTTCCCTCATTCTAGGGCCTCTATTCGCGGCAAATGTAAGCGCAGCTTCCGGCGTAACGTTGCCTGCAAGTGTGTCCATGCTTGCTTTTTCGACCGACACATCTGTGGCCCGTCGCGGGGTTTACCTGTTCTCCTACACCCCACAATCCGATACGCGACGGATGATCCGCTATGCTGCATCCATCGGTCGTAAGTCCATCCTTGCATTTCTGCCACGTAATGCAGAGGGCAATCTGAGAGGACGTATATTGCGGGAACTTGCAGGCCAAAATCGGGTTGACGTCAAAATTCGGGAATATGACCGAACACCAGAAGGGCTCGAAACCATCGTCACAGAAAGTGCTGTGGACGCTCAGACTTCTGATTCAATCTATGTTCCTGAAGGTGGTCCTATTCCAGCTTTGATCATTGGAGGTTTGCGTCGTAATGGTGCAGACTTAACCGGTAAGCAAATCCTGGGGTCAGGCGCGTGGGAGTCCATTGATACCAGCAATGGAAATCTGGATGGCGCCATATATCCTGGACGGGATGTCACCAAATTCAATAGATTTGCTGATCGGTATGCCGGGAAATACGGTTCTCGACCTGGCGTCCAGGCAGCGCTTGCCTATGATGCTGTTACTTTAGCCTCGGAACTGGTCAGGCAGAATGGTCCTGACGGTGCATTTCGGTCGAGTAATTTTGAGAGTAATCGGGGATTTCAGGGCACGACCGGTGCCTTTCGGATCAGATCGGATGGTACCACTGATCGCGGTTTAGCCATGTACAAAATTCAAGGCGGAAGCAGTCAGTTGCTTGAACCTGCAATATCAAATTTCTCAGGGCGTGGCAGTTAACGTTTAGAGCAGGCTTTTAAGCTGAAGCGCTTGATCGGCTGCCTGTTCTTTGGAAATGTTTTTGCCAGCCTCCAACATCTTTTTCGCCACCATGTAGGTCCGTGGATCGTTCATTGAATCGACCGCAAGCAAATTATCGTTCAAGAAATAAAAATGGGAGATTGATCCCTCGCGCTCACCGGGTCTTACCACGATGCTATCATAACCCCGGTTAAGCCCGGCAATCTGCAGTTTCACATCATATTGATCAGACCAAAACCACGGGTGTGGTTCGTATTTGCGTGGCTGGCCTGCTACGTTGTCGGCTGCGCACTCTGCCTGATCAATCGCGTTTTGGACGGACTCCAGACGCGTAATTTCGCCGCGATACATGAATGCAGCGCAGTCACCTGCCGCATAAACATCTGGATGTGAAGTCTGGCAGAAATCATTCACTTTGATCCCCCCTTCAACTTCAAGGCCTGCCTCCTGCGCGAGATCTGCGTTGGGTATGATACCAATTCCCACCAGCACAAAATCGGCTTCTATTCGAGTATCATCAGAAAGCAGGATCCCACTGGCTTTCGTCCCCGATGCTTCGATTTTGTTCAATCCCGTGTTTTCATATATTTTCACCCCCATGTCCTGGTGGTGTTTACGAAACCAGTCTGAGGTCTGCGGGCAAGCAACACGCTGCAAGATTCTCGGGGCGGCTTCCACCAGGGTCACGTCAAGACCTTTTGAGGCGCAGACCGCCGCTGCTTCCAATCCGATGTAGCCGCCCCCCACAATTGTTACGCGTCTTCCCTGTTTAAGTTCAGCCGCGAAGTTGTCCGCATCCGCGATGCCTCGCAGGGCATAAACACCTTCAAGGGCACCCCCCATTTCAGCAGGTAACGTGCGAGGCCTGGAGCCGGTTGCAAAGACCAACGTCTTCCAAGACATTTCATGACCATTTGACAGCTGCAACCGTTTGTCTTGGATGTTGATCCCCGCTACCCGAGTGCCTGCCATAAACTCAATCGTATTTGCTTCATACCAGTCTTCCGAGCGGAGTAACAACTGATCGGCGGCCATCTCGCCGGTCGCATATTTTTTTGACAAAGGTGGCCGCTGATATGGAAAATGACTTTCCTCGCCAATCATCGTGACCGCACGATCTTCGGTGTGTTTACGAATTCTGGCTGCAAAAGAAGAGGCGGCCTGCCCGCCGCCTATGATGACGATGTCTTTATTCATGATGTGCCTCTACTGAGATGCTCTTCAACATATTGTCAAATCGAAGATGTGTTTTGTCTTGTACGCCATTTCCGTGTTATTTGCGGCGAAAATCCATTAATTGCCAGACGCTGAGTAATTGATGGTATTGCCATCCCCTCCAGTATCATGCATTTTTGGTTTGCTGATTTTGCAATTTTACCTATCGAGCACTGCGATAAATTATGTTTGTTATCGATGGGGATAAAATTCAGCGTTTGTAAAGAATGCATCTTGCCGACTATCCGGATCAACCGGGACGGCAACGGGAGGAGAATAGGCAACAATGGCTCAAAAGGGCAATACGTCGACCAATGGGGATGGCGTAACGACATTTCCAGAGTATTTGAGACTAAATGCCAGTCGCTTTGCGGGGCGCCCGGCATTCCGCCATAAAGACTACGGCATCTGGCAGACTTGGACCTGGGATCAAGCATATGATGAAATACGTGCTTACTCCATGGGTTTGCAGAAACTGGGTTTGAAACCCGGTGAGAAAGTCGCCATCATTGGGCAGAACCGCCCAAGACTTTATTGGACATTTTGTGCAGCTCAGGCAATCGGTGCTATCCCGGTTCCGGTTTATTCCGATTCTGTTGCCGAAGAGATGTCTTATGTCCTTGAACATGCAGAGGTAACCTGTACGGTCTGTCAGGATCAGGAGCAGGTTGATAAAATCCTCTCCATTAAAGACAATCTGAAAAAACTGAAACTCGTCGTCTACGACGAACCCCGCGGACTGCGGGACTACACGCTTGATTTCCTGCACGCGATAGACAGCGTTCAAGAAATGGGTCGGGAAGTTTTGGCCAAGGATGGCGATACGAAATGGACACAAGGATTTGAGGCATTAACCGGAGATGACATTGCAGTCATGCTCTACACCTCCGGCACCACTGGCCGTCCGAAGGGTGTGATGTTGTCCTTCGACAACCTTGTGAAATCCGCGAAGAATGCGAATGCTTTCGACAAACTGGATGAAACTGACGAGATCATTGCCTATCTGCCTTTGGCTTGGGTCGGGGATCACGTCTTCTCCTATGCGCAGTCTTATACATCCGGATACTGTGTGTGTTGTCCGGAGAGCCCTGAGACAGCGGATGAAGACCGCCGGGAAATCGCGCCTACCTATTTCTTTGCGCCGCCTCGCGTTTTTGAAACACTCCTCACGGCAATTACTGTTCGGATGGAGGATGCAGGAAACTCCAAGCAAAAGATGTTCCAGTATTTCATGGATCACGCCCGCAAAGTCGGCGAGCCAATTTTGAACGGTGAGAGCGTTGGCCTATGGGATCGACTCAAATATTTGATCGGAGAAATACTGGTTTACGGACCTTTGAAAAACCGGATGGGCATGACGAAAATGAAAGTCGGCTACACGGCCGGTGAAGCCATTGGACCGGAAATTTTCCGTTTCTACCGATCTCTAGGGCTGAACCTCAAGCAATTGTATGGTCAAACCGAGGCTTCTGTTTACGTCTCAGCACAACCGGACGGAGAAATTCGGGCTGATACAGTGGGCACTCCCTCTCCTGGAGTTGAGATTGAAATCGCAGAGAGCGGCGAAGTTATGTACCGTTCTCCCGGGGTCTTCGTTGGGTATTTCAAGAATGACAAGGCGACCAAGGAAACGAAAACCAAAGATGGTTGGGTCCATACCGGTGATGCGGGTTTCATCGACCAGGACGGGCATCTGCGCATTATCGATCGGGCCAAGGATGTGGGCAAGCTGAAAGATGGAAGTCTTTTTGCTCCAAAATATATTGAAAACAAATTGAAGTTTTTCCCCAATATCAAGGAGGCTGTCGCCTTTGGGGATCAGCGTGATATGTGCTGTGTGTTCTTGAACATTGATCTGACTTCAGTTGGGAACTGGGCAGAACGAAACAACGTCTCCTATGCCTCTTATCAGGAACTGACCCAACATCCGGAAGTCATTAAAATGATGGGTGACCATGTACGCGAAGTGAATGACGATCTCTCCAAGGAAGAGATGATGGCCGGATCCCAGATTCACAGGTTTTTGGTTCTTCACAAAGAGCTTGATCCCGATGACGGTGAGATGACTCGTACGATGAAAGTTCGCCGGTCCTTTATCGATGAGCGTTACAAAGAGCTTGTGGATGCTCTTTATGATGGTTCAAACGAAAAATACATTGAGACGGAAGTCGTTTTCGAAGACGGGCGTAAGGGTAAAATCTCTGCAACTGTATCGATCCAAGACACGCCCGTGTTTGGGACACAGGCCATGAAGGAGGCGGCGGAATGAACGTAGCGGTTGATCCAAAAACCGCTCGAGGCGATGACGGAATCGCTCCGGGTGAAGTATTGCTTCACGTCGATAATATTTCTTTGGCGTTTGGTGGTGTTAAGGCCATTACCGATGTCTCATTCGATATTCTCAAAGGTGAAGTCCGCGCGATTATTGGCCCTAACGGGGCTGGTAAAACGTCAATGCTGAATGTCATCAACGGGTTTTATCATCCCCAGGAAGGTACGATTACTTTCAGAGGGGAAGAGCGCCGGAGAATGAAGCCATATCAAGCGGCATCCAGCGGCATTTCACGGACGTTTCAAAATGTTGCTTTGTTCCACGGGATGAGCACGCTCGATAACATTATGGCTGGGCGCACGTTGAAGATGCACAAGAATTTCTTTTGGCAGATGTGGCGATACGGGCCAGCGCTGAATGAGGAAATCGAGCACCGCAAAGTGGTTGAAGAGATCATCGATTTTCTGGAAATCGAAGCCATTCGCAAAGAGCCGGTCGGGACACTACCCTATGGTCTACAGAAGCGCGTAGAATTGGGCCGGGCCTTGGCTGCAGAGCCGGACCTCCTTCTCCTTGATGAACCAATGGCGGGAATGAACCTCGAAGAAAAAGAGGATATGAGCCGCTTCATCATTGAAGTAAATCAGCAGTACGGCACAACCATTGCTTTGATCGAACACGATATGGGCGTTGTTATGGACCTGGCCGACCGGGTTATGGTTCTTGATTACGGGAAAAAGATTGGTGACGGATTGCCTGAAGAAGTGCAGGCAAACCAGGATGTGATTGACGCGTATTTAGGGGTAGCGCACTGATGGAACTGTTGAAACTAATCTTTATCGAACCGTTCGTGACGATGTATCAGCTGCCGGACTTGCTGCTGCAAACCCTCTGGGAAGGCTTTGTTTCTGGCACTCTTTATTCGTTGATTGCATTGGGCTTTGTGCTGATATTCAAAGCATCCGGCGTCTTCAATTTTGCGCAGGGCATCATGGTGGTTTTTGCTGCGTTGGCACTGGTTGGCATTCACGCGCTCGGGGTGCCGGCTTATCTGGCATTGCTGATTACGTTAGGGATCATGGCTTTGCTGGCAATCAGCGTTGTTCGGGTCATTCTCAAACCCCTGGTCAATCAGCCGGACATCATTCTTTTCATGTCCACCATTGGTCTGACGTTTATTCTGATCGCGGGTGGCCAGTTAATCTTTGGCGGTGAGCCAAAGGCAATGATTACCCAGGAACTGGGGCTTCCAACGGGGTCCAGCGAATGGGAAGTCGGTGGCGGGCTGGTCATTTTCCAGCACATCGACATTGCGGCTGCAATCATTGCGGTCATCTTGATTGCGGGTTTGGCCGTGTTTTTCAACAAGACCAGAATTGGGCGTGCCCTTCGTGCGGTCGCAGATGATCACCAAGCCGCGCTCTCTGTTGGCATTTCCCTAGAACAAATCTGGATGGTGGTTTGGTTTGCAGCAGGCGTTGTTGCCCTGACTGCTGGCATCATGTGGGCGGCGAAATCAGACGTATCTTTTGCACTTCAGGTTGTGGCGCTTAAAGCCTTACCGGTCTTGGTGCTTGGCGGATTTACATCGATACCCGGGGCCATTATCGGTGGTTTGATCATCGGGATTGGAGAAAAAGTCTTCGATTTGTACTGGGGTGCACCCATTTTGGGGGGCGGTACCGAAAGCTGGTTTGCCTTCATCATTGCATTGATTTTCCTTCTCTATCGGCCGGAAGGGCTGTTTGGCGAGAAGCTGATTGAGCGAATATAGGGGAGTTGGAAGATGTTTTACCGCGAAGCAGGACAGTTCAAAACAACATATGAAGCAGACTCAGCTCACTTCCCGATTTTTCAGGACAAGCTGTTTATCTGGATTTATTTGGCGATAGGGTTCATTGCCATTCCATTTTTGGCTACCGAATTCTTCCTCGGTGCGATCATGATTCCGTTTCTGGTCTTCACGCTCGCTGCCATGGGCCTCAATATTTTGACCGGCTTTACCGGTCAAATATCGCTTGGGTCTGGGGCGTTTATGGGTGTGGGTGCTTATGCCTGTTACAAGATGACGCTCGCGTTTCCGGAGGTGAACATCATTTTATTGATCTTTATGTCCGGATTTTTCTCGGCGATTGTGGGCGTGTTTTTCGGGCTGCCTTCTTTACGTATCAAAGGCTTTTACCTTGTGGTGACAACGCTTGCCGCACAGTTCTTTCTGGAATGGGCGTTCATTCGCATCCCGTGGCTTTACAACTATAACGATTCTGGCGCGATTGAAGTGCCGCAACGTGAGGCATTCGGGATCATTGTAACGGGCGCAAATGCGGCACCGGTGACCCAATATTTGGTTTGCCTGTCGATTGTTGTGGTGATGACCTGGATTGCATCCAACATCATATCGGGCCGTATTGGCCGATCCTGGATGATGATTCGGGATATGGATATAGCGGCTGAGTTGATGGGTGTACGTCCGCTTTATGCAAAGCTCTCCTCATTTGCTGTTTCATCCTTTTATTGCGGTGTTGCCGGTGCAATGATGGTTTTCTTGTGGCTGGGCGCTGCCGAGGTTGAAAGCTTCGATTACAACCATTCCTTTGAAATTTTGTTTATGGTGATCCTTGGTGGCCTTGGCAGTTTGTTGGGATGCTTCCTTGGCGCAGCGGTTATCTGGATTTTGCCGGTTATAATCCGCAAAGTCTTGCCACCAACTGTGGACTTTGTCACACCCTTTACGATCACCTCAGCGCAAGCGGATTTGGTATCTGACATTATCATCGGTGTTATGATTGTTATGTTTTTGATCCTTGAACCGCATGGACTTGCGCGGCTGTGGGCGATCATCAAACAAAAACTGAGAGTTTGGCCGTTCCCTTATTAAGGACGGTTTGCAAAAGGGCTTGAAACCGGGCCCGTAATTTTTGAAACTGGTTTCATTACAAGCAGGAAGCATGACGCAGCCTGCGGAGTGTTTGGGAGGAAAACAATATGCTCAAGAAACTCGTCCTTGGAGCTGCTGCGCTGGCCGTTGCCGGCTCCATGATGCATGTGCCAACAGCTAGTGCTGAAGATACGTTGTATGTGCCTTCGCTAAGCTATCGTACTGGACCTTTTGCGGGTGGTGGCATTCCATTTGCAAATGGTTTTGCAGACTATCTGAATATGCTCAATGAACGCGACGGCGGTATCGGTGGTGCAAAGATTGTCGTGGAAGAGTGCGAAACTGGATATAATGCCCAAAAGGGTGTCGAGTGCTATGAAGCCACAAAAGGCAATGGGGCGCTGGTCTACAATCCGCTCTCAACCGGGATTACCCTTCAGCTTGTGCCAAAAGCACCTGTCGATAAAATCCCTGTTCTGTCTATGGGATACGGGCTTTCTGCTGCTGCGATCGGTGAAAAGTTCCCTTGGACCTTCACCTACCCGACTTCCTATTGGAGCCAAATGTCTTCTATCCTGAAGTACATCGATTCCAATGGCGGGATCAAAGGCAAGAAGATCGGCTTTATCTATCTGGATGTTGGATATGGTAAAGAGCCGATCCCACTGCTTGAGCAACTTGCGCCGCAAATGGGCTTTGAATGGGTTGGTTTTCCGGTTGGTGTGAAAGAAATGCAGAACCAATCCGCTACATGGTTGAACGTTCGTAAGGAACGTCCTGATTGGATGATCATGTGGGGTTGGGGTGCAATGAACCCAACTGCAGTCAAGGAAGCTGCTAAGATCCGCTTCCCGATGGACAAGTTTATCGGGAACTGGTGGTCATCGGCCAACGCCGATCTGGATTCTGTTGGTGAAACAGGTAAAGGATATATCGGCGCTAACTTCTCTGGAATCGGCACTGACTTCCCCGCACTTCAGGATGTGATGAAGTATGTGGTTGATGCCGGTAAGAGCCAGGTTGCCAGCAAAGATGACGTGGGCAAGGTCCTTTATAACCGCGGCTTGTTCAATGCGGTCCTTGTTGCAGAAGCAATTCGCACGGCTCAGGCAGAAACCGGTAAAACTGTAATCACCGGCGAAGATATGCGTCTTGGTCTGGAGAAGTTCGACCTGAATGAAGCACGCCTGAAGGAGATTGGTCTGGAAGGATTTACAGCACCCATCGCTGGTTCATGTTCTGACCATGAGGGCGCCGGCTCGGTCTTCCTTCAACAGTGGAATGGTTCAGCATGGGAAAAAATCACGGATCCGATTACACCTATGACTGACGTTGTTCGCCCGTTGCTTGAAGCAGCAGCTGAAAAGTATGTTGCCGAGCAGACAGGTTGGCAAACCCAAACCTGCGGATAATAAAACACTGCAGCTCCGGGCGATCCGGGGCTGCTTCCCTGCTAATTCTTTCGGAACTGTACTATGAGTGTCGCTGAAAATCTTGAAACACAGAATGCGGAGACGATCCTCTCCATTAACAATATCGAGGTCATTTACAACCATGTCATCCTTGTCTTGAAGGGTGTCTCGTTGACAGTTCCCAAAGGCGGTATCGTTGCGATTCTTGGGGCTAACGGCGCAGGAAAGACGACAACCCTGCGCGCCGTTTCAAACCTGCTGCACGGTGAGCGTGGTGAGGTGACCAAAGGAAATATCGTCTTTAATGGCGAAGAAATTCAATCCCTTACCCCCAATGAACTGGTTCGCAAGGGCTGTATACAGGTCATGGAGGGACGGCATTGTTTCGGACACCTCACTGTTGAAGAAAACTTGCTAACGGGTGCTTACACCCGCACAGATGGCGGAGGCGCCATCAAAGATCATCTGGATTTGGTTTATCAATATTTTCCGAGATTGAAGGAACGCCGCAAAGCGCTGGCCGGATACACATCCGGTGGTGAGCAACAAATGTGTGCCATCGGTCGTGCTTTGATGTCTAAGCCCTCCATGATTTTGTTGGATGAGCCTTCCATGGGGCTTGCCCCACAGTTGGTGGAAGAAATCTTCGAAATCGTTCACAACCTCAATCAAAAGGAATCGGTATCGTTTTTGCTGGCAGAGCAAAACACCAACATCGCGCTTAAATACGCGACCTATGGTTATATCCTCGAGTCTGGTCGCGTTGTGATGGATGGGGATGCAAAAGAGCTGCGCGAGAACGAGGATGTGAAAGAATTCTATCTTGGCGTTGGTGGTGAAGGGCGCAAGTCGTTCAAAGATGTAAAACACTACCGTCGTCGTAAACGTTGGCTCGCATAATCGGGAGCCCATCAAATGGGCATTCTGGCAATCATCGGCATTGTCCTTCTAATTGGTCTGATCTTTGGCCCGCAATACTGGGTCAAGCACATCATCTCTAAGCATGGCCAAGAACGAAATGATTTTCCTGGCACCGGAGGAGAACTTGCCGAACATCTTATCGAACGGTTTGAAATCCAGGACGTTGGTGTGGAAATCACGGAACATGGCGATCACTATGATCCGCAAGAGCATATGGTAAGACTGCTGGAGGGCAACCACAACGGAAGGTCTGTTTCAGCGGTTGCAATTGCAGCTCACGAAGTCGGACATGCGATCCAACATCATCAAAATGACAGGCTTCTGGCATTGCGTCAGACCTTGGTGAAGTTTGCTTCTATTACCGATAAATTTGCGGCTGTGTTTTTCTTTGTAGCGCCGGTTCTGGGTATCCTTGCCAAGTCGCCCGCTGCTTTCATGGGTATCTTGCTGCTGGGGATCTCATTCATTGCGGTCCGTCTTGTGGTTCATCTGGTAACCTTGCCGGTGGAATGGGATGCCAGTTTCAATAAGGCGCTCCCCATTCTGGAAGAAGGTGAATATCTGCACCCCGATGATCTCCCGGCTGCAAGGGAGGTTTTAAAAGCGGCAGCTTTAACATATGTCTCGGTCGCACTGGCAAGCTTGCTAGACTTGGCACGGTGGATCCGCATTTTAAGGTAATTCTCAATTTGGTTTTAAAGGAAGTAATGTATGTCCGAGTATTTTGATGCGCTGGAAACACAAGAACCGGCTGAACGAGAAGCAGATTTGTTTAACTCGCTTCCCGAAAAGTTGAAAGATATTACCGACCGAATTCCAAGTTGGAAAAGTCGGCTTGCGGATTTTGATCTATCTTCAATGACCAGCAGAGAGACCTTTAAATCTATCCCTGTTTTACGAAAACCCGAACTGATGGAGGCGCAGGCAGCCAACCCTCCATTTGGCGGTTATGTTGATAAAGCATTGATGAATGGATGTCGGATTTTTATGTCACCAGGGCCCGTTTGGGAACCTCAAGCACCGGGCCCAGACCCATGGTTGGCCGCCAGGTCCTTTCATGCCGCTGGGGTGCGGGCTGGCGATATCGTGCATTGTGCGATCGGTTACACGATGACACCCGGGGGTGCCATTCTTGATGAAGGCATTCGTGCCTTGGGTGCAATCACCTATCCTGCAGGCGTTGGTAACACAGAAGCACAGGTAGAAGCGATCGCAACGCTGAAACCCAGTTGCTATGCGGGGACGCCTGATTATCTGCAGACCTTATTGGATAAGGCCGATGAGATGGGAAAGGATGTGAGCTCGCTGGAACGCGGGTTTGTTTCTGGCGGTGCCCTGTTTCCGTCCATGCGAGCTGCCTATGCCGAACGCGGGATTCGCGTCATGCAAGGTTATGCAACAGCTGATATCGGCGCAATCGCGCACGAGACCATGAATGAGGATGCGTTGGTTGAAGGCATGGTCTGTAATGAGTCTCTGATAGTTGAAATCGTCAAACCCGGTTCAGATGATCCAGTTGCTCCAGGAGAGGTCGGCGAAATCGTGGTTACGTCGTTCAACCAAACTTACCCGTTAATTCGGTTTGGTACGGGTGATATGTCTGCCGTTATCGACGATCCTTCGCCGTGTGGCCGTACCAACGTGCGGATCAAAGGTTGGATGGGCCGAGCGGATCAACGCACCAAAGTAAAGGGTATGTTTGTTGACCCCAAACAGATCGACCAGCTTGTAAAATCGGTATCCGGCCTGGAGCGGGCGAGATTGGTGGTTGACCGAGACAGCGGGAAGGATGTTATGACCCTAAAAGCCGTTGGAAGTGGTCTGGATAGTGAAGAAATTTCAACCAAACTCACATCCATTGCCAAATTGAGTGGCCTTGTTGAGATCGTTGATGATTTGCCAAATGATGGAAAAATCATAGACGATCAACGAGATTACTCCGCCTGATGGGAAAAGGCTTGTTCGAGATCAGCGATGATGTCATCTGCATCTTCAATCCCGACGGATAAGCGCACAACCTCGGGGCCTGCACCTGCTGCTTCCTTCTGCGCATCGGTTAGTTGCCGATGGGTTGTTGAAGCAGGATGGATGATCAAACTGCGCGTATCTCCGATGTTTGCCAGGTGTGAGATCATCTCAACGGAAGAGACCAGTTTTACACCGGCATCATAGCCTCCTTTGAGGCCAAAGGTAAAAACAGCGCCAGCGCCGTTTGGAAGATATTGCTTAGCCAAATCATTGTATGCATCCCCCTCGAGGCCTGCATATTGCACCCAATCCACGTTTGGATGGGCATCAAGCCAAGCTGAGACCTTTTCGGCATTCCGGCAATGTTTTTCCATGCGAAGCGGGAGCGTTTCTATGCCTGTTAGAATTTGAAACGCATTGAATGGAGAAAGTGCAGCTCCGAGATCTCTCAATCCAAGGACGCGGCAGGCAATCGCAAATGAAAAATCTCCAAAGGTCTCGTGCAAGCGCATGCCTGCGTATTCCGGTCGTTCTTCGCTCAACATTGGAAATTTCTCCGACGCGCTCCAATCAAAATTCCCACCGTCTACGATCATGCCTCCCATGGAGTTACCGTGGCCGCCAAGGAATTTTGTTAAAGAATGCACGACAATGTTAGCGCCATATTCAATGGGTCGACATAGGTAAGGTGTTGCCATGGTGTTATCGACAATGAGCGGAACTCCAGCAGCTTGCGCCACGTTTGCAATTTTAGCGATGTCAACGACAATACCACCGGGATTTGCAAGGCTTTCTATAAAAATAGCTTTCGTTTTTTCGGTGACGGCCCTTTCAAAACTCGAAACATCTGTTGGATCTGCCCATGCCACCTCCCAGCCAAAATTTTTAAAAGAGTGATTAAACTGGTTGATTGAGCCGCCATAAAGTTTATTGGCCGCGATGAACTCATCGCCCGGTTGTAAGAGTGTATGGAAAACACCCAATTGCGCAGCATGCCCAGAGGAAGTTGCCAAGCCTGCGCGCCCTCCTTCAAGGGTAGCGACACGCTCTTCCAGGACAGCAACCGTTGGGTTTGTAATACGGGTATAGATGTTGCCGAACGCCTGCAAGCCGAACAACGATGCGGCCTGATCAACGTCGTCAAACACAAAGCTTGTGGTTTGGTAAATCGGCGTTGCGCGCGCTCCGGTGGCAGGATCTGGCCGTGCTCCGGCATGAATTGCTAAGGTCGAAAATCCAGGAACTTTGTCCGTCATTAAAATCTCCTGATCCATACAATGCCCCTGTTCAGGTTATCAGTCTATTTCACCAATGAAAGCACAATTGTTTCCTAGAATTGCTGTTTCATGCACAATTATTTCCATGAGCGCCATCGGATAAAGGCTGGTTGAGGGCGGGCAGGATTGACTTTCCGATTTATTTCTATATATCTAGTTATATCGAAATAACGAGGATGCTATGGAACTGGTTTTTGCAGCGGAAGGATTTTCTGCGATGGGGTCTGAATCCCGTCTGTTGGTGTTACAAACCCTTGTGAAGGCCGGTCCAAAAGGCCTTGCAGTCGGTGAAATTCAAAAGCGGACGAACATCCCGGCGTCGACCCTTGCCCATCATCTGAAGTTTTTGAACGCCGCTGATCTTGTTGTTCAGGAAAAACAAGGTCGGACGATTTTCAGTCGAGCGAATTTTCAACACCTGGAGTCCCTTGCGGACTTCATTCTTAATGAATGTTGCCGTGATGAGGAGGCCAGTAATGACTGATTTAGCCCGTCCAAACCCATCCTTGTGGAGTGGGATTAAATCACGCTTTAACTCTCCTTGGACGATCACCCTTGGCGTACCTGTCGTTGTTGCGGTCCTCGACAATCCAAATCTCATTCCAATCGTGGAATTTGCGGTCCGGGCTTTTCTCGGAACGCTTCCTTACATTACATTTGCGGTTTTGCTGATAGCCGGATTGAAAGCCGCTGGTGCTGAAACCATGATTGCCAATGCGTTTAAGGGGAAGGAAGTTCGTATGATCTTTCTTGCGGCCCTTTTTGGCGGTCTAGCCCCTTTTTGTTCCTGCGAAGTGATCCCCTTCATCGCAGGCCTTTTAGCACTCGGTGCACCGCTTTCTGCTGTGATGGCATTTTGGCTTTCCTCTCCATTGATCGATCCTCCCACACTTTTGATCACGGCCGCAGCACTGGGTTGGCCTTTTGCGGTTGGCAAAGCAGTGTCTGCGGTCGCTTTGGGACTGTTTGGCGGCTTTGTCATTCGTGCACTGCTCAAAACAGGCTGGTTTTCAGATCCTTTACGGGCATACAAACCATCGGGCTGTTGCGGCGCAAACCCCATCGACGGAAAGCCTGTCTGGAAGTTTTGGCTAGAAGAAAATAGACGCACTGTTTTTAAGGATGAATTCATTCACAATGCGTTTTTCCTCATCAAATGGCTGGCACTTGCTTACGTTTTGGAAGCTTTGCTAGTCACTTATGTTCCCGCATCCTTAATCGCCGGTCTTGTTGGTGGTGAAGGCGTCGTTCCGATTACAATTGCAGCTGTCGTTGGTATGCCGGCCTATCTGAACTCCTATGTAGCACCGCCCCTTCTTGCTGGGTTGATGGAACAAGGCATGAGTGCCGGTGCAGCGATGTCGTTCATGGTGGCTGGCGCTGTCAGCTCAGTTCCAGCGATGGCAGCTGTTTGGTCTCTGGTGAAAAAGAAAGTCTTCGCTCTGTATCTGATACTTGGGGTTACAGGCGCTATTGGTTCCGGGATTATTTTCCAGATGTTCCTCTAAGCATTGGATTTATTCACTTCGGTGGTACTTAAATTCGGTCCAGCGGGCAGATTTCGCGTCGTATAGCAAAAGTCTGCCCGCAAGACTTTCGCCTGTTTGTGTAATTTCCTTAATAACTTCAAGCGCTTGCATTGAACCTACGACGCCGGTCAACGCACCCAGAATTCCTGCTTCTTCACAGGTTGGCAAAAGACCTTCCGGTGGCTTTTCCGGGAAGATATCCCGATATCGCGGCAACGCTTTTCCGTCTTTGTCCGTTGCAAATGGTTTAAGCGTTGTAATAGAGGCATCAAACTGTCCGACGGCAGCGGCGACGAGTATTTTGTGATGCTTTTCACAAAGATCCGCGGTGAGATAGCGGGTATCGAAGTTATCGCTTCCATCGACAACCACATCATAGTTCTGGATCAGTGCATCGCCATTTTCCGAATTCAATCTGGTATTGTGCAAAGAAACTGTGACGTGGGGATTTAAGCGTTCTATTGAAAATCTAGCGCTCTCAACTTTTAAAATTCCGGTGTTTTCCGTGTCGTGTATCGTTTGACGCTGCAAATTTGAAAGTGAGACGGTATCATCATCCACTATTCCCAGTGTTCCAATACCGGCAGCTGCCAGGTACTGAATAACAGGGGAGCCAAGGCCACCCGCCCCAATGACCAATACCCGCGCTGCCTTCAGCTTTTGCTGACCAACACCACCGATATCAGCAAGAACAATGTGCCTTGCATACCGCTCAAGTTCTTCAGATGTAAAACTCATAGAAGTTCTATACTTTACGAATGGCTCCGTCCTCAACCGACAAAAAGTTTGCCCGGTTCCCAAGTGTTTTAAACAAGTCCTGATCTGTCCCCGTCATCCAGGCCTGACATCCCAACGCATCAATCATATCATAAAGTGCTGCTCGGCGCCCCTCATCAAGATGGGCGGCAATTTCATCCAGGAGCAAAATAGGTGAAATACCGGATACCTCTCCAACAAGTTTTGCGTGTGCCAACAAAAGACCGATCAACAGCGCTTTTTGCTCTCCTGTGGAACATTGTCCGGCGGGCATGGATTTGGGTCTGTGATGCACAATCAAATCGGAACGATGAGGCCCTTCAAGGGTTCTGCCAGCGCGCGCATCAATATTCCGATTTGCTTTCAACCGTTGTTGATATTCAATTTCAAGTTCACTGGCAGAAAATTCTCCAATTTCACTCTCCAGGGAACCTGAAAGACTGACCAAGGCATCTGGAAACGGGGAACCGGGGTCATTGTTTTTTACGATCACTTCAGACAGCAGGGTCATCAGCTCGTGCCGGGCAGATGCAACCGCAACGCCAAGTTCAGCGAGTTGGGCTTCTGTCGCGTCGAGCCACGTATAATCCGGCATGTCATCGGCCAAAAGTTTATTGCGGGAGCGCATCGTCTTTTCAAAATCGTTCGCTCGCCTGCCATGCTGCGGATCCACTGCCAAAACCATACGATCAAGAAATCTACGCCGATCCGATGCAGGGCCTGTAAACAGCCCATCCATTGAGGGAGTCAGCCAAAGAACTCTAGCGTGATCGAGGAGTGCTTCTGAGGTTTTGGATAGTGCGCCATTGATGTGCACACGTCTTTGCGATTCAATTCCGTGCGCGGTTTCAAGTAGCCCGGTTCCGATGCTGACTTCGCCTTCCGGGCCATTAAGCCTTGCGAAAACTGACCAAGCACCCTTCGTGTTCGACTTCCCGACTTTGTCGTAAGCAGCGCGGCGCATTCCTCTGCCTGGCGATAAAAAAGAGACAGCTTCGAGTACATTGGTCTTTCCTGCGCCATTGTCGCCAGTCAAAACCACATGTGCAGGATCGATTTTGATATTGGCAGATGAATAGTTGCGAAAATCCGTAAGTTTGAGCTGCTCAAGATGAACTGAGTTCAAATGCCTATCGCTTTCTAAACTCGCTACGCAATTCAGACCCTCATTGGCATCAGAACAAAAATTGCGCCGACCTCTTCGGGATCTTTGATCAGTGTTGGTGAACCCGGATCTGACAGCATGAACACCGTCTCCTCACCTGAAAGTTGATTGGTGATATCGAGCAGATATCGGGAGTTAAATCCAATATCAAGCGCGTCAGCGGTATAACCAACGGCAATTTCTTCTTCGGCGGTGCCAGAATCCGGATTGTTCACGGACAGGACCATTTGATTTTCTGACAATTGAAGTTTGACGGCCCGGCCGCGCTCCGAAGAAATCGTGGACACACGGTCTACAGCACTCGCGAATGTTGCCCGATCCATCCGGAGTTCTTTATCGTTCCCTGAAGGGATCACGCGGTTGTAGTCGGGGAAGGTTCCATCAATCAGTTTTGAGGTTAAGACTGTTTCGCCCACGCTCATTCTGATTTTTGAATCTGACAGTTCTACGAGCACCGCCGCATCTGGATCTTCTACCAACTTCTGAACCTCGCCAACCGCCTTACGCGGGACGATAATTCCAGGCATCCCTGAGGATCCATCAGGCGCCTGCGTTTGGCATCGCGCCAATCGGTGGCCATCGGTAGCCACTGCCCGGATCAGACTTTCACCGTCCTCTTCGACCGTGTGCAGAAAGATACCGTTAAGGTAGTAGCGTGTTTCTTCGGTAGAGATGGCAAACTGTGTATTGTTAATCAATTTCCGGATTTCCCCGGTTGCCATAGAAAACGAATGACTAAATTCGCCTGCAGAAATATCCGGAAAGTCTTCTACCGGTAGCATTTGCAGGGTAAATTGAGAGCGCCCGGAGGATAATTTCAAGGTCGAGGACTCGGTGTCCATCGACAGCATGACCTCAGACCCACTGGGAAGCTTCCGTACGATTTCATGAAGCATATGGGCTGGCACGGTGGTCGACCCTGCCTGCTCGACCGCAGCTGGCGTTTTTTCGAAGATTTCGAGATCAAGGTCTGTCGCCTTGAGATGCAATTCATTGCCTTCTGCCCGAAGCAATACGTTTGAAAGAATAGGTATCGTGTTTCTTCTTTCCACGACACGATAAACATGTCCCAGTGATTTCAAAAGATTTGACTGTTCCAGGGTAACACGCATGCGACTTAAAATCCTTGGTGACTAGGCACTCTACAGCTAAATGGGGGAGAATCAGCTCACCTGTTATAGACTGGTGAATTATATCAGCTTTTTCAAGGTTTGGATAAGACGACGCTTAACGCTTCTTGGGGAAAACCAGCTTTGCGTTGTCGTTTCCCCCAAGTCAGCTGTCCAATGTTGCGCCTATTCGAGGATCAAACGCTTTAAAAGCTCGATTTCATGCGCAAGTTTTTGGTCCTCTGCGGTGAGGGCCTCTATCTTGCGCACCGCATGCAAAACAGTGGTATGATCACGCCCTCCGAACCGACGGCCAATTTCCGGCAAAGAACGTGGCGTCATCACTTTTGCCAGATACATTGCAATCTGCCTTGGCCGGACAATGATACGCGTTCTGCGGTTTGAAAGAAGGTCGTTCTTGGAAACATTGAACTGACGGGCAACGATCCTTTGAATATCTTCAATTCGCACCCTTTTTGCGTCCGCTGACTTAATCAGATGGGATAATATCCGATCGAGCTCTTCGAGGCTCATGTTACCCTCGGAAAACTGGTGCTGTACCAATAACTGGTTAAATGCACCTTCAATGTCCCGACCGCTGGACGACACCTGCCTTGCCACATAGTGAAGGATGTCTTCTGGAATTTCCAAGCCGGGCTGCTCTTGTTTGGCCTCCTCATACCGGGAATTGAGAATGTGTTTACGCAATTCGTAGTCGGGCGTTTTAATCTCCAGCGTCACGCCCCCTTTCAGCCGGGAGCGGACCCTTTCATCAAGGCTTTCAAGCTCAGTGGGTGGACGATCCGCGGCAACTACCACTTGTCTTGCGCTATCTATCAAGTCGTTGAGCAAGTGGCAGAACTCAGCCTGGATCGCCTGACCCTGGAGGAATTGCATGTCATCAATCAGCAAAATGTCTATGTCCCGGAGAGACTCTTTGAGCGTGAGCGCTGTTTTATCCCGTATTGCAGATGCGAAACGCCACATGAAATATTCCGCTGTGAGATAAAGCACACGGGCTTTCGGGTTCCGGCTACGCGCACGCCATGCAATTGCCTGAAGAATATGCGTTTTTCCCAGTCCAACGCCAGCATGAATGATCAGCGGATTAAAATGCGAAGCTGTGATGTCCTCGGCGATTGTCCGTGCTGCAGCATGGACCATGCGGTTCGATTGTCCTTCCAGGAAGGTTTCAAACGTGTGTTTCGGATCTAGGGGTGACCCCGAAAATCCGGTGGTCTGGTCAAGCCTTCTAATCGCACCGCGGCCGTCGCCAGGGTTGCAAACCGCCCCGATTTTCCCGTGAGATGTAAGCCGCTTGCTGTTTTCAGCTTCCTGCTTTTCTTTTCTGGCTTCTGCCACGCTGCTTTGAACAACAGGTTTGCGGATTGAGATATCAACCCTGAGTACAGAACTGTCCTCTGATTGCCACAACTCAAGGAGTTTTTCGCGATACTTGGAGGTGATCCAGCTTTTCAAAAATGCGGTCGGGACGCTGAGCATAACAACACCGCCATCGAGACTGCAAAGCTTTAGTCTGCCGAACCAACTGTTGAATACATCTGCTCCAAGCTGGGTTTTGAGCTGGGCAACAACCCTCTCCCAACTTCTTTCCACCGATTGTCTGCCGCCCCCCGACGCCTTCTTGCCCATTTCATTATCCTTTTTATTATTTGTACATTCTGAAGCTGCGTTGTCCATCCGCAACTTTGCAGACATTTTTTTTCTGATACCTCCTAAGTCAGGTTCGGGGCATTTCAACCAATTATTACTATCCGCCGCTTCCTCATTATTTTCAAAAAAATTTTGGTTATGAATACCCAAGTCATTCATGTTTTAAAATGCTCCCTGTTTGCTGGTTATCGGTGTTTGTTGTTTTGTTTGGACGTTTTTTCTCCTATCCTTGCCTCCACGGTAAATTATCGTATTTCCAGCCTGAAACGCTTCCTCTTTGACCAAGCTCATTGGCATTTCCCTCAAATCCGCCGAGCACATTATATACTGTGCTGTAACCGGCTGCGGTAAGTGCCTGTGCAGCAGAGATACTCCGGGCACCTGAGCGACATAGGGTATAAAGCGGCACATCACCTGCTGCTCCCACCTGCTCAAGTGCCGAAGACACCTGAGAGACGAAACCCGTATTGATTTCCATTGTCGGGTAACTTTGCCATTCAATCAGCAAAATCTCCTTGCCCAGCTCCTTGAGAACCGGCAATCCGACAAAGGCCCACTCCGCCGCGGTGCGAACATCAATTAACTGAGCGTCCGAACTGTCCCGAAGCACATCCCAGCAATCCTTGCATGTTACATCACCAGCATACGACAAGGCGCAATTCTCCTTTTTCCTGACGGCCGTAGACCGCAGGTGAACTTAACAAATACAAACTGTGTCTTGCCCGGACCGGGCAGGGAAGTCCCCAGACTTAGAAGTCCGTTATGGCTGCCGGACATCCGACAAAGGAGCTCCGGAACAACCGTTCCCGAACCCGTGTGAGGGCTTTACTACTCAACATTGTTGTTTGCATCGAAGATGCGTAACAATCAGTACTATGCGATTAATTCAACATCCGTATCATGGTTTTGTCAGCACATTCTTTCCGTGTCGTCTGTTCTAAACCAACCCCAATCAGATGTCGATGGTCCGCACCCCCGTTAACTTACTTCTGGGCGCACCGTACAAAAGTGAAATAGGCCATGCAAACGAAATTTGTTAACAAAACGTTTACGCAACGGCATTGGTATTTTTTTTCGTTTGGAGGCAAATTTTTTTTTATAATTGAATCAATGATCTTTAGTTTGGGAATCGGATTTCAAGCCGGATTTCCTGGTGGAGAAAAAAATTTTTTGCACTTTGGCACTTGACAGGCCACAGGTTGAAAAATTCGACTAATGAAAATGTACTACATCATAAGTCTTTGAAATTAAATCACTTTTTTGATCGTGATTCAAAGTCTCGAAAAAGATATTGATTCTTTTATGAAACTTCCGTGACAACCAGATTTTGAGAATTTTTTGAGACAATAATCCCGTTGCACACACTCAGAGTTTTCTCGAAAATTCACTGAATCATCGCATGGATGTTGCGATTTCAATATAACAAAATGCCCGGCCACGGGCCAGGCTCAAATCATCAATCTGGGCTTTAGGTTGTTAAGCGCCGATTTTCTTGATGCCAGCTGACAGGCGAGAAACTTTGCGAGCAGCCGTATTCTTTTTCATGACACCTTTGGTAACAGAACGCATGATTTCGGGTTGTGCAGCTTTCAGTGCAGCATTTGCCTCGTCTTTGTTGCCGCCGGCAATCGCCGCTTCCACTTTTCGGATGTAAGTCCGGACGCGTGAACGGCGTGCTTTGTTAACTTCTGTGCGAGCAGCGATTTTGCGAACCGCCTTTTTCGCGGATGGAGTATTGGCCATTATGGACTTCCTGTATCTTATTCTGATCGGCAAAGTTTATCTAAAGCTGGTGTCTCAAGCAGACAATGTCAAAATAGACAGGGAGAGAGACAGGCCAATACCTTGCCTGAAAATTGCGAAACGCATACATCGAAAGTCTATTCACGTCAACGGATAATCGGGCAGAAGATTAATGCTGACATTTAGGACAGAAGAAAGTTGATCGTCCTGATTGAACGATGCGCTTTATCTGCCCCGTACAATTTGATTTCGGACAAGGCTCGCCTTCGCGATCATAGGCACTGAACCTGTGTTGAAAATATCCAAGTTCACCGTTGGTTTGGCGATGATCTCTTAGGGAGGAACCACCGGCTTCAATTGCCTCAGCAATTACATCCCTGATGTCCAGGGCCAGGCGTTCACTTCTCTGCGTGCCGTTGCCGCCTTTGCGCGTGATCGACGAGGCCTTGCGCCTGGGCGATAGGCCAGCGCGCCACAAGGCTTCACACACATAGATGTTTCCGAGGCCCGCAATCAACTTTTGATCCAGCAATGCACTTTTCAAGGGGACAGACTTAGTATGAAACAACTCCGCCAAACTCTTTCCGTTGAGTTGGTTTCCTGTCGGCTCGATGCCCATCTCGGCAAAGTGCCTACAATTCTCCAGTTCTTGAGTCTCGACCAAATCCATGAATCCGAACCGTCTGGGATCATTATATATTACTGTTGATACTGAGTTTGTGGCTTTGAGTTGCAATATTACATGATCATGCGTCTGACGATCGGATTTTGGATGGTAGTATACGCTAGGCAAAACTTTCCCGCCCTCTTGTTCAATCCGAAATGAACCGGACATTCCCAAATGCATAATGAGTGCTTCATTGCTGTCCAACTCTGCGATGAGATATTTGGCACGACGGCGCAAATGGTTTACGCGCCGTCCAATCAATCGATCTTCAAAGTTTTCGGGAAAAGGAAACCGCAAATCCGGCCGCCCAATCATAGCCCGGTTTATGGTTGCCCCTTCCATCACAGGCTGCAAACCGCGCCTCACGGTTTCTACTTCAGGTAGTTCCGGCATGACTGTCTTTTAACCTTGCACAAAATGTCCGAATGAAATCCCTTTGGCTTTGCTTATATATGTAATAAAGCAATGCCAGAGAGTTAGAGGCAATCGAACTATGTCACAGTCACGTAGCACAAATGTCGGGGAAATGGAGACTTCTTTTGGTTTCTCATCCGTTGGAAAGGGTGAAAAGCAAACCAGGGTTGATGATGTTTTTCATTCGGTCGCAAGTCGATACGATTTGATGAATGATTTCATGTCTGCGGGCATGCATCGTCTTTGGAAAGATGCCATGGTTACCCGTGTGGCTCCCCCCAAGAATGCGCGCCAGTGGCAAAGCCTTGATGTAGCCGGAGGAACCGGAGACATCGCGTTCCGAATTGTTGAGCGAGGCGGTGAAAATGTCACCACCACGATCTTCGACATCAACGCATCCATGCTGGAAGTCGGCAAAGAACGCGCGGCCAAAAAAGGATTGAGCGAAAAATTGACCTTCATTGAAGGCAATGCGGAGGCGCTTCCGTTTGAGGATAACACCTTTGATGCCTATACGGTGGCGTTTGGTATTCGAAATGTCCCGCGGATGGAGGTCGCCTTGAAAGAAGCCTTTCGCGTCTTAAAGCATGGGGGGAAACTCCTTTGTCTCGAATTTTCTGAAGTAAACGTGCCAATGTTGGACAAGTTTTATGCCCAATGGTCCATGCATGCTATTCCGCGTATTGGGCAGGCGGTGACAGGGGATGCAGATTCCTATCGGTACCTGGTGGAATCCATCGCGAAATTTCCTAACCAGGAAAAGTTTGCTGACGCGTTACGTTCTGCAGGGTTTGAAAATGTCAGTTGGCGTGATTTCACCGGAGGCATTGTCGCGCTGCATACCGGATGGAAGCTCTAGGGCATAGCATGGCGTCAATTCGGTCATACTTGGCATTAGCGCGCGCCGGTTGGGTGTTGGTTCGGGAGGGCGTGATTGCTGCTCTGCCAACCGATGGCCTTACGGGCATGGCCAAATTCGGCCATCAAGTGGCCGGAAAACTTGCCAGACGACAGGCAAAAAACCGGAGGCAGTCAGAACGTTTGTCCATTGCGCTTAACAAACTTGGTCCGAGCTGGGTAAAGTTGGGCCAGTTTCTGGCCACGCGTCCTGACGTGGTCGGTCAGGCGATGGCCAAAGATCTTGAGCTGCTTCATGACCGAATTGCCCCGTTTGATACCGGTGAAGCGAAAAGACGGGTCTCAGAATCCCTCGGCCGTCCGATTGAAGAGGTTTATTCCGAGTTTAGCGAACCGCTGGCTGCTGCATCTGTTGCACAGGTCCATCGAACAATATTGAAAGATACTCAGAAACCTGCGGCTGTTAAAGTCATTCGCCCCGGCATTCGAAACCGGTTCAAAAAGGATCTCGATACATTTTACGCCGCAGCCGGATTGGCTGAAAAATTCGTCCCCGATGCCAAACGCCTTAAACCCAATGCCGTTGTTGATACCTTGGCACAATCCGCCAGGATCGAGATGGATTTGAGGTTGGAAGCGGCCGCTTTTTCTGAAATGGGAGAAAACATAAAAGAAGACCCGGGCTTTCGGGTTCCCCAGGTAGAGTGGGAGTATACCGGTCGTGATTGCATCACGATGGATTGGGTCGACGGGGTAAAGCTGACCGAAACCGAGACGCTCAAGGAAGCCGGGCACGATCTTGATGAAATCGCCGTCAATCTCATTCAGTCATTCTTGCGCCATACCTTAAGAGACGGTTTTTTCCATGCTGACATGCATCCTGGGAATTTGTTCGTTGCTGCGGATGGGGACATTGTTGCAGTCGATCTGGGGATCACTGGAAGACTGGCAAAAAAGGAACGTCGCTTTCTTGCAGAAATCTTGTATGGCTTCATCACCCGTGACTATCTCAAGGTTGCACAAGTGCATTTTGATGCGGGCTACGTGCCGGCTCATCATGATGTTTCCTCCTTTGCACAGGCCATTCGGGCGATTGGAGAACCTATTCATGGACAGTCCGCCGAGACGATATCAATGGCAAAGCTTTTAACCCTTCTTTTTGAGGTCACAGATTTGTTTGACATGGAAACCCGTCCTGAACTCATCATGCTGCAAAAGACCATGGTTGTCGTTGAAGGTGTTGCGCGCACGCTCAACCCATCGTTCAACATGTGGAAAACTGCAGAACCTGTTGTTGGCGACTGGATTGCGAAAAATCTCGGGCCTTCCGGGATTATAGAGGATGCAAAAGAAGGATTAACAGCTGCTCGCAGGTTGTTTCATTTGTTGCCGGAAATGGCAGAAAAAGCCGAGACCCTTTCTCTTGATCTTGAAACGATGATCAAAGATGGGATGACCCTATCTCCCGAAACCACGGAGGCAATCGGAAAGGCTGAAGCCAGAAACAACCGCTTTGGCCATCTTGCCTTGTGGGTCATTGCGCTTTTGGCTGCCTATTGGATTTTTGTGGCATAGATATTCAGACTGGAAGCGCTGTTGTGTCCTTTATGTCTTCCATTACGAAACTTGCCGAGAGATCGGCAATCGGCACTTTTGTGATGAGCCGTTGATAGAATACATCGTATGATTTCACGTCTTTTACCCGAACCCGCAACACATAATCCAGCTCGCCGCTCATGCGATGTGCCCCGATAATCTCGGGAAAGGTGGACACTGCGCTCTTGAAGTTTGCTAACCATTCTGGATCATGTCCAAGCGCTCGGATCATGACAAAAACCAATAAACCCAAGTCTACTTTTTCCGGATCTATCAGGGCTACTTTCCGAGAAACATATCCATCTTCTTCCAACTTTCGCAAGCGACGCCAGCAGGCGTTTCGCGATAGGTTGATGCAGTCCGCCAATTGGTCAACGCTTAAAGAGGCATCTTTTTGCATATAGCGCAAGATTTTGAGATCATATTCGTCTAGTTTTTTCATATACGCTATTTTATCCCAAATAATAAAATATTAAAGCAATTTTTGGAAACAATTTCCTTTCGCTCATTGGTAGGCTTGGCTGAAAGGAGACTGTCATGAGAAAATTGATTCATCAGACGCTGTTTGCACATCCACAATCTGTAGGGGAGAGTTATTTTGAACATCTGAGGTTTGCACTCGGATTCTCCGGCGGGCTGCTTTGGGCCGGAACAGCTGCCCTCATTCACGCATTGATCCCCGCTTTATGCGAGCGGACAGCCAGCGAAAAGATTGCAGAACTGCATAACCGGATGCACAATCGCTGAGCGCTTTCCTTTGAAACGGTTGCTTCACGCGTTTTGCCTGATTAAGTTCCACAGGACAAGCACATATCTATCTGGGGTTTTACTGTGAAATTGAACGAACTTGGCCGTACGGGCATCAAGGTAAGTGAGCTTTGCCTAGGCTCTATGACATGGGGTACTCAAAATACAGAAGCGGAAGGCCATGAGCAAATCGATTTTGCACTCGATCATGGTATCAATTTTATCGATACTGCTGAAATGTATCCGACTACCCCGCTTTCAAAAGATACGCAGGGAGACACCGAACGCATCATAGGAAGCTGGGTTGCAAAGAGTGGGCGAAGAGATGCGGTTGTTCTGGCAACAAAGGTTTCTGGTTCGGGATATAAAAATGTCAGGGACGGACAGCCGATCTCTCCTGAGACCATTGAGATTGCACTGCATGACAGCTTAAAGAGCATGCAGACCGATTACATCGATCTTTATCAATTACACTGGCCCAATCGTGGCTCTTATCACTTTCGTCAGAGTTGGAAATTTGATGCGACAGGACAGGACACCCGCCAGACGCGTGAGCATATGCATGAGATTCTGGAATCGCTGGCAATGCACGTCAAAGCCGGTAAGATTAGAGCGGTTGGACTTTCAAATGAAAGTGCGTGGGGAACAGCCCAGTGGTTACGGGCTTCCGAAGACCATGATTTGCCTCGCATGGCTTCCATCCAGAACGAGTATTCTTTGCTTTGCCGTTACTTTGATCTCGATTTGGCAGAGCTTTGCCACCATGAAGGTGTCGGGCTTTTGTCGTTTTCACCCTTGGCGGCGGGCCTGTTGACTGGGAAATATGCCGATTGCGATGGGGATGAGCGCCCCAAGGGCTCACGGGCAGATGTCAGCAATGCTTCTTTGGGAGGGCGCTGGTGGCCGGCTGCACATGAGGCCGTTTCAGCATATGCAGGCGTGGCGGAAAAGCACGGGATGGATCTTACTCAAATGTCCCTTGCCTGGTGTTTGACCCGGCCGTTTATGGCGTCTGTGATTTTCGGAGCAACTTCTATGGCACAGCTTGAAAATTCTGTCGCGGCTGCCGAGCTAAGCCTTTCAAGCGAAGTGATGGATGATATTTTGGCGGTATACCGTAAGTTCCCCATTCCGTACTAACGATCAAGAAATAGGGCAAATTTCTTGCAGATCAGAATTGCCTCTAGCTTGCTGATGGGAAGATTCGTAAGATCGTAGGATGACTCGATTCATTTTTGCGGTTCTATTTCTCGTGATTGCTCCTCCGGCTTATGCCCAAAGTAAAGCGGCGGTGGAGCGTCAATTTCAGTCATGGCTGAAAAACGACCTATGGCCCGAAGCCCGAAAACAGGGCATTTCGCAAAGCACATTTAAGACGGCCTTTTCGGGCGTGACTATCAATTGGCAGTTACCCGATTTGGTGCTGCCGGGAACCAAAGCGAAACCCTCAAGACCGCAAGCGCAGGCAGAATTTCGATCACCGGGGCGATACTTTAATGAGAACAACATTGCACCACTTGTTCGTACGGGCCGCCAACTTGCTGCCAAGCACAAGAGCCTGCTTGCCCGCATAGAACGGCAATACGGCGTTCCAGGCCGTATTTTACTGGCCATATGGGGACGCGAGTCTGTTTTCGGCCGGGTTTCCATTCCGCATGACTCGTTTCAGGTGCTGGGCACAAAGGCCTTTATGTCCACTCGAGCAGAGCTCTTTCGCAAAGAGGTCCTGGCGGGCTTGCAAATCATGGAAAAAGGTTATGCCACGCGCAGCCAAATGAAATCCTCCTGGGCCGGTGCAATGGGACAACCTCAATTTCTGCCGTCTTCCTATTTGCAATATGCAGTTGACTATGACGGGGACGGGCGGCGGAACATTTGGAGTTCAGTTCCCGATACTCTTGCTTCGATTGCCAATTATCTGGCCCAATTCGGCTGGGAAAAAGGCCGAGACTGGGGTTTTGAGGCTGCGATCCCCGCCAGTGTGTCGTGCGCCCTGGAGGGTCCTGATCAAATGCAGGCGATCTCGACCTGGACAAAGGCTGGCGTCAGCCGGATTTCCGGCAAAGCGTTTCCCGCAGCGGAGCTACGCAAAAAAGGTGCTGTGTTGATGCCTGCCGGACGATCTGGACCTGTGTTTATTGCTACGCCAAACTTTTACGTCATTAAGAAATACAACAATTCGGATCTTTATGCGCTTTTTGTTGGCAATGTTGCAGATCGCATTCAGTACTCAAACAAACCATTTGTTGCACCGTGGAAACCGGTATCCGGCCTCAACCGAGGTAACGTCATGACCCTTCAAAATGCACTTATCGGGTTGGGCTATGATGTGGGTGGAGCGGATGGTTTGGCCGGTTTCAAGACCCGTCGATCCATTGGTGATTGGCAGCAAAAGAATGGACTTAAAGCGACTTGTTTCCCCGATAAGACCCTGACCAATCGCTTCTAGACTCATGATCTGGCGCGTTTCAGCTTGCCCAAAGCAGCTGCGCGCATGTGTCTAGTGTAAAATATGGTTGAATTTATTGGCTTCTATGCAGATTATGGTAGTCTAGTAGATGCTGAAGTTACAACCGCTGAGGGGCGTTGTGAGTAGCCAAAAAAGAAAAAATATCCATAATTCGGATATTCCCGTGGTTTGTCAGGCCTGTGAAGCCAGGCATGGCGGGATTTGCGGGGCGCTTTCATCTGATCAACTCTCTGAATTGAGCAAACACACGCAACGTACAGCGCATGAGCGCGACAAACCTCTCAGTAGGGAGGGACAGGACGACTCATCCTATTCCAATGTTCTCAGCGGGGTTGTGAAACTAACAAAGCTGATGCCGGATGGCAGACAACAGATTGTTGGACTTCAATTTGCACCTGATTTCCTCGGTCGACCTTTTTCGACAAATGATGGAACCGTCGCAGAAGCAGCCACAAATGTTCGGCTTTGTTCCTTTCCCAAGTCTATCCTTGAACGTTTCATCAAGGAAGCGCCGGAGATGGAGTTGCGCCTTCATGAACAACATATGCGTGAACTTGATGAAGCGCGCGATTGGATGCTTACTCTTGGACGGAAAACAGCGGTTGAGAAAGTGGCCAGCTTCCTTCTGCTGATTGCCACCCACATTGATCCCGAATTGGAGAACAATAAAAGCAATACAACCGTTGAATTGCCTCTTAAAAGGGCCGACATCGCAGATTTTTTGGGCCTAACCATTGAAACAGTCAGTCGGCAACTGACCAATCTACGCAAAAAGGGGATCATCCATATCAACGATCGCAAATCCGTTGAGATTGTGGATATGGAAAAGCTCAGCGATGTGGCGGAGGATGGCAGTTAATCAATGCCTGCCATTCATCATCGGGAGCAAATGGTCCGTTTCAAATGCGATATGTCGTCTGAGACCTTCAAAAAATCCGCGCAACATATAAGATATTTTCTCAACGTTGGCGGATGCAGGCTCAGACACCATCTGTCGTAACGACAGGCTGATATCCTCGGCCGAACTTTCGTCTTCCCAATGCTCGAACTTCAACCGTTCGATGCTCTTATCCACACCGGATTTGCTGCTTTGCCTTCCGGACAAAATCGGAAACAGGACCTCCTCCTCGTATTTATGCGCCTCTCTCACAATCGGATAAATCTGCCAGGATATCGAAAGGCATTCCTGCTTATCGAAATTATCCGGCAAGGTGTCTGCAAGCTGCTCCAATCGCTTGCACAAATCCAGTTGTTTTTGATGGTGCTGGAGGAGTTGGTCAATGACCGGATTGCCATCGTCTGACATAGTGTCTTGGCTAGTAGCCGCCATTACGATCTCCTTGAAAATACCTTTCCGTAGCTGGTGATCGAACTCTAACCCCCCACAGCAATGAAATTCCTTGATCTGGATCAAGGCAAGATCACCTTCGATGTGTGAATTCGTAGATCATCGGCATTCTTTTGTCCGCCTTACTCCAATGGGGAAGTGAAATGAGAAATATTGGTGAAGTTCTGCTCGTAGGAACAAGTGCGTTTCTGGCCTTAATGGCGGCTGCATTATCCGCAGACCCCCTGTTTCGGGCTCATATGGGCATACTCTGCTTTGTCCTGATTGGAAGTACGGTTGTTCTCATGCGCAGGGTCGAATTTGCTGCTGCGGATGGGTCGTTTCAGGAACGCGACACCTCTGGCTACATGGACGATGTTATTCGTTATGGCGCCATTGCAACGTTGTTCTGGGGAATTGTCGGTTTTCTTGTGGGCGTTGTTATTGCCGCGCAACTTGCCTGGCCAGAACTGAACTTGGAGCCCTATCTCAACTTTGGAAGATTGCGTCCATTGCATACTTCCGCGGTTATTTTTGCCTTCGGCGGAAACGCACTCATTTGCACCAGTTTTTATGTCGTTCAAAGAACCTGCCGCGCTCGTTTGTTTGGTGGCGACCTCGCATGGTTTGTTTTTTGGGGGTATCAACTGTTCATTGTCCTGGCTGCAACCGGGTATTTATTGGGTATCACCCAATCAAAGGAATATGCAGAGCCAGAGTGGTATGTGGACATTTGGCTTACGATCGTCTGGGTTGCCTATCTGATTGTGTTCATGGGCACCATCGTCAGGCGTAAAGAGCCGCATATTTATGTCGCGAACTGGTTCTATCTCTCCTTTATCGTGACCGTGGCGATGTTACATCTTGTGAATAACGCTGCCGTTCCGGTGTCCTTCCTTGGGGTGAAAAGCTACTCCGCATTTGCTGGTGTTCAGGATGCACTCACTCAGTGGTGGTATGGACATAACGCGGTCGGTTTTTTCCTGACTGCCGGTTTTCTGGGAATGATGTACTATTTCGTTCCAAAACAGGCAGGTCGCCCTGTTTATTCGTATCGTCTCTCCATCATCCACTTCTGGGCGCTTATCTTTCTTTATATCTGGGCGGGTCCACACCACCTGCACTATACAGCTCTGCCTGATTGGGCCCAGACCTTGGGCATGGTCTTTTCCATCATGCTTTGGATGCCTTCCTGGGGTGGCATGATTAATGGTTTGATGACCCTGCAAGGGGCATGGGACAAGTTACGTACCGACCCGGTCTTGCGGATGCTGGTCATCAGCCTTGCTTTTTATGGAATGTCTACTTTTGAAGGCCCGGTGATGTCTATTAAGTCTGTCAACTCTCTTTCCCACTATACAGACTGGACCATCGGGCATGTGCACTCCGGTGCACTTGGGTGGAATGGGATGATTGTGTTTGGATCCCTTTACTACCTCGTCCCAAGGTTGTGGGGCCGTAGTCAGTTATACTCTCTCAAGTTGGTGAACTGGCATCTTTGGCTCGCAACCTTGGGAATTGTTGTCTACGCAGCCGTCATGTGGGTTGCGGGTATTACTCAGGGCCTGATGTGGCGTGAGTATGATGATCAAGGCTTCCTTGTGAATTCCTTCATCGAAACCGTGTCAGCCATTCATCCTGAGTATGTGATGCGGACGTTGGGCGGTGTTCTGTATCTCTCAGGTGCGCTGATCATGGCCTACAACATTTGGCGAACCATTCGCGGCGACGTTTCAGAACCCGTCAGCGAGGCTAAACCAGCTGCAATACCGGCGGAATAAGGAGAGTTTCATGTCATTTCTGACCCAACACGCAAAACTGGAACGCAACCTTTCGCTCATGTTCATCTTTTCGCTGATTGCAGTGTTGATTGGTGGCATTGTTGAAATTGCACCCCTCTTTTATGTCAAAAATACGATTGAAAAAGTCGAAGGCATGCGCCCCTACACACCGCTGGAACTGGCAGGAAGGGACATATACATCCGTGAGGGCTGTTATGTATGCCATAGCCAAATGATCCGGCCATTCCGTGATGAGGTCGAGCGCTATGGTCACTACTCTTTGGCAGCAGAGAGTATGTATGACCATCCCTTTCAATGGGGCTCGAAGCGAACCGGACCAGACCTTGCGCGGGTAGGTGGGCGTTATTCTGACGAGTGGCATGTGCAACATCTGAAGGATCCCAAAAGCGTGGTTCCTGAATCGATCATGCCAAAATACTCCTTTCTGGCCAGCACACCTTTGTCGTTCGAAGCCATCGAAGGTCATCTGAAAGCAAATCAAATGGTGGGTGTTCCCTACTCAGATGAGATGATTGCGAATGCAGAAGCAGATCTTATGGCGCAAGCAAACCCGGATGCAGATACAGATGGTCTTGAAGAACGGTATCAAAAGATCAGCATTCGCGATTTTGATGGTGATCCAAGACTCATATCCGAAATGGACGCGCTCGTGGCTTACTTACAGATGCTCGGCACATTGGTCGATCTTGAAGCCTATAAACAGAACGAAAACCTGAGGTAAAACAATGGAATATACCGCCTTCCGCGAATTCGCTGACAGCTGGGGCCTGTTGTATCTTTTTGCCCTTTTCATCGGTGTAATCCTTTTTACCTTCCGTCCAGGCTCTAGAAAACGCGCTGATGAAATTGCCAAAATCCCATTCAAGGAGGATGCCGAAAATGACTGAGAAGGAAATTGATCAGACCAGCGGCATTGAGACTACCGGTCACGAATGGGATGGCATTAAGGAGCTGAATAATCCTTTACCACGTTGGTGGTTGTGGACTTTTTACGCGACCATTGTCTTTTCCATTGGATACATCCTCTATTACCCTGCCATTCCGTTGATCGATTCAGCAACCACCGGCATCTCCGGTCAGACGAACCGCGGTGATTTAAAAATCGAATTGGCAAAAGCGGAGGCTGAAAAAGCTGTACTGGTTGATCAGATCGCAAACAGCGCACTGGAAGATATCCGCAGCAATGAGACCTTGGCACGCTTTGCAGTGGCCGGCGGTGAATCCGCTTTTAAAGTCTACTGCTCGCAATGTCATGGTTCCGGTGCACAGGGTGGTCCAGGCTACCCGAATCTCAATGATGATGACTGGCTTTGGGGTGGCGATCTTGAAGCAATCTATATCTCTATTCGGCATGGGATACGAAACGGGGAAGATGATGATGCACGCGACTCCCAGATGCCGGCATTCGGTAACGATGGCATTTTGGAGCGCGAAGAAATCCGTCAGGTTGCCCATTATGTGTTGCAACTTTCCGGTCAGGAGTTTGATGCGGCGCTGGCAGAGCCAGGATCAGAGATATATGCGGATAATTGTGCTGCTTGTCACCAGGACAACGGCACGGGTGATCGTGAACTGGGGGCACCAAACCTTGCAGATGCTATTTCGCTTTATGGCAACACGGCAGAGACAATCATTGCTCAAATCGTTCAACCCAGGCACGGCGTTATGCCGCCATGGCAGCAGCGCTTGTCAGATGAGACCATCAAGCAGTTGACGATTTACGTGCACAATCTGGGCGGAGGGGAGAGATCTCCAGCTGAATAGGATGGTAACACCAGTGGAACTTTCACTGAAAGATTCGGTAGGAAGCGTTGAACACTTCGAAGCGGAAGCGGTTAACTCAAAGGAGAACCGCTCTCTTTATGAAGCGCGCAAGAAGATCCATCCCAAAAAAGCCGTCGGCGCATTTCGGCGTTTTAAGTGGCTCGTTATGCTGGTCACGCTTGGTATTTATTACATCACGCCGTGGATAAGATGGGAACGCGGTCCGGGATTACCGGATCAGGCGGTGTTGCTCGATCTTGCCAATCGGCGGTTTTATTTTTTCTTTATCGAGATATGGCCCCACGAATTTTTCTATGTCGCGGGCATGTTGGTGATGGCGGGCATTGGGTTGTTTCTCGTGACATCCATTCTTGGGCGGGCTTGGTGTGGTTACACTTGTCCTCAGACGGTTTGGGTTGACCTTTTTCTTGTTGTGGAACGGTATTTCGAAGGTGACCGCAACGCCCGGATCAAACTTGACCATGCACCGTGGGATGCTTCGAAACTTTTCAAACGCAGCGCCAAACATGGCGTTTGGCTGGTTATCGCGGTGGCGACGGGTGGTGCCTGGATCTTTTATTTTGCCGATGCGCCGACCCTGCTCATAGAGCTATTCACCGGACAGGCGGCTTTTGCGGCATACTCTACCGTCGCTGTTCTGACGGCCACCACGTATGTGTTTGGTGGCTTGATGCGCGAACAGGTTTGCACCTACATGTGCCCCTGGCCTCGCATTCAGGCTGCGATGCTGGATGAACACTCCCTAACGGTTACCTATAACGACTGGCGCGGCGAACCGAGATCGCGCCATGCCAAGCGGATGCGGAGAGATGGCATTCCAACCGGTGACTGCGTGGATTGCAATGCCTGCGTTGCGGTATGCCCGATGGGCATTGATATCCGCGACGGGCAGCAACTGGAATGCATTACCTGCGCGCTGTGCATTGATGCCTGCAACGGGGTCATGGAAAAACTGGGTTTGGATCGAGGCTTAATCTCCTATGCTACGCTCAAGGACTATGATGCAAACATGGCGTTGGCTGGCGCGGGTAAAAATGTTCATGAGCCGAAAATCATTCCGGAAAATATTCGCGATGCTACTGGGAAGTTGACCGAGAAGCTATCGCACTTTTCATTGCGACAGGCCTTTCGAACGCGCAACCTCATTTACATCGGCATTTACTCTGCGATCGGCCTGAGCATGATTTTTATGCTGCTTATGCGAGATCGGCTTGATGTCAACGTGTTGCATGACAGAAACCCACAATTTGTGGTGCTGAGTGACGGCTCAATACGGAACGGTTACGAATTGAAAATTCTCAACATGACCGGTGAACACAAACAGTTTCTGATAACGACCGGGGGTCTGCAAGATCCTGATCTGGCAGAAGCAGGGATCAGCACAGGTCAACAGAAATGGATCGCGACGGACGTAGCTCCAGACAAGTTAAAATCGATCAAAATATTTGTGACGATGCCGGAAGCGCGTTTGTCACAGACTTCTACTGCGTTCACTTTCAACGTCTCTCATATGGGCGGAACTGACCGGAAAGCTGTTGAAGCGAAATTTGAAGCGCCAAAGGATACGGGACAATGAGTTTAAACGAAAAGAAAAGCCAAGAATTCATCTTTACCGGCAGACACATGCTTTTCAGTATGATTGGGTTTTTTGGTGTGATTATCGCCGTAAATTTCACCATGGCTTATCTTGCCAAAGGCAGTTGGACCGGTTTGGTGGTCAAGAATTCATATGTCGCTAGTCAGCACTTCAACGAAGGTCTTGAAAAAGCGGAAGCACAGCGTCGCGCGGGACTTTCATCAAGCCTTGCCTACGCGCGTGGAAAACTACTCCTTGAATTAAAAACAGGGGACGCGTTCATTCCAAATGCATACGAATTGGTGGCCGATATCGGTCGCCCCGCCTATGAGCAGGAAGACCAAACACTCTCTTTCGCGGGTGCTGGCGCACATGCCTACGTGCTCGACATAAATCTGGACCCTGGTGTTTGGCAGGTGACTGTTCGCAGTCAGACATCCGGCTTTGCCTATAGACGCGATGCTCGAATTTTTGTGACTGAAACCGGCGAAGGATACATCGAATGAGTTGTTGTGCAGCTGCGGTTACCTCGTCAGACCAAATCCGCGATTATGAATATCGACGCGAAATGCTGGAACAAGCCGAGCTTATCTCTTCGTCAGTTATGCTTGGAGAAGACCGGTATAAGACGGATTTTGTTGTCCCGGAGATGCATTGCGCCGGTTGCATAGGCACAATCGAACGGGGCCTTATAAAACTCGATGTGGTTGAAGAGGTTCGCGCCAACCTTACGATGAAAACAATTTCCGTCGTTTGGAACTCAGAGAAAGGCAAGAGTGCGGAGATCACCCATGAGCTAGGCAGATTGGGGTTTTCGCACCATCTGGCGAATGCGTTCGATGAAGACGTTTCCACATCTGCTACCGCAAAGTCTTTATTACTTGCGCTCGCTGTTGCCGGATTTGCGGCCGCTAACATTATGTTGCTTTCAGTTTCAGTATGGTCTGGTGCCGATGTGGAAACTGCGCAGTTGTTTCATTTGATTTCGGGAATGATTGCTGTTCCTGCGGTTGCCTTTTCGGGTCAGCCATTTTTTAAATCGGCTTTAAAAGCCCTTTTGTCCAAACGTTTGAACATGGATGTACCGATTTCGCTTGCTGTCATTCTTGCTTTGGGCATGAGTGTCTATGAAAGTCTGAAGGGCGGTGAGCAGGCTTATTTTGACGCCAGTGTCACGCTTTTGTTTTTTCTGCTGATTGGACGTTATCTTGATCAGTTGATGCGGCAAAAGGCACGCGGTGCTGTTAAACGGTTGCACTCCATTTCGTCAAAAGGCGGTGTGTTGGTCAACGCAGAAGACGATCTCAGCCACATCCCTTTGAAAGATATACAACCAGACATGCGCCTTCGGGTTTTCCCCGGTGAGCGATTTCCGGTAAACGGTCAGGTTCTTACAGGAAACAGCGATTTAGATCGGTCACATGTAACGGGCGAAAGCCTGCCGTTTCCCGTGCAAGCTGGAGACACAATTGAGGCAGGGACGCTCAACCTTACCGGGCCGCTTGACATCAACACGACAACCACGGCGGAAAACTCCTTCCTTGGTGAGATGACCCAGATGATGGCGGCAGCGGAAAACAGCCGTAGCAAATACGTCCGTATCGCTGATCGGGTTGCAAAGATTTATGCACCGGTGGTTCATTTGTTGGCGCTTTTGGCGTTTCTTGGTTGGATGTTTTCCACCGGAGGAGACTGGCACACCTCTATTTATGTTGCGATTGCAGTTTTGATAATAACCTGCCCCTGTGCGCTTGGTTTGGCTGTTCCGGTCGCCCATGTGATTGGTGCAAACCGTCTCATGCAAAATGGCATCTTAATGCGTGACGGTACAGCTCTGGAACGCTTGTCAAACATTGATACCGTTGTTTTTGACAAGACCGGAACGCTTACCGCTGATACGTCATCCGTGACCCATCGTGCGGGGGCCAAAGTGGCGGACTTATCCGTTATTAAAGCACTGGCAAGCAAATCCAGTCACCCGGTCGCAAAAGCGGTCAAGAAATCCCTCAATGCACTGGAAAGCGCTGAAGTTGAGGATGTCGTAGAGCATCCCGGACTTGGCATAGAGGGAACCTACAACAATCGGCAAGTTCGGTTCGGTCGCCCCGAGTGGGTCCATGAAATTAGCAGGGCCCAAGAAGACAGCAACGACGACCCTACCTGGTCTATTGCCTTTGCCCAAAAAGGCAGCCACTCGGTAATGTTTGCCACCAAAGACGCCTTGCGGGAGGGTGCTAAAGAGGCTGTTGGTTCTCTGGACCAAAAAGGCTTGATGCTTGAGGTACTTTCCGGTGATCAAGACCAGCGGGTCTTCGAAGTTTCGAACACCTTGGGCATTGACCATTGGTTTGCCAACCAAAGACCATCCGACAAAGTCAATCACATCAGCAATCATGATAAAGCGGGCAACAAGGTGCTGATGGTCGGAGACGGGATCAACGATTCACCTGCGCTTTCAGCAAGTCATGTATCGATGGTTCCTGCAACTGCCTCAGATGTTGGAAGGCATTGCGCCGACTTTGTGTTCACCCGGCCCTCTTTGATGGCTGTGCCGTTTGCCATCACCGTTTCAATGCTGAGTGCACGCATTGTGCGGCAGAATTTCGGAATCGCAATTACCTACAACTGTATTGCAGTTCCTTTGGCAATGGCTGGATATGTGACCCCGCTGGTGGCAGCAATCGCCATGTCGGTTTCTTCTATTGCTGTTGTCGCGAACAGTTTTCGTATTCAGTTTACTGGCCAAAATCTCCTCAACGTTAATCTCAACGAAGCCAAAGTTCAAAGGATAAAAAACCCACAGGAGGGTTTTGCCGGATGAACCATTTACTCATTCTTATCCCCATCGCGTTGGGTCTTGGATTGTTAGGGTTATGCGCTTTTGTATGGAGCCTCAAAGCGGGTCAATATGACGACCTTGATGGCGCTGCAGAGCGTATTCTTGATGATGAATGAACTAAAAATTGCTTGATCTGGCGCAAAGAACCGACGGATCGGTGATTTATAGTATTTCCACGAATTTTTAAAAGGAGAAGAGGCATGTTTGAAACTGTATTGATGCCTGTAGATATGGCGCACCCGGAAAAAGCGGGTGATATGATCAAAGCCGCCCAAAGATTGGGAGATGGCACCACTAAATTCATAATGGCAAACATCATTCATTCTGTGCCCGCCGTTGCCGAAATGGCAGTCCCACAAGAATACTTCGACGTTGCAGAAAAAGAAGCACGTGAAACCTTGGCTAATCTGGCCCAAGAAGCCGGTATTAAAGCGGTCGTCGAGGTACGTATTGGTCATCCAGCGAACGATATATTGGTAATTGCAGAGGACCATCATGTGAACCTAATCATCGTGGGTTCGCATCGACCGGGGCTGCAGGACTATCTTATCGGTTCCACCGCATCTCGCGTTGTCCGTCATGCTCAATGCCCGGTTTTGGTGATGCGTTAACAATACGACAGACTTGCTAAGTGAATGGAGGCACTGTGGCCGTCAATATCAAAGAAGCTGCATTTGAAGATCTTAAACAGGCGCTGGCCCTTGGCTTCAAGGACTTTGCCTGCGCACCTCAGTTCGGTCTGTTCTTCGGCGGATTTTATGCGCTTGGCGGTTTGTTTTTGGTCTATGGTGTGTTTTCCCTTCAAATGTCGTGGCTTGCATATCCGATGGTTGTAGGCTTTTCCCTTGTTGGTCCCTTTGTGGCGACAGGTTTGTATGAAGTCAGCCGAAGGCTTGAAACTCAGGGCGATCTTAACTGGACCGGAGTCCTTGGTATTGTCTTCCAACAACACCGCAGAGAATTGGGCTGGATGGCATTTGTCATGTTGTTTATTTTCTGGATCTGGATGTATCAGGTACGCACGCTTGTGGCAGTTTTCTTTGGGTCTTCCGGATTTGCAGATCTTAGCGGATTTCTCGATGCCGTACTCACCACACAAACCGGATGGTTGTTTTTGTTGGTGGGTCATCTTGTGGGTGCCCTCATCTCGCTCGTGCTGTTCTCGCTGACTGTTATTTCCTGTCCGTTACTGTTGGACAAAGACATTGATTTTGTCACCGCCATGTTGACAAGTATACGGTCTGTTTTGAAATCGCCTTTTGTAATGCTTTGCTGGGGCGTTTTTGTTGTGCTGTGCGTTATTCTTTCAGCACTTCCTGCTTTTCTGGGATTGCTGTTCATCCTACCCATTCTTGGGCATGCAACCTGGCACCTCTATCGAAGACTGATCCTGGATTGATTTGGTTTTCCTAATACCCTACCTGTAACCATGGACTGGGGCAAAGCTGCGCTTTTTTGTCTTGGTCCAATTGATTTCCAGTGCCATAGTTTTCCCGATTACCCAATAAATCCACCTCTGTCGAAGGATTAGCATGTCCCTAAATTTCGGTCGTTCTATCTTAGCCATTCCCGGGCCGTCTGTTATTCCAGATCGGGTTTTAAACGCTATGCATCGTCCATCTCCAAACATCTATGGCGGTGAGATCGAAGACATAACGAATTCTCTTTATCCTGACCTTAAAGCAGTCGCCAAAACTGAAGGCCAGGTAGCGATTTACATTGCCAATGGCCATGGTGCATGGGAGGCAGCGCTTCGTAACACGCTGAAACAAGGGGATACGGCGCTGGTTTTGAAGACTGGCCGATTTGCGGCGAATTGGGGCATCATGGCCGAAACGCATGGCATAAAGATTCAAGCACTCGACTTTGGCATGCAGGGAGATGTTGACCTTGCAACGGTTGAGAAGACCCTCAAAGAAGATGTTATGCGTGAAATCAAAGCTGTTCTGGTTGTACAAACCGACACAGCGTCCTCCGTCAAAAATGATGTTTCGAAATTGCGTGACGTCATATCCAGCACCGGCCACGAGGCTTTGTTCATGGTTGATTGCATCGCATCCCTTGCTTGCGACCGGTTCGAAATGGATGCTTGGGGTGTGGATGTAATGGTTGCTGGCTGCCAAAAAGGCCTGATGACGCCGGCCGGGCTCTCCTTTGTTTACTTCAACGAAAAAGCGGCAAAGAATCAGGCGAGGGTTTCACCCGGTCAATATTGGGATTGGAACCCACGGACCAATTCTGAACTATTTTATCAGAAATTTTGCGGAACTGCACCGACGCATCATTTATATGGCCTGAGAGAAGCGCTTGATATCCTGCTCAAAGAAGAGGGCTTAGAAGCTGTTTGGGCACGCCATGAAACGATTTCTAAGGCTGTTTGGGCAGCGGTTGAGGGTTGGGGTCGTGGTGGCGATATCGGAATGAACATTGCTGAACCTGAGAAACGTTCAACTGCCGTTTCAGCAATTGTCACCAAAACCGGTGATGCAGACCGGATCAGACAATGGTGTGAACAGGAAGCTGGCGTTGGCCTGGGAATCCCTCTCGGGTTTGAGGGTGATGAGGCAAGCAAACGATTTCGGATTGGTCACATGGGGCACCAAAACATCCCAATGATCCTGAGCGTTTTAGGTGCAATTGAAACCGCGATGAAAGCACTCCATATTCCGCATGACGAAAGGGGATTGTCGGCTGCGGCAACCATCCTTGCAAATCATGGACGGTAACCTCCTTTTGATTTATGCGTGGAATTTTTATCGTTAAGACTTTATAAAGAATTTGATAAGATTGTGTTTAGTGTTTTCCGCGGACAATTCAGGAACACTCCCTTGCGACAGATATTTCTTTTGCTATTGGCCTTGTTTGTTAGTGCCTGTTCGTCATCTCCCAACAGCGTTTTGGACCTGCAGGTTGCAGCCCTAACGCCTCGTTTCGGCGATTCCGATCCGGTTGACTGGCCGGGCCGCACGCCTCGGCACTATCCGGTCCACGGCATAGATGTTTCGAAATATCAAGGAGATATCAATTGGAATAAAGCCAAACGGGGTGGCGTGGCCTTTGCCTTTATCAAGGCGACCGAGGGCGGAGATCATCTGGACACACATTTCCGCAAGAACTGGTATGCAGCTGGTCAGGCCGGTGTTCCCAGGGGTGCGTATCATTTTTATTATTTTTGCCGTCCGGCCGTGGAGCAGGCCCGGTGGTTCATCCGTAATGTTCCGAAAGACCCAAAAGCACTTCCGCCCGTCCTCGATATGGAATGGAACCATGGTTCCAAGACCTGCAAAAAGCAGCCTGCCCCATCCAAAGTCCGTTCAGAAATGCGAATTTTCATGCGCATGATTCAGGCCCATTACGGGAAGAAGCCTCTAATTTATACAACCGTTGATTTCTATAAAGATAATCAACTTGGGCTCATTGCAGAACATGAGTTTTGGTTGCGCTCAGTCGCAGATCATCCATCGAAGGTCTATCCCGGTCAACGCTGGGCGTTTTGGCAATATACCGGCACGGGAAAAATTCCTGGGATTCAGGGCGATACGGATATCAACGTCTTCGCGGGATCACCTTCTTCATGGCGTAAATGGGTGGAGGCCCGGACTGCCCAATAACTGGGCAAGACACGAAATTTACAGTTATCCTTTGGTAAATTTACCGCAGAGCCCGCTGCCAATCCGTTTTAATGATCTTAACCAATTGAAGTTATTATGATCTTTGATGCGGTTGCTCTCCCATTGGTGAATGCTTCTGCAGGGGTCAATCAAAGCAGGCATTTTCGCCGGGCAGACTAAAAGGGACTTGGGGATGGCTGAAGAGCCACTACTTTTGCCAAGAAATCAACAGCTGCGTAACCAACTGTCGTGGCCCCTTGCCTTGATCATTTTTACTGCGGTCTTGCTTTCTTCCGGACTGGTTTCGTGGGCCGGCTTTCAGCGGGAACACGCACAACAGGTAAATCTTTTTACAGGAACTGCCAAAGTCTTTTCTGCCTCAATCGCAGAACCTTTGTACCAGAATGATCGTCGCCGAGTACAGCTTGCTCTGACCGCAATTGGCAAGTTTGAGAATTTGAAATTTGCCTCCGTGATCCTGCCATCCAAAGAGCCCTTCGCAGAAATGGGATTTGAGGGTGTTTTGCAGGACACGCTGGATCAAACCCGTCAGAACACAGGGTTTGGGGTTTTCACGGATAGTTTATGGCTAAAGGACACTATTCGATACTCCGGGCAAGAGATTGGTGAGCTGCACATCCTCGCAGATGCTTCGGACATCCGCCGAAACTTTTTCAAAAATCTTGTTTTGAACATTCTTGCAGCAGCCATATCTGCGATTTTGGCTGCACGGTTCTCTTGGGTCATTATCTCGCGCCTCACCAAGCCAATCGCAAATTTGTCCAACATCATGGCAAATCTTGGTGGTAGCGGCGACTATGCCGTTCGCGCACCTGAGAGAGCAAAAGGGGAAGCTGGGCTCCTTGCAAAATCTTTCAACAGAATGCTTGAAGATATTGAAACTCGCGATCGGGAGCTCAGAGACTATCAATTTACCCTCGAAAATCGCGTTGAAGAACGCACAAAAGAGCTCTCCATCGCGAAAAATGAGGCGGAGCGGGCCAATGCGGCCAAATCGGAGTTCCTTGCGACGATGAGCCATGAAATCCGCACACCGATGAATGGCATGTTGTTGATGTCTGAGCTGTTGGCCTCCGCCGATCTAACTCCAAAGCACAGACGTTACGCAGACGTAATCCGGAAATCAGGCAAGAGTCTTCTGGCGATCATCAATGACATTCTTGATTTGTCGAAGATTCAGGCCGGTAAACTTGATTTAGAAAGGATCAGCATCGACACCCGGAGCCTTTTGGAAGATGCGATGGGCCTGTTCTGGCAAAGAGCAAAAGAAAAGAAGCTTGATCTCGCGGCTTTTGTCACTCGAGACGTTTCAGAAACCTTTATTGGTGATCCGACCCGGATCAACCAGGTTTTGAGCAATCTGATCAACAATGCGTTGAAATTCACCGAAACCGGATCCGTTAGCCTACACGTGTATCTTGAAAGATCAGGCGCAAATTCGTTTCTGCGCTTTGATGTGAAAGACACAGGTATAGGTATTAAGCCGGAGGCGATTGGAAAGGTTTTTGAAAGTTTCAGCCAAGCTGACCAATCCACTACCCGCAAGTTTGGCGGAACAGGCCTTGGCTTGCCAATCTGCAAAAAGCTGGTGGAGGCGATGGGCGGTGAAATTTCAGTCCATAGCGAGCCGGGAGCGGGTTCGACCTTCAGCTTTGTTTTGCCAATTGAGGAGGCAAGCTGCAACGTTGTAACACCTGAACCATCAGAAAAGACTGCCTTGGTATTGCTCAATCCTTCACAGACAGCTGATCTCGTTCTCGAAACACTGGGAGAGTACGGCATCGTTTGTCACGCCATCACGCCAAATAATGTTCTGGATCCACACGTGGAGGATTATGATTTTGTGTTCGCAAACACGGCCACACTTTTGCGAATGAGCAGATATCCAAAAGGCACGATGATGGTGGCTCTTACAGAAATGGGAGAAGCAGGTCTGGATAATTTGATCCATGCAGGTCACGTGCAAGAAGTTCTTTCATTGCCCTTCTCCTCTCTTTCCGTGCGCCAGAGTGTGGAACGATTGATTGCCGGAATTCCGATGGGCGTCTCTTTGCTTGAGATGGGGTCAGCTTCAGAAACTGTTACTCAATCCTTTGCCGGTAGTCGCGTACTTGTTGTGGACGATAGCCCGGTCAATCGGGAGGTCATTTTGCAGGCACTGTCCCAGTTCAACATTGAACCTATTCTCGCTGAAGGTGGCCATCAAGCGATAGAAGCTTTTAAATTATCAGACTTTGATCTCATACTGATGGATTGCAGCATGCCGGAAATGGATGGCTTTGAAGCGACCCATCAATTGCGGTTAATTGAGGAAGCACAATCGCGAAAACGCATCCCAATCGTCGCATTAACAGCGTACGCTGCCGAACAGGTTATGGAGCAGGCCCAAATGGCAACAATGGACGATATCGTCGTGAAGCCTTTTACGATGGAAAGCATCGGATCATGCCTCAAGAAGTGGCTTGAAGTGCGAGACATCCGATCTCCACAGGATTACAAAACCGAAGAACATTGCGAACCAAACGTTGAAATTTCAAGCGAACTGGACGCTTCTCTTCTTGAAAACCTCAAAGAGATTGCAGGGGATGGGTTTGGCGATATGATCCATCAGTTGTTCAGGCTTTACCGGGAAAACGCCCCTACAGCCCTTGAAACTCTGCGTACGGCTGTCCAGACAGGAAAGTCAGATCAGGTACAAGCTGCCGCTCACGCGCTGAAATCCATGAGCTTGAATATAGGTGCAAGAAAGGTGGGCGAGGGTTGCCAACGACTTGAAGACAGCGCAAAAGCTCGGCTTACCAATGAATTCCCAGGAATTCTTGATGAAATTTGCATGCATTTTGAAGCGCTCACATCGGAGCTTGAGCATGAAACTCATGACACAATAGAAGATGTGACCTCCCTTGCGTCTTAAGACCTTGTTTACCAGAGGGCGTAAAACAACACAATTTCAGACATTTAATCATTCTTTCTTTACCCATCGTCACTATTTTCTAGGATGCGCAGGTATTTTTAGCGGGCGGATTGGCTTAGATTATGCATAATCGTTTCAAGTCGGTACTGGTTATCGATGACGATCCTACTCAGATAGCAATTCTGACAGCTTATTTTGCTGGTCTTGGGATTCATAGAATTGAGTCTGCCAACAACGCTGCCATGGCGTTGTCGAAAATTCTGAATGAAGAAAATACGTTTGATTTGATCGTCAGCGACCTTCAGATGCCTGAAATGGATGGCCTCGAATTTTTGCGTCATCTCAATGCTCAGAAGTTCAAGGGCGATCTCGTCATCATGTCAGGTGTGGAACACAATTTGCTCGAACACGCGGCAAAGCTTGCCAAAATGCACCGACTTAACCTGATCGGCCAGATTCAAAAACCACTGAACAAGACCAGCCTAGAGGATGTTTTCTTACGGGTTGGCACGATCGAATCTGCAAGAGAGAAGAGCAACTCACTGGTTTTAACGCAAGGTGATTTCATTACCGGCATGGAAGACCGTGAGATCCTTCCTTACTTCCAGCCAAAGGTTGATTTGCGCGATGGGCGTATTGTTGGTGCCGAGGCACTTGCGAGATGGAAAAAGCCTGGCGTTGGGTATATTCGTCCTGAGGTCTTTATTGAATTTGCCTCAGAAAATGGCTGGATTGAAGAACTTACGATTTATCTCCTCAAAATGACGCTTGAAGCCTCGCTGACGTTTCTTCGTGTCAATCCGAACCTTCGCTTTGCAGTCAATCTTGCGCCTAGCATGATGCATCAGATCGCACTTCCCGATCAGCTTAAATCGACCATCGAAGCGTATGGCATCTCAGCTGAAAACATCAGCTTTGAAATCACCGAAAACAGTATTCTCAATCTGGATGCTTCCACCCTCGAAGTTCTGTCCCGATTGCGTATCCACAATTTTGATGTTGCGATCGATGATTTTGGCACTGGTTCGTCGAACATTCAAACGCTTCGGGATTTCCCCTATTCTGAATTGAAAATCGACAAATCCTTCATTTCCAATGTTACCAAGAATGCGTTTTCGAAAGAAACTGTGAACGCCGCTGTCGCGCTTGCCAAAGAACAATCCATGCGGATCGTTGCCGAGGGCGTTGAAGACGTTCAAACGCTTGAATATGTCCAAAGTCTGGGCATCGAGCATGCGCAAGGATACTTGTTTGCAAAAGCATTGCCGGAAGACGACTATCTGTCCTTTATTTCTGAGCACAAAGACGGAATGAAACTGTCCGAGTTATACAAGGCAGCTTAGCTTTATCCGGCAGTGGCCAAATCTTGCTTTACGAAATCCAGTCTATCCTGGCCCCAATGCATGATATCGCCGACAAAGAACGTGGGAGCACCGAATACGCCACGTGATACGGCTTCATCCGTCACATCTACCAAAGCCTTTTTGTTGATCGGGTCGTTCAGTTTGTCCTGATATTCGGCCGGATCAATGCCTGCGGACGCGCATACTTCCATGACAATTGCAGGGTCATTGATATCGTTGTTTTTTACCCACATATGTTGGAAGAATCCGTCGCCCAGTTTTTTAATTTCCGCACTTTCGCGGTAGTTGTTGAGGCCACGCATGGCATATACCGAACTGAGTGGAAATCTATCATTCATCACAAATGGAACCTGATAAACCTGAGCAAAGCGGGTGAAATCCGCGAATGCCCATTTACCTTTGTTGGGCGATACAATTGGTGAGCTACTGCCAGCCTTCTCAAAGACACCGGGTAAGAAAAACGGGCGATATATGATTTCCGCACCTGCCTCTTGGGCAATTGCGGGCATTTGCGTCCAGGCAAGATAACTTGCCGGGCTTACGATATCGAAGAAAAACTCAACCTGTTTCATTTTAAAATGTCTCTATCCATGGTTTTAAATCCATTTCCAGGGTCCAGGCGTCGCGTGGCTGGCAATGGATATTCCAGTAATTTTCAGCAATATGATCCGGGTTCAGAATCCCGTCCTGTTCTTTCTTTGCATAGGCTTGCGGCCAGAACTCCCGAATAAACTCTGTATCAATTGCACCGTCAATAACAACGTGGGCTACATGGATTCCTTTCGGCCATAGCTCGCGTGCCATTGCCTGTGTCATTCCCCGTAATGCGAATTTTGCACTGGCAAATGCGGCACCACCGGCAAATCCTTTGAAACTTGCGCTTGCGCCGGTTATCAAAATTGTTCCTTTTCCCCTTGGAACCATCCGCCTGGCTGCTTCCCGGCCGGTTAAGAATCCTGCAAAACAAGCGAGTTCCCAGATTTTGGTGAACTTGCGCACCTCCAGATCCAGAAAATCAAACCGTGCGTTGGCGCCGATATTGAAGACGACCACTTCTAGAGGTGCTATTTCATTTTCGACACGGTCAAAAAGCGCAATCATCTGCGCTTCGTCCCGGGCATCACACCCAACCGGTACAACGCTTCCGCCTTCTTTGCGAATTTCTGACGTCAGATCGTTCAGGTGTTCAATCTTACGCCGGACTGGCACAACGGTAAAACCCTCCCGTGCAAAGCGTTTTGAGATGGCACCACCAGTCGCATCACCTGCGCCGATGACAAGGCACGCTTTTTTCTGTTCGGACATCTCCACTCCCTATGGTCAAACCAACCAAGTAAGCCTAAAACATCATTGAACGAAACAACCGGCGGAGCAAGCCCATATGAAAACCGGCGATCATTTGTTTTTAGTTGATGGATCAGCCTATATTTTTCGTGCCTATCACGCGCTGCCGCCACTAACGCGAAAGTCTGATGGTCTTCCCGTGGGCGCTGTTTCCGGGTTTTGCAATATGTTGTGGAAACTCCTGCAGGAAGCCAGAGATACTTCGGTTGGTGTCGTTCCAACGCATTTTGCAGTCATCTTCGACTATTCCTCGACCACGTTCAGAAATGAAATTTATCCCGAGTATAAGGCCAACCGGGATGCACCACCCGAGGATTTACGACCCCAATTCGGGCTTATTCGGGATGCCACACGGGCTTTCAATTTACCTTGCCTTGAAACAGAGGGATTTGAGGCAGATGATTTAATTGCGACCTATGCGCGACAGGCGCGTGAGGCTGGCGGAGATGTCACCATTATTTCGTCAGACAAAGACTTGATGCAGCTTATCGGTCCTCAGGTCATCATGTATGACACGATGAAAGACCGGCGTGTTGGCATCGATGAAGTACATGAAAAATTTGGTGTCGGTCCGGAAAAAATGATTGATTTGCAATCTCTGGCGGGCGATTCAACCGATAATATTCCCGGTGTTCCCGGAATTGGTCCCAAGACTGCCGCGCAATTGCTCGAAGAATATGGGGATTTGGAAACGCTCCTGGAACGTGCGGGTGAAATCAAGCAAAACAAACGACGCGAAAACCTGATTGAATTTGCAGATCAAGCCCGCTTGTCGAAACAATTGGTAACTCTGAAAGATGATGTTCCTCTTGAGGTTGCACTTGATGGGTTGGTGCTGGAAGAACCGAATGGGCCCAAGCTGATCGCATTTTTGAAGGCAATGGAATTTACCACCATCACCCGAAAAGTGGCAGAAGTGACCGAAACAGACGCGGGTGCAATCGAGCCGGATCTTGTTGAAGTTGACGGATATGGCGGTCTCAGAGGTCCGGACCTTGATGCCGGGTCTGTGGCAGGAGAGGTTAGCGATCCGAACCGTTCTGATACGACGCCCGGGGCACTCGCCGCGGCCCGTGCTGAGCTTGGGATATCGCAAAAAATCGATGCGACTGAGTATGAATGTGTTCGCGATCTGGAAACGCTTCATTCATGGGTGGCTAAGATCAGGGAAGCAGGGTTGGTTGCGATAGATACCGAAACGACTTCACTTGATCCGATGGAAGCAGAGCTTGTGGGAATATCACTTGCGACGGAACCCGGCAAAGCCTGTTATATTCCCCTTGCCCACAAAGACGGCCAAGGCGATTTGCTGGGCGGCGGTTTGACAGAAAATCAAATTCCCGTTGATCAGGCGCTTAAGTGTTTGCGTCCGGTTCTTGAGGATTTGTCTATTTTGAAGATTGGTCAAAATCTGAAGTATGATTGGCTTATTCTTTCCGAACACAACGTCGAAATGGTTGGTGTTGAGGACACCATGCTGCTTTCTTATGTGTTGGATACAGGACGGGCTGGACATGGGATGGACGATCTTGCCAAACGCCATCTGGGTCACACCTGCATTTCCTATAAGGAACTGACAGGAACAGGAAAATCTGCGATTACCTTCGATTTCGTCGACATCGAAAAAGCCACTCACTATGCTGCGGAAGATGCGGATGTCACCCTTCGGCTATGGCGGGTTTTAAAACCAAGGTTGATTCCAGAGCATATGGTCAGCGTGTATGAACGTCTTGAGAGACCCCTCATTGATGTGGTGGCGAGGATGGAACAGAGAGGCATTAGCGTCGATCGCCAAATCCTCTCCCGACTTTCCGGTGAACTTGCCCAGGCTGCGGCAGGACTGGAAGCCGAGATTTTTGATCTTGCCGGCGAAACCTTCAATGTTGGCTCTCCAAAACAACTGGGTGAAATCCTGTTTGGTAAAATGGGTTTGCCCGGTGGCAAAAAGACAGCGACCGGACAATATTCCACGTCCGCTCAGGTGCTGGAAGATCTGGCCGCTGAAGGCCACGAATTGCCAAGAAAGATTGTTGGGTGGCGTCAGCTCAGCAAATTGAAATCCACCTACACGGATGCGCTTCCCGAGTTTATCAATCCACGAACTAACCGGGTTCATACGTCATATTCACTAGCATCAACCTCTACAGGGCGCTTTTCTTCTTCCGATCCCAACCTTCAAAATATTCCAATTCGAACTGAGGAAGGGCGTAAGATCAGAACTGCATTCATCGCCGAAAAAGGAAACAAGCTTGTTTCTGCCGATTATAGCCAAATCGAATTGCGGGTCCTTGCGCATATTGCGGATATCGCACAATTGAAACAAGCCTTTGCAGACGGTTTGGATATTCACGCAATGACGGCGTCGGAAATGTTCAATACCCCGATCGAGGGGATGGACCCAATGGTTCGGCGGCGGGCGAAGGCTATCAACTTTGGGATCATCTATGGCATTTCGGCATTTGGTCTTGCCAATCAGCTCGGCATCGATCGGTCTGAAGCATCAGACTACATCAAGATGTATTTTGAGCGTTTTCCAGGTATTAAAGACTATATGGAAGCAACGAAACAGTTTTGTCGCGAAAACGGATATGTAGAAACTGTTTTCGGACGGAGAGCACACTATCCCGATATCAAAGCTTCAAACCCACAAATCCGGGCCTTTAATGAGCGTGCGGCGATCAACGCACCTATTCAGGGTTCAGCTGCGGACATCATCCGTAGGGCCATGGTGCGCATGGATGACGCTCTTACCGGAGCCGGATTGTCGGCTCGCATGCTTTTGCAGGTTCATGATGAATTGATTTTTGAAGTCAGTGAAGATGAGGTTGAGCGCACGATACCCATTGTGTGCGATGTGATGGAAGGGGCAACCATGCCAGCGTTGAAATTGTCTGTTCCCCTAAAGGTTGACGCTCGTGCCGCACAAAACTGGGACGAGGCCCACTGATAAAATCCGATTTTCTTTTTTCAGTTTGAGGTTGTTAGCCTTGGGTGGTTGGGCTAAACAGGCTCCAGATTAAGAACAGCACCCGTAGCTCAGCTGGATAGAGCGCTGCCCTCCGAAGGCAGAGGTCAGAGGTTCGAATCCTCTCGGGTGCGCCATTTCACATTTTCCCATGTTAAAACCTGCTAACACCTTGAAAGGTATAGTGGTTTTTGGTGTTCGAAACCCTGTTTCGCGGTGGTATGGAAGACGC